>NZ_AP027262.1:1662500-2262500 GCF_036322605.1 Erythrobacter sp. Dej080120_24
GATGCCGAACTGATTGACCCCCAAGACACTGTCGCCAGCGCCTCATCGGCGGGCGGCAGATGGAACTGACCGAAAGGACCCCCAAGATGAAATCGATGGAAGAGATGATGGCTGCCGCACAGCAGGCCGCTGAAACCATCCAGAAGCAGATGAACGAGATGCAGGTGAAGCTCGACTCGATCGAGGTCGAGGGCACCGCAGGAGGCGGCCTTGTGAAGGTGCGCGCTTCGGCCAAGGGCCGCATCCTCGGTGTCAGCATCGACGACAGCCTGATGAAGCCGGAAGAAAAGGGCATCGTCGAAGACCTCGTCACCGCCGCTTTCAACGACGCGCGCGACAAGGCTGACCGGGTGTCGAACGATCAGATGAAGGAAATGCAGGGCAGCATGGGCCTGCCGCCGGGCTTCAACCTGCCGGGCATGGGGTGAGCCTCACCGCCGCTTCCACAGCTTCCTGAACCCCGGCATTGCGGGTGAGGGGAGGCCTTCCCATATTCGGGAAAACGGCGCGCCCCAATGGCGGCCTCGGATAACAGAATATGACCCAAAGCTTTCCTCTCCTCCCCTTGCGCGACATTGTCGTGTTCCCCGGCATGGTCGTGCCGTTGTTCGTCGGGCGCGACAAATCTGTTGCCGCGCTCGAAGCGGCGATGGAAACGTCGAAGGACATATTCCTGCTCGCCCAGCTCGATCCGGGCTGCGACGATCCCGAAGGCGATGACCTTTACGATGTCGGCGTCGTCGCGCGCGTGCTGCAATTGCTGAAACTGCCCGACGGCACGGTGCGTGTGCTGGTCGAAGGTGTCGAGCGCGCTAGCCTTGCCTCGCTGCGCACCGAAGAAGACTACGTCGTTGCCGCAGTATCGGTGACAGAGCCGGAAACCGTTGCCGGCACCGAAGTCACCGCGCTGATGCGGCAAGTGGTCGAACAGTTCGGCGAATATGCCAAGCTCAACAAGAAGATGGGCGAGGAAACCAATGTCGATCTGACCGATGTCGATGACGCTGGGCAACTGGCCGACACCATCGCCGCGGCGCTGAATGCCAAGGTTTCAGACAAGCAATCATTGCTGACCGAGGTCAACCCGTTGAAGCGGCTCGAACTCGTCATGGCCTTCATGGAAGGCGAATTGTCGGTGCTGCAGGTCGAGCGCAAGATCCGCGGGCGCGTGAAGCGCCAGATGGAGAAGACGCAGCGCGAATATTACCTCAACGAACAGCTCAAGGCGATCCAGAGCGAGTTGGGCGGCGGTGACGGCGAAGAGGCCGACGAAATCGCCGAACTGACCGACAAGATCGAAAAGACCAAGCTTTCGAAAGAGGCCAAGGCCAAGGCGAAATCGGAGCTGAAGAAGCTCAAGGGCATGCAGCCCATGAGCGCCGAGGCGACGGTGATCCGCAATTACCTCGATGTGCTGCTGGGCCTGCCTTGGGGCAAGAACAGCCGCATCAAGAAGGACATCGGCAAGGCGCAGGAAATCCTCGATGCCGATCACTACGGGCTTGAAAAGGTCAAGGACCGGATCATCGAATATCTCGCCGTTCAGGCGCGCACCAACAAGCTGAAGGGGCCAATTCTGTGCCTCGTCGGCCCTCCGGGTGTAGGCAAGACCTCGCTTGGCAAGTCGATTGCCAAGGCGACGGGCCGCGAATTCGTGCGCCAGTCGCTGGGCGGTGTGCGCGACGAGGCCGAAATCCGTGGCCACCGGCGCACCTATATCGGCTCGATGCCGGGCAAGATCGTCAACAATCTGCGCAAGGCCGGGACGAGCAATCCGCTGTTCCTGCTCGATGAAATTGACAAGCTGGGGCAGGATTTCCGGGGCGATCCGGCTTCGGCGCTGCTCGAAGTGCTGGATCCGGAACAGAACAACAAGTTCCAGGATCACTATCTGGAGCTGGATCTGGACCTGTCGAACATCATGTTCGTCACCACCGCCAACAGCCTCGATCTGCCGCAGCCGCTGCTTGACCGGATGGAGATCATCCGGCTCGAAGGCTATACCGAGGACGAAAAGGTCGAGATCGCCAAGCGCCACCTGATTGATCGCCAGATCAAGGCTCATGGATTGAAGAAGGGCGAATTCGAGCTGACCGAGCCGGCCCTGCGCGATCTGATCCGCTACTACACCCGCGAAGCCGGTGTCCGCACGCTGGAGCGCGAGATCGCCCGGCTGGCCCGCAAGAGCCTGCGCAAGATACTCGAAAAGGAAGTCGCCTCCGTTTCGATCACGCCCGAGAACCTTGGCGACTTCGCCGGGGTGCGCAAGTTCAAGCACGGGATGAGCGAGGACGAGCCGCAGGTCGGTGCTGTCACCGGGCTTGCGTGGACATCGGTGGGCGGTGAACTGCTCACCATCGAATCGGTGACGACACCGGGCAAGGGCGAGATCCGGACGACGGGCAAGCTGGGCGATGTGATGCAGGAAAGCGTCGCTGCCGCATTTTCCTTCGTGAAGGCGCGTGCGCCCAGCTATGGCATCAAGCCGTCGCTGTTCCAGCGCAAGAACGTGCACATCCACTTGCCCGAAGGTGCCGTGCCAAAGGACGGCCCCAGCGCCGGTATCGGCATGGTGACGTCAATCGTCTCGACCCTGACAGGCGCTGCTGTGCGTCCGGACGTGGCGATGACGGGCGAAGTCACCCTGCGGGGCCGGGTGCTGGCGATTGGCGGGCTCAAGGAGAAGCTGCTGGCTGCCCTGCGCGGCGGGATAACCACCGTGCTTATACCTGAAGAGAATGTGAAGGATCTCGTCGAACTTCCTCAAAAAATTAAGGAAGGGCTGGAGATTATTCCGGTGAGCCATGTCGATCAGGTGCTGCAACACGCGCTGGTCGAAATGCCCGCACCGATCGAGTGGACCGAAGCGGATGATCTGGCCTCGCAGCCGACGGCGCAGGGCCAGACGGTTGGCAGCGGCGGTTCTGACGTGCCAACCGCGCATTGATCGGCTAGTGGCGAGCGCGCTTGTCGCGATTCGCGGCAGGGTCGCTTGATTTTTCGGAATTTGACGGTGTGTCGCATCGCTCTGGCGGTGCGAAGGCCGGCTATGAGGTTGCCATCTCTTGGTCAGACTGGCTTCGGAATGGCTCTATTCCGGGAGATTTATCTTTGACAGCCTCCGCAAAAAGGTTTCAACCTACCGCCTTTGCGGCTTGGCGATTCACCAATTCGGATTTCAATAAAACAGAGGGGACGACGAGATGAATAAAAATGACCTGATCAGCGCGGTTGCCGAATCCAGCGGACTTTCCAAGAATGATGCGTCGAACGCCGTAGAAGGCGTTTTTGAAGCCATTCAGAAGGCTTTGGCAAATGGTGACGAAGTGCGCCTGGTCGGGTTTGGGACCTTCGCGGTTGCCAAGCGCAAGGCCTCGATGGGCCGCAACCCGCGCACCGGCGAACCGATGCCGATCAAGGCTTCCAACCAGCCCAAGTTCAAGGCCGGCAAGGGCCTCAAGGACGCGGTGAACTGATCCGGCCGGATTAGACCGCAACGGCGCCTGACCTCGCGCCAGCGAATAAAAGAACCCCGCCTGCCACATGCCGTGGCAAGCGGGGTTTCTTTTTGCTCTGCAATCAGCGTGACAAGTCGAGCAATGCCGTAGGCGCGGTTTTGGTGCGCGGCGAGATTGCCCATGTCAGCACCTCGCCATTGGGCGAGCGGCTGGCCCCTTCATCGGTGTTGTTGGCCATGATGCGGCCACTGGTGACGATGGTGAAGGTGCCTTCGACAGTGGGAAATTCAGGCATCTTTGGCCCGTCCTCTCCTTCGTCGCTGATGGCCGACAACCCCGCGAGGCCTGCCATGCCGCCCATCATCGCGGCCAAGGGATTGGCATCATTCTCGGCAGCGAAGCCGGGCGCGTTGATCCGCACGACATTGCCCTTGCGCAGGATCACGTGGACGAAGGGGTTGGTCGTCGGGAAATCCTCGATCACGGGGAACATGAAGTCGTGGTTCAGATCTCCGGTGACGGAATAGCGGATGTCGAACAGGCCATCGCCCTTGGCTTCGACCTTTTCCCACCCTTCCTGCCGCAGCAGAAGCCGCGTCAGTTCGGCTGTGGCTTCGGGGTTGGCCGGGTCGATCCCAGCCATCAGCGCGGCCATCTGTTCCGATTTGCGCGCCGCCTCCGCCGCGCGCGCCTCTGCCCCGGCTTCCCATTCGGCGCGCTGGCCGGCGATTTCGTTCCGGCTGCATTCGCGTTCCTCGAATGTGTTGTCGTTGAAGCAGGGTTTGGGCTCGAACGTTTCGGGCGTGTTGCCCATCTCGGCGAGCTGCGAAAGCCCGACGAAGAAAATCTCGCCTTCGTAGGTAAAGGTGAATTGGTCGGGTTCGGTCAGGATCAGTTCCGAGGTGAATTTGCCCGGCGTGATGAAACAGCCGGAAAGCACCATCGAAAGGCCGGCCAACAGGGCGGTAGCCGCCATCCGTGTCGCGTGGTGAAGTCTCATCGCCAGTCCTCCCCTTTTGCGCCTATCCTGGCGGGCGCGTCGCCACGGCATACAATGCAATCGCTGCTGCATTGGAAACATTAAGACTTTCGATATCCGACGATATCGGCAGCTTGGCCAAGGCATCGCAATGCGCAGCGATATTATGCCGCAAACCTTCGCCCTCCGCACCCAGAACAATGGCGAGCGCACCCATCGGCATCGCTTCGGCGAGGGTTGCTTCGGCTTCTCCCGCCATGCCGATGCGCCAGTATCCGGCCTCGGCCAGTTCATCGAGCGCCCTTGCAAGGTTCACCACCCTGATCCACGGCACAACTTCCAGCGCGCCCGAGGCCGATTTTGCGACCACGCCGCCTTCGGGCGGAGCATGCCGATCCTGCGTAACGATACAGGCGGCGTTGAATGCGGCGGCAGATCGCAGGATCGCGCCGACATTGTGCGGATCAGTCACCTGATCGAGTACGACAACAGGCCGTGCCGGATCGCCGTCCGCCACCTCGTCGAGAAACCGGTCTTCCAGCGGCTCGCATTCCAGAACTAGCCCCTGATGCGGCGCGTCCTTCGCCACCAGACGCGCCAGATCGGCGACATCGGCATATTCCACCGGAAAATCGGGCGGCAGTTCTCCGTCGAGGCTCTCGATTCCCTCGCGCGTCGCCCACAATTTGCGATGCTGGCGATCGGGGTTCTTCAGGGCGGCTTCGACCGGATGGCGTCCCCACAGCCGGACATAGCCGGAGGTAGCCCGACCGGAACCGCGCCCTCCCTTCATCCGTCCCGCGCGTCCGCGCAGTGCGCGTTTCTTGTCACCTTTGGCCATTTGTCGTCCTGATATCTGAAGTTCTGATGCTCCCCTGCCAGTCGCCCCATTGACAGGCAAGCGTCGCTTCGCCAAAGGGGCGCCTCTCGGCAGCGGGGCCCCTTGTGGCCGCGCGCATTTTTCGGAGCCGCGAAAGCTCCCAAAAGGCCCATGTGTGGACAGGTGGCCGAGTGGTTAAAGGCAGCAGACTGTAAATCTGCCCGCGCAAGCGTACGCTGGTTCGAATCCAGCCCTGTCCACCACCGGCCTGCTTCTGACATTTGAGGATTGCCACAATCACAGGCTTGCAGCGTCTGGGGTCGAGGCCTAATGCCTGCGCCCCATGCAAGACACCCTTTCGCAAACGGCGCAAGACGGCGCCCAGCTGACCGGTCGCCCGGTCATTTCCGCAACCGGGCTTTTCACCCCTGCGGAATCGATCACGAATGAAGAGCTGGTCGCCAGCTTCAACGAATATGTCGACCGGTTCAACGCGGCCAACTCCGCCGCCATCGAAGCGGGCGAGATGGAGGCCTTGCAGCATTCCTCGGTGGAATTCATCGAGAAGGCGAGCGGGATCAAGGCGCGTCACGTGATGAGCAAGGCGCCGATTCTCGATCCCGACATCATGGCGCCGCGCTGGGATGCGCGATCGAATGAAGAATGGTCGATGATGGCCGAAATCGGTGTCGCGGCTGCCAAACAGGCGCTTGAGCGGGCCGGGCGCAAGCCAGAGGATGTCGATGCGGTGCTATGTGCGGCATCGAACATGGAACGCCCTTATCCCGCGATGGCGATCGAGATCCAGCAGGCGCTGGGCATCGAAGGCTTCGGCTTTGACATGAACGTCGCCTGTTCCTCCGCCACTTTCGGCATCCAGACCGCCGCGGATTACATCCGCGCGGGCAATGCCAAGAGCGTGCTGGTGGTCAGCCCGGAAATCACTTCGGGCCATCTCAACTGGCGCGACCGTGACAGCCATTTCATCTTCGGCGATGTCGCCACCGCGGTGCTCGTCGAAGACGCAGCCATCGCCCCGGCAAAGCACTGGGAAATCCTCGGCACCAAGTTGAAGACGGTGTTCTCCAACAACATCCGCAACAATTTCGGCTTCCTCAACCGGGCCAACCCCGAAACCGCCGGAACGGCTGACAAGCTGTTCGTCCAGGAAGGGCGCAAGGTGTTCAAGGAAGTGGTGCCGATGGTCGCGCAGATGATCATCGACGAAGCGCAGCGGCTTTCGCTTGATCCGACGGCACTGCGGCGCCTGTGGCTGCATCAGGCGAATGCCGGGATGAACCGCCTGATCGCGCACAAGGTGCTGGGCCATGAAGCGAATGATGACGAAAGCCCGACGGTGCTCGACACCTATGGCAACACGTCAAGCGCGGGTTCGATCATCGCTTTCCACCTGAACAGCGACGATCTGGCGGCCGGTGACACCGGGCTGATCTGCAGCTTTGGCGCGGGTTATTCGGCAGGGACAGTGTTCGTGCGCAAGACCGCCTGAGCGCGCGCTTCAGTCCATTTGTCCCACGCAGCGACGATCCGCTGCGAAACCGCCCAGATCGCGGCAACCGCCAGCAGCGAAACCAGCCCGTCTACCGCATAATGGTAGGCGAGGTGGACGCTGCTGATCCATGTGATGAAGAAGAACACGGCGAAGAACGCGCCCCATTTGGGTGAGATGCGGCGCACCGCGATCCAGTACAGGAAAGCGATAGCGCAATGCATGCTGGGCATGGCGGTGATGCCGCTGCCAAGGCCGCTCTGATCCTTGCCATACCATTCCAGCAGCATTTCCTGCACCGGCAGCACCATGATCGGCACCTGTTCGTTGGCGGCATAAAGATAGGCCATCTGCGGGTCGAACGTGGGATCGCCCAGGATCGGCCCGACAAAGCATGGCCCGACCGATGCGAGCCAGGTCGCCATCGCCCCGCCGACGAGCGTCCAGCTGAGCACATAGGACAGGAAGAACTGTCGCCGCACCCGGCTGTCGATATTGGCGAAGGCGAAGAACATCACGCCCGGATAGAGCAGCAGAAACCACAGGTGATACAGCAGCGCCAGAGTAGCGGTCACGATCGGATAGCCGAGCACCGGCTGCAAAACCTGCCATGCATCATGGCCAAAGAAGATCGCCCGGTCCCATTCGATGAAGGCGCGATCCCAGGTGTAGGCATTGAACAGCGGAATCGCCGATTTCATCTTTGAAAAATAGGGCAAAAGGAAGATCGCGACCCCAAGCATGGGCAGTCCGGCAGCAACGCGCAGTCTGAATTCGGGGGTGGAATAGCGTGCCTTGAGATGGGCGACCGGGCTATCGGGGCGGTGGCGGTGCAATTCGCGCACCGCATCCCAGCAGGCCAGCACCACCACGAACATGAAGAATATCTGCGAATTTGCGAGAATGCCGCTGACACCGGGATTGATTCCATGTGCCGCGAGCAGGCTCACGCACAGGATCATCAACGCGCACCCGATGGCATAGATCGGCACTTCGCCGAGCCAGCGCTGTGCGAGCGGGCTCGCAGTGGCTTGGCCGGATGGCGTGCCGGGCGTCGTTGCTGCCGTGTCCATTGGGCGAAATTGCTCCCGTGCTGCCCGCTGCGATCCTTTGCCCGGCAAATAGGGTAAACATCTCACTAAAGTGTGAATGGGCTCAATCGCTTGTGCACGCTCGCTTGCGAGGCGTTGCGCCACAGCCTAGAGGCGTAGGCATGGCAGGTGAAATTCTCGACAATCAGGGCCGCGGCGAAGCTAGCTGGGGTTGGCCCCCGATCCATCCCGAAGGTCGCAAATATGGCGTGATCGCCATCGCGATCTCTCTCATCCCGCTCCTGATCTTCGATTGGGAGATCATCGGCTGGCCGCTGTTGCTGCTGTCGCTGGGCGTCTTCGCGTTCTTCCGCGATCCCGAACGCGTGGTACCGCAGGGTGACAATTCGATCGTTGCGCCCGCTGACGGTCTGGTGACGCTGATCACCACGGTTGAGCCGCCGGTGGAATTGCAGGTGGATGATGGCTCGGGCAATCCGGGGCTTCCGCCCGGGCCGGTCACGCGCATTTCGATTTTCATGAGTGTGTTTGACGTGCACATCAATCGCGCGCCGATTGCGGGAACCGTGCGACGGGTCGTCTATGTGCCGGGGAAGTTCGTGAATGCCGATCTCGACAAGGCGAGCGAAGAGAACGAGCGCCAGCACATCCTGATAGAAGGCGGCGATGGCCTCGCCATCGGCTTTACCCAGATCGCCGGACTGGTCGCGCGCCGCATCGTGCCGTTCGTGAAGCCGGGCGATATGGTGGCCAAGGGACAGCGCGTGGGCCTGATCCGGTTTGGCAGCCGGGTCGATGTCTATCTGCCCGCAGGCACCGATGCCAAGGTGATGATGGGGCAGAAGATTGTCGCCGGTGAAACGGTGCTGGCGGAAATCGGCTCGACCCAGCTGATCGAAGGGATTGCGCAATAGTGATCGCCACGGGCGGTCGCGCGCAGGATTGCAGGACGTTCCATTGAAGAAGCGCTCCATCTCCCGGTTCAAGCCGCAATTGCCCGCCCGGGTCGGCCCGAAGGCGGCTGAGGACGAGGACTCCAAGGAAGCGACCGACGGACGCGGGCTGAGCCTGCGGGCGATGCTGCCCAATGCGATCACCGCAGCGGCGCTTTGCGCCGGCCTGACGGGCGTTCGTTTCGCGATCGAGGAACAGTGGGCCTATGCCGTGCTGGCGGTGGCGCTGGCGGGCGTGCTGGACGGGATCGACGGACGGATCGCGCGGCTGCTCAATGCGCAATCGCGCTTTGGTGCGGAGCTGGACAGTCTGGCGGATTCGCTGTCTTTCGGGATGGCGCCTGCGCTGATCCTCTACATGTGGTCCTTGCAGGATTTGCCGCGGTTCGGGTGGTTTGCCGCGCTTGCCTTCGCGATCTGCTGCGCGCTGCGGCTGGCGCGGTTCAATGCGCGGATCGATGTCGAGGACCAGCCGCACAAATCAGCCGGTTTCCTGACCGGGGTTCCCGCACCTGTCGGGGCAGGGTTGGCGTTCACACCGTGCTATCTCTGGATCGAGACCGGGATGGATATCTTCCGCGATCCTGTGATCCTGGCGATCTGGCTGGCGGTGATCGCGATCCTGCTGATTTCGAACATGGCAACGCTAAGCTGGACGGCGATCAGGCCGCGCCGCGATGTGCGCCTGCCGCTGCTGGCGTTTTCGGCCATGGCGTTTGCTGCCTTGCTGCTGGAGCCGTGGTGGACGCTGACCGCGATCAGCGCGGTCTATCTGGCGTTGATGCCCTATGCGCTGATCAAATACGGCAAGATCAAGCGGCGCCGGGCAGAGGCGGCGATCAGCCAGCAATCTGAGTGACGGGCAGGGGAAGGCGGCGCGCATAGGGGCGCGTGGCGGCTGCCAGAGTCCGGCGGGCCGGGCGGCGCAGGCGAACTTCATGCGCGTGAACCTGCGGGACGAACCCGGCTCGCAGCAAGGCCTGTTCGCGCTTCACCGCGCGATAGGCCGCTTTGCCGCGCAGCCAGCTGTCCAGCAGGCTGAGAGCCGTGGCGATGGTCGCGAGAATTAGCAGGCAGGTGGCAATCGTGGCGATCATCTCGAAGGTCTCCGTATCCGACGTTCAGCGTTTGTTCTGATCGCTTTGTTCCCTAGGTGTTCCACTTAGTCAAGAAGTTTGTTCCACTTGTGTTCCAAAGCGGCGTTTGGCACTAGATTTTGTGGAGGAAGGCGGCTAATGGCGCGACCTCGTTGACGGCCCGTTCCGAATCATTCGGCGGCGAATCAGCGAAATTCACATGGAAGGCGCAACATACCGGTGCCGCCCGCGGGATCTCCGCAGGTTGGTTCCATGCTTTCCAGAGGAACAACCGGAAAGGAAATACCTATGGCGGCCACTACCGTCACCATGCAGCAATTGATCGAGGCCGGTGCACACTTCGGCCACCAGACCCACCGCTGGAACCCGCGGATGAAGCCGTATATCTTCGGCGCCCGCAACGGTGTTCACATCATCGACCTGTCGCAGACCGTGCCGCTGTTCGCGCGCGCTCTGGACTTTGTCGAGCAGACCGTCCGCGCAGGCGGCAAGGTGCTGTTCGTCGGCACCAAGCGTCAGGCGCAGGAGCCGATCGCCGAAGCAGCCCGCATGTCGGGCCAGCACTTCGTCAACCACCGCTGGCTGGGCGGCATGCTCACCAACTGGAAGACCATCAGCGGTTCGATCAAGCGTCTCAAGACCCTTGAAGAGCAGCTTTCGGGCGACACCAGCGGCTTCACCAAGAAGGAAGTCCTCCAGCTCACCCGTGAGCGCGACAAGCTCGAACTGTCGCTCGGCGGTATCCGTGACATGGGCGGCATTCCGGACGTGATGTTCGTGATCGACGCCAACAAGGAAGACCTCGCCATCAAGGAAGCCGCCGTGCTCGGCATTCCGGTGATCGCGGTGCTCGACACCAACACCGATCCGACCGGCATCGCATTCCCGGTTCCGGGCAATGACGATGCGGCGCGTGCGGTGCGTCTGTACTGCCAGGCGATCGGCGATGCCGCCATCGCGGGCAAGGGCGGCGCGGTGCAGGCTTCGGGCGAAGATTTCGGCGCGATGGAAACTCCGCCGGCCGAACCGACCGCTGAAGCTCCGGCTGAAGAAGCGACTGCTGAAGAAGCCTGATCCGTTTCGTAATCTGGCGCGCAACCCGCGCGTCACAATTCAAGACTAGCGCGCCGGGCATCCGCACCCTTTTCTTGGGCGGTCCCGGCGCCCAAAACCCTATTAGAAGGAATTTCCCATGGCCGATTTCACCGTCGCCGATGTGAAGAAGCTGCGCGAAAAGACCGGCGCAGGCATGATGGACGCCAAGAAGGCGCTCGCCGAAGCAGGGGGCGATATCGAAGCCGCCGTTGACGCTCTGCGCGCCAAGGGCCTCGCCACCGCTCAGAAGAAGTCGAGCCGCACCGCGGCTGAAGGCCTCGTCGGCGTCGCCGTCGAAGGCACCGCTGGCGTGGCTGTCGAAGTCAACTCGGAAACCGACTTCGTCGCCAAGAACGACAAGTTCCAGGATTTCGTCCGCAAGACCACCGCAGTGGCGCTGACGATCGACAGCGACGATGTCGAAGCGCTCAAGGGCGCTGCCTATCCCGACGGCGGCACCGTTGGCGACAAGCTGACCGATAACGTCGCCACCATCGGTGAAAACCAGCAGATCCGTCGCATCAAGACCGTTTCGGTCGGCTCGGGCGCGGTCGTTTCCTACGTCCACAACGCCGCCGCCGAAGGCCTCGGCAAGATCGGCGTTCTCGTTGCGCTTGAAAGCGATCTGGCTGCCGACGTGCTCGAACCGTTCGGCAAGCAGCTCGCCATGCACATCGCTTCGATGTTCCCGATGGCTCTGAACGCCGAAGGGCTCGACCCCGAAGTGATCGCGCGCGAACGCGCAATCGCTGCGGAAAAGGCTGCCGAAAGCGGCAAGCCGGCCGAAGTGCAGGCCAAGATGGTCGACGGCGCAATCGCCAAGTTCGCCAAGGAAAACGCGCTGCTCAGCCAGATGTTCGTGATGGACAACAAGAGCACCGTCGAAGCCGTGGTTGCCAAGTTCGGCAAGGACAACGGCGGCAGCGTCCAGCTGACCGACTACGTCCGCTTCCAGCTGGGCGAAGGCATCGAGAAGGAAGAAAGCGACTTCGCCGCAGAAGTGGCAGCAGCTGTCGCTGGCTGATCCTTTTCAGCAAACCGATACAAACGGTCGTCGCAGCATCACCGCTGCGGCGACCGTTTTCGTTTGTGGCGCCGGCCCGATGGCCAATGCCGTGAATGGATTCAGCTGAACAGGTGCGAGATCAGGTTGTAGCGGACGCCCGATGTCGTTTCCTGCACCTCGTGCAGCAGCGAGGATGAGAACACCATCGCCGTGCCTGCGGGCACGCGGTATCCTTTGGGACTGAATTCCGCGAAAGTGATTTCGCCGCCTTCGTAATCGTCGTTCAGGCTCATCGACAGGGCAAAACGCCGGTGCGCGCCGGGTGGTTCGGTGTTGTCGCGGTGCCCCATGTTGATCCCGTCGCGCCTGCCGACATAGCGCGCGATATGCAGGTCTTCGCGGCGGGTCACGTCATAGGCGAAGGCTTTCTTGATCATCGGCGTAACCCGGCTGAAAATCCTGTCATCTAGGAAAGCCAGCGTGTTGTGATCCTTGATGATCAGGTCGATCCGATCCTGCCGGTGGTGATCATAAACGGGGATCTTGTAGTTTCCGGGAATCTCTCCGGGACGCGGCTGTCTCACCATGAACGGCGTATCCGTTTCCACCGATTCAACCAGCTTCCCGCATTCCTCAGGTGTCAGCACATTGGGAACGATCAGGATCGGGGCGTGGGGCGGGCTCCAGCGCAATTCCTCTGCAGCCTGAGCGTTTTCCATCAGGTTCATTATAGTCTCCAGCGTTGCGCCTGCATCCTTGTCCGGATCGAACCATGCGCGGATTTGCCGATAGGGGGTGATCAGTACGAGCCGGGTCTGCCGGTCAGTGCCCAGATGCATTCCGTAAGAGGCAAAGATCGCGCCCGACGGGTCGCTGGCAATCGGCCAGGGAAAGCCCGTGGCGCGCTTCAATTGCTTGTTGCGGGCCGCATCGGTCGATGCGCTGACGACCAGCACGGTGGCATTGGCCGCATCCAGCCGCGGTTCGAGGGCGGCCAACCCCTTTAGCAATGGCGAAACGCCATCGCTGTCGGGATCGCCGATCATCACCAGCAAGAGATACTGGCCCGACAAATGATCATCCGCGAGGGTCAGCCTGCGGCCCGTTTCGTCACGGGTTTCGAACCCCAGCGCCATCGCCCCGTGCCATAGCGTCTGGACATAGGGCCGGATGGACGGTGCGGCGATCTGGTTTGTCGGTCGGTGGTCGGCCATCATTGCACTTGCAGTTTGAAAGGGATGCGCACCCTATCCAGTTCGTTCTCAAACCAAAAGCGGGAATCCCGCGATTGCCCCTGTCACGTTTGCCACGGCGTCAGGGGCGCGTCGGGCGCAGTTCGATCAGCCAGATTTCCGGCTGGGTGAAAAGGCGGACCGGCAACAGGCTGGTGCCAAGCCCGGCTGTCGTCACCAGCGTCTTGCCATGCAGATGCTTCACCCCGCAGGCATAGGTTTCGCCATAGTCCGACATGGTCGCGGGCGAACCGCCCCACGGATAGGCAATCTGTCCGCAATGGGTGTGACCGGCCAGCACCAGATCGGCACCGACCGGGACGGATGGGAAAATGTCCGGGCTGTGCGACAGCCAGATGCGCGGGCCGTTCAAGGGCAGAAGCGCCGTTTGCGTTGCCCCGATATCGGCCTGCCCGGTGAAATCATCATCCACCCCACCGATGGCGACCGGGCCGAGCTGCGCGGCCTCGTTCTCCAGCACGATGACGTTGCGCAGGCGTTGGAGCTGCGTCTTCAACGCAGGCCAGTCGAACCAGTGATCGTGATTGCCCGGCACCACGACTACACCGTGCCTTGACTGCAATGCCGCCAGCGGAGCAATGGTTTCGGCGGCGGAATAGTGCCGGGTCGCGCTGCGCTTTTCGCTGATGAAATCGCCGGCGATGGCGACCAGATCGGGCCGCGTCGCGTTGATCTGTGCGACGATCCGTTCCAGCCGTTCTGGCGGCATGTCCGGCCCGGCCACGTGAATGTCGGCGATGAAGGCGATGGTGAAGGGCGGTGATCCGGCGGGGAGGCGCTCGCTTTCGATCACCAGCCGCTCGATCAAAGGATCGCGCATGGTGTCATGCCACGCCTTGGCCACGAGCATGATGGCCAGCAGCACACCAAGTGCCAGCAGGATTCTGACCCAAGGGCTGCGCATAGGGGCCACGATGAATGCGTTCATGTCATGCCTTTGCCGGGGAAGCGCCTGCGATGGCAATGCGGGACGCGCGATTTTCCTACTTCGCCGGGCTGCGGTATTGCACGGGCGGTTCTTTCACATCGTCGGGTTCAAGCCGTGCGGCTGCCGGGGTCGGCTTTTTCGGAAAGTCACACCGCGTTTGTGTAAGTAGCGGAAAAGAATATGAAATAGGAGAAATCTATTTTTTCAAAGCACCGGCTTCGGTGTTCCACACAAGCCTCCTCACATCGCTTCTGACCGGCTGATCGCATCGCCTTCCGGAGGCAGGGAGAACACCATTCCGTCTTCGCCGACGACGATCTCCCCGTCGAACATGTCCGGCGCATCGCCGAGGAAAGCGGGATAGATGAAGGCGTTGGGGATTGGTGGGACGAGGTGGGACAGCACCAGCATTTTCGCCCCGGCGGTCTGCGCGCTGGTCGCGGCATCCTCGGGCGATGCGTGATAGTCGAGGATGTCGCGGGTGATGGTTGCGACATTGGTGTTTCCCGCAGAATCGAGCGCTGCGGTCATGTGGCCGACCAGCTTGGGTTGCAGGGCATCGTGGACGATTATGTCCGCGCCCTTGGCAACCTGTTCGAGCATCGGACTGCGCGCCGCATCGCCGCTGATGACAACCGAGCGGCCTTTGTAGTCGAAGCGATAGCCGACAGCAGGGGCCACCGGATCGTGATCGACAAGGAACGCGGTGATCGTCAGGCCGCCGCGCTTCAGAACGGTGACGGGTCCGTCCGCGATCTCGAACGGGTTGGCGACAAGGCCGCCGCCGGTTTCGGGCACAATCTCCACCCCATGATGGGCGATGCGATAGCTATGGTCGAGCGCGTAGGCCTCGTTGAAGCCGTTGACGAGCCGTTCCAGACCCTGCGGCCCGATCACCGGAAGCGGCACGGTGCTGGCTCTTTGCGTCCAGTACATTAGCGCAAGCGGGCCGATGCCATCGACATGGTCGGAATGGTAATGGGTCAGCAGCAGAGCATCGAGCGTGGTGATGTCGAAGCCGATGAGGTTGATGTTGCGCGAGCCGCCTTCGCCGATGTCGACGACAAACGCCTGATCGCCTGCAATCAGAAGATTGCACGGCCCGGCGCGGTCGGGATTGGGCAGGGGAGACCCCGTGCCGCACAGGATGAGGTGCAGGCCATCGTCAAGTTCAAGTCCCGGCCCAGCGATGCGATCTGCAACGACGCTGGCGAACAGCCGCTCGCCCAGCTGGCGCTGAAACACTGTCGCTGCAACACCTGCGAGCACCACTACAGCCAGCAGCGCCAGCACGATCCGTTTTGCCATTTGCCGGTCTCCCCCTTGATCTTTCCCCTTTGCGCGCCAATCACAGCTTGTCTAAGGGGACCTCACCTCACAACCAATCGGACGTATCTCACCCATGCCTATGCCCCAGATCAAGCGCGTTCTTCTCAAACTCTCGGGCGAGGTGCTGATGGGGGAACAGGAATACGGGATCGACCCGGCCTATGTCGCGCGGCTGGCCGAAGAGGTGAAGGCGGCCAAGGACAGCGGGATCGAGGTTTGCCTGGTGATCGGCGGGGGCAACATCTTCCGCGGGATCAGCGCCGCGGCGAAGGGGCTGGACCGCACTACCGGCGATTACATGGGGATGCTGGCAACGGTGATGAACGCGCTGGCAATGCAGAACGCGCTGGAACAGCTGGGCGTCCAGACGCGGGTGCAGAGCGCGATCCCGATGTCGTCCGTGTGCGAGCCATACATTCGCAGGCGCGCCGAACGGCACCTTGAGAAAGGGCGGATCGTGATCTTCGCCGCGGGAACGGGCAACCCGTTTTTCACCACCGATACCGGCGCTGCGCTGCGGGCGGCCGAAATGAACTGCGATGCGCTGCTGAAGGGCACTAGCGTTGACGGGGTCTATGACAGCGATCCCAAGCACAACCCCGACGCCACCCGGTTTGAAACCATCACATACGACCACGTGCTGTCGCAAAACCTCAAGGTGATGGACGCCACCGCAGTCGCGCTTTGCCGAGAGAACGACATTCCGATAGTGGTCTTTTCCATCCGTGAAAAAGGCAACGTGGCCCGCGTCCTTTCAGGCGAAGGCACACAGACGATTGTACAGAAGGACTGAATACCGATGCCGCAATATGACAAGGCCGATATCGAACGCCGCATGAAGGGCGCTGTCGAATCCCTCAAGGGCGACCTTTCGGGCCTGCGCACCGGCCGCGCGAACACCAGCCTGCTCGATCCGGTTGTGGTCGAAGTCTATGGCGCGATGATGCCGCTCAATCAGGTCGCGACCGTTTCCGCGCCGGAGCCGCGCATGCTGAGCGTACAGGTGTGGGACAAATCGAACCTGATCGCCGTCGAAAAGGGCATTGCCAAGGCCAACCTCGGCCTCAATCCGATGATCGACGGGCAGACGCTGCGTCTGCCGATGCCCGATCTGACCGAGGAACGCCGCAAGGATTTGGCAAAGCTTGCCGGGCAATATGCCGAACAGGCCAAGATCGCGATCCGCAACGTGCGCCGCGATGGGATGGAAGCGTTGAAGACCGACGAGAAGAAGAAGGAAATCTCGGAGGACGAACGCAAGCGGATGGAAGACGAAGTCCAGAAGCTGACTGACAAATATGTCGCGGAAACCGACGAGGCAGCCGCCAAGAAAGAACAGGAAATCCTGACCCAGTAAGGGCGGGTTTTCGGGCAGGGGAGACCGAATGGGCGCTGGCCCCGTGAAATCAGACGCGCGCTCCGTAGGCGGTGCGCGGCATGTTGCCATCATCATGGATGGCAACGGTCGCTGGGCCAAGAAGCGCGCTTTGCCGCGTGCCGTCGGTCATCAACGCGGGGTCGAAGCCGTGCGCCGTCTGGTGCGCGGGCTCGAGCCAATGGGGCTAGACTGCCTGACGCTCTATGCGTTCAGTTCGGAAAACTGGAAACGTTCCGAGGACGAAGTCGACGATCTGATGAACCTGATGCGCAAGTTCATCAAATCGGACCTCGCCGAATTCGTCGCCAATAATGTGAAGCTCAAGATAATCGGCGACTGGCAATCGCTCGCGCCTGATATCGTCGCCATGCTCGAAGACGCTTTGGCGCAGACCGCGAATGGCAGTCAGACGCTGGCAGTGGCTTTGAATTACGGGGCACAGAACGAAATCGCGCGTGCGGCGGCCAAGGCTGCTCAGGCGGGAGAGGTTACCCCGCAAACGATCGAGCAGCATCTCGACACGCATGATCTGCCGCCGCTCGATCTGCTGATCCGCACCAGTGGAGAAATCCGCTTGTCGAACTTCCTGCTGTGGCAGGCGGCCTATGCCGAAATGCTTTTCGTCGATACGCTGTGGCCCGATTTCAAGCCCGAGCATCTGGCTCAGGCGCTTGATGATTTTGCGCGAAGGGAGCGCCGCTATGGTGGACGTTGACAGCCAGATTGACGCAACGCCGCCTTCATCGGGTGGCATGGGCGATCTGCTGGTGCGCTTTGTTTCGGCTGTAGCATTCGCCGGTGCGGCGATGATCGCGCTGTGGCTGGGTGGTTGGTTCTGGGTCGGCTTTGTGGTGTTGCTCGCTGGGCTGGTGCTGTGGGAATGGAACGCCATTGTCAGCAAGTTCGGCATTTCCGCAGCTGGCGAAATCGCGTGGCAGTTTATCGGGGCGCTCTATGTCGGGGCGGCGGCGCTTGCCATGGTGCAGGTGCGTTTCAATTACGACATGATCACGGTGATGGTCGTGTTCATCGCCCCGATCGTCGCAGTCGATGTCGGCGCCTATTTCTCTGGCAGGCTGATCGGAGGGCCGCGCATTCTTCCCTCCGTCAGCCCGTCAAAGACATGGGCGGGATTGTTGGGCGGCGCATTGGCTGCATCGCTCGTCTGCATCGGGGCCGAATTCTACGACATCGGGCCGGGGGGCTATATCCCTGGCTTTGATCTCACCAGCCTGGGCGGCGCGATCACCACGGGATGCCTGATCGCGGTTATCGCCCAAAGCGGTGATTTCTTCGAAAGCTGGATGAAACGCCGCGCTGGCGTGAAGGATTCGGGCAGCATCATGCCGGGGCATGGCGGCATCTTTGACCGGCTCGACGGATTTATCGCCGTGTTCTTCATCCTGTTTCTGATGGCGGTGGTTCCCGCCTATCTGCAACAGGTGTGACAATGGCGCGGACACTTTCACTCCTTGGTGCTACCGGATCGATCGGCGCTTCGACGCTAGACCTGATCCGACACAATCGGGGTGATTGGCAGGTGGAGGCTCTCACCGCCAATTGCAGCGCGAAGGAGCTCGCGGCACTTGCCATCGAGTTCGACGCGAGGATCGCTGTGGTGGGCGAGGAAAGCTGTCTCGACGACCTGCGAAGCGCGCTTGAGGGTACGGGAATTGAGGCGGCTGGCGGGGCGCAGGCGCTTTGCGAAGCCGCGGCCCGGCCTGTCGATATGACGGTTGCCGCGATAGTCGGTTGCGCGGGGCTGGCGCCGACTATGGCCGCTGTCGAGCGCGGCGGGACTATTGCGCTCGCCAACAAGGAAGCGCTGGTTTCGGCAGGCGAAATCCTGAAATCGGCGGTCGAACGTGCCGGGGCGACGCTGTTGCCGACCGATTCCGAACACAATGCGATTTTCCAGTGCCTGGCCGGAAACGATATCGCGCAGGTCAGGCGGATCATCCTCACGGCCAGCGGTGGGCCGTTCCGCACGCTGGATGCGCAAGCGCTCAAATCGGTGACGCGCGAACAGGCGTTGAAGCATCCCAACTGGGAAATGGGCGCGAAGATCACGATCGATTCCGCCACGATGATGAACAAGGGACTCGAATTCATCGAAGCTCATCACCTGTTCCCGGTGGGGCTGGAGAACATCGAGATTATCGTCCACCCGCAAAGCATCGTGCATTCGATGGTGGAGTATCGCGACCGTTCGGTGCTGGCGCAGCTTGGCCCCTCGGATATGCGCGTGCCGATTGCGTCATGTCTCGCATGGCCCGAACGGATGGAAACGCCGCTTGCGCCGCTGGATCTGGCGGCCATCGGAGAGCTTACGTTTCAGGCCCCGAATGAGGAGCTGTTCCCGGCAACCCGCATTTGCCGCGAGGCGATCGAGGCGGGCGGGGCAGCACCGGCAATCCTCAACGCCGCGAACGAAATCGCGGTTGAAGCGTTCCTGTCCGGTCAGATCGCGTTCACACGCATTACTGCAGTGGCGCAGGAGACACTTGCGCGCTATACGGCGCACGCGCCGGGCACGCTGGAAGAAGTGCTCGCAATAGATGCACAAGCGCGTGATCGCGCCCGCACCGCACTGGAGAGTTCCGCACTTGTTTGAATCGCCCCCTTTCTGGATGTACGTCGCCGGGTTCCTGCTGTTGCTGGGGCCGCTGGTGACTGTGCACGAACTGGGCCATTATCTGGTTGGTCGCTGGTTCGGCGTGAGGGCCGACGCATTTTCGATCGGCTTTGGCAGTGAAATCTTTGGCTGGACGGACAAGCGGGGAACGCGCTGGCGGATTTCCGCTTTGCCGCTGGGCGGATATGTCCAGTTCAAAGGCGATATGAATCCGGCGAGCGTGCCTGATCCTGATGCACCAGCCGAACCGGGCAGTTTTCAGGGTGCCGCCCTTTGGAAGCGCGCTCTGATAGTAGCGGCGGGGCCGGTGACGAACTTGCTGGTCGCCATCGGAATTTTTGCCGCATTTTTCGCAGTTTACGGCAATCCGACGATTGTTGGCGCAGAGGACTCGCGCACTGTCGGGGAATTTGCAGAAGAATCGGTTGCGCGCGACGCCGGGATGCAGATTGGCGATACGATCGTGGCGATCGACGGAGATTTGGTCGCCGATTTCGATGCCATCCGTAACGAGGTGCTGCTTCACCCCGACAAGCGTATGGTCTTCACGGTCGAACGTGACGGCACGAAACTCGACATCCCGCTGACCACAGCACGGATCGAGGAAACCGACGGTTTTGGCAATGTCAGCGTGCTTGGCCGGATCGGCGTAGGCCCGGACGGCGGGCAATATGTGCTGGAAGAAGTCGGCGTGCTCGAGTCTGTTCCGCTGGCGGTTGCGCGCTGCTGGGACATCACCGGCATGATGATTACCGGCATCCGTCAGATCATCACCGGCGAACGTTCGATCAAGGAATTGGGCGGGCCAGTAAAGATTGCCAAGTTCTCTGGCGAGCAGTTGAGCCTCGGCCTGCTGGCCTTCATCAACTTTGCCGCGCTGATCTCGCTTAATTTGGCATTCATCAACTTCTTGCCAATCCCCGCGCTCGATGGCGGGCATCTTGCCTTTTACGCCGCCGAGGCGATCCGGCGCAAACCGGTTGGTCCGCAGGCGACGGAATGGGCATACCGGACCGGTATCGGCATTGTTCTCGTCTTCATGGTGATTGTCACCGTGAATGACGTGATCTCGCTGCCGCTTTTCGGCAGTTAAATCAGGGGTCTGGTTTCTCTGTGGCGCGCTGTTTTGCGTGTCTTGGACGAGATCGGCGCAACGGACTGTCGGGCATTGTTCGTCCAATGACCGGCATGGCTTCTTGACCAGCGCCACGCGCATCGGGCAGAGGCGACGGAGAGATAGATTGGCGAGGCTTAACGGCCTTGTTTTTGCGCCCCGGGCAGGCGCGGTAGACTACGGGTTGGACGGGAACACATATTCCATGAATCGATGCAGCGAAACGGGCGTGCGGCCTGTGGTATCCAAGAATGCAGCACGGCGCCTCGCCACGGCACTTACCGGTGCGACGATGCTGGCGGGTGTTCCTTACACGGCTCTGGCACAGGATGAAGGGACTGCCTCGACCGGTGCGAGCCAACCCGCGCCCAATCCAGCGCAGCCCGCATCGACCAATGTCATCCGCACGATCAGCGTGGCCGGGGCAGAGCGGCTCGAACCGACGACGATCCTTTCGTACATTCGCCTGCGCGTGGGCCAGGAATACACCTCCGCCGCCGCTGACGAGGCGCTGAAGGATCTGGGCGCGACCGAGCTTTTCGCGAATTTCTCGATCCGCAACGACAATGGCAATGTCGTCATCACAGTCACCGAAAACCCGGTGATCAACCGGATTGTTCTGGAAGGGAACGACCGGCTTGATGCGGACAAGATCCTTCCCGAAATCCGCCTTGCACCGCGCCAGATCTTCACCCGTTCCAAGGTCCGCGCCGACGTTGCCCGCATCGTGGAACTGTACAAGCGCCAGGGCCGGTTCGCCGCGCAGGTTGAGCCGAAGATGGTGCAACTGCCGCAGAACCGCGTCGATGTGGTCTTCGAAATCACCGAAGGCCCCAAGTCCAAGGTTCGCCAGATCAACATCATCGGGAACGAGGTGTTTTCCGACAGCGAGCTGCGCAGCGAGATGGTGACGAAGCAATCGCGCTTCTTTCGCTTCTTCAGCTCCAACACCAGCTACGATCCCGATCGTCTCGCGTTTGACCAGCAAAAGCTTCGCCAGTTCTATCTGACCGAAGGCTATGCCGATTTCCGCGTGGTGTCCGCTGTTGCCGAACTTACCCCGGATCAGCGCGACTTCATCATCACCTATGTGGTTGAGGAAGGCGAACGCTACAACTTCGGCGAAGTCGAAGTGGAAAGCCAGCTGCGCGATTTCGACAGCGATGCGCTTCAGGCCGGTCTGGCGATGAAGACCGGCGATTTCTACAACGCCAAAAGCGTTGAGGACACTGTCGAGCAGCTGACGGAGCTGGCTGGCCGGTTCGGCTATGCCTTTGCCGACGTGCAGCCGCGCTTCAACCGCAATCCCGACGAACTGACGATGGATATCACTTTCATCCTGCGTCAGGCCCCGCGCGTTTATGTCGAACGCGTCGATGTGAACGGCAACACGCTCACCCAGGACAAGGTGATCCGCCGCGAATTCCGTCTGTCCGAAGGCGATGCGTTCAACTCTCTGGGCGTGCAGCGCACCACGGCGCGCATCAACTCGCTGGGCTATTTCCAGGAAAACTTCGAAGTCGCTCAGGTCGAAGGCAGTGCGCCTGACCGGATCGTGCTTGAAGCCAACGTCGAAGAACAGCCGACCGGCGAACTGCAGTTCTCGGCCGGTTTCTCGTCCATCGAACAGTTCATTCTGGCAGGCAGCATCCGCCAGCGTAACTTCCGCGGACGCGGACAGACCATCGGGCTGAGCCTCAACTATTCGCAGTTCTCGCGTTCGGCACAGGTCAGCTTCACTGAACCCTACGTGTTCGATCGCAACATTCAGGCCGGTGCAGACATCTACCGGCGCGACTTCAACAGCTTCAACTTCACCAACCGCCAGCGCAACACGACATTCGAGCAGGCAACCACCGGGACTTCGTTCCGCGTCGGTGTCCCGCTGACTGAATACATGTCGCTGATCGGCAGCTACACGCTGAACTACGACGAAGTGAGCCTTGCGGAGAACCTGTTCTTCTCGGACACCGACGGTGATGGCGATATCGAATGTGACCCGCTGCTCGCCGGCCGCTTCCTGTGTGATGCACTGGGCAACCGGCTCAGCTCGATCGTCGGCCTCAGCGTCAGCTATAACTCGCTGAACTCGCGCCTGCGCCCGACCCGTGGCCGCAACATCACGCTCAGCACCGAGTTCGCAGGGCTGGGTGGCGATGTGCGTTATGTGCGTTTCCGCGGCCGTGGACAGCAGTTCTGGAACGTCGCCAATTCGGGTTTCATCTTCTCGATATCGCTCGAAGGCGGGACGATCATTCCGCTTCAGGACCGTGGCGGCGCAGGGGTTGACGACATCCTGTTGACGGACCGGTTCTTCCTCGGAGAGCCGCAGTTCCGCGGGTTCGAGATCCGCGGCGTCGGCCCGCGTATCCTGACCCAGCCTTACATTCTGGACACGGCCAACAACAATGTCCTTGATGACGATGGCAACCCGACCCTGATTACCGATCGCCGGTCGATCCGTGACGACTCCATTGGCGGTCGGAACTACTATCTCGGCCGTGCGGAGCTCGAATTGCCGCTCGGCACGGGCGCGCGTGAACTTGGCCTGCGCCCATCGATCTTCCTAGATATCGGCGCGCTCTGGGGTGTTGATCGGCCTGTCCTGCAGGACAATCCGCTTGGCATTCCGCAGATTGACGCCGACGGCAACCCGCTCTTCATCGGTATCGATGACGGCCAGCTTACCACTGATCCGTTCGCTGCCGATGGCGTGACTCCGAATACCCGGCTGATCCGGCCGGGCAGCGCGATCCGCGAGGTGTTCCTCGGCGATTCGCCCAGCCCGCGTATCACCGCGGGCATCGGGGTTAACTGGAACTCGCCTTTTGGCCCGTTCCGCATCGACTTCGCCCAGACGATCCGCAAGGTCGAGGGCGATGATGACCAGACATTCACGTTCAACGTAGGAACTCAATTCTGATGAAACTCTTCAACAAAATGCTCGCCCCGGCGGGCCTGGCGCTGTGCGCGCTGGCCGCAGCTGCACCCGCAACGGCTCAGGTTGATGGCCGTCTGGCCACCGCCGACATTGGCCGCGCCATCATCGGCACCAACGCGCTGCGCATCGCCTATGAGCAGGTCGGCACCACCTATGCTGCGCAGATCGAGCAGCGCCAGACCAAGCAGCAGCAGCTCACCACGCTGTTGCAGCCGTTCGACGCCAATGGCGACGGCCAGCTCGACGAATCCGAACTGCCTGCGCTGCAGAGCTCACCCAACTTCCAGCAGATTCAGACGCTGGAACAGGAAGTTGGCGCGCTGAACCAGCAGGTGAACGCGGCGCGCATCTATGCGGTCGAGCAAATCCTCGCGAAGTATCCCGAAGCCCTGACCGAAGTCACGACGCAGCAGCAGATCGTAATGGTCATGCAGCCCGACACGTTGCAGTTTGCAGCGCAGGGCGCGGACATCACTCCTCTGATCGTCAACTCGCTCAATGCCAAGGTGCCTTCAGTCGCGATCGTGCCGCCCGCCGATTGGCGCCCGACCCGCAACGCCGCGCAGCTGTTCCAGGAAATCCAGCAGACGCTGATCACTGCGCAGCTGATCCAGCAGCAGCAGGCCGCACAGCAGGGCCAGCAGCCGCAACAGGCACCGGCTGGTCGCTAAGCAAGCATACGGGGGCAGGGCATGACCGACGAAACAAGCGCAGCTGCGCCGATCACGGACTATGACATCCACAAGGTGTTGAAGGCCCTGCCTCACCGCTACCCGCTGTTATTGGTTGACCGGGTGAAGGAGCTTCACCTCAACCAGCGCATCCATGCGGTGAAGGCCGTGACCATGAACGAGGAGTTCTTCCAGGGGCATTTCCCCGGCGCTCCTATCATGCCCGGCGTGCTCCAGATCGAGGCGCTGGCGCAGGCCGCCGCGATTCTCGGCATCGAGACGCTTGAGCTTTCGGGCACCGGCAAGCTGGTGATCTTCATGGGGATCGAGAGCGCCAAGTTTCGTTCACCGGTCACACCCGGTTGCCTGCTCGATCTGGAGGTCGAATTCCTCCAGCAGCGCCGCACGATTTACAAGTTCAAGGGCCGTGCCAGTGTCGAAGGCAAGACCACTTGTGAGACAGAGTTCACCGCGATGATCGCCGATCCGCCCGCCTAGGGGGATGGATGGAACAGTGAAGGCGGGTGTTTGAAAATATTCCCGCTTCCCGCAAGTACCTGATTAGATTTTATAAAGCGGGACTTCACGGCTCGCGAGTGTGACTTTTCATGCATCCATCCCTGACAGGGGCCGGAGCCGTGAAATTGGAACAACGATTGGAAAGAGCAGCGCCTGCAATACCGCGCTGCCATCGAGTAGGAAATCAGCGAGCCACAAGGCTTGCTATTTTCAGGGAACCACACTAGAGCGCGCGCTTTCCCGCACCACAGCTTGCCCGGTCGGAACCGGACACCAGCTAGCAAGGACAAGAGACATGAAAGCCGAAGGGCACCCCGATTATCACATGATCACGGTCAAGATGACCGATGGCACCGAATTCCAGACCCGCTCTACCTGGGGCAGCGAAGGCGACACTCTCGCTCTCGATATCGACCCGACGAGCCACCCGGCATGGACCGGCGGTCGCCAGCAGATCCAGGAAGGTGGCCGCGTGGCTGCGTTCAACAAGCGCTTCGGCGGTCTTACTCTCAAGAAGTAAGCGGCACACGAGCTTTGCGCCTTCGGGCGCTGGAGAAGGGCAGTCCGACGGGGCTGCCCTTTTTCTTTGCGAAGGAGCCGCCTCAGACCCGATCGAGCGGGATATGCGGCCCCTCGGGGCGTTCGACATGGATTCCGTCGCCCGGCTGCACAATGCCACCGCGCAGAGCCACGCACATGATTCCGGCCTTTCGAACAATCTGATCGCCGGTTTTCTCAACCAGTTCGGCCAACAGTCCCGGAGCGAATTCATCCACTTGCGCGCAGGGATTGCGCAAGCCCGTCACACTCAGCACCGCATCGGACCCGATCCGCAGCAGCGTATCTCGGCCAAGGAGCAGAAGATCGACCCCGCGTGTCGTGATGTTCTCACCCAGATCGCCGGGGTTTACCTCGAAGCCTTTGCGATCGAGTTCTTCGAGCAGTTCGGCGTGGATCAGATGCACCTGCCGCAGGTTCGGCTGGGTCGGGTCTTGCTCAACACGGCTTCGATGTCGCACGGTGTCTCCGCCATGGGCATCACCTCGCACACCGAACCCTGCGAGGATTTCGATGCTGCGCACCGGCTGCTTGCTGAAGCGGTGCTTGTTGTCGCTGCTGACGGCAACGACCAAGCCGTTGCTGGACGAGTATGTCATGGGTTTATCCCATTACCGATGACCTTCGCGTCCAGAAAAATAGACAGTCCGATCAGTTGAGGCAAGCGCCGCAGACCTGAGCAATGGGGTGGTCGCAGCCGCTTGCCTCATCACCCGTCTAACTGATTGGACACATTGGCGCTTTGCGCAAAATCAAACTTGCTGCCTGAATCGCGGTGGCCTTACCACGGCCATTCGCGTTCGCGATACCATTTCGTAATGACGTATTTCACGCCCTTTCGCACCTTCATCCCGTGGTGCAGCGTGTTGGGATTGACGCTGCCATCGGGCCTTGCGTTGTTCCAGCAAAGAAGCTTCCCCGTTTCGGGCTGGAACGTCTTTCCCACCACCTTGAACCGGGTCGCCCCGCCGGCTTCGACTTCGTTGAGGTAGATCATGAAGGTCCAGGTGCGCTGCCCGCTTTGCGAGCAATATTGTTCGTAATCTGGGCCGCCGGGGGTGAAGTAATCGGTGTGCGCCTTGAATTCCTGCCCCACGGCATAGCGTTGGCCCTGCACCGGTTCGCCCAGTTTCGGATCGATCCCGTTGAGCGCGAAGAACAGGGCTTCGAGTTCCTGCACGGACGGATCCTTGCGCGACAGGTCACAAGTTTCACTGGTGCGGAAATAGTCGTCGCCATTGGCATCGGCGATGGTGGAGGGGCGGCGATCCTTGTCGATCAGTTCGATCAGCCGGGCGCACAGATCGGGCGAGATGAACTGGCGCAGCTGGAACAGCTCGATCTTGGGGTGCGGTACGCGCTGCACGCCATAGTGCTGGTTCAGCCTGTCGGCGACAGAATCGGCCTGTGTTTCCATGCTGCGAAGCTTAAGTACGGTCCGCCGCGAGGCAAGCGATGAAACGCAGGCGTAATAATCTTGCGTGCAGGCTCGTTTCACGCAGTTTTCGCTTTTCTTGAAACGCGCTTTGTGCAACAGGCTCGCGCCCGTCCACAGCGGCCTTGACCGACTGTGAGAGCCGCGTAAACCGCCGCTCTTGCGCGCATCAAGGCGAAGGCTCTTTCGTTCGGAAGGGCCGGGCTGGGGTGGGGCATGTGGCGATCGTAGCTCAGTTGGTTAGAGCGCCGGTTTGTGGTACCGGAGGTCGCGGGTTCGAACCCCGTCGATCGCCCCATTTTCCCCCAAGTCACCGCCATCGGGAATGCCGCGCATCATTGTGAGGCATTGCTATGACCGCGTTCTGGACCGAGCCTGATTTTGACGATCACGAGATGGTGCACTTCGTGCGCGATCGCGAATCGGGACTGACGGCGATTATCGCGGTCCACTCCTCGCATCTTGGGCCGGGTGCGGGCGGAACGCGCTTCTGGCATTATCCCAATCCCAAGGACGGGCTGCGTGATGCGCTGCGCCTGTCGCGCGGGATGAGCTACAAGAACGCGATGGCCGGCCTGCCGATGGGTGGGGGCAAGGCGGTGATCCTTGCCGACGAGGCCCGCACCAAGACACCCGAACTGCTCGCCGCTTTCGGTGACGCGGTCGAAGGGCTGAATGGCCGCTATGTCACGGCAGAAGATGTCGGGATCAGCGAAGCCGACATGGTTGCCGTGTCGCAGCGCACCTCGCATGTATCGGGCCTGCCCGTTTCGGGGCAGGGCAGCGCCGGGGGCGATCCGGGTCCGTTTACCTCCTATGGCATTTACCTCGGTATCAAGGCCGCGGTGCAGCACCGGCTCGGCACGGACAGCATGGCCGGGGTGCGCGTAGCGCTTCAGGGAACCGGCAGCGTCGGTGGCGGGGTTGCCCGCCTGCTGGCAAAGGATGGCGCGAAGCTGACGCTGGCCGACATCAACAAGGACAGCGTAACCGCTCTGGCGCAGGAACTGGGCGCTGATGTGGTCGATCCGCAGGCGATCATGACGACACCGTGCGACGTGTTCAGCCCGAATGCACTGGGTGCGATCCTGAACGAGGAAACAATCGCCAGGCTGGATACCCAGATCGTCGCGGGCGGCGCGAACAACCAGCTGGCGCGCAGCGCGCACGGGCAGGTGCTGTTCGAACGCGGTATTCTCTACGCGCCCGATTACGTCATCAACGCGGGCGGTATAATCTCTGTGGCGACCGAATACCTTGCCCGGCGCGAAGGCCGCACCGGCAGCGTGGACGAGGTCAACGCGCTGATCGAACAGATTCCGGGCCGCCTCGAACGGATCTGGCAGGCGAGCGAGCAGGGTGCGACTTCGCCCGATGTGGTGGCCGATCGCATGGCGCAGGAACTGATCGGGCGCGCCTGATTTATAACTTCAGGCACCGGCAAATCGGTGCTTGCATGAAATTCATGCGCAACTTGCGTCTTTTGCGCCCTTGCGACCCTCGCGCAGGACAGTAATACCGGGCGAGAGGATACTGACGTGCATATCTACGCCAATCCAAAGCGCTTCCTGTCGCTTGCCAGCTGGCTGATGCCTCTCCTGTTCTGGAGCGGGCTTGTGCTGTCCTTGGGCGCGATTGCCTGGGGCCTGTTCATGGTGCCGCCGGATCGGTTGATGGGCGAAACCGTGCGCATCCTGTTCATCCATGTGCCCGCCGCATGGCTCGGCATGGGCGGATGGGCGGGCCTCGCCATTTCCAGCGCTGCGCTGCTGATCTGGAAACACCCGCTTGCCGGGATCGCCGCGCGGGCGATTGCGGTGCCGGGGATGGTTTTCTGCGCGATTTGCCTTGTCACCGGCTCGATCTGGGGGCGTCCGACATGGGGCACATGGTGGGAGTGGGACGGGCGGCTCACTTCGATGCTGGTGCTGCTGTTCCTGTATGGCGGATATATCGCGCTGTCTCAGGCAGCCGCGCGCGAAGGTGGGTCGATGAAGATCGCCGCCATTTTCGGCATGGTCGGCGCGATCAACGTACCGATTATCAATCGCAGCGTGGTGTGGTGGAACTCGCTCCATCAACCGCCCAGCCTGACTGCGGGCAAGAGCGCGATTGATCCGGTGTTCCTGTGGCCGCTGCTGGTCGCGGTGGTCGGCTTTTCGCTGCTGTTCGGGGCGATTGTGCTGATGCGGATGCGCGCTTTGATCGCGGAACAACAGGTGGAAGCACGCCTGCGCCGCCGCGCTCTGGATGACGAGGCGCCCTTGGCGGCGGCTCCGGCGATGGAGGGTGCGTGATGCGTGAATCGCTCGACCACTGGCCTTTCGTGATCGGTTCCTATGCGGTCGGGCTGATTGCGCTCGCGCTGCTGATTATCTGGAGCTACCGCGCAATGCGCCGCGCGGAAAAACGGCGCGAGGAGATGAAGAAGCGATGAGCACGGGCATGAAGGCAAAGCACCAACGCATGACGCTGGTGATCCTCGCGCTGGTTGCGATTGTCGCGGCGGGGCTGATCGCGACTTGGGCGTTGCGCAGCCAGGCCAATTACTTCTACCTGCCCGAACAGATGGCCGCAGAACCGCCCGCGGTGGGTCAGCCGGTGCGACTGGGCGGCATGGTGCAGGCCGGGTCGATCGAAACGCAGGCCGATGGCATCACCGTCAACTTCGTCGTCACCGGCAATGAAAACAGCACCATTCCCGTGACCTACAGCGGCATCCTGCCCGATCTGTTTGTCGAGGGATCGGGTGTGGTCGCCGAAGGCAGCTTGCAGGCCGATGGCACTTTCCTGGCCACCAACCTGCTGGCCAAGCATGACGAGAATTATGTCCCGCGCGAGCTTGAAGGGCTGGAAGGCCACAAGGGCAACAAGGATTACGCCGAAACAGTCGCTGGGCTGGATTGAGATAGGCAGGCAGAACCGATGATCGCTGAACTGGGTCTTGCTGCGCTCTGGCTGTCGGCCGCTCTGGCGGTGTTGCAGATGGTTTCGGGCGCGCTCGGATTGCGCGATAGCGCTTCGCCGCATGCGCTCTATGCGCGGCCCGCTGCGGTGGTGCAGGCGTTTCTTGCGACGCTCGCCTTCTTCCTGCTGCTCTATGCCTTTGCCGTCACCGATCTGTCGATCAAGCTGGTGGCCACCAATTCGCATTCGGCCAAGCCCTTCATCTACAAGCTGACAGGCACCTGGGGGAACCACGAAGGCTCGATGCTGCTGTGGATCGCGGTGCTGGCGCTGTCGGGCGGCTTGCTTGGCGCGCTGGAACGGCGGATGCCGGAAAAGACCATGAGCGCGACGTTGATGGTGCAGGGTTTTGTCGCGCTCGGCTTCTATGCTTTTCTGATCCTGTCTTCTAACCCGTTCGAGCGGTTGCCTGTGCCTGCGGTGGAGGGATCGGGGCTCAATCCGCTGTTGCAGGACATTGGTCTCGCGATCCATCCGCCCACGCTTTACATCGGCTATGTCGGCCTGTCGGTGGCCTTCAGCCTCGCCATGGGCGCACTGATCACCCGGCAGGTGACGCCCGATTTTGCCAAGGTGATGCGGCCATGGGTGCTGGGGGCATGGGTGTTCCTGACCTTCGGCATTACTGCGGGCTCTTACTGGGCCTATTATGAGCTGGGCTGGGGCGGCTGGTGGTTCTGGGACCCGGTCGAAAACGCCTCGCTGATGCCGTGGCTCGCGGCGACCGCGCTGCTGCACTCGGTCAGCGTTCTGGCGGCGCGCGACGCGCTCAGGACGTGGACGATCATGCTGGGCGTGCTCGCTTTCTCGATGTCGATGCTCGGCACCTTCCTTGTGCGCTCGGGCGTGCTCACCAGCGTCCATGCTTTCGCCGTCGATCCCGAACGCGGGGCATTCATCCTCGGCCTTCTGGGCCTGTATATCGGCGGCGCGCTGGTGGTGTTCGCGATGCGCGCCAGTTCCATCGCCGAAGGAAAGCGGTTCACCGCCACCAGCCGCGAAGGCGCGCTGGTGTTCAACAACGTGATGCTGTCCGCGATCCTCGCCATCGTCTTGCTCGGCACGCTTTATCCGCTGCTGACAGAAGCATTCGACGTGCGCGTCAGCGTCGGTCCGCCATACTTCAATCCGGCGGGCGCTATCTTTGCCATACCGATGTTCATCGTCATGGCGATCGGCCCGCTGCTGCGGTGGAAGGACGACAAGCCCGGCCGCATCCAGTTCGAAGCGGCGATGCTGGCAGCCATCGTCATCGCGATTGTTGCGGTGGTGGCGGTGCTGGGCGATTATGCGATCTTGCCGCTGCTTGGCCTCGCGCTGTCGGTGGCGCTGGCCGTGGCTGCGTTCCTGCCCCTGCGCGGGCGGAACATCCGCCGCGTGCCAACCGCGACATGGGGCATGGTGCTGGCGCATTTCGGCGTGGCGGTGTCGCTGTTCGGAATGGCCTGTGAAAGCGCCTTTACCTCCGAAAGGCTTGCCGCGGTCGCTCCGGGCGATACCACTCAGGTTGCCGACTGGACGGTGAAACTGGAAAGCGTCGATCCCGTTGCCGGGCCGAACTGGACCGCGATCGAAGCGCGCGTTCTCGCAGCGCGTGGCGATGAGGAGCCGACCGTTCTCACTCCGCAGGCCCGCAATTTCTGGTCACCGCCACAGCCCACCAGCGAAAGCGCGCTGATCACACGTCTCGACGGCCAGCTTTATGCCGTGATCGGCGATTCCGCCGGGGTGGATGCCAATGGCAAGGAGCGCTGGCAGCTGCGGGTCTGGTGGAAGCCGTTCGTCACCTTTATCTGGTACGGTGGCTTGCTGATCGCGCTGGGCGGGATCGTCTCGATTGTCGGGCGCTTGCAGGTCGATCTGAAGCGGCGCAAGGCCAAGGCGCTGGGCGATGCCCGCCGTGATGATCTGGATGAAATCAAGAGTGGCGACACCCTGCCGGAGCCTGCCGAATAATGCGTCTCGCCTATCTGATACCGCTGGGCCTGTTCCTGTTTTTCGCAGGGCTTGCCGGATACATGCTGACTCAGCCGAAGGAACAGAATGTTCCGTCGCAGATGATCGAGCAGCCGCTGCCCGATTTCACGCTTGAACCAGCGCTCGAAGGAATGCCCGGTGCGACCAAGGCCGATTTCGTCGGTGGCGAGCCGCGCCTGCTGAACATCTGGGCAAGCTGGTGCCTGCCCTGCATTGCCGAAGCACCGCATCTGGAGCGGTTGAAGCAGGAAGGCGTCGAGATCATCGGCGTCGCCGTGCGCGACCGGCCCGAAGCGGTGGAGGATTTCCTCTCGCGCTATGGCAATCCCTACAGCCGGATCGGGGCTGACGACATTTCCGAACTGATGCTGGAAATCGGCGCTTCGGGTGTCCCGGAAACCTATGTGATCGATGCGGCTGGCAATATCCGGTACCAGCATATCGGCGACATCCGCGAAGAAACCGTTCCGTTGTTGCTCGAAAAGCTGGAGGAAGCGCGATGATGCGGCTGTTGATCGCATTGGCCGCGCTGCTGGCTATGCCCGTCATGGCGCAGCAGGGCATGCCGCCCGCGCCCTACGCTTACACCCAGTTAGACGACCCCGCGCTCGAAGCGGAGGCGGTCGAACTGATGGAGACGCTGCGCTGCCTCAAGTGCCAGTCGCAGAGCATCCATGACAGCGATGCGCCGATGGCGGGCGATATGCGCCATCAGGTCCGTTCGCGCCTGCTGGCGGGTGAAAGCCCGGAACAGATCAGGGCGTGGCTGACGCAACGCTATGGCGACTATGTCAGCTACGAACCGCAGGTGTCTTCGACGACATGGCCGCTGTTCGCGATCCCGCTGCTGCTGTTGCTGGTTGTTGGCCTGATCCTGCTGCGCCGCCTCGGCAAACGCCGTTCTGACGAAGAAACGGCAGTCTGATGGGCGGTTGGCTGGCCATCCTGTCGCTGACCTTGGTCAGCTTCGCCATCGCGGCCTTCATGCTGCGCCTGCCAAAACAGGGCTTTGCGGTGTTCGGCGCGGTGTTGCTGCTGGGCCTTGTTGGCTATGCTTGGACAGGATCGCCCGGACAGCCGGGCAGCCCCAAGCAGCCCGATCTCGCGCTGGATCGCCAATCGGGTGAGGAAATGGTCGAAGCGCGGCGGCAATTGTTCGACGAAACCCGGCCAAAGCCAGATTACCTCGTGCTGTCAGACGGCTTTGCTCGGCGGGGCCGTTTTGACGAAGCCGCGCAATTGTTGCGCAAGGGGCTGAACGACAATCCCGAACACCTCGAGGGATGGCTGGCATTGGGGATGGCCCTGACCGGCCATGCCGATGGCTTTGTCACCCCGGCTGCCGCCTATGCCTTTGGCAAGGCACGCGAACTTGATCCGATCAATCCTGGCGCCGATTACTTCATGGGCTTCGCGCTGCTGCGCACAGGCCAGATCATCGCCGCGCGCGACACATGGGCTAGCCTGCTCGAACGCACGCCGGAGGATGCGCCATGGCGTCCGGGTCTCGATCCGAAGTCGCGCGGCTGGATGACATGATCGCCCGCGCGCCGATGTTGCAATAGCATGGTTTCGAGTCGCGATATTGCAGGTGCCAAGTCGCAGTGCTAAGCGCCGCCGCCTTGGATGGGCCCTGTGGCCCGGCCGTTCGGGATAGTCGCCGATAATGAGCGAGAAAGCAGCACCAGCCCACCAGCCGCCGCAGGGCGGCCATGCGCATAGCGGATCAAAGGCTGCGCTGGCCGTTGGTGCTATCGGTATTGTCTTTGGCGATATCGGCACCAGCCCGCTTTACGCCTTCCGCGAAACCTTTGCCGGGACCGCGAATATCGCGATCGACCGGATGCATGTGCTGGGCGTTGTCAGCCTGATTTTCTGGTCGATGCTGCTGGTCGTGTCGATCCAGTATGTCACGATCCTGATGCGCGCCGATAACAAGGGGCAGGGCGGCAGCCTTGCTCTGGTGGCGCTGCTTTCGCGTCACATCGGCAAATCAAGCTATGGCTGGCTGGTGGTGTTGCTGGGCGTGTTCGCCACTGCGCTTTTCTATGGCGACAGCATGATCACACCGGCGATTTCGGTGCTGTCGGCGGTCGAAGGGTTGACGGTGGTCGATCATACGCTGGATCGCTTTGTCATTCCGATTGCGCTCGGTCTGCTGGTGCTTCTGTTCATGTTGCAGGCCCGCGGCACGGCAAAAGTCGGCGCATTGTTTGCCCCGGTGATGATCGTCTATTTCAGCGTAATTGCCTTGCTGGGTGGCTGGCAGATCATCCAGAACCCCGACATCCTCAACGCGCTCAATCCCTATTACGCGGTGATGTTCTTTGTCAGCGATGGCGTGGTTGCATTCCTCGCGCTGGGCGCGGTCGTCTTGGCGGTGACGGGTTCCGAGGCGCTCTATTCCGACATGGGGCATTTCGGGCGTGGCCCGATGCGCCTTTCGTGGTTCGGTTTCGTGATGCCGTGTCTTCTGCTCAACTACTTCGGACAAGGCGCGATGATTGCCGGCCTGCCTGCAGAAGAGGCAGCGATAGCGGTGCAAAATCCGTTCTTCCTGCTGGCGAGCGAAGAATATCGCCTGCCTTTGGTCTTGCTGGCGACGGTGGCAACTTTCATCGCCAGCCAGGCCGTTATCTCGGGCGCGTTTTCGATAACGCACCAGGCGGTGCAGATGGGCTTCATGCCGCGCCTGAACATCCGCCACACCTCGGAAACCGAAGGCGGCCAGATCTATATTCCGGTGGTGAACTGGGCGCTGATGGTGGCGGTGATCATCCTTGTGCTGACGTTCCAGAATTCGTCCAACCTCGCCAGCGCGTACGGCATCGCGGTGACGGGTGCGGTGACGATCGACACCTTGCTGATGGCGGTGCTGCTTGTCAGCGTGTGGAAGTGGAAATGGTGGTACGCGGCGCCGGTGGTGCTGCTGTTCCTGATCGTCGACGGCGCCTATTTCGCCGCGAATTTGACGAAGGTGCCGCAGGGCGGCTGGTTCCCGCTTGTCGTCGGCCTTATCGCCTTTACCCTGCTCACTACATGGTCTCGCGGGCGCAAGCTGATGCGCGAGCGGATGAGCGAACACGCGCTGCCGATGGAAATCTTTGCCAAATCGGCCAAGAATTCGGCCCTGCGTGTGCCGGGGACGGCCATCTTCATGGCGTCCAGCACCGCCGGTGTCCCCTCCGCGCTGCTGCACAATATCAAGCACAACAAGGTACTGCACGAACGCGTCGTGATCCTGACGGTGGAGATCGGCGACATCCCCTATGTCGATCCCGATCAGCGTTGCGAATTCATCGACATGGGCGACGGGTTCTTCCGGGCAAAGCTGCATTACGGCTTCATGGAGGAAACCGACGTTCCCACTGGGCTCAAGAAGATGGAGCGGTGCGGCGGCGAATTCGACATGATGCAGACCAGCTTCTTCCTGTCGCGCCAAACGCTGCTGCCCAGTGAAAAACCGGGAATGCCGATCTGGCGCGAGAAGATCTTCGCTTGGATGCTGCGCAACAGCGCGAGCGCGATGGACTTCTTCAAACTGCCCACCAACCGCGTGGTGGAGCTGGGCAGCCAGGTCGAGATTTAGCGGCTCACTCCGGTCCGATCGCCGTGATCGCGGTCTGCCTCCCGTCGAGGAACCGCACGCTTTCCCCGTCAAACCATGCGTCTTCCTCGGTGCGGAAATCCACGCGCTGTCCGCCCCATTCGGGGACTTCGGCGTAGCTGGTCAGTTCGATTGACCATGCGGTGTTGGCGCGCAGCGTGTCTTCCCCGCGCGGATCGGCGTTCTGGTTGTCCCAGAAACCGATGGCCGTGCCTGCCCCGTGGCCGTGATAGCCGATGGGGTGCGAATAGATTGACGGGTCGAGCCCCTCTGCCAGCGCCCGCTCGCGCGCAGCGGCAAGGACAGCGTTGCCCGAAAGCCCGACCTTCATTTCCTCGCGCAGGATATCCTGCACCCGGTTCGAATTGGCGAGGCCCTGTGCCAGTCCCGCCGGAACCTCTGTCTCGCCGGGTTTGAGGACATAGGCGAGATGCTGCGTATCGGTGTTGAGCCGCAGATATGTGATGCCGAAGTCGGTCCACAGCAGGTCGCCCGGCTGGATTACCGTTTCGCCATTCATCATCCCCGCTTCGCCTTCGCGCTGGATGCCGACGCTGGGGTGAAACCACGGGGTCAGGCCAAGCTGCATCAGCCTTTCGCGATACCACCATTGCACATCGGCGGCGGTGGTCTGGCCGGGCGTGATGACAGCATTCGAAAACGCCTCGCCAATCACCGCATGGGCGATGCGCACGATGCCGGGATAGATTTCCATCTCGGCCGGCGTGCGCACTTCGAGCCAGCGCGTCGCCAGCTTCTCGCCCGAAATCACGCGGTCGCGATATTCGGCAGGCAGCGCGCCCATCATCGCGTCATACTGGCTCTTCGTCATGCCGTCGCCGAAACGGGTCGCGTCGGAGACGTTGATAGCGATATTGGCCGGATCGCGCGCGGCGATGATCTCGGCCACGGCCTTCCACTGGTCAGGCTGCTCCGCCGGGTCCCAGGCGGGTTCGAACAGCCCGGCAAGGCCATAGCGGCTCACAGTCAGTCGTTCGATCGGTTCGCCATTTCCGGGATCGTGGAAGATCAGGATAGTGCGCCGCCGCGCATGGAAGCTGTTGGCATCGAGCATGGTGGCGATCACCGGCTCTTCGAAATATTCGCGCGCCATCAGCAACCATAGCGACACGCCCTCTTCGCGCATCAATTGCGGGATCAACGTGTCGAGCCGTTCCGCCAGCAGCCGGTCGATCACCTCGGCACGTTCGCGCGGGGCCAGGATCTGGGGAAGGGCGGGGTGCGCCTCCTCCGTCTCGCTCATCGGGATGATGGGTTGTGCCGAAAGCGGTGTGGCAAGGGCCAGTACAGCCAGCAGGGGCAGGGCACGCATCAGCTTTCCGCCTTTTCATTGGCGGCCTCTTCGCCGTCATCCAGCGACAGGCCGTGCTTCAGCAGCAGCGGGATTTGCGAGAAGGTGAAGAGGAAGGACAGCGGCATGAAGACCCAGAATTTCGCCCAAAGCCAGCTTTCGAAACTCAACTGCGATCGCAGAACCTCGTTTAGCCCCGCAAGGAACAGGAAGAAAATTCCCCAATTGCGCGAGAGCTTTAGCCAGCCCTGTTCATCCACGCCCTCAAACGCGGCTTCGAGCAGGATTTGCAGCAGCGCGCGGCCCATGAAGAACCCCACGATCAACGCTGCACCCATCAGCGCGTAGATGATGGTGGGTTTGATCTGGACGAATGTCGGGTCGCCGAAGAAGATGGTGAGCGCGCCAAACCCGACGATAAGAGCGGTGGAAAACCACAGCATCGGGGAAATCTTGCCCAGCAAGGCGCGGCTGGAAATCAGGGCGATAACGGCGGCGACCATGAATGCACCCGTGCCATAGATGATGGCGAGCAATTCCCCCGCAGGGTTCGGATCGGCAGGCGCGTTGAAGCGGTACACGCCAAGGAACACCAGCAGCGGGCCATAATCGATGGCGACATTCAGCCAGCCCGATCCCTTCTTCTTCGGCGCGGTTTCGGTCTCGCTCATCAGGCAACCCCTGCAATAACTTTCGCCACCAGATCGGGATCGAACGGGCGCAAATCTTCCATTTTCTCGCCCACCCCGATCGCGTGGATCGGCAGGCCGTATTGCTCCGCTGCCGCCACCAGCACGCCGCCGCGCGCCGTGCCGTCCAGCTTGGTCATGATCAGGCCGGTGACGCCCGCCACTTCCTTGAACACGTCGATCTGCGACAGCGCGTTCTGGCCATTGGTGGCATCGAGCACCAGCACCACGTCATGCGGCGCTTCGGGATTGAGCCGCCCGAGCACCCGGCGGATCTTCGCCAGCTCCTCCATCAGCTCTTTCTTGTTCTGCAGGCGGCCTGCGGTGTCGACGATCAGCGCGTCGATGCCGGTGTCGGTCGCCTGTTTTACCGCGTCGAAAACTATTGATGCCGGATCGCCGCCCTCGGGGCCGCGCACGATGTCCACCCCGGCGCGTTCAGCCCAGGTGGCAAGCTGACCGATGGCAGCGGCGCGGAAAGTGTCACCGGCGGCCAGCAGCACGCCGTAGTCGTCTTCGGTGAACAGATGCGCCAGCTTGGCAATCGTGGTGGTCTTGCCCGATCCGTTGACCCCGATCACCAGGATCACCTGCGGGCGCGGGAAAGCGGTGATTTCCAGCGGCTTTGCCACCGGGCGCAGGATTTCCGCGATTTCCGCCGCGACCGCTTCCTTCAGTTCCTGCTGCGTGATTTCGAGCCCGAAGCTCTTGTCCGACAGGCGCTGGCGGATGCGCGCCGCCGCAGCCGGGCCGAGGTCGGATGTGATCAGCGCGTCCTCGATATCGTCGAGCGTCGCATCGTCCAGCCGCGCAGCGACCCCGGTAAGGTTGCTGCCGAGCCGTTCGGAAGTCTTGCGGAAACCGCCCAGCAGGCGTTCGGTCCAGCTGGTACTCATCGCAATAGGCCTCCTTCGATTGAGCGCGGCGTGATGTCGATCAGCTTGCCGGCTGGTGTCCCTTCCGGCAGGTCAACCCGCGCGTAACTGGGCGCATAGCCCGTGCCGTCGCGTTCGGCGAGGACGGACAGGGTTTCGCCCACAAGACTGTGCAGCCAGCTCGCGCGCCGTGCCGCCACCGCCTCGCGCAATTCGGCAGCGCGCTGTTTCACCACTTCGCGCGCGACCTGCGGCATCCGCGCCGCCGGGGTGCCGGGGCGCGGTGAATAAGGGAAGATATGCCCATGCACGATATCAAGCTCGTCAATGATCGAAAGGTTGGCGGCGTGATGCTCCGGCGTTTCGGTGGGAAACCCCGCGATCAGATCGGCACCGATGGCGATATCGGGCCGCCGTGCTTTCAACCTCTGCACCAACGTCACCGCATCGGCGCGGCTGTGGCGGCGCTTCATCCGCTTCAGGATCAGATCGTCGCCGTGCTGCATCGACAGGTGGAGATGCGGCATCAGCCGCGCCTCGCTTGCGAAAAGCTCGAACAGCGCCTCGTCAATCTCCACCCCGTCGAGCGAGGACATGCGCAGCCGTTGAAGCTGCGGGAAAGCATCGAGCACCGCTGCCACCAGCGCGCCGAGCGGCGGCGAACCGGGCAGGTCGTGTCCCCATGAAGTGACATCGACCCCGGTCAGCACGACTTCCCGCGCGCCCAGTTCAAGGTGATGCTCCACCTCGCGCAGCACCTCGGAAATCTTGATCGACCGGCTGGCTCCACGACCCTGCGGGATGACGCAAAAAGTGCAGGCGTGATCGCAGCCGTTCTGCACCGCGATGAAGGCACGCGTGCGGGTCGGCGGCGGGGGCGCTTCGGGCAGGGGAACGTTCCATGCCCTCGGATCGAGTTTGGCCGCGTTGGCAATCAATCCGTCAACTTCAGGCATTTCGGCCAGTTGGTCGCGTTCGATATCGGCGGCGCATCCGGTGACAATCAGCCGCGCATCGGGCCGCGCGCGCCGGGCCTTGCGGATAGCCTGACGGGTCTGGCGCACTGCTTCGGATGTTACAGCGCAGGAATTGATCACGACGACATCGCCGCTGTCGGCCAGCATCGCCTTCATCCGCTCGCTTTCGGCGATGTTGAGACGGCAACCCAGCGATATGACTTCAGGCTTGATCGAAGGGGGTGCGTTCACGCGTAGTCGTCCCATTCGAAGGTGCCACGGAACGCTTCGGTGGCGGGGCCGGTCATGGTGATTGTGCCGCCCTCGCTCCAGTCGATCACTAGATCGCCGCCGGGCAGGGTGACTGTGACCGGCGCGGTCACCAGCCGCCGACGGATCGCCGCCACGGCGGTTGCGCAGGCACCCGTGCCGCAGGCCCGCGTCAGGCCCGCACCGCGTTCCCACACATGCAGCTTCAGGTGATTGTCTCCGGCAAGGCTGGCGACATTGACGTTGACGCGCTGCGGGAACAGCGGATCATGTTCGATTTCCGGGCCGATAGCGCCGAGGTCCACCGCATCGGCATCCTCCACAAAGAAGATCACGTGCGGGTTGCCGACATTGACGGCCATCGGGCTTTCCAGCGCGCCGTTTTCCAATGGCCAGCCTACCGGCATGGCGGCGGTGTCCATCGCATAGGCGAGCGGGATCGCATCCCAGTCGAAGCGCGGCGCACCCATGTCGACGCTCGCGCCGCCTTCGGCCGGTTCCAGCGTGATCGAGCCGCCCGCAGTCTCCACCCGTGCAGGCGCGCCATGCAGCAGCGCCACCGCGCGGCTGGCATTGCCGCAGGCTTCGACTTCGCCGCCATCGGAATTGAATATGCGCATCCGGAACGCTTCGCTTGCGCTTGGCTCCAGCAGGATCAACTGGTCGCAACCGATCCCTTCGCGCCGGTCCGCCAGCGCACGGGCAATCGCAGGAGTGATTTCGGGCAGGGGCGCGTCGCGCGCATCAAGCACGATGAAATCATTGCCGAGGCCATGCATCTTGACGAAGGGGACGCGCATCACGCCCTGCATCTATGCACAGGCAGGGCCAGCGTCCAGTCCCTTGCCGGGTGCCTTACCGTTCGGCGGCGCGGGGCCTGTCTTCAGAGGTATCCGCTTCGGGCTCTTGGCGAGGCTCCTGCGCGTCGCCTTCCTTGGCCAGCTTGCCCGCAATCGCCAGCCGCTGGAGCACTTCTTCGCCGGATTCAGGTTTGCCATAAAGGTATCCCTGACCCTTGAGCTTGCCCATGGATCGCAGCGCGAGCAGGATGTCTTCGTCCTCAATCCCTTCGGCGGTCAGTGGTAGTTCAAGCCCCCGGCCAAGCGAAACGATCGCATCGACGATCTTGGAATTCCGATTGGGGTTCTTGAGCTCCTGCACAAAGCTGCGATCGATCTTAAGCCGGTCAAACGGCAGCGTACGGAGCTGTTCGAGCGACGAATAGCCGGTGCCGAAATCGTCAAGACTGACCCGCACTCCCTGATTGCGCAGCGAGGTGATGATTGAACGCACCATGCCGACATTTTCATGCAGGCAGCTTTCGGTGACTTCCACTTCAAGCCGGTGGGCTGGGAAGTTGTGCTTCACCAGCATTTTCAGCAGCTTTTGCGCAAACCACGGATCGCGCAGCTGAACCGGAGAAATATTGATGGCGAGCGTGATCGAGCTGTCCCAACTGCGGGCATCCCTGAACGCCTTTTCCATCAACTGGTCGGACAATTCGGTGATCAGGCCGATTTCTTCGGCGATGGGAATGAAAATTTCCGGGCTGACCACACCCATCTGTTCCGAGCGCCAGCGCGCCAGCATTTCGAAGCCGACAATTTCCCCGGTCTCGATATCTACCTGCTGTTCGTAGAAGGGCACGAATTCGCCATTTACGACACCGCGGCGGATGCCGAGTTCCAGCTCGTTGCGGAACCGCAATTCGTTTTCCATCGTCTGTTCGAACCAGAAATAGCGGTTCTTGCCCTGCTTCTTGGCGTTGTACATGGCGATGTCGGCACGCTGCATCAGCGCGTCGGAATCGGCCAGCACCGGGTTGAAGCCGTGTTCGTCATGATCGCTTGAGACGCCGATTGAGACGGTGGCATCAATGGAAATCCCGTTGACCTCAAACGGCAGCGACATGCGTTCATACAGACGAATGATCAAATCATCGATCCGGTCGCGATTGGCCGGATCGAATGGCGTGACAAAAGCGAATTCGTCACCGCCAAGCCGGGCCAGATGGGCTTCCTTTGGCAATTCCCCGATGATCCGCCGGGTTATCGCCACCAGCACCGCATCACCGACGGAATGGCCATACATGTCATTGATCTGCTTGAAGTTATCCAGATCAATCATGCAATAGGCCACGGCATATCCGCGGGCATTTGCGCGTGCGCGCAAGGCATCGGTGGCCGTCAGCATGCTGCGACGGTTCAGGCAATTGGTGAGGGGATCGGTTTCGGCGAGTTCGCGGGCAAGTTCCTCGGCCCGGCGACGCTCGGCGATTTCCTGCTGCAATTCGCGGTACCGCCGCCAACCGAAGATGATCAGCACGATGTTGAGCAACAGCGCGTTGACCAACAGATAGTCGGGCGCCTTTCCGTTGAAGAACACTGCATTGATCGCACTCGGCAAGACTGATCCGCCGGTCGCAACGAACAGGATAATTGCTGCAGTGGCAATGCCCAGCGCGACCATATCCCGCTCGGCCTTGCCCAATGTGTCTTTTGCAGTCCTGGATTCCACCTTGAGCGTTCCCCGATGCGCAGGAACTCTTTTTCCCGCGTCGTTTCGCAAGGCTATGCCTCAGGCAATTGAAAATAGAGTTAATTCGCGTGCCAGTGCGTGGATTACCGAGTGCAAGGGCTGGCGCGGGTGCCGGGCAGCCATTAACGGGTGCGGGAACCCTACCTTTCAAACCAACGGCAGGAGAAGCTCCCCCATGCCAAGCTACTGGCTCGTGAAATCGGAACCCTTCAAATACAGCTGGGACGATCTGGTTGCGGAACAGGAAGGCACCTGGGACGGGGTTCGCAATCACCTCGCGAAGAACAACCTGCAAGCCATGGAAGTGGGGGACCAGGCGTTCTTCTATCACTCGCGCGAAGGCTTGGAGATTGTCGGCATTTGCGAAGTGTCGGTTGCGGGCATTACCGATCCGACCGACGAAACCGGCAAATGGGCCGCGGTGAAGGTCAAACCCAAGCGCAAGTTCGACAACCCCGTCACGCTCAAACAGATCAAGTCCGAACCCAAATTGGCCGATTGCGAGCTGGTGCGGCTGTCGCGATTGTCGGTCGCCAAGATCACGCCCGAGGAATGGGACGTTATCTGCAAGATGGCAGAGGGTTAGGGCGGCTAAAGATGCCCTTAGCCGCCTTTCAAACGCCTTAAGTCGCCTTTGCCTTCGCACGCAGACCGCTCACGGTCGCACCGCTCGCTGCGAGCTGCTCCACATCGATCTTCACATGGATGAACCGCAGGCCGACACGTTCCTGCGCTTCCTTGAGGGCGGCGATGAACTCCGCCGTTGTCGATGCCGTAGCGCTCCATGCGCCAAAGGCGGCGCCCAGCGCGGCGAAATCGGGGTTGGCCAGTTGCGTGCCAGAGACGCGGCCCGGATATTCGCGCTCCTGATGCATCCGGATTGTGCCATAGGCACCATTGTCGACGACGATCACCAGCAGATTGACGCCGTATTGCGCCGCTGTCGCAAGTTCCTGACCATTCATCAGAAAATCGCCGTCTCCTGCCACCGCAACAACCGTTCGTTCCGGGAATCGCAGTGCCGCCGCTACGGCTGCGGGTACGCCATAACCCATGGCTCCGGCGGTCGGCGCAAGCTGGCTGGGATAAACGGCGTAGCGCCAATAGCGGTGCCACCAACCGGCGAAATTGCCCGCGCCGTTGCATATGATCGTATCGGCTGGAAGCGCCTCTCGCATGGACGTGACACAGGCCGCCATATCCAGCGCGGGAGGGTTATCCGCCGGTGAATGGGTCGCCCATTCGAGCCATTCGCGATGCGCTTCGGCTCCGGCATCGAACGGGATGATGGAGTGGTCTTCCCACAGGGCGGCGGCTTCGGCAAATTCGTCCACCGCGCAGCAAAGTCCCAGCTCGGTCAGGTAGACCCGGCCTATTTCCTCCGGATCCGGGTGTACGTGGACCAGCAATTGTTCGGGATGGTCCGTCGCAGGAAAGCTGTATCCGTCAGTCGTCGCTTCCCCCAGGCGCGCACCCACTGCCAGCACGAAATCGGCCTGTTTCACCCGCTCGACTAGCTTGGGATTGGGGCCGTATCCAAGATTGCCGGCATACACGGGGCTGTCCGGCGAAATCGCGTCCTGGCGCCGGAAAGCGGTGGCGACCGGCAGGCCGATGCTTTCGGCAAAAGACTGGAAATGCTCACGCGCCTTGGCGTTCCAACCCGCGCCACCGATGATGGCAATCGGGCTGGCTGCATCAGCAATCATCGCGAACAAGGCCTGCATTGCGTCCGGGCACACCGCCTGCGCAGGGCGGGTCACGAGCGGGCGGGGTTTGATCGCAGTATCGACATGATCACACAGCATGTCTTCGGGAAGCGCCAGCACAACCGGGCCGGGTCTGCCGCTGATCGCCACGGAATAGGCGCGCGCGACATATTCGGGGATACGGGCAGGGTCATCAATCCGGGCCGCCCATTTCGCGATGGGGCCGAAGAATGCTTCGAAATTGATTTCCTGAAAGCCTTCGCGGTCGCGCATCGGCCGTGCGACATCGCCTACGAACAGGATCATCGGCTGCGAATCCTGATAAGCGACGTGGACGCCGATGCTGGCATTGGTGGCGCCGGGGCCGCGGGTGACGAAGGCGATTCCGGGTCGGCCGGTCATGGCGCCGTCGGCGCATGCCATGAAAGCGACACCGCCTTCCTGCCGACACACCACAGTTTCAATTCCGCTGCGTTCGTGCAGCGCATCGAGCACGGCGAGAAAGCTTTCGCCGGGTACGGTGAACAGCCGCTCCGTTCCCTGTTCGGCAAGGCAATCGACCAGCAATTCGGCGGCGGTTTGGGTGCTGTTTGTCACGCTTCAGATTCTCCCGTCTCAGGCGCGCTTAGGTGCTCTCGCGATTAACCACAACCCGGGCTTACTGTCCCCTTTTTGGGCAGGGGATACAGCGGCCTCGCCAAAAGTTAAGAAATCGTTAACTCGTCGTTTCATGACCTACGCAAGCCTTACAAGCGATCACGTGAAGCGGCCCGGCATCATGCATGGACGGCGCCGTCGCAGCCTAGTCCTTACCGACGAAGGTGCCCGCCATCCCTTCCGTGCCAGCCTGCCACCACACGTGCGTGAGGATTTGCTGGACATTCCGGCCGAAAGCCTTTGGCGTTTGACGACAGAAGACGTGCGCGGCGTTGCCAGCACCTATGTCGCCACGCTGGCGGCTGTGCTGGTCTTCATCATGTAAGATCGCCCGTCAGTCCGGGCTGTCTGTCAGGCTGCCGGTTTGATTTTCGGCAGCCTGCTTTTCCGCCTTGAACAGCATCCAGCCGAGCCAAGCGGAAATCACCGTCATTGCCGCTGCGAAAAGCAGTTGTTCGACGACAGGAATTCCCAGTCCCGTCAGCCCGATGGCGATCACCGATCCGATCACCATTGCCAGCGAATTGACGATGTTGTTCGCCGCAATGGTGCGCGATGCCGCGTCATGGGCGCAGCGCGTCGTCAGGAAGGCGTATAGCGGCACCACGAAAAAGCCCCCAGCAGTCGAAATGCCAAGCAGCATCAGTGAAAGCGGGATCGCCAGCGGTTCGAGTATCCATGTTTGAACCGGCAACAATTCGCCAGATTCATTGGGGATCCAGGCTTTCGACACGATGTAGAAGCCGATCACAAAGACGCCCATCACCACGACCGACAAGGGGGCGAACCGGGCAGAGACCTCGCCCTTCAACAGCGCATTGATCCCGACCGATCCGATTGCGATGCCAACCGAGAAGATAACCAGGAACAGGCTGGCGACTTCCTTGGACGCCATCAGCTGATTCTTGGCCAGTGGCGGAAACTGGATGAACAGCACGGCACCGATCGTCCAGAAAAAGCTGATCGCGACAATCGCAAGCCAGATTTCGCGATTGTGCATTGTATCGCGGATCAGGCGCCAACTCATCACCGCCTGATCTGCCACAGCCACCGCCGGATAGCCGAGCCAGCGCAGGGCGCGATTTCCCACCTTGCGGCCATAAGGCTCAAGCAAGGGGTAATGCATCTCGTAATCGCTTTGCGGCGGCGCCTCAGGCACAAACGTGCTGGAAAAATAGCCGACGAAAGCAGTGACCACGATCAACACCATTGCGATTTCGACGGCAATGAAACCGGCCAGGATCGTGCCCGCAAGGATCGCGATATAGGTTCCCGCCTCGACCAACCCGGTGCCGGGCAGCACCTCTTCCTTTTTAAGGTGCTGAGGCAGGATCGCGTATTTGATCGGTCCCAGAAAAGTCGACTGGGCAGCGGCAAGAAATACCACGAACAGCAGCAGCGGGATTGCAATCGTATGCACCGCGATGCCCTGCCAAGCCATGAACAGACCGACCGCGCCGAGTGTTGCCCAGCCGATTTCGCATATTTTCACGATCCGTATGATCCGCGCCTTGTCGCGCGTGTCGGCCAATTGTCCGGCGAGTGCGGACAGGACCACGAAAGGAACGATGAAAATGACTGAGGCAAGCCCGCTAAACAGCGCTTCCTGCTGCTCGTCATTGTAGACGGAATAAACGACAAACAGCACCAATGCCGTCTTGAACAGGTTGTCATTGAAAGCGTTGAAGAATTGCGTGACCATCAGCGGCAGGAAACGCTTCTGGCGCATCAGGTGTGTCGATGTCGTCATGCTAGCGTCGCGCCCGCCTGTCCTCTTCTCTCCCACCTCCCATAGCGGACATGCGAAGCCGCACAAGTGCGCCGAGGCAAGCGATCAAGCTTGTGTATGCTGACAATGGTTAGTGTTTTGCTGCGAGCCAGGAACGGCTAAGGCGAAAAACGATCATGCTGACGCTGCCCAACATCCTCACCATGTCGCGGATTTTTGCGGTTCCGCTGCTCGGGTTCTTCTTGTGGTGGCCCGATTGGCAGCTTGGCTATCTGATCGGCTTTGCGCTGTATTGCGTTATTGCGATCACCGATTTCTTCGACGGCTATCTGGCAAGGGCGCAGGGCACGGTGTCGAAGCTCGGTATTTTCCTCGATCCGATCGCGGACAAGATCATGGTGGCCGCAGTGATCCTTATCCTGACGGCTCAGGGTTATCTGCGCGGGCCATATGTCGGTGACATGCATGTCATTGCCGGGCTGGTGATCCTGATCCGTGAGATCACGGTTAGCGGCTTGCGCGAATTTCTCGGTGGAATCCAGGTTTCGGTGCCGGTGACAAAGCTCGCCAAATGGAAAACGACGTTTCAGCTGGTGGCACTGGGAGCGCTGATCCTTGGCGGGGCGGTACACGGCCAGCCGTGCCAGTCTCCGCTAGAGAATTGCAAGACGCTGGCCGAAAGCTGGGTTCACGTCGTGGGCCTCGCCAGCCTCTGGGCGGCAGCGGTACTAACCTGCGTCACGGGTTGGGACTACTTGCGAGTCGGCCTCAAGCACATGGATTGAAGCAAGGCTCAGGCCAGATCGCCTAGCGCCGCCTTCAAATCGCCCAGCCACGGTTCGAACGGTTTCCACGCGCCTTGGCCCTTGCGATTGATCGGCTGGCGCACCTGTTCGCTCGACGCCGTACGCACCGCCCGCGGGGTCATGTGAAACGAAAGGCATTGCTGCTCGAACGGCAGACCGAGAAAATCGAGCATGCGCCGGGTCTGTCCTTCCAGATCATCGAGGACGTCTTCGTGCTGAACGCGTAGCACCTTGCCTGGCAGCACCTCGTCCCAGTGATCCATCAGCCCGACATAATCGGAGTAATAGCGACCTATCTCGGTCAATCCGTAGGTGAATTCCTGTCCTTCGGCGAACAGCTGCTTGAACCCGGAAAAGCAGCAATCCATCGGCGCGCGCCGGGCATCGATGATCTTTGCATTCGGCAGGATCAGGTGGATGAGACCGATGTGCCGGAAATTGTTCGGCATCTTGTCGATGAAAAACGGCGCACCCTGCCGGTGAATGCGGGTATTCTCGATGAAATCGGCGCCGAATTTCTCAAGCTGTTCGGCGGTCAGATCATGCAGGATTTGCGGGTAGCGCGATTGCCCTGCCTTCCGCCCGCGCAGACGGTGCGCCAGCGCGAGGATATTCGGCAATTCCAGAGTTCCGTCGATCTGTGAATGGCTGGCAAGGATCTGTTCCAGCAAGGTCGAACCGGCTCTGGGCAAGCCGAGGATGAAGATCGGATCGGGGGCAGAGTGGCCGTTGCCCTTGTGCTTTTCGAATAGCTCCGGTGTGCAGACCTCCTTTTGCAGCGTCAGCTCACGCGTCATGGCGTCGGCGCTGTATCGGGTCTGCGCGCGCTTCAGCGCATTGCCTTCGTCATAATGGCGGAAGCTTGCTTCGTAGTCGCCTTCGTCTTCCATGGCCTTTGCCAGCGCAAAGCTCAGGTGAACCCTGTCCATGAAGGCCAGATCGTTGCGGGCGACTTGAGCCCGCATTGCCGCGATTTCGCCAGCATCAAAACGATAGGTCTTGAGGTTTGCGAGCGCATAGTAGGCATCGCCATGATCCGGCTTTGACGCGATCGCGGCGCGATAGCTGGCTTCGGCCTCGGCGCGATCCCCCTTGGTCTTTAACGCATGTCCACGGCTGGTCAGGCTGGCGGGATCATGAGGCAGCTTCTCCAGTACCTTTTCGAACAGGTCCAGTCCGCGAGTGTAATCGCCTGTCTGGATGCATTCGATCGCCAGCCGCGACTGAAACAGCGGATTGGCGGGATCACGCCGATAAAGCTTTTCTGCTTGATCCAATGCCTCGGCAAATTTCTGCCTCCGCCTCAGGACGTCGATATAGTCGAACCGCAATTGGACATCATCGGGCGAAAATTCGACTGCAGTTTCGAGCAGGATTTCCGCATCGTCGAGAATGCCGAACTCGATCCCGATCTTGGCGAGCAGGCGCATGCCTTCGACGTTTCGCGGGTTCTGGCGCAGATAGTGGCGGCATATCTCTTCGGCCCGGGCCAAGCGGCCTTCAGCAAGATGGTTGGTGACAGCCACCAGTTCCCGGGGAAGCCCGGCGATACGCTGCTGCTGGGCGGCCGCGCCCTGTGCTTCGGCTGGACGTCCTGCGGCAGCATGCAGCCGTCCCTGCTCGCGCCAACTTGCCTCCAGCGCGGGGTTGAAGCGGGTCGCCTTGGCAAAGGCGGAGAGTGCCGCCTGATTGTCCCCTTTTGCGAGCGCAAGGTGGCCTTCTTCCTGCCACGCGCGACCATATTCGGGCATGGCGGAGTGTAGCGAGGAAAGGTGCCGGGACGCTTCGTCAAAAAGCCCGAGATAACGCGCCGCCACCGCAGCCATATAGAGCGCCTCACCATCCAACGGATCAGCGCCGATCAGCACCTTCGCCAATTCAAGGCCAGCCTCGAATTGACCCGATTGCAGGGCCGCCTGTACTTGTTTCAGCTGGTCTTCACGGGTGGTCATGGATCGGGGCCTTAAACGGCAAAGCGGCGGGAGTGAACCGTAGCCACTCCCGCCGCCTGATTGGATGGGTCCGATCAATAGTCGAACGAAACACGCATACCCACCGTCAACGGACGATTGGTGATGATGCGTTCCCGATCATTGCCGAACACACCGGAAATTTCCGCGCGTTCGTCCGAAAGGTTCTCACCGAACACCTCGAAGCGCCAACGATCAGCCACGACACCTGCCGAAAGGTCGAACACGGTGTAGCTGTCGAGCTTGATCTTGTTGATCTCGATAATGTCGGTGAATTTCGACGCCGAATAGGTCATCTGCGGCTGGATGAATGCTTCCAGATTGCTGTTCAGATCCCATTCGTAACGCGCCCTGATGTTGCCCTGGAAGCCCGGGGCGTAGGCCAGTTCTTCTCCCGCGATCACATCGCTGGTCGGAATCAACACCTCGGTGATCTCCGTGTCGAGGATCGAAAACGCCCCGGCAAACGTCAGGCCCGGCGTCGAATACGGGGCGATCGTGAAATCGGATTCGATCCCGTAGATTTCAGCATTCGCCGCGTTCGAAGAGAAAAACAGATTTGTGATCGAAGGATCGAAAATCTGCGTTTGCAAGTTGGAGATATCGACGAAGAATGCCGAACCGTTCCAGCGGAACTGGCCGTCGATCAGGTCCATTTTCCAGCCGAATTCGTAGTTCTTGACTTCATCGGTCTCGACCTCGAACGGAACCGTAAAGCCGCTGCCCCCTGGTGCCACCGCGCCACCCGGACGGTTAAGCAGACCGGGGCGGAAGCCTTCGGAATAGGTGGCGTAGAACAAGAGGTCCGGCGTCGGGGTCAGGGTGATCGTGCCCTTGAAGATAGTGCCGCTAGTGGATGCGGTGTCAGGGGCGCGGACGGCGTTGAACACCTGCTGTGCCTGTGTGGCGGAAAGTCCTGCGGCCTGAATATCGGCGAGGCTGTCGTTCAGATCGAATGTCTGACGCAAGGCTGCGTTGCATGATCCGATAAACGTGAATTGGCCGTCGCCGTTGTACAGGTCGCTGATATCGGTGCCAAAGGCATTGGCATCCTGCGCTGCCCCGGAATTGCAGAAGGAACCATTTGCCGATCCCTCGAAGTCGACTTCGACATCGTAGTAGCGTGCACCGAATGTGACGGTCAGCAGGTCGGGGACCACGTCAAAGCTTGCTTCCCCGAAAATGCCGATCTGCTCATCGGTTCGGCGGATGTCATTGCGGAAGATGGTGTCGCGCTGGAAAGGTCCGGGATCAGAAAAGAAGCCGGTCGTCTGCGGGAAGTTGGGCGCAAACGGGCCGAATGGCGCGGCGTCGACATTGCCCGGATAGTTGAAATCAACCCGCTCCTCCAGGCTGAGGTCCGAATAAAAGCCGCCACCTTGGAACCGGAATCGCCAGTCTTCCGGGGTGCTGAAGCGGAGCTCCTGAGTGAACACCTCGGTCTTGCTGAAAGAATTAATGTAGAGGTTGGGTGCCTGGCAGGTCCCGCTTGGATCGGCAGCACCCGGATAGCTGACGGAGCCGTCACAGATGTAATAGGGCAGGTACTGACCGGCGAACATGTAATCGGTGTAGTCGGCGCGCTGTTCGCTCTCGCGATCGGTGTATGCGCCTGTGTAGATCACATCCAGCCAGCCGATGCGGCCTTCGACTGTCCAGCTGGTATTTGAGAAATCATCCTCCAGCCTGTCCGTCTCAAACCGTTCGATTTCAAGGTCGTCGAGTCCACCCAGCTCCGGATCTGCAAAGAACACACCGTCGCTTTCAAGGCTCTGTCGCTGGTGCGAAAGGTTTACGGTCCAGTCAGGGGTAACTTCCCACAGGGCGCTCACGCGGAAGCCCGCATATTGGGTGTCGTTGAAATCGTCCTGTGCGATGCCGGCATTGTCGGCTTCGAGGAAGGTGACATTGGACAGGTTGGCGGTCGACTGGAAGCCAGCACGGATAGCGGACACGGGAACACCGTTGGCGCGAACGGTGCCTTCGGGGCGGAACCGTGCACTTTCCCGCAGGTCACGGGTGCCTTGGACATTGTCGACGTAGCCACCCTGATCATCGAGATAGGCGACCGCGCGTAGGGCAAAGGTGTCGGTGACTGGCACGTTGACCATCACTTCGCCCTGATAGCTTGCCTCGCCCCCTTTGGTGAAGGAGACCCCGGCTGAACCCTTGCCATAGAAACCCGAAAGGTCGGGCTTGTTGGTGATCAGGCGGACAACGCCTGCCTGAGAGCTTGCTCCAAAAAGCGTGCCTTGCGGACCGGAGAGGACTTCGATCCGTTCAAGGTCGGCGGCATAGACGTCGAGATTGCGCCCCGGCTGCGACAGGGGTTGGTCGTTCAGATACAGCGCGACGTTGGGCGCAAGCCCGGCAACGCCAGCAACCGTGATGTTGGGCGTGGTGGAGGCGAGGCCGCGAATGTAGATCGTGCTTTGTCCAGGGCCATTGCCGCCAGCCGTAACTGTCGGGATCTGCTCAAGGTAGTCTTCGAAGGTATCGATGTTGAGTTGATCAAGCTCCTCGGCGCCGATCGCGCTGACCGAAACCGGCACGTCCTGCAGATCTTCGCTCTTGCGCTGCGCCGTGACGACGATGGTGCGAACGCCGCCTTGACGCTGCGTGCTTTCGGTTTGTTGCTGAGCCGGTTGGGTGGTTTGCGCATAAACAGGTGATGCGATTGCGACTGCGAGTGCGCCGATCGACGCCCCGCTTATATATTTCGACATGTAATTGCCCCTTTTGAGCCGGATTGCGGGCCCGCGGCGCAAATAAGCACCAGCGTAAGTCCCAATAGAGGCGAGCAATGCAGCTAAAGATCGCTCGCGCGCAGGGCCGGATAGCAAGGGATCAATAAGGTGACCACAGTGGAGTCTGGAGTCTTATTGGAGTCAAAATATCATGTTGCAAAATAACAACAGAAAAATAATTCGAAGAAAATATTCAAATGCAGGTTTCTGAAATTCAAATATAGAAATTCTATATTTTATCATTATTCAAAAAATGCCAAGTTTGTCGGAAAATATTCAAGAAATGGGAAGTCTAAGTTCATGAATATTTGAGAAACTCAAATGTCGACCCAAGTCTTCAGCCTTCGCTCCGGGCTTCGGCCCATTCCTGACAGGCTTCTGCCGTGGTCGGCACGCCGTGCTTCTTGCGGATCAGATCGAACACCACCGCCTTGATGATGGAAATGCACATCAGCAGGACGACGACCGAGAACGGCAAGGCCCCGATGATCATCGTGATGCGGATCGCCTCGATCCCGCCCAGAATAAGCATCGAGCCGACAACGAATGCCAAGGCAAAGCCCCAGAAAAGGATGTGGTAGCGGCGACCGCCTTCGTCTTCGCCCGCTCCGTTGATCGTGTTGACGATCAGGATCGCGCTGTCGACCGACGTGATCAGGTAAGTCATCAGCAGCACCACAACCAAGCCGGACACGACCAGCGCCACATCGGGGCTGAGCAGCACACCGATGGTTGCAAAAAGCTGGGCAGATATTCCCGTTGACAGGATTTCGCCCTGCGCCGCACCGCTCAGTTCCAGATTGATCGCGGTCCCTCCAGCGAGACCCATCCACAGGAAACACATTAGTGCGGGGACGAGTGCTACACCCAGAACATACTCCCGGATAGTTCGTCCTCGCGATATCCGTGCGATAAACATGCCGACGAAGGGCGCGAATGCGATCCACCAGGCCCAGTAGAATACCGACCAGTCCAGTTGCCATTGCACGAGGGCTTCGCCCGCGTCGGAGCCATCACTCGAAAACAGCGTCAGCGAATTGGCCGGCAGGCTCACGAAGTAATCCCAGATGCCTACTCCCAGAAGCTTCAGGCCGTAAAGGCCCGATCCGAAGGCGGCAAAAAGGGCAAGCAAGCCGATTGAGAGCGCCATATTGATGTTCGACAGCCATTTGATGCCTTTGCCGACACCCGACAGCGCGCTGAGCGTCGACGCGCCGACCAATACGAGCAAGGCCAGCACAATCGCGGCGGCCGAGGCTGTCTGCGCTCCAGTCGCATCCGCGACCATCAGCCAATCGCCCATACCCACCCGGTGAAGCCCGGCGACGAATTGCTGGACTCCAAGCCCCATTGTTACCGCCACACCAAGTATGGTGGCCACCACTGCGACCACATCGACAACATGCCCCGGCAGTCCCGACAAGACTTTGCCGAACAGGGGGGCGAGGCTCGAACGGATGGTCAGCGGCAAACCGCGTCGGTGCGCGACATAGCCGATCGCAAGGCCGACAAGTGCATAGGTGCACCACGCGCCGAAGCCCCAATGCAAAAACGTCCACATGAATGCCGGGCGGACTGCTTCTGGCGAAGCGCTTTCGACAGTGCCGCGGATGATGTCGGGATTGCTGACGAAATGGGCCAGTGGTTCGCCGGTTGAATAGGTCAGCATCCCGATCCCGATTCCCGCGCCAAACAGCATCGAAAACCATGAGAAGCGTGAGAATTCAGGCTTTTCGCCCGGCGCGCCGATGCGCAAAGTCCCCGTCTGCGGGATCAGCGCCAGCGCGAAACAGACGATTATGAGCCCTGCGACCAGATAGACATACCACCCGCTAAAGGACGAAATGATAGTCGAATTGGCAACCTGCAGGGCCTGCATCGCACGAACGGGAAAGAAGATCGCCCACATGATGATCAGCGAAACGATGATCTTGCCCGGTATCGTCACTTCGCGACTGAAACCGTCATAGAAACCGCTGTCATGGGTTTCGATCGGCAGTTCGACAATCGGCGGATCTATTGGCAGGTCCGCAGGCTCATTCGTTTCCGGATTTAAGATCGGTCTTCCCGTTTATGTCTGTTTGGCAGAACGTCGCGACGGGTCGGTTACATACGGATTTGAGCGGTCGATGCAAATTTGCGTCCTGATCAACCCGCCCGAAGCTCCTGCGCCAACAGCCTGAAATCCGCCTCGCGTGGGGAATTCTTCCGCCACACCAGCACGATTTCGCGCTTGGCCGTGGGACTATCTACCGGGCGCGCGACAACTTCGGTTCCGTTCAATATCCCAGCGTTCAAAGCCATTTCGGGTAGCATCGTCAGGCCCAGATCGTTGTCCACCAATTGCACCAGAGTGTGAAGGCTGGTGCCGATCATGCTGGCGGAATCGCGCAGTTCGCTGCGATTGCAGGCGGCAAGCGCATGATCGCGCAGGCAGTGGCCGTCTTCCAGCAGCAGCAGCCTTCCTTGATCGATCATGTCCGGCGGAATTGTTGCCGGGGGATCGCGCGGGTCATCCTTGGGGAATGCCACAAACAGGCGATCATCGGCGATATGCTCGACCTCGACCTCGCCTGTGTCGAAGGGGAGGGCGAGCAGAACGCAATCGACCCGGCCGTGCTGGAGCGACTCCACGGCGTCCTGGCTGGTTTCTTCGCGCAGCATCAATTGCAGATCGGGGCGCTCATTCTTGAGCCGCGGAAGAATGCGCGGCAGCATGAAGGGGGCGATGGTCGGGATGACGCTCATGCGGAGTTGCCCGGAGAGTGGTTTTCCGGCGGCCTGCACCAGATCGGCCAGTTCCTCGGCTTCGCGCAGCAGACGGTTGGCTTTTGCCACGACCTGCTCGCCCAGCGACGTAAACCGAACCACACGGCGCGACCGCTCCACGAGGGTCACACCGAGTAGCGACTCCAGCTCACGTATCCCCGCCGACAGCGTCGATTGCGAAACGAAGCTGGCATCCGCTGCCCTGCCAAAATGGCCGTGTTCGTGCAGCGAGACGAGATATTGCAACTGCTTGATGGTAGGCAGGTAAGTGGACACGCCTCGCTTCTACTCCGCCGCCAGCGCTTCTTCCATGCTGGCTTGCATGTCGTCGATATGAGTCATGGTCAGTTTGCCACCCTTGACTGCGAAGGCGAGTTTCCCCTCCACCAGTTCCAGCGCGTCCTTACCGAAGATGTCATAACGCCAGCCTTGCAGCACCGGCAGATCGCGCACCCCTGCGGCAAGCGCTTCCATTTCGTCGGCGCGGGTCAGCAGCCGCGCGGCGACGTCGATTTCCCGAGCGCGGATCTTGAGCAGCAGCTTGAGCAGGTCCGCCACCAGCGCGCCTTCCTTGCCCAGCGGCGCGCCGCGCTTGATCTTTTCCGGCATTTCTTCCTGCGAAAGCGGGTCGGCCTCGGCAATTACCTTCATCAGGCGCTTGCCGATGTCGTTGTCCTTCCATGCGGCGGAGAGTCCGCGCACCTTCGCCAGATCACCCTGCTTTTTCGGAGGATGGCTGGCGATGTCGGCCAGCGTTTCGTCGCGCATGATCCGGCCACGCGGAATGTTCTTGTGCTGCGCCTCGCCTTCGCGCCATGCGGCCAGCGCCTTGAGCCGACCAAGGACCTGCGGATTTCGCCCCGGCTGGCGGATGCGCTTCCAAGAGGTTTCAGGATCGACGAGATAGTTCGCAGGATCGGCGAGCTTTTCCATTTCCGCATCCAGCCAATCGCCACGCCCTGTTTTGATCAGCTTTTTCAGGATCTTGGGGAATATCTTGGACAGATGGGTCACGTCGCCAATCGCGTATTCGATCTGGCGATCGGTGAGCGGGCGGCGGCTCCAGTCAGTGAAACGCGCTCCCTTGTCGATCTGGATGTTGAGCCAGTGATCGACGAGGTTGGCATAGCCGATCTGTTCGGACTGGCTGATCGCCATCATCGCGATTTGCGTGTCGAACACCGGATGCGGAGTCTTGCCCGTCAGGTTGACGATGATCTCGACATCCTGCCCGCCCGCGTGGAAGACCTTGAGCACGTCTTCATTGTTGCACATCAGATCGAGCAGGGGAGCAAGGTCGATACCGGGAGCCAGCGGATCAATCGCGGCGGCTTCTTCGGTGTTGGCGATCTGCACCAGGCACAGTTCCGGCCAATAGGTGTTTTCGCGCATGAATTCGGTGTCGACGGCAACGAATTCGGACTGGGAGAGACGCTCGCACAGTTCGGCCAGAGCATCCGTGGTGGTGATCAGATCATGTATCTTCATCGTTCTTCTTGTCGTTTTGAGCGGAGTGCCGCTCTCGCCCCCTATGCAGGAGGCCGGTCTTGTGAGAGGTGCGCGACTTGACAAAGTGCAGGTCATGCCCTGTTAGCGCGCGCAGAAAACGCGGGGATCGAACCGCCGCGAAATGCTGGCGCGCCAATAGCGCCATACCTTCGAACAGGACAAGAGTTTAGATGCACGCCTATCGTACCCACACTTGCGCACAGCTTTCGGCCAAAAATGTCGGGGAAACCGTCCGTCTTTCGGGATGGATGCACCGCAAACGCGATCACGGCGGGGTGCTGTTTGTCGATCTGCGCGATCACTACGGCATTACCCAGATCGTTGCAGACGAAGATTCGCCGGCGCTTCCGGTGCTTGAAAAGCTGCGCGCCGAGTCGGTCGTGACGATCGATGGTGAGGTAAAGGCCCGCACCGCTTCGACCGTGAACAAGGATTTGCCGACCGGCGAGATCGAGATTTTCGCCCGCGCGATCACCGTGCAAAGCGCAGCCGAAGAACTGCCGATGCCTGTCGCCAGCGGGGAAGAATATCCCGAACACATCCGCCTGAAGTATCGCTTCCTCGATCTGCGGCGCGAAGTCATGCATCGCAACATCATGCTGCGGTCAAAGGTCATCACCTCGCTGCGCCGCCGCATGACCGATCAGGGCTTCACCGAATTCCAGACCCCGATCCTGACCGCTTCCAGCCCCGAAGGCGCGCGCGACTTCCTCGTGCCCAGCCGCATGCATCCCAACAGCTTCTACGCGCTCCCCCAGGCGCCGCAGATGTTTAAGCAGATGCTGATGGTGTCGGGCTTTGATCGGTATTTCCAGATTGCCCCGTGCTTTCGCGACGAAGACCTGCGCGCCGACCGCAGCCTCGAATTCTACCAGCTCGACTTTGAAATGAGCTTCGTCACGCAGGAAGACGTGTTCCAAGCGCTCGAACCCGTGCTGGCCGGGTGCTTCGAGGAATTTTCGGGCGGCAAATCGGTGACGCCTTCGGGCAGCTTCCCGCGCATTCCCTATGCCGAAGCCATGCTGAAATACGGCACCGACAAGCCGGACCTGCGCAACCCGTTGATTATCAGCGATGTCACCAGCCATTTCGAACAGAGCGGCTTTGGCCTGTTTGAAAAGATCGTCGGCAGCGGCGGTGTCGTTCGCGTGGTTCCGGCGCCGAACACGGCGGACAAGAGCCGCAAGTTCTTCGACGACATGAACAACTGGGCGCGCGGGGAAGGCTTCGCCGGCCTCGGCTATGTCACCCGCAAGGGCGGCGAATTCGGTGGCCCGATCGCCAAGAACCACGGGCCGGAGCGGATGGAAGAGCTTTATAACGAGCTCGGCCTTGGCCCGGACGACGGCCTGTTCTTTGCCGCGGGCAAGGAAAAGGACGCGGCCAAGCTGGCCGGTGCTGCCCGTACCCAGGTGGCAGAGCAACTCGACCTGATCGAACCCGATTGCTTCAAGTTCTGCTGGATCGTCGATTTCCCGATGTTCGAATATGACGAGGAAGCGAAGAAGATCGACTTCAGCCACAACCCGTTCTCGATGCCGCAGGGCGAGATGGAAGCGCTGGAAACGCAGGACCCGCTTTCGATCAAGGCGTGGCAGTACGACATCGTCTGCAACGGCTACGAGCTGTCTTCGGGCGCGATCCGAAACCACAAGCCGGAAATCATGTACAAAGCTTTCGAGATTGCCGGTTACGACAAGGAAACCGTGGACCGCGAATTCTCCGGCATGATCGAGGCGTTCAAGTTGGGCGCGCCGCCCCACGGCGGATCGGCACCGGGGATTGACCGGATCGTGATGCTGCTCGCTGGTGAAGAAGCCATCCGTGAAGTTATCGCCTTCCCGATGAACCAGAAGGGCGAAGACCTGATGATGGGGGCACCTTCGAAGGTGTCGCCGCAGCAGCTGCGCGAATTGCACCTGCGTCTGGTCGAACCGCCGAAGAAGGAAGGCCAAACGGGCTAGGCCCAGGCGGCTCGGCCGCGCAATCTTGGGGATGTGCGCATTGGCGCATGCATCTTGACTTGCGCTACGTCGAACCGCCCTTTAGGGCGAATAACGATTTTCAAAACCCCAAATCCAAGAGGGAAAACTATGAGCGATACTGCCGACCGCGTGCAGAAAATTGTCGTCGAACATCTCGGCGTCGAAGCAGACAAGGTTACTCAGGAAGCAAGCTTCATCGATGATCTGGGCGCAGACAGCCTCGACATCGTCGAGCTGGTGATGGCTTTCGAAGAAGAATTCGGCGTGGAAATCCCCGACGATGCGGCTGAAAAGATCAGCACCGTCGGCGATGCGACCAAGTTCATCGAAGAGAACAAAGGCTGATATACAGGGCTAATCGCCCTCAGAATGCCCGCTGCACCCGTTGGTGCGCGGGCGTCTGACCGACAGGCCCGAGCCCTCTTGCAGGGTCGCGGGCCTGTAGTGTTTTTGGCCCTGCCGCTTTGATGCAGGGTGGATTTGCGCCCGTCCGGGCTGTGGAGAATGGAATGCGCCGTGTTGTTGTGACCGGTCTTGGTCTTGTCACCCCGCTTGGGGGCGATGTCGAAACCTCGTGGAAGAACCTGATCGCTGGCGAAAGCGGTGCAGGGCAGATCACTCGTTTTGACACCTCGAACCAGAAATGCACCATCGCCTGCGAAGTGAAGGGCAAGGATCACCCATGGGGCTTCGATGCCGACAAGCGGGTCGATCACAAGGTTCAGCGTCAGGTCGATCCCTTCATCGTCTATGGCATTGATGCTGCCGGTCAGGCACTGGAAGATGCAGGCCTGACCGACATGTCCGACGCCGATAAGGAGCGCACAGGTTGCTCGATCGGATCGGGCATCGGCGGTCTGCCGGGGATCGAGATTGAGAGCGTCAACCTGCACGAACGCGGTCCGGGCCGGGTCAGCCCGCACTTCGTCCACGGGCGGCTGATAAATCTCATCACCGGGCAAGTGCAGATCAAGTACGGCTTCATGGGGCCGAACCACGCCGTCGTCACCGCCTGTTCGACTGGCGCACACTCGATTGGCGATGCCGCGCGCATGATCATGATGGACGATGCCGACATCATGCTGGCGGGCGGTGCGGAAAGCACCATCAACCCGCTCGGCATTGCAGGTTTCGCTCAGGCGCGCGCGCTCAACATGAGCATGAACGATCGCCCGACCGAGGCGAGCCGCCCCTATGACAAGGACCGCGACGGTTTTGTCATGGGCGAAGGCGCAGGGGTGCTCGTGCTTGAGGAGTACGAACACGCCAAGGCGCGCGGCGCGAAAATCTATGCCGAAGTGACGGGCTATGGCCTGTCAGGCGATGCCTACCACGTCACCGCGCCCCATCCCGAGGGCAAGGGTGCCGAACTCGCCATGCGCATGGCGATGAAGAAGGCAGGTCTTGGGCCAGGGGATATCGACTATGTCAACGCCCATGGAACCAGCACGATGGCGGACACGATCGAACTCGCGGCAGTAAAGCGGGTGCTGGGGGATGACCTCGGCGGCGCGTCGATGAGCTCGACCAAGAGCGCGATCGGACACCTTCTGGGTGGCGCAGGCGCCGTTGAGGCGGTGTTCTGCATCCTTGCCATGCGCGATCAGATCGTCCCGCCGACGCTCAATCTCCACAATCCGGATGATGGCACCGAAGGCATCGACCTTGTCCCGTTCAAGGCAAGGCAGCGCGAGGTTCGCGCCGTTCTCAACAACAGCTTCGGCTTTGGCGGGACCAATGCTTCGCTGATCATGCAGAAAGTCGACTAGACCGGTGAAGCGCGCAGGGCTGTTGATCGTCAGCCTGGTTCTGCTGCTGGCTGCCGCTTTTTTCGCGGCTCCAGCGGTGCTGGGCGAGGCCACGATCGAGGAAGAAACCCAGTTTCTGATTCCTGCCGGGTCCTCGCTGAGCGCGGTTGCCCGGGATCTGGAGGCTGCCGGGCACATTTCCTCGGCCGAAGGCTTCCTGCTGAATGCGCGCATATTCGGATCGTCCGATCCCATTCAGGCGGGCGAATTCTCGTTAAAGCCCGGCATGTCGCAGGGTGAGATCCTTGCCGCGTTCCAGTCAGGCGACGTGATCCGCCGGTTTGTGACCATCCCCGAGGGCATGCCTTCGATTCTCGTCTGGGAACGGCTGATGGCGGAACCCCTGCTGACGGGCGAGATTGAGGTTCCGGCAGAAGGATCGATCCTGCCCGACACCTATGCCTTTGAACGGGGACAGTCGCGGGCCGAACTGGTCGAGCAGATGCAGGCAGCGATGGACCTCTACCTGGCTGAAGCGTGGGCGAAACGCGCTGACAACATTGCGGTCGATACGATTCGCGAAGCCTTGATCCTTGCCTCCATCGTCGAAAAGGAAACCGGCAAACCTGAAGAACGGCGCACTGTCGCTGGGCTGTATTCCAACCGCTTACGGGTTGGCATGATGCTGCAAGCGGACCCGACAATCATTTATCCGATAACTCAGGGCAAACCGCTGGGGCGCCGCATTCGCCAATCGGAAATCGCCGCGGTGAACGGCTACAACACCTACACCATGCTCGGTCTGCCAGACGGCCCTATCACCAATCCCGGTCGCGAAAGCATCGCTGCGGTGCTGAACCCGGAGAAGCACAATTACCTGTTCATGGTCGCAGACGGATCGCGCGGCCATGAATTCAACGAGACGCTCGACGGCCACAATGAGGCCGTTGGACGCTGGTTCGAACTGCGCCGCCAGCGCGGCGAGATGGAATAGGGTGGGCAGGCCCTTTATCGTGACGGCGGCCCTGCCGCCTGACATGCAGGGCTGGGCCGAAAAACTAAGACGGCAACATTATCCGCCCCAGCGCAATCATCTGCATGCGCACGTCACCATGTTCCATTCGTTTGCGCCGTCCCTGTTCGAGGAACTGAAGGATTACCTGCCAAAGCTGGCACGCAATTTCGCGGCGCCCTGTGGCGAGGTCAGTGGTTTGCTTGATCTGGGAACGGGTACGGCGATAGCGCTGAAAAGCCCCCAGTTGCTTTCCCTTCGCGAGTCAATGGCAGACCATTTCCACGGCAATCTTACGGCACAAGACCTGTACGAGCCTCGCCCGCACATCACGATCCAGAACAAGGTCACGAAACAGGGGGCGAGGGCGCTGCAAGCGGAACTGGCCCCCTCGATTACTCCCCGCAGTTTCTCCTTCCCGGCGCTGGAACTGCACTTGTATCGCGACGGTCCGTGGGACCTGATAAAGCGATGCCCCTTTCGCGGTAGCGAGGTTCTGTAAACCCGCGCATTTTTGGCTATTCAGGCGAGGCTGAAGGCTGATAGGACATTGACATGGAAAACTGGGGGCAATGGCTGGGCTGGCTTGGTGCGATGGCGCTCGTGTGGGCGATGGCCCCGCATCAGGTTCGCGATATCCGCCGCATCTGCCTTGGCGCTGGGGTATTGGCTGTCGCTTATTTCGCGCTGGTTCACGGTTTCAGCGCCGGACTTGCGCTTTCTGTTGCCTTCACTCTCGTCAATGCGGGGCGCCTCTTCGAATTACGGCAACGCGCCCGCTCGGGCGTAATGACACGCGAGGAGCGCGAGCTGTTCGATCACGTCATGAAGATCGAAGAGCCTTCACAGCAAAGCCGTTTGCGCGATCTCATGGTATGGCAGGATGTTCCTGTCGGAACGACATTGATCAAACAGGGGCAAATCGATCCGCCTCTGATCTACATCGCCAGCGGTCGGGCCGAGATTGAGCGTGATCTGGCTATCGTGAGTGAATGCGGCGCGGGTGAATTCCTTGGCGAGATGAGTCACGTGTCTGGCGAACGCGCGAGCGCCACCGTCACTGTCACGCAGGAAATGCGCATGGCGCGGCTGGATCGCGATGCCTTGGGCCAACTGGCGAAGAGCCTGCCTGAGGTCGGAAAGGCTGTCGACAGAGCCTTCAATCGCTCGCTTGCGGTAAAGGTTTTGCGCATGAACGAAAGCGCACGCTGACAAGGGGCCTGCGCCCTGCCGATCTTCATCGCAGAATGCAGCGATTCCGCGTGTTAGCAGAAATACTTGGGAAACGGCGCTGGTCGGTTTAGGCTTTCCTTGGTTGTACTGGCTTGGGGGTAGCGAATGCAGGACGTCCTTCGGGATATTGCCGATCCGGCAAACGGTTTTGCTCACCTTTCCTACATCTTCCTGATTGCGGCGATGCTGATGACATCGTTGCGCTGGCTGCGGGTGCTGGCTCTGGCCAGCGGCATTGCCGCGATGGCGCATTTCACTTTCCGGACGCAAGACAATGCCAGCTTGGTCTGGGAAACGGCGTTCGTTCTGGCGAACGGCGTTCAACTAGTCTTGCTGCAATATCGATCGCGCAGGCGAGGGCTGACCCCTGAAGAAGATGAACTGCTCCATTCGATCCTCAAGATCGAGGATCGCGCCGACCAGCGCCGCGTTCTGGCGCTGCTGGAATGGCGCGAGTTCGCTCCGGGCGATGTGTTGATGGAAGAGGGGGAATGGCATCCCCCATTGATCTATCTCGCCAGTGGGGCCGCATCGATTGAACTGGAAGGTAAGATTATCAGTTCTTGCGGTGCCGGCGACTTCGTCGGTGAGATTAGCTACATTGGCGAACGGCGTGCTTCCGCGACGGTGCGGGTGTCGAACGCGATGAGGGCCGCGCAGTTCGATCACGAAGGCTTGGCTGCTTTGGCTGTGAATGAGCCAGCGATCGCCAAGGCCATTGACGGAGCGCTCAACCGATCACTGGCAGCCAAGCTGGTCCGGATGAACCTCGCCGCGAAGCAGGGAACGGACCAGTTGGACCCGGTGCAAATCGGTGGTTGACCAAGTGGCGGACCCGCCCTAAATGCGCCGCTCGCTTGAGGCGTTTTGCCTCGCGAGAATTGGCTGCTGCAACGGTCAATTGCCCCTTGGGGCGGAGTAGCTCAGGTGGTTAGAGCAGCGGAATCATAATCCGCGTGTCGGGGGTTCGAGTCCCTCCTCCGCTACCAATCTCGAATCCGCATGGGTTCGCTTGCTTCCGCATACATCCGTAAACTTCAATTAAAACAGAATGATGTGAGTGATTCGCGTCCGCTTGCGTGCGCATGCATTCGCTTGAAGCCGGATTTGGTGTGGGGGTATTTTGGGGGTATTTTCCGGGGGTAGCGAAAAGGAGCGATACCCCCAATGGCCTTGAGTGAGATTCAGATCAAAAAAGCGAAGGCGGCTGAGCGTCCATACAAGCTTGCGGATGGGGAGGGATTATTCCTCCTGGTGCAAAAGAACGGCTCGAAGCTCTGGCGGCTGAAATACCGGTACCACGGGAAGGAGAAGCTGCTTTCTTTCGGTGCCTACCCCGAAGTCGGAATAGCGGCCGCAAGAGAACTCAAGAGAGCTGCCAAGGGTGTGCTGGCCGAAGGCAGGGACCCGATGGTTCACAAACCGGGTCGGGACTTCGAAGAGGCTAAGACCTTCAGGGCGATTGCCACCATGTGGCATGAGAACAGAGCAAGTAGTCTCAATCCCGCCCATGCGAAGCGCGTGTGGTCGCGGATGGAGCAGGACGTGCTTCCTGTCTTAGGCGAGCTCATGATGCATGAGATAACTCCACCAGAAGTCCTGAAGGTCATTCGGAAGATCGAGGAGCGCGGCGCGCTCGACATCAGTCGACGGGCCAAGCAATGCATTGGTCAGGTATTCCAGTTCGCGATTGCCAGCGGACTTTGCGATTCCGATCCAACGGCGCATCTTCGGGGGGCTTTGAAGCCACGTCCTCGGGTCAAGCATATGGCGAAGCTGCCTCTGGCACAGCTACCCGAACTCATCATCAAGATGGAGCGATACCAGGAAGAGGGTGAGAGACGATCCGAAATTACGCGGGCGGCATTGACCTTTGCTCTTCTTACATGGGTCCGGACCAAGGAACTCCGGTTCGCCAAGAAGCACGAGTTTGAAGGTCTAGTCGGAGATTTACCAGTTTGGCGCATTGGCGCTGATCGGATGAAAATGGGCCGCGAGCATATCGTGCCTTTGTCGCGACAAGCCGCTTCTCTTGCTCAAGATATGATCAGCAAGTCCGAAGGCGAATACGTCTTTCCAGGCCAGAAGCCCAAGATGCCGCTTTCCGAGAATACGATGATCTATGGCCTCTATCGCCTCGGTTACCACGGGCGACAAACTGTTCACGGCTTCAGGGGTCTGGCGAGCACCTGGGCGAATGAGCAGCTGGTCGAGGTCGGCGAACCACCGATGTGGATCCGCAGATATCATGAAGACTGGGTCGAACTGCAATTGGCACACAGCGAAGAGAACGAGGTTCGCGGGGCATACAATGCTGCCGAATATCTCGCTCCCCGTCGTGCAATGCTGCAGGATTGGGCAGACTTCCTCGATTCCATCGGCGGCAAAGCGCAAAACATTGCAGTTTTGAGAGCCGCGTGACCTGCTCCTAGGCGGGCACCTGCCCCAGCCATTCGACGCGAAGGCGGTCGAACCCGACAACGATACCCTCTGCGGTAACCTCAAATCCAAAGTCTTCGTTTGAGGGTTCGTAGTCTTCGAGAACCCAATGATCTCCGGCATCGGTTACAATTACAGCTCCCCGAGGAAGGTGCTCGAGCCGTCCGCTGATCCTTTTCCGATTCGTAGTCATATCGAACTGTATGCCATCCATCGGTCGATAACGCTCTTCACGTATCCAGGTGTTTCCCGATTTTTCGGTATCCCGCCGGCTCGCGACACAGCGCCGGGTCCAGCATTGTATGCGGCCAGCGCGAGATGGATCGCACCGAAGCGCTCTAGCATCTGCTTCAGATACCGCGCGCCGCCATCGATGTTCTCAGCCGGATCGTGGCGATTGCGGACACCAAGTTCCCTTGCCGTTCCCGGCATGAGTTGAGCGAGCCCGGCTGCGCCAGCTGGACTGATCGCCATCGGGTTGAACCGCGATTCCTGCCAAATCAGGGCCTGAAGCAGTCGAGGCGGCAATTGGTATCGCGCTTCAGCTTGCCGGATGAGTGGCTCATACAAGGCTTCCTTGAAGCTTCTATCGATATAGGCCGCGCCGCCATCTGGCTTGCCCAAGTGGATTGCAGTCGGGTTGAAAGCGCGCCCTTTGTCGGTTGTAACCTCAACTGTGCCGAGGTCATGGTCGAAGACCTGAAACTCCTGCGCGTGCGCGGATCCCGAAATCGCAATCGCGAGCGCACCGCAACCGCAAGCCACCAGCGACATTCGCATTGAATTACCTTTCACCTTGCCTCCATCCGCAAGAGAACATAAATAGAACGCATGGGTGTAGGAAAACGTTTTTTGCAAGTTTATCCGAGAGAAGAGGGGTTCGTCTGGAGGGGGCAATTGTGAGGCGATGGAGCTGGTATGCCCGTTTCGAATTCAACCCTGTCACGTCATTCGCTCGAGGACACCGCCCGAAGGATCTGCGAAAACCGAGGGGGCAAATGGTCAGGCACAAGGGGCATGGCCTGCTGCCCTGCGCATGATGACCGCACACCTTCGCTCGGCGTGACGCTCGGCCGAAAGGCTATTCTCTTCCATTGCTTTGCGGGCTGCGATCAGCAGAGCGTGCTTTCCGCACTGGCGCGCGAAGGATTCGAGGTGACTAGGTTTTTCTCGGGTTCTTCAGCCGAGAATCAATTCAAGTCGACCAGAGTGGGCAAACCCTCGGCAGCAGCGTTGAGGATCTGGCGCGAAGCGGAACCATTGGGTGCCAGTCCGGCGAAGGCCTACCTTGAGAGCCGCGGCATCCTGGCCGCATCTTCAGCTCTTCGCTTTCATCCGCAAACGCCGCTCGGGCCGAAAGGACGAACCCGATTTCTTCCCGCTATGATTGCGGCGGTCAGCCTCGACGAGGGTCCGATCGCGATCCACCGCACATTTTTGTCCACCGAGGCTTCAACCAAGGCCACCTTCGACAAGCCAAAGCGCGCGCTTGGCTCGCTCGGTGAAGCTGCTGTCCGTCTCTTTGCTCCGGTTTCCGGCAAGCTCGGCCTTGCTGAAGGCATTGAAAGCGCAATGTCGGCCTATGCTCTCACCGGTGTCCCCGTCTGGGCGACCCTCGGGAATGAGCGCTTCGGTCTCGTGAGCGTGCCCGAGACCGTGACCGAACTCCACCTCTTCGTCGATCACGATGTTGGCGGCAAGTTGGCCGCTTCTCGTGCCCTGGCCGCCTTTGCCCGCGATGGACGCACGATCCACGTTCGCAAGCCGTCATCACGCGGTACCGATTGGAACGATGAACTTACAGCATGGCTGCGCCGCAAGGCGGCACAGTAAGAGGAGAGAGGGCTTCTCGAATTCCTGATCCGGCAGAGGGCGTGTCCCGATGCCCCCATCAGGAGGACGAATTGCCATGTTTCAATCAGACTTGTTTCCAGCTGGCGAGCCACTGTCGTCAGTGCCATTGGCTTACGCTGTCGGCGCCACGATTACCGAGCTTCTCGCTTCGGGACGCCATCTTACCCGTGCCGACATTTCCGGGCTGTTCGCCGAAGAGATCGGCGCGCTGGACTGGGGAAGCGCCTGGACGATCGACGACTACAACAACGCGGTCGAGATCGGCGCACTGCTCTGGCTTCGCGAGTCTTCACGTATCGATCTGGCGACGAACGTGCATGAAGCGGAAGCGCGGTTCGATTGGCTCGAAGCAGCCTTGCCGCCCCGGCACGTGCGAAGCGAAGCACAAGTCGAGCTTCAGCAGTTCTCGACCCCGCCAATGCTGACCTGGCTGATGGCAAACGCTGCAGCAGTTTCTGCGCATGACACGCTGCTCGAGCCATCCGCCGGCAATGGCGCCCTTGCCCTTTGGGGCAGCGTTCAGAACGCTTCACTGATCCTCAACGAGATCGACCCAACAAGACGAGACGGCCTGGCGCACATCTTCCCTTCGGCCCCGATCACCGCGCATGACGCGGAACTGATTGCCGACCTCCTTCGCGGTCATGTTCCGTCGGTCGTGCTGATGAACCCGCCGTTCGCCCGCAGCCAGGAACGCGGCAAGGACGGCGAAACTGCCATGCGCCACCTGCGAAGCGCGATCCGGTCTGCCGCCGTTGGAGCGAGGATTGTCGCGATCATGCCCGAAGGCTTCGATGCCTTCGCCTTCGCCGAGGCTCAGGAGGAAGCATCGCTGCTCCTCGATGTCCGGTTGCAGCAGCTGTTTTGCCGGACCGGAACGGGCATCGCTGTTCGTCTGGTCGTGATCGACAAGGTGCCGACTGCGTCCGCTCCAGTTATCACTGGAGATACATGCGACCTGATCGCGCTCGGTGAACTTGTTACAGAACTTCCGCCACGTGCGCAAATATCCGCCAGCCTCCATCGCCTCCCAGTCAGCAAGCCAGTGCGCCTCGTTGGCAAGACCTCAACGCATCGCGCGCCGGTGCGTCCTGTGGCGCCTTTTGCAGCGACAGGAGCAGCCAAGGCCAATGCGATCGACCTTGCCTATTCGGTCCTCGCTGACCCCGCACCGGTGCCGGAACAGGCAGGCATCTACCTGCCTTACCGGCCCAGTCGCATCGCGTTCGAGGACGCGCCGGTCCATCCTACCCCGCTCGTGGAATCGGTCGCCATGGGTTCGGTCGCGGCGCCGCAGCCGAATGTTAATCCGTGTCTCCCTGCAGGCTGGCAGGCCGATGGCCTTCTGTCCGAAGCGCAATGCGAGACATTGGTCTACGCGGCCCAAGCCTTTGCACGCGATCTCCCCGGTCACTTCAAGGTCAGCCAGGAGGGCACCGCGCTGGAACTGTCCGAAGATGGTCACTCATACCGGCAAGGCTTCTTCCTCGGCGACGGAACCGGAGCGGGCAAGGGACGGCAGATCGCAGCGGTCATCATGGATCGCTGGCTCGCTGGTGAGCGCCGCCATGTCTGGATCACCAAGAACGAGGCACTGCTCGAAGATGCACGCCGCGACTGGGAAGCGCTCGGCGGGCTGCCGCTCGATATCCAGCCGCTCTCGCGCTGGAAACTTGGGTCTGGCGTGACGATGTCCGAAGGCATCCTCTTCGTCACCTATCCGACGCTGCGCTCGGGCCGCGCCGAGGATACGCGGCTCGACCAGATCCTTGCCTGGGCGGGCGAGGATTTCGACGGAGTGATCGCCTTCGACGAAGCCCACGCCATGGCCAATGCGCTCGGGGGCTCTTCAATCCGCGGCAAGGTCAAGGGCTCCGAACAAGGGATGGCGGGCCTCAGGCTGCAGAACCATCTCCCGCGCGCCCGCGTGCTCTACGCGTCTGCCACCGGCGCCTCGGACATTGCCAACCTCGGCTACACTTCCCGGCTAGGCCTTTGGGGACCTGAGACCGCTTTTCCGACCCACGAGGCGTTCATGACCGAGATCCGCGCTGGCGGCGTCGCGGCGATGGAGCTTGTTGCCCGTGACCTCAAGGCGCAGGGCCTTTATCTCGCCCGTGCGCTGTCCTTCGCCGGGGTCGAGTACGAGATCCTCGAACACAGCCTGACCGATGCGCAGATCCGGATCTATGACGCCTATGCCGATGCCTGGGCTATCATTCACCGCAACCTCGAAGCTGCGCTTGAAGTAACCCGCGTGGTCGATGAGGACAGCGGCGATACGCTCAATCGCAATGCCAAGGCTGCAGCGCTCTCGATCTTCGAAGGCACCAAGCAGCGCTTTTTTGCCCAGCTCCTGCTCTCGATGAAGCTGCCGAGCCTGATCCCGGCGATGGAAGCAGCTCTTGGCGTGAACCATTCGGTTGTCGTGCAGCTGGTCTCGACCGCCGAGGCCATGCTCGACCGGCGCCTTGCCGACCTCACCGACGAGGAGCGAGAAGCGCTCGATATCGATCTGTCCCCGCGCGAATATGTCATCGACTACCTTACCAAGAGCTTTCCGGTGCGATTGATGCAGGTTTTCGCCGACGAGGACGGCAATCTTCGCTCCGAGGCGATGAGTGACGAGGAGGGCAATCCCGTTTTCTGCCCGCGCGCCGTGGCCGCGCGCGATGCGCTGATCGAGCAGCTCTGCGCGTTGCCGCCGATTGCCACCGCGCTCAACGCGATCATCGAGCACTTCGGAACCGACGCCGTGGCCGAGGTCACGGGTCGGACCCGCAGGCTTGTCCTGGGCCGCGATGGTGAGCAGCGCCTCGAACGGCGTAGCCCCAGCGCCAATGTCGCCGAAGCGCAAAGCTTCATGGAAGGCACGAAGCGCATCCTGGTCTTCTCGGATGCGGGCGGCACGGGGCGTTCCTATCATGCCGACTTGGGCGCCAGGAACCAGCAGCGCCGGGTTCACTTCCTGCTTGAACCGGGATGGCGCGCCGACAACGCCATCCAGGGCCTTGGTCGTACCAACCGCACCAACCAGGCCTCGGCCCCGCTGTTCCGCCCGGTCACCACAGATGTGAAGGGCGAGCGCCGGTTCATCTCGACTATTGCGCGAAGGCTCGACGCTTTGGGCGCGCTTACGCGCGGCCAGCGCCAGACGGGCGGACAGAACCTGTTCGACCCGGCAGACAATCTTGAAAGCGACTATGCGCGCGATGCGCTCAGCCGCTGGTTCCAGCTGCTCTATGACGGCAAGCTCGAAGCCACCACCTTTGGCAACTTCGTCGAGCGCACCGGCCTCCGGCTCGAAAACCCCGATGGCGGGCTGACCGACAATCTCCCCACGATCCAGCGCTGGCTCAATCGCATCCTCGCGCTGCCGATCGCGCTCCAGAACGCCATATTCGAAGAATATCTCGGCCTCGTCGAAGCGCGGATTGAAGCCGCGCGCGAGGCTGGAACGCTCGACCCGGGGCTGGAGACCGTGAGGGTCGATCGCTTCACGGTCCTCGCCGATGAACTCCTGCGCACCGATCCCGTGACCGGAGCCGAGACCCGCCTCGTCTCGCTCGAAGTGATGAGGCACTTTCGGCCGCTGCGATTGCAGCGCCTCGTACGCATGCACGAGATCGGCAGCCCGCACGCGATCCCGATGCGCAATGCACGCTCGGGCAAGGTCGCGCTGTCGGTTCCTGCCCGGCGACTCATCGCTGACGATGGGGCCGTGATCGAACGCCGACGCCTGCTGCGCCCGATCAAGTCCACGAACTGGACGCTTGAAGCTCTCGGTGAAAGTCACTGGGAGGAAATTGGCGTCACCGCGTTCACCAGCGCCTGGCGGGCCGAGGAAAAGGAAGCCGCCGCTTCACCGGTGACCGAGCGCGTCCATCTCGCAACCGGGCTGCTGCTTCCGGTCTGGAAGCGCCTCCCCGGCGATCATGTCCGCGTCACCCGGCTCGTTGCCGAGGATGGCCAGTCGATCATCGGGCGCGAAGTGCTCGATATTGATCTCGCTGCGATCGCCGAGTCCTTTGGCCTCTCCGGGGTTGCAGGACCATCCGCAGAGCAAATCGGCGACCTCGTACTCGCCAGCGGCAAACCGCTGGGCCTCGCAAGCCATGATGCCTTGACCGTCAAGCGATCGCTGGTCGGCGGCGAACAGCGCCTTGAACTGACCGGATTCTCGCCCGATCGCCTCGACTGGTACAAGGGCAAAGGCTGCTTCACCGAGATCATCCGCTACCGCACGCGCCTGTTCGTCCCGGTGTCGAGAGCCTCGTCGGTCCTCCCCGCGCTTGCCGCCTGATCCCTCGGGCAGACCCCAATTTCAGAATGAGAGTGGAGGGGGCCCTTTGGGCTTGTGGGCCTCGTGATCTTCGCGTGCGCCTTCAATCCATCAGGAGAACACCCATGATCCAGTCGATCCCCTTGAAGAAGCTTGTCCCGAGCCCGCGCAACGTCCGCAAGTCGAGCGACGCGCTGGCCGACCTCCAGCTGCGGGCAGACATTGCCGCGCGCGGCCTGCTGCAGAACCTCGTCGTGCGCAAAGGAAAGCGCGGCAAGTTCGAGGTCGAAGCAGGCGGTCGCCGTCTCGCCGCGCTGCAGGCGCTTGCCGAAGAGGGCACCTTGCCGGAAAGCCACGAGGTTACTTGCCTCGTCATCGAAGGCGAGGAAAGCGAAGTGCGCGAAGCCAGCCTTGCCGAGAACTTCCAGCGCCTCGCGATGAACCCCGCCGACGAGGCGCAGGCCTTCGCTTCCATCATCGAGGCAGGGGCTACCACCGAAGATGTAGCGCGCCGCTTCGGCCTCACAGTCCGGTTCGTCGAAGGACGTCTGCGCCTGGCAAGTCTGGCACCCTGCGTCTTCGAAGCGCTCGCCGAAGGCACGATCACGCTCGACATGGCCAAGGCCTACGGCGCGATCTCCGACGTGGAGCGTCAGGCACATGTCTATGCCGAGCTGCAGGACGCCTGGTACCAGATCACGCCTGATACCATCCGCCGCATGGTGCTCGATGCCACGGTCCGCGGTTCCGATCCGCGTGCCGTGCTCGTCGGACGCGATGCCTACCTCGCCGCGGGTGGCCGGATTGAACGCGAACTGTTCGACGACGATGCCAGTGAAAGCTGGATCGATATCGCGCTGCTCGAGGACCTCGCGCACAAGGCCATGGACGAAGCCGCAGAAAAGACCGCACTTGAATATGGACTTGCCTGGGTTCGGCCGACGCTTGGCAACTACGTCAGCCATGACCTCATCGAAGGTCTGGGCCGCTTACCATGCGAGCCTGCACCGATGACCGAACAAGAAGCGCAAAAGCTCGGCGAACTTGAGGCCGACTACGACCGCGTCGCCGCCGTGCTCGAAGACGAGGACAGCGACGAGGATGAGGTCGCCAAGGCCGAACAGGAACTCGTGGTAATCGACCGCGCCATGCGCGCGATCAATGATCGGCCGCCGGTACTCGCCGACGAGCTGAAATCCGAAGCTGGCGCCTTCCTAGTCCTCTCGCGAAACGGCGAGCCGACATTGGTCCAGCAATACTACACCGAAACCGAAGTCATCGCTGACGAAGGCGTTGTCGAGGCAATCGAGGAAAGTGGAGCGGCGAAGCCCAAAGGGAGCTCGCTCTCACAGCGCCTGCTTGACGAACTGGCCATGCAGCGCCGCGACATCCTGGCGATCCATCTCGCTAACGATCCGGCCCTGGCGCTCGATTTCATGGTCTTCACGCTCGCCGATGCCGATGGGCATGATTGGCGCGCCAAGAAGGCGTCGTCACTGGTGGGTCCGGTGGCATCAGGTCCGGTTGCCGGGTTCGAAGCCAAGGACGCACCGGCAAGCGCTGCTTTGGCCGAGTTTGCCGGTTCGCTCAATGAAAGCTGGCGCGCGGGCGAGCGAGACGTAGAGCGGTTTGCCAGATTCCGGACGCTATCAGACGAGGCACGCTCGGCATGGCTTGGCCATGTCGTCTCGCGCACACTCGTTGCCAGCCTGGCCTGCGGAGGCGAGCGTTCGGTGCCGATGCACGAGGCGCTCGGCTCGCTCCTCGAAATCGAGACCGCGCATTGGTGGCGTCCCACGGCGAACAACTACTTCGACCGGGTGGCTAAGGCCCGCACGCTCGAAGCACTCGACGCCGCCGGCGGTCCCGATCTGGTCAGTCGCTATGCAGCCTCCAAGAAAACCGAACTGGCGAGCGCAGCCGAGCGCATCTTCTCGGGCAACTTCATCGGCGAGGCAGATATCAAGGAACGGGCGCAGGCCTGGGTGCCTGCGATCATGCGTTTTGCCGGTTCCGAAGTAGTCGAATTGGCCGACCACGAAGGGGACGAGGCGGTCAACGCCGAAGGAAATGACGAGATTGCCGAGCAGGCTGCCTGACCCCTCCTGACAGGTCCAGGTCACTCGGCAGGCGGTCCGTCCCTCTCGGGACGGGCCGCCTTTTCCATGTCAAATTTTGGGCCGTAACCGGAATGTCAGCACTCAGAATTCTGCGGCCCGAAGCAGACGTCAATCTCTTCTACCCCATTCGCCAGAATTCATAGTCAGCGTTGAGATGTGGCTGCCAGTCCTGATGGTAGATGCGCATTTCGCGACGTAGAAGCTCGCCACTAGCCCCCGGTATCTCGAGCGCGAGACCAGTTAATTCGTCTTCGTCAGCCCATCCGCAGGAAGCCATGTGTTTAACATAGATACTTACGTCGAGCTCGATTTCGGCCATCGCAAGCGCTTTGAGCAAGCAAATGCCCGAAATCACGAGCGGTCGCGGAGCTTCTGTGAGGGCTTTTGAGACTTCTGACATTCGAAGGTTCGAAACATATTTCTTCAAGTTTCGAGTAAGGGCCAAATCCAGATCGTAGGAAGACCCGCCCAGCTCCTCCGCTATAGATTTTCCGAGCGTGGTTTTCCCTACGCCCGTCCAACCGTCTATTCCAACAATTGAGGGGCTCTCTACCCGTCCGTAGAGTGCATGCACGAGTTCTTGTTTCTCTTTAAGAACGATGGGCATTCTGGCCCTTCCGATAATTGCCTAGGACCGAGCTGTCAGGATCCCACTTCGTCAGTCTCACTTTTCCAAAACATCCCAATCCAAACATTTGGTGGGACTGGCACGCGATAGTGGCGGCAAGCCATTAGCAATATGGGCCAATGTCCCATCTCGATTGCACTTAGTGAGTCGAAGTGGGTTGAAGTCTGACATTCTTGCTCAATTTGAGACCTTACCTCCGGCAAATCAGTCGCAATCGGCAAAGTGTTTAGCATTGCGCCATGCCGATCATCACCAGAGTAAAGGCGTGATTCGCTGGCCTCATCGGGAAACCATAGTTGGCAGTTGCAGTGAGACATTTCGTCCCGAATGAACGCTGGAAAATGCTCTGCCGTTTCCGTGGCACCGATGCAGTCAGCCCAAATAGCCAGTGTCGGCAAGAGCGTGCTTCCTGCTGTCTGCTCTTTTCGATACTCGTCCGTCCGTTCTCGGGGGTGATAGAGGAGTTCCCGATATGCCTCTTGGATCGTTGGGTAGCGGCTCTGCGTCAAATAGGTGAAACGGACGTTGGCTGCCAACGCATCAATCCAGTTGGCAGCGGCGGGTCGCCAACGCTCCTGCATTGAGAGGAGCAAGAGGGCCAGTGTAATGTCAATCGATTGCGAATCCTGCAATGGAGACAGCAATGCAGGATTGTTTCGGATCAGAAGAACCAGATTCTGGGTCAGGGCCTGTGTCTTGGAATCGTTCCAATTGTCCCGCGACTTTGGCAGGTGATCGGTGCCGGACTTTCGCCAAAGTCGCCAAAAGCCATAGATCGCAAAGCGACCGACGAGGTCGAAGAGCTTCAAATTCACGTCGACTGGTGACTGCGAATGAACGGCCATCGATATGGAATGAAGCTTGTCGACATGCGGAAAAATTTTGTCTTCTGCCAACGCTTCAAAGATTGTCTCACTCAAATCGACAAGCTCTCCGAAAGCCTCTCCAAGCTCTTCCGAAGCAGCCAATTTCTTCCCGAGGTGAGAATTGAACGCGCCCCAACAGCGGAGTATCGCCTCTTCACAGGCTAGATAAGCGCCTTCTACATTCTCGGCATCACGAGCCCAGACAAACAAAATCCACAAGCAGAGATAAAGTTGCCTGATCGCAGTGAGTCGCCCCTTGGATTTGGAGAGTCTCTCTTTAGCTTTGGGATCAGTGGGGTTGCATAGCTGTCGAATGAGGCGGGAGAAATGCTCATTACAAATCTCTGGCTCATCAACCATCGCTACGGCTTTTTGAAATGACGCCTTGAGTTCTTTCGAGCCAAGAGTGTCGCGAAGGATTCCGTTGCTAAGCATCCCCGCAATTTTGTCGCCGTTCCACTGTTGGAATGATATTCGGTCGTCCGTGTGTTCCTCAATATAGCCGGTAACGTTATCCTGCACCGCCTCATGAACATCGCCGCCAAAACACAAGCAGATGACGACTTTCAGCTTCTGGAATTCACGAGGCACTCGAAGGCGAAGATAGATTTGTCTGATCTCGTCGAGCGAAGGCCGCAAAGCTTGAGGTGATCCTTCCCAGTCCTGCCGAAGCAAGTCACCTTGCTTAACCGAGAGCAGAAAGAGCTTCTCTTCCCCTTCGTCCTTTCCGACAGCGGCTATGTCGACCCCGTACTGTCGGGTGCCAACACTTGGGCGCGAGAGGACATTGTAGCCGAGTTCGCATAACAGGTCAGGTAAGATGCGGTCGAGTTCCTCGCGCTCTCGCAGCGACGCCACATACTGCCGGATGATTAACTTCATCGTTGTCGCCGTTCAGTGCGGAAGGACAGAAGTTGCTGTTGTAATCCAACGGGATCAATGAGTTCCACTCTCGGAATTTCGATGCTGACGCCGTGCGGGTGCATTTCAGCCTCGATACGCCGTGGCTCTTCCTTGCCAATCCTATGATAACTTACGGACCGGTTTCCATAGAGAACGACAACCTTTGTGAAGAGATTTGCAAAGACGGACTTGTCGTTCACGGCCTTCCCGACTTTAGCCATTTCGTCGCTGTGTCGCTGGAACTCCGCTTGGCGCTGTCGCTCGGACGGATGCAATTCAGCAATTTTGCCAGAGTCCCGAAGGCCACGAAGGTATTCATCAACTCTTGCTTTGACTGCCTTGGCTACTGGTCGAGCTTTATCGCTCTTGTCTTTTGAGATCGGCTCTACCAGGCGCTCAGACACGCTAAGATAATTGATCGCGAGCGGATTGAAGAGCAACTCTTCCATTTCCCTCAATTCACTTTCAGGCGCAAAACGGCAAAGCGAGAAGACGATTGATGCCGAAGTGACAGGTTGCATGAAGAGGTAGCCAACCGCCTTTCGGGCCAGATAGCCGAAGTCAGCATCGCTGAGGCTGAACATTGCAAAATCAATGTCGCGGCGCTTCCCCTCCAACTCTTCTTTTTCCAAGAGATCACCGAGTTGATGACACAGGCTCGAGTTGCCATCGAGCAGCCAGCCTACCAGGAGGTCGTCTAGCTCCTTTGGCGATTGCTTGTTGAAGGCACGAATGACGGAATCGAGGCTCGTGATTTGAAAGTCTGATGGGTTCGCAGCGCCAAACCTCGTTACAAACGAGGCGACTTGTGCGCCCATACCTAACCCGATCATCTTCGCGAGGTTGACATCAACAATTTCGATTGTGCCCTTGTTCTCAAGATCAACCTTGACGAGTGCCTCAAGAATCTCAGCAACCAGATCTGCAGAGAACTCTTTAGATCGATCTAGAGCCCAAGCGCACTGGTGAAGGCCGAAGGGGCCAGTGGCTGCGACGACTAACTCTTGGAGCAAGGCGTCAGTCTTGTCCTTTTGCTCCTTGCCTGCGTCAACGATCAGTTCACTGGCGGCCGAGATAGCAGCTGCGATTGGTCCGTCGTCGCCAGATTTAGCAGCTGCTCTCAACGTCAAGTGCAGCCTCTGCCACTCATGCGTGTTCAAAGGTCGAATCTGACCTAGGCCGTGTTGACAAAAGGGATTCCCAAACGCCCCATGTTCTGATTCAAGACTGCTTTTTGAGGAGCAGTCATGGGTCGCGGGGATTTGTCGGATGCGGAATGGGAACTGATCGGGCCGCTACTTCCGCCTGAGCGGGGTCGCTGGGCGCGGCCAGCTGGCGATAATCGACGCTTCCTCAACGGCATGCTCCATGTGTTGCGGGTCGGCTGTCCCTGGCGCGACATGCACGAGCGGTATGGCAAGTGGAACTCGGTCTATGTCCGGTTCCGGCGCTGGGCCGGACAAGGTGTCTGGGATGCACTCCTGCAAACGCTGGTCGATCTGGGACTGACCGACGATTGGCAGCACATGATCGACAGCACCAGTGTTCGCGGCCATGTCTCGGCGGCGGGCGGAAAAGGGGGGCTTGTGCGAACGCTCTTGGTCGATCGCGCGGCGGCTTTACGAGCAAGATCCACGCCCGCTGCGACAATCAGGGACTGCCTCTCGGCTTCATCCTGACCGGTGGCGAAGCCTCCGACTACACTGCAGCCGAGCCGCTCATGGAGATCCCCATCGCCACGCCCAAGGCGCTGCTGGCGGACAAGGGATACGACGGTAATCGCTTCCGGGAAAGCCTGCTGATCCGGGGCATCCTGCCGATCATCCCGCCCCGCTCGAACCGCAAGGTGCCCGAGCACCCCGACTATCGCCGCTACAAGGACCGCAACCGCATCGAGCGCATGTTCGGCAAGCTCAAGCAGCAGCGTCGCATCGCCACCCGTTACGACAAGACCATCCTATCGTTCGAAAGCTTCCTCAACCTCGCCGCCGCCCGCCTATGGCTGAAGTCTTTTGTCAACACGGCCTAGAGCGCGAATTGCGGCTTCGCGATCCGCGTCAGTTCCATTCCGACCAATCTCGTGGCACCTCTTAAGAAACTTCTTCCGGTCAAAGGCAGCGCCCGTGCGAAGGGTGAGGGTCAAGAATCTGGCCGCTTCGTATTCGCCGCCCTCATACAACTCAAAAATCTCTGATGGCCTTGACGGATCGCCTTCGCACCATTCCGCTAGTGCTCGCGCTGGAAGCGCAGCGGCTCCGTCGTTCCCTCCAGCTTCGATCAGGCGATAAGTTGCCTTGATCATCGAATGGGCGTCGCTCTTCAGCTTCGGGATCAGCGAACAGTAAAGTGTTTGGCCGTCGAAGAATACAGGGCCAACTGCGGATTTGAGATCAGGCACGTCTAGTATGCCAAGAACATCAATCACGCCGTCATTATGCGCCTTTGCGAGAGCCTCTATGATTTTGTCATCGCGCCCCCAAGCGCGCGAATACTTGCCAAAGAGAATACCTAGGAGTTTGCCGCGCTTAAAGGTTCGAACGAGTTCAGCCTTAGAGGGAGGTTTCTGCTGCTGTTCGTCCGTTGCCATACGAATAGGAAGTAGCGTCAGCTTCGAGTCCAAGGAACAAGGAAAACCGGATTTGCCACAGGTCTGGCCTTGTGTAGTTGAACGACTTGTTTTGGATTGAGCATCAAGCGTGGTCAATGGCTGAAATGAGGGCGCATAACGATCATTATTGAAGGAGAGAGGAGGGAGCTTGCTCTTCCTGAGCCGGGGTATGTCCGTCCCGGCGATCAGGAGATCTCCCATGACCAAGTCCCGCCGCACTGCCTCTGCTTCGCCAGCCCAGCGCATCACCGCCGCCATTATCGAAAAGCTCGAGCAAGGGACAAAGCCCTGGGTCAAGCCGTGGCGCGGTGTTCCGGTCTCGCGGCCCTTGCGCTCTTGCGGGACGCCCTATCGCGGCATGAACACCTTCTGGTTGTGGATGGTAGCCGATGGCTGTGGCTATGCCTCGCCTTACTGGATGACGTACCGCCAGTGCCAGGCACTCGGCGGACAGGTCCGCAAGGGTGAGAAGTCGACCATCGCGATTTTCTACAAGAGCTACACCAAGGAGGTCGAAAACGCTGAAGGCGAGGCCGACACCGAAAACCGGCGCGTGCTTAAGGCCTACGCCGTGTTCAACGCTGACCAGTGCGATGGCCTCCCCGAGTTCTATCATCCCAAGCCATTCATTGCTGCGCTTGATCCCGAAGGACGCGAAGACCGGCTCGATGCCTTCTTTGCCCATATTGGCGCAGACCTGCGCCACCATGGTGCCCAGGCTTACTACGAACCGCAGCGCGACCGGGTTACCATGCCGCCAGCCGAGCTCTTCGAAGCCTATGACCACTACTACGCGACGCTCGCGCATGAGCTGTCGCACTGGACGGGGCATTCCTCGCGGCTCGACCGCGATCTCAAGAACCGGTTTGGCAGCGAGGCCTATGCTGCCGAAGAACTGATCGCCGAACTGTCCTCGGCCATTCTCGGGGCCGAACTGGGCCTTCCGGTCACCCACCTCGACCATCACGCCAGCTACATCGCGTCCTGGCTCAAGATCCTCAAATCGGACGAGCGCGCGATCCTGACTGCTGCGGCCAAGGCCGAGGAAGCGGCCGGCCTGTTGCTCGAACTTGGGGGTCATCAATCCCGTAAAAGCGAGGCCGACATCGATCTCGCAGATGCAGCCTGAGGAGCGGTGAGATGGGATGTTCCGTCAGCTATCCGAGCGGCTCCGTGGTGGCCTTTCGCCTGCTTGATGACGGCGAAGACGACGATGTCGAATGGATCTACGAGTGCCTCGTCGACGAGGTCATCGATACCACGAAGGCGACCTTTCCTTCTTTCGAGCGCTTCGATGGATGGCGCGGCCGCGAGGACCGTATCCTCCTGCGCAACGCCTTCGCCGATTGCGGCATATCGACCTGGTGCGGGCTCGCCGCGATCTGGCTCGCCGAGCGCGACGATGCCCGGTACTGGGAGGCCGATTTCTACAACCCACGAACGGCGAGGGCACGGCACTGGCTTGGCCAGGTCTCGGGACGGTTCATCGACCTGTTTGGTGAGTTGCGCCTGGTCGGGCGGTTCTCGAATGGCGAAGCGATCTTCGAGCGCTCCCGATCCACCAGCGACACCGGGTTCTGATCCTGCCTCATCCCAGTCCGCCGGGAGAGGCCCTTGGGCCGGTCGGGGCGCGCCGCAACCTGCGGCCCGTCGGCCCGTGTTGCCCGCGCCAGCCTAGGGCCGCAGGTTTCCCGCTGCGCGGTGCGTCTCGCCCCTTTCCCCGGCCCTGATCGGGCTCCGGCGGACAGGGCCGAGGCAATGGTGCCTCCTTTCCTTGTCCCCGCGATCAGGAGACACCCCATGTACGACAGCTTCATCGACCAGTTGAGCGGCCTTGACCTTTCAGGCCTCAGCATCAGGCCAGCTCCCTTCAACGAAACCGACTTTCCCTGCGAGGACGCGATCGACCAGACGCTTGGCGCCGTATGGTCCGACCTCTTCGCGATGTTTTCCGACACGGCCCTGGAAGCTGATGCCGAGGACATTGCCTGGGGCGTGGTCAATCTCTTTCACCGTGCCGCCAGCCGGAGGTCCGCTCAGCTCGACCGGGCCAGCGACGAGATCCGGGTCCTCCTCGCATCAGCCGATGGCTCCGAAGTGCACTCGAGCAATCTTGAAGAGCAGGTCGAACGTGCACAGGCCGCCGAAGCCAGCATGCTGGCCTTCGAGCAGATGCGTGAGGCTGCTGCAGCACTTTATCGCGACGAGACCGGTTCCTCTTGGAAGCCCGCTTCCGGCTCGCGGACAAGCCATTCGCGCCACCTCACATCGGCCGTAATTGATGCCCGCGACTTCCTCCGCGCACGCGCCGAGAACCGGCGTCACACCCTTATTCCGGAAGGAACTCCAATCGTCTTTGCCGGCGGTCGTCAGACCTTCGAGAATTCCGAGGATGCGCGCGTTTATGCCGACAATATCTGGGCGACGCTGGACAAGGTTCGCGATGTCGTTCCCGATCTCTTTCTGGTTCATGGAGGCGACGGCAAGGGTGCCGATCGCCTCGCCGCGAGCTGGGCTGAACGTCGCGAGGTCCAGCAACTAACTTATTCGCTCGATCGTCGGCTTGGTGCCCGCGCCGGGTTCAAGCGCAACGAGCAAATGCTTTCCCTCAACCCGCGTTATGTCGTCGCCTTTCCCGGCAATGGTGTGACCGAACGGCTTGTCATCGATGCCAAAACCCGCCGGATCACCGTGGTCGATCGCCGCGGCACGTTGGGCACCTCTCCTGGGTCCTGAGGAGCCCTTCATCACCTGCATCTTCATGGCTGGGATGTCCATTCGGCATAGACCTGGCTATGAAACGCTCATGCAACTTGACGATCTGCTGCAGCGCTACTTTGCAACCACCGACCTCTCCGGGGTTGCCCCCGACACGTTGTCAGCTGGCATCGAGCACTGCCAGGTCGATCTCGGCCTGGAGGAGGACCGGGGGAAGCGCTTTGCGCTGTGGTCATTCCTGCACATGTTCGGGTCCGCCCCCGATCTCGATGTGGCGTTCAAGAGCGAGGAAGACCGGGAAGCAGCCCGCAACTTCATGGATCTCTTAGCGGCATCGGAAGACGATGGGGTAAGCTGATTGCATTGAGGACACGCGAGCCTTCAGACCCACACCCGATACCCATCCGGCTTTCTTCGCGAACAGTCCTGAACCAGGTCAGCTGAGGACGGCAACCCGTTCCTTTCCGGCCGTGTGGTCGCGCTTCGCGCGCCTGCCCGCACCACCCGTCATGAACAGGTTTCCCTTGGCCCCCAGACAATGTCTGCTGGCCTGCGGTGCAGTCCTCCCATGCCCTGCTTCTTCTGAATGTTCGCAAGCCGGAGATGGTCTCCGGTTTGAGGAACTGAAGGAACTTTCATCATGACCAATATCGCAATCCTCACTGGCCGCATCGCCCGCGATCCGGAAACTCGCGAGACCAAGGGCGGCACCAATGTCACCGGGATCACCGTCGTCACCGATCGCCCCGCACGGGACAAGGACGGCAAGACCTACAAGGATGAAAACGGCTACACCGCCAAGGAAAGCGAGTTCCACCGGGTGACCTGCTTCAACGGCCTTGCCAAGACCGTCGGCCAATACTGCTCCAAGGGCCAGCTGGTCTCGGTCCAGGGCCGCATCCACTACACCCAGTGGGAGGACAAGGACGGGGTCACGCGCTACGGCACCGAGATCCTCGCCGACAAGGTCGACTTCCTCTCTCGCGGTAGTGGTTCGAGCGACGACAGCGACAATACCGACGCTCCCGAAATCGACTGAACTCTCCCGTCGATCTCCCTCGCGAAGGGGTCCTGTCCTACCGGACAGGGCCCCTTCTTACTGTTCCTACTCTTCTGATGACTCGTCGGTGCGAGAAGATGAGCGAGCCGGTGGAAGCAGCCTCCGCAGAGATGCTTCTTCGCCGAGCTTTCCGAGCTCTCCGGCAACTATTGCGAGCGCCTTCTTCGAGAAGGTCTCAAGTCCCGTGCCCAGGATGATGCGGCCCAGTTCAAGGGCGGCTTGCTCCTCAAGTTGCTTCTGGCGCTCGGCGAGTGCCAGCCGGTCGGATTCGAGTTTCCGGAGTGCTGCGACAGCGCTTCGTTTGGTTGGCATCGGGGTTCCTTTCCTGCACCCCTCGGTGGATCCTCTCTTCGATCAACATGCACCCGGGCACAGCCTGTAGGAAAGTCCAATCGCGCGGGTCGTCCCTTGCACTACGTAACGGAGCGGGGGAGGGGGCTGGCTCACCGAGTTCCAAGGGTGATGGGCATAGGGCCGGCGCGTCAAGGACGGCGGGGCCCCACCATTTTGCCTCCCCTGCGCTTTGCTCCGGTCCGACAAAATCGTTGCCCCCACCGCCGCTTCGCGGTCGCCCTCGGGGCGATCCCTGACCCGCCGGCCCCATGCCCCTCCGCCTGTTTCCTGTCGTCTCAGCGACAGGTTTCAGGAGGATATCATGACTGCACTCAGCACCTTGGACACGAACGCGCACAGCTATTTCGAAGCGCTTGCAGTTGCCGAAAGGCGCGCCCAGCACAGTTTCTTCGACCAGCACGTGGTGGAAGATGAAGACCTGGGCTACTTCGCCCTGGACGAGGGTGACTACAACGCGCTGCCTGCGCATCTCGCCAGCCGCGTGGTGCACACGGTCCATGGGGCCTTGCTGGACGAATACTGACGACCAAACGAGGGCAGGAGCCGGTGACGGTTCCTGCCCTTTTTTCGTGTTCGCTGGCACTGGAGCGGGACGAAATGTGGAGCGGGGCTGGGGACGCGCTCGGTCCCGCCCCGCCTTCGGCGGTGCTCCTGCGGGCGCGGCCATTTTTGTTCTGGGCCCCGCGCGCACTCCCGAGCGGCAGCGGGTCGGACCGGCACGGTGCCGCGGGAACCGACAGGCCCCGGTCCCGGACACCGCACGCGCTCCTTTGCCGCAGCCTTTACGGGGGTGCGGTCTTTGTGCGTGGTATTCTTTCAATTACAGATCAGGCTGGATTACGACCGCGAACTGGATGCTCGCGCCGCCAAGGGCTCAGTTGGAAAATGCCTTCGAGAAAGGAGCGAACATGATCACCGGATTTCGCCGCGCAATGGGGAACAGAATTGGCACACCGTACGCAGTAGCACTGCTGTGTTTTGGGGAAAAGTGCAATAAAATCAGTGCGCGAAACGCTCAAGGTGCTCGGCAGAGAGGGCGCTGTTGAATGCCGCCCGGTCCCCGCAAACGACAGTATTTCCAAGGGTTCTGGGGGCAGTTTGCATGAGGGCGAACGCCATATGGTCCCCAAACGTCGAAGGTCTGCGCGCAGAGCGCTTCTCGATGGCAATTTTGCCCGCCGCAAACTGCCGCTGCGTGAGCGCGAATACTGCATCTGGGACACCGAGCTTACGGGCTTTGGATTGCGCGTAAGGCCGAGCGGCAACTACTTCTGGTTCGTTCGCTTGCGGCATCGCGGCAAGCATCGGCGCATCACCCTTGGCCGAACCGACGAACTAGAGGCGGGACTGGCAAGGGCGCAGGCCCGGCGCATCCTCGCGGAAGCCGCGCTGGACGGATTGCCCAAGCGCGCCGTCGTTAAAGCTACCCCGACGATGACCGATTTCGTCGAAACCTATTGGGATGATCTATCCCGCGTCTGGAAGCCCTCGACCACCAAACGAAATTGGAATGCGTGGCGGCTCACCATCAAGCCCACATTTGGTGACACGCGCGTAGCGGACATCCTCCCACCAGACATCCACCGCTGGCGCGATGGATGCGCGGGAGAGAGCGAGGTGAAGTTCAATCGCGCCGTGCCCGTGCTGTCCGCGCTGTTCAAATATGCCGAAGCGCTCAAGATGCGTCGGCCAGGTTCGAACCCCTGCCGAGGGATGCCGCGCTACAAGCGGCAAAGGGTCGAGCGCTATTTGACGCCAGCCGAGTATCGCCGGATCGGAGCTGCATTGCGGGAGGCCGAGGCAGATCGACCAGCAGAGGTCGCAATCGCTCGCCTGCTACTGTTCACTGGCGCGCGCGTGGGCGAGATCAAGAATCTGCGCTGGGAGTGGGTGAAGCCGCCCCGGCTGCTGCTGCCAGACAGCAAGACTGGTCCCAAGTTGATCTGGCTGAACACACAGGCGCAGGATGTCCTCGCCGGGATCGAGCGGCGCGAGGGCAGCGATCTCGTTTTTCCGAACCGGACCGGAAAACGCCCGCTGAACTTCGATACCTGGTGGTACAACTTCCGGCGGCGGTGCGCTTTGCCCGACGTTCGCATCCATGATCTGCGCCACAGCTTCGCTTCAACAGCGATCATGGACAACGTGCCGCTATCGACCATTGGCAAGCTGCTTGGCCACAAGCTGGTCGAGACGACCGCAAAATATGCCCACCTGTCCGATGACGTAATCGGCGAAGCCGCCGAGCGAGTTTCCGGCTCGCTGGCGCAAGCGATTGGCCTCAGACCATGACCGCCACCAGTCTCAAGCGGATCGTCGAGGAGGCACTTGCCGAGGTCGGGGCAACGGTCAACTTCAAGCTTGTCCCGAAGGGAAAGGCGCGGACTACGACCTGGCTTGGTGTCGAGCACGGTTTTGGCATCCGCCACTATCCGAGCGGTCGCAACGTCTATATCGTCCAGACCCGCATGGCAGGCCGTATGCGCACGGTCACAATTGGGCCTGCATCGGTCCTAACTCGTTACCAAGCCCAGATGGTCGCGCGCCGCGTTATCGCATACGCGCAGGTCGGTCGCGATCCGGCGACCGAACGCCAGCGCATTCGGTCCGCGCCTAGCTTCGCCGACTTCGTGACCGAGTATTGGGATCGCTGGGCACCACGCTGGAAAGCATCGACGCTGGAAACGCACACTGGCTACCGCCGCCGCTATCTCGATGACGCCTTTGCTGGCATCTACATCGACGAGCTGAACGAGGAGCATGTCACGAGCTGGTTTGCACACCTCAACAATTGGACCGGACCGGGAGCCGCGAACCGGACCTTCGAAATCCTCAAACACATTCTGAACAAAGCAGAGGAATGGGGATACCGGCTCGAAAACACCAATCCCTGCCGTTCCGTTCGGCCCAACCGCAAGCGCCAGTGCGAGCGGTTCCTCACGAGCGAAGAACTCGCCCGTCTGGGTGCCGAGCTGGCGAAGTTGCGATCATCAGATGATCGCACGAAGCAATGCGCTGGCGCAGCCATCACGCTTCTGTTGCTGACCGGGTGTCGCAAGAGCGAAATCCTCACGCTTGAATGGGGCGACATTAAGGGCAACCGGCTGCACCTTCGCGACAGCAAGACCGGACCGCGAACGGTTTGGCTTGGCTCCGCTGCCCGCGAGGTGATCGCCGCGCTGCCTCGCTTCGAGAGGATTCCATACCCGTTCTGGAATTACAGCCACCGCAAGCAGCTTCGCTGCGTGAATGGCTTCTGGCGAAGGCTCAGAGACGAAGCAGGACTAACCGGCGTTCGCATCCACGACCTGCGTCACACCTTCGCCAGCCACGCAGCGATGAACAAGGAAACTCTGCCAATGATCGGGCGTCTACTTGGTCATGCTAATGTGCAGACTACGGCCCGATATGCCCATTTGGATGACGGACACCTGATTGAGGCAGTGCAGAAAATCGGAGATGCGGTTGAATCGCGGCTGCTTCAATGATGCGCAAATGAAAACATAGAATCTAATAAACTTTAGTGCGTCGACTATCTCTCTTGGGTGCAATCCTATTGCCAGCTTGGGCTGCGCCCGTTATTCACGCGCTCATGTCCCGTTTGTTCCTCCTGCTGCTCATTTGCGCGCTGATCGTGCCACGGTTGGCATGGGGCGCGCATGAGGCGGGGCATGACCAGCCCGTCGCTTCGATGGTCGAGCATGTGCATCATGACGGTCATTCGCATGAAGCGATTGTGGATTCGCATGATGAGCATTTTGCGCAGGATGGCGACAACGATGGCGGTCTTGTTCATGACCATCTGCCAGCCGATGTGCTTTCCGCAATGGCCGAACTGGATGCCGGTCACGTCGCCGATGGAGCGTTGCTCCTTGCCTCGCGGCATCTGATCGACAGGCATCGCATCGGCAATCCGTCCGCTGCACCCGATTCCCTTTTGAGACCTCCGCGCGCGGCCTGACACTTTGCCGGGCGTGCGCCCGGCTGTCAGTCTCATGCGGAGGATTCCATGCCCACAGTCGGGATGCGCATTGCATCCATCACATCACTTATAACCCTGAGCCTTGCGGCAATGCCCGCGACTGCCCAGGACATCATCGACGAGAATGCCGCCATCGAGCGTGCGCTTGCTCGCGAAGGGATTGCCGCGCGCGACGAAGCCGATCGTGCGGGTGCAGCTGCCGAGATCGATATGATCGGTCCGCTGGAAAATCCCGATGTCGAAGCCTCCTACGAAGGTGGCGGGGGCGAGACCGAATGGCAGCTCCGGCTGGTCCAGCCAATCGACTTGAACGGACGGCGCGGTGCGCTTCGCGATGCGGCGCGCGCTGAGGCGTTGGCAGTCGATGCGGACATCGATCGCAGGCGGCAGTTGCTGGTTTCCGACGTGCGCATAGCGTTTGTCGAATGTGCCGCCGCGACAGCGGAACTGGACATCTGGCAACGCTACACTGCTGAGTTGACCGAGGCCGAGCGCGTTTCATCGGTCCGCGCAGAGGCTGGCGATACGGCGGTCTACGATGTGCGCCGCGTACGGGTCGAGCAGCGATCTGCACAGGCGCAATTGGCTCGCGCCAATGGCGAGCAAGTGGCGGGATGCGCGGCTCTCACGTCTCTTACAGGGATCGAGGAGCCGCAAGTCGAGCTATCGGCGATCACGCAAGTGGATGTCGCGCCAGCACCTAACGAACGCCCCGATATCCTTGCGCAGAAACAGCGCGTTCTTGCAGCCTCTCAAAGAGTCTCGGCGGCTCGGCGTGCACGATTACCGCAGCTCGCGGTCGGCGCAGGCGTCCGGCGCGTCGATGACGGAACCGATACCGCCTATGGCCCGGCTCTCTCGCTTGGGGTCAGTCTGCCGATCTGGAACGGCAGCGGCGCTGCGGTTCGCCGCGAACAAGCACTGCTGGCGGCGCGGGAGAACGAACTTCTGATCGCCCGCCGTCAGGCGGAAGCCGAAGTACAAGCCGCCTCGGCTCGGCGCTCCGCTACACGCGAAGCCGCTGTTACGGCGGCGGGTGCTCGCGATGATGCCGGTCGACTCGGCACCATCGCAGAGACCGCCTACCAGGCAGGAGAAATCGGCGTCGTGGAACTCCTCGACGCCTATGAAGCCGCGCGCGATGCCGATCTGTCGGTCATTGCGCTCGCACTCGAAGCGGCCCTTGCGGCCATTGAATACGACCTAACCACAGGAAGGACATACTGATGAATAAGACACTGATTGCGCTCGCCATTCCGGCGAGCTTCGCGCTTGTCGCTTGCGGCGAAACCGCAACGGACAAGGCGGCGGAAACTGAAACGGCAGTAATGGACGACGACAATGACGCCGCCGTGCCCGAGGCCGCTCCGGTCGCCGAGGAAGAGCCGCACGACGAGTCCGTGCCGCACGATCACTGATCCTCTGCAAACTGAATGACAGATTGAGAAAATGAAAATGACCCGATCCCGCCTTCTTGTGGCATTTGCCGCAACCATGCTGACACTGTCGCTGCCCGCCTGCGGTGTGCTCTCTTCATCCGACGAGGAAGCGCACGGTCATGGCGGGGGCGGGATCGTGGTCACCGATTTTACCGAGGCGATCGAACTTTTCGTCGAATTTCGTCCGCTGGTGACGGGTAAGAACCGGCGCTTCGACGCGCACCTGACCTGGCTCGATACTTACAAGCCGGTCACCGAAGGCACGCTGACAGCAGAACTCGCTTGGCCCGATGGCAGTACGGACACTGCCGAGGCCGGGCTGAGCGATGTCGAGGGCATCTTCCGCCCGCTGCTGACCGCTTCGAAAAGCGGCAAGCCTAGATTGCGGCTTGTCCTGAACACCTCGCGCGGGGTCTTCGCGCATGATCTCGGCGAAGTGACTGTCTGGGCCACCAGCGAAGAAGGCGCGGAGGCAGCGCCGGAAGAGGTGGAGATCGACGGCGCTATCGCCTTCACCAAGGAGGTGCAATGGCGCATTCCGTTCATGACTGAGGCGGCGGCCATGACTGAGCTTGCCGATGTCATTCCCGTCACTGTCGATGTTCAAATGCAGCCACAAGCCGAGGCGATTGTATCAGCTCCGGTGGATGGTATCGTGCGTGCGGCACGGATTTACTCGTCGGGCAGTTATGTCCGGCGCGGCCAGACCCTCGCCTCCATTTCTTCGACCTTGGGCGGCGGCGAGGATATCGCCACGCTCGACCTTGCCATTCGCGAAGCCGGGATTGCGCGCGACGCTGCCACCCGTGAAGTTGCTCGCATGCAAAGCCTTGTCGAAGCCGAGGCCGTTCCCGCGCGTCGGCTCGATGAGGCGCGCACATCGCTCCGATACGCCGAGGCACAGCTTCGCTCGGCCCGCCAACGCCATTCTGCGGTAGCGGGTGGTGGAGCAGGCGTTCCTGTAGCGGCTCCAATCTCCGGCGAAGTGCTCGAAAGCTCGCTCGTACAGGGCAAAGGCGTGCAAGGTGGCGAGCAGTTGATGCGGATCGGCAATCCCGCTGCCCTGTGGCTGGTGGCGCGCGTGCCGGAAGGAATGGCGGCGCAGGTCGGCAATCCGCGTGGGATCGACCTTCTTCTGCCCGACCAGACCATCTCGCTCGGACGCGGCGATGTCGCGATTGTCCAGCGCGGCGCGGCCATCGATCCGCAAACTCGCACGTTGCCGGTCATCTTCGCATGGAACAGCCGCGCTGTGCGACCGGGACAGAGGCTGCAAGGACAGCTGCGGACCGGGGATGCCACACCGCGCCTGACCATACCGGCAAGCGCCATCCTCAACGAAGGAGGGCAGGACGTTGTCTATGTCCAGATAGGCGGTGAGACGTTCCAGCGCCGCCCGGTGACGGTGCTTTCGCGTAGCGGCGATCGGGTCGCGGCCGAGGGACAATTGAAGTCGGGTGAACGCGTAGTGTCTCGCGGCGCGTCGGCAGTGCGTGCCGCTGCTTCCACGCCGGACGCCTTCGGTCACGGCCACGCGCATTAGGAGACGCCCGGAATGCTTGAACGTCTCGTCCGCTGGAGCCTCGAAAACCGCGTGGTGGTCTATGCCATCGCGATCCTTCTGACCGCCTTTGGTGCTTGGACCGCGTCCCGCACGCCGGTCGATGTGCTACCAGACCTCACCGCGCCGACCGTTACTGTGGTGGTCGATGCGGGCGGCTACACGCCGACCGAAGTCGAGCAGCGCATCACGATCCCGCTCGAAACCGCGCTCAACGGCGCGCCGGGCCTGCGCCGCATCCGCTCGAACAGCGCCACCGGCCTGTCGGTCGTCATCATGGAATACGACTGGTCAACCGATCCAGAACAGGCGCGTCGCATCACGAACGAGCGCATGCAAACTGCAACGGACGAGTTGCCCGATGATATTCCGCCGCCTCACATGACCCCGGCGAGTTCGGTTATGGGCGAGATCATGTTCGTGGCTATGCGGTCCGACACCGCTAGTTCGATGGACCTCAAGTCCACCGCCGACTGGATCGTCCGGCGACGCATCATGTCGATCCCCGGCATCGCCGAGGTCATGACAATCGGCGGCGACGAAAGACAGGTGCAACTGCTGGTCGATCCGGCGCGTCTTTCCGCGCGCGGTATCGGCATGAACGAGGTTGTCGAGGCGATGGAGCGCGCCAGCACGAATGAAAGCGCGGGTGTGGTCGTTGAGAATGGGCAGGAGTTACTGATCGAAGGTGTCGGACGCGCCGATGCCGCCGAGGATTTCGGCAACGTCGTTGTCGGCGAGGCTGGCGGACTGCCGGTGCTCGCGCGCGAGATTGGCGAGGTGCGGATTGGCGAAGGATTGAAGCGCGGAACCGGTGCTTTCAACGGCGATCCCGCCGTTATCCTTGCAATCCAGAAACAGCCGGGCGCGAATACGCTCGATCTGACCGAGCGGCTCGACGAGACGTTCGCCGATCTCCAACGCTCCCTGCCGGAAAGTATGGTGCTGGAGACGCAGGTCTTCCGCCAGGCCGATTTCATCCAGCGCTCGGTGGACAACGTCACCACCGCGCTGATCGAGGGTCTGATCCTCGTCGCGATCATCGTGTTCATCTTCCTTGTAAGTTGGCGCGCTACGGCTGTGGCTTTGGCGGCCATTCCGGTTTCGGTCGTCTCTGCAATCATCGTCATCAATTCGGGCGGAGGGACGATCAACACCATGACGTTGGGAGGTCTCGCAATCGCGCTGGGAATGCTCGTCGATGACGCAATCATCGTCGTCGAGAACGTGGTCAGGCGATTGCGCCTTGAGCGCGAGAAGCCAGCCGGTGAACAGCAGAGCGACATCAAGGTCGTGGCCGCCGCAACCAGCGAAGTGCAGGGCGCGATCATCTTCGCGACGCTCATTATCCTGCTCGTCTTCCTGCCGATCTTTGGCCTTACCGGCATCGAAGGGCGCCTGCTCCAGCCGCTCGCGCTTGCCTATGGCGTTTCACTGCTGGCCAGTCTTGCCGTGGCGCTGACGCTAACGCCTGCGCTTTCCTACGACCTCCTCAGCCGCAAGCCTGAAGATGTCGGCAACGAGCCGAACTGGGTGGTTCGTATGAAGAGCTGGTATGCTGGAGTGCTGAGCCGCTGGCTGGATCGCTGGAAATCACTCGCCTTGGCATCTCTGGCGATGGTCGTAGCCGCATCGATGGGCATCGCTCTTGCCGGACAGTCCTTCCTGCCGGAGTTCAACGAAGGCTCACTGACGGTCAATGTCACAACCCTGCCAGGCACCAGCCTCGAAGACAGCGACCGCGCCGCAAGCGAGGTCGAAGCAGCGCTGCTCTCGCAGCCGGAAGTCAAAACGACCGCTCGGCGCACGGGCCGCGCGCCGGGTGACCCGCACGCGCAGGAAGTCTTCGCGTCTGAGATCGAGGCTACACTCAATGATGAAGGCCGTGATCGCGACGAACTGCTTACCGCCTTGCGCGGCGCGGTGGGGACGGTGCCAGGTGTGCAGGCTATTTTCGGCCAGCCTATCGGTCACCGCGTCGATCACATCCTGTCGGGTGCGCGTGCGAACATCGCGATCAAGGTGTTTGCGCCCGATACTGACACTCTCCAGCGCATTTCCTCGCAGGTCGAGAGCGCGGTTACCGCCGTTCCCGGTGCGGTCGATGTGCAGAAGGATACGCAGAGCATGGTGCCCTATGTCCGTGTGCGCTTGCGCCGTGCGGACCTCGCCAATTACGGCCTAGCGGTCGAGGACGTGACCGGAGCGATACAGGCGGCGATTGTCGGTGCGGAGGTCGGTCAATTGATCGAGCGGCCCGTCATCACCGATGTTGTCGTCCGTTACGATCCGGCGCAATACAACGAAGCGGGCGCGATGGAGAACATGCTCATCGCCGCGCCGGATGGCCAGCTCCTGCCGCTCGCCGCGATTGCCGATGTGGTCCGCGATCAGGGTCCGAATGCGATCACCCGCGAGAGTGTGGAGCGAATGCAACTGGTCATGGCGAATGTGTCTGGCCGGGACCTCGGTGCGGTTGTTGCCGATGTCGAGACTGTGCTGGATACAATCGAACTACCGCAGGGCGCGCATATAGAGCTAGGTGGCCAGTTCGAAAGTGCCGCCAGCGCCACTCGGACCCTCCTTGCGCTCGGTCTGATCGTGCTGGTGGGAATGTTCTTGCTGCTGCGGCAGGCATTCCGTTCGTCCAACGATGCCGCGCTGGTGATGATCAACCTGCCGCTGGCGCTGGTCGGCGGCGTGGTCGGCCTCTGGCTAACCGGGGGCGTGTTGTCGGTCGCGACGATTGTGGGATTCATCACCCTGTTTGGCATCGCCACTCGCAACGGTGTGATGATGGTCACGCACATCAAGCACCTTCAAGCTGTGGAAGGCGTGACCGATCTTGCAGAAGCCGTGCGGCGCGGTGCCGAGGAAAGGCTGGTGCCGATTCTGATGACCGCGATCTCAGCAGGGCTTGCGCTGGTGCCGTTGGCTATCGCAATGGGCCAGCCGGGAAGCGAAATTCAGGCTCCGATGGCCATCGTAATCCTATGCGGCCTGACCAGCTCCACGGTGCTCAACATGCTTGTGCTGCCCGCGATATATCTGAAGGTGACGCGGGATGGGTGGGGCGTTTCCATGCCGAAGTTGGCTCTGCCGCACCGCAAGCGCGACGACATCGAACTCGAAGATGCCATCGCCTGACAGGAGAATAATCGATGGGATACCTGCTGCTAAAAGCTGCCCTGTCGGGCATCATTATCGCCATTGTCAGCGAAGTCGCGCGTCGAGCACCGGGCCTCGGCGCGTTGATCGCCTCGCTGCCACTCATCTCGGTGCTAGGTATGATCTGGCTGTGGCGAGATACCGAAGACACCGCACGCATGGCCGAGCACGCCTTCGCTACGTTCTGGTTCGTGCTGCCGAGCCTGCCGATGTTCCTCGTTATCCCGCTGTTGCTCAATCGCGGCATGGCATTCTGGCCTGCGCTCGCCATCGGATGCACGATGACGGTGCTTCTTTATCTCGCGATGGTGTGGGTGTTGGGGCAATTTGGCGTGCGACTGTAGCCGACTTTATTTGTGCTCGAACCTCATCTTGATTTACCCCTTCCATGATGGGCTGGAGCCTATCAAAATCGAAGCTGATTATGTCATCGCAACAGCAATGACCGACCGATAGTGACTTCGATCAACATCGCTACTGACCAGCGAAATGTGCAACAAAGATTGCGAAAGCAAATTCTTTTTCAACCCCATATTGCAAGCTGGAGCGGGTGGAGGAATCGTCTAGAGAGCCGCGGCATTGATGATGGCTATTTGGTCCCCATTTCGGAACATAAAGTGAAATTCATGGTCGATTAGAGGTACAAAAATTTGACAGAATTCTGCGCTCGGTTGTCGCGCTACGCTGCTTACTCCAGTTGAAATTACACAATTTTTCGCAGGATTCTTTCGAGTAAATTTTCTGGTCACTGACGCGCAATTGAGAATGGGCTTGACCCAGCACACCGTACGCAGCGGGTGCTGCAATGGAAGGCGCGGAATTGCTTCGCGAATTCACGAAATTTCGCCGATATCATCTTCTGTGCCGGATGCGGTCCACTTGCGCTCTCGTCCGTGCCGAGTCGGCACAGATCCGTTTAATCTGCTGAAAAGCGACGTGAATTTTCCGTTTTCCTACACCCCCTGCTGCGGCCTAGAGTGGCACTTGCCTTTCGAAGGGTGAGCCAGGTTCTTTGAACACAAGGAACTTGGAAAAATGCAAAGACACCACCGGTTCGTGACCTATGTCACGCCCCTGATCGCCGAATGGATCAGGAAACAAGCCGACGAGCGCAGGGTCAGCGCGAGTATCGTTGTTTGCGATTGCATCTTCGATGCCTGGCAGCGCGCGACCGAAGCTGACCTGAGGACTCCAGCGACCGATCCGGTGCGCCAGAACATCTTCATTACGGTCGCATTGGATGCGCTGCTTACGCATCATCCCGACACTAACTTGCGTGATAAAACCGTCGCTGCCTACCAGCGCCGGCTGGAGCGGCTCGGTATCGTTGCACCCCGACCCATGGGAGGCGACGATGAAGCATAATCTCGTCAACTTCACCCGCGGCAGCCAGCTCCTCGGGCATTTCGGCTTCATGTTTGCCGCGGGCCTCAAGGGGCCCTTGGTCGTGACCCTGCTGGTCGTTCTCGGGCTGGTCTACTGGGAGGTGAGCGGTGCGCTAGACGACTACCAGGTCTACCTCCTGTGGATGCATGCCTATGCCTCTGGCTATGCCTTCATGGAGTTCGATCCGGACAAGCTTGTGAACCTCAAGCTTGCCGACGGGAGCCTCGTTGCTTTTCCTATTTCCGTCGTGACCGATTACCCGCCGATGCGCGAAGCGGTCGCGCTTTTCCAGAGTGCGGTGATCAGCGCCTTGTGGCTTGCAGGGTTCATTCTTGCGCCGCTCTTCGCGCTGTTCTGGTGGGTTGCCGAACGCTTCGGCGAGAAGTCGAAACAGAAGAAGCATGTACGCGGGGCGGAGCTTACTACCTTGCGCGAACTTGGCCGGGAGATCGCCGCGCACAACCGCGATGCCCGTGCCCGCGAGTATGGCGATGCGCTGGGCTGGCGCTGGCGTCTGGCCGGGTCGACTTCGCTGCGGAATGCGGGCTTCTATTCTCCCGCGCATCTGGCCGGGGTCAGCTGGCCCTGGCGTCTCGAGCAGAGTCACGCGATGCTTGTTGGCACAACCGGGACAGGCAAGACCGTTGTCCTAACCGAGCTTACCAGGGAGATCCGTGAACGGGGCGAACGTGCGGTCATTTTCGATCTTACCGGGGCCTTTGTCGAAACCTTCTACGATCCCAAACGCGACATCATTCTAAACCCGCTCGACGCGCGTTGCCTCGCCTGGAGCGTGTTCAACGATTGCTCCACGCGTGCCGAATTCCATGCCGCGGCGGAGTCCCTCGTCCCGCACGATGGTGGCGGCGCCGAACAGTTCTGGGTGCTCGCCGCGCGCACGCTGTTCGTCGAGACCTGTCTCAAGCTCGCCGAAGCAGGGCGGGGCACCAACGCCGCGCTCGCCCACGAACTCATGAACGCTGATCTCTCCGATCTGCACCGTCTCGTCGAAGATACCATGGCCGGTCCCATCAGCACGCCGAGCGCGGCGCGCATGGCGGAATCGGTCCGGGCAGTGTTCAATGTCAATGCCAAGGCGCTCCAGATGCTGCCCGAAGACGGGAAGCCCTTTTCGGTCCGCGAGTGGATCAACGGGGCAGGAGGACCGGGCTCGATCCTGTTCCTGTCTGCCCGCTACATCGACATGAGCGTGCTCTCGCAGTTGCTCACGCTGTGGCTCGATACCGCGATCAATACGCTGATGGCGGGCCAGCGCTCGCGGGACATCAGGCTCTGGTTCCTGATCGACGAACTGGGCGCCCTGCATCGTCTCCCTTCGCTCGAGAAGGGCCTCCAGACCGCGCGCAATTTCGGGGGCGCGATCGTCACCGGGATTCATGCCTTTGCCAAGCTCAAGGATGTCTACGGTGAGAACATGGCAATGACCCTCTCCTCGCTTGCCCGCACCAAGCTGATCCTTGGCACAGCAGATCGCGAGACCGCCACCTGGTGTTCCGATATCATCGGCCACCGCGAGGTTCGCGAGATGGAGGAAGGTTACAGCTACGGCTACAACAATGCGCGTGACGCGGTCAGCCTGACGCCCCGGCGCCAGGTCGTTCCGTTGCTGCTTCCTGACGAGCTGATGAAGCTCAAGAACCTACATGGTTTCATCAAGTTTCCCGAAGGATTTCCTGCGGCACCCGTGGTCCTCGAACCGCGCAACTGGCCTCGGGTGGCCGAAGGCTTCATTCCCCGGGATATGCCTAAGCTACCACCACAGGCCCGCCACGGTGATGACAAAGAAGGAGCAGGTGGCGGTGCCGGAGCAGCATCTGAAACGGGCGGCAATGATGGTGATCCTCGACGGTTGAGGGTCGCGCACGATCGCTCCGACACCGCTGAAAAGAAAGCCGACAAGGAAGACAAAAAGGAACTGCGCCGGACCCGTCGCAGCAACAAGGGCGATCTGGCTCGACCGGGCCAGACAAGGAAGCGTCGCGATCCGAATGCGCAAGAGGAAAGGGCGACATCGGACCCTCAGCGGCCGGCTCAATCCGAACTTCCTCTGTCTTCGAAAGCTGAGGAGCAACGGGATGGACCTTCCGCCAGGTCCGATATTCCCGATCCCGCAGCGCATCAGCGGGCGCAGGTCGCGCGCGGCAAGGCCGACCAGAGACTCCAGGAAGAGCAGCAGAAGTCGCTTCTTGGCGGTGCAGCGAAGCAGGGTCGCGATGCCGATCAGGGGCAGGACCATGGTCACGATTACGGGGACTTCGATCCGGATATGTGACGCTCAACCGGGGAGGGGACGAGGGCCAAGAGAAAGTGATCCCAGCCCATGCTTTCCGTCGCCAATGTCCGCTCGCCTTCGGCCGCGGCGAGCTACTTCGCCTCGGACAATTACTACGCCAGCGCCGATGCCGATCGCTCGGGTCAGTGGATCGGAGATGGCGCCAAACGCCTTGGTCTTGAGGGCAAGGTCGAGGCCAGGGCGTTCGACGCGCTGCTGCGCGGTGAGCTGCCCGATAGTAGCAGCGTCGGCAACCCCGGCCAGGCGCACCGACCGGGCACCGATCTCGCCTTTTCGGTCCCCAAGAGCTGGTCGCTGCTGGCACTCGTCGGGAAGGACGAACGGATTATTGCCGCCTACCGCGAAGCTGTCGTCGAGGCGTTGCACTGGGCCGAGAAGAACGCGGCCGAGACGCGGATCGTCGAGAAGGGCAAGGTGGTGACGCAGACGACCGGCAATCTCGCCATCGGCCTGTTCCAGCACGACACCAACCGCAACCAGGAACCCAATCTTCATTTCCACGCGGTGATCGCCAACGTCACGCAAGGGAGGGACGGCAAGTGGCGAACGCTCAAGAACGATCGGCTCTGGCAGCTCAATACCACGCTCAATTCGATCGCTATGGCGCGCTTTCGGGTCGCGGTCGAGAAGCTCGGCTACGAGCCGGGTCCGGTGCTCAAGCACGGCAATTTCGAGGCGCGCGGGCTTTCGCGCGAGCAGGTGATGGCGTTCTCGACCCGCCGCAAGGAAGTGCTCGAGGCGCGGCGCGGTCCGGGTCTCGAAGCCGGCCGCATCGCTGCGCTCGATACTCGCGCGAGCAAGGAAGGGATTGAAGACCGAGCGACCCTGAGTAAGCAATGGAGCGAGGCTGCGCAATCAATCGGGCTTGACCTCATGCCACTGGTCGATCGAGCGCGGACCAGGGCCTTTGGACAGAGCATGGAAGCCACGCGGATCGGTTCGCTGGTCGAGCGCGGGCGGGCGTGGCTCAGCCGCTTTGCCGCGCATGTCAGGGGCGATCCCGCCGATCCCCTGATACCGGCGTCGGTTTTGAAGCAGGACCGCCAGACCATCGCTGCAGCGCAGGCTGTTGCATCGGCAGTGCGTCATCTCTCGCAGCGCGAGGCGGCCTTCGAGCGGACAGCGCTCTACAAGGCCGCGCTCGATTTCGGGCTGCCGACCACGATTGCCGATGTCGAGAAGCGGACCCGGGCTTTGGTGCGTTCGGGTGACCTGATGGCGGGCAAGGGCGAGCACAAGGGCTGGCTTGCATCGCGCGAAGCTGTCGTGACCGAACAATGGATCCTGTCCGAAGTTGCTGCCGGGAAGGGCGACAGCTCGCCGGTGATCGACCCGCGGAAGGCCGCCGCATCTGTCCAGGCGGCTGCGCTCACGGGGCAGGGGTTCCGGCTCAACGAGGGGCAATTGGCGGCGGCGCAGCTGATCCTCACGTCAAAGGATCGCACGGTCGCTGTCCAGGGCATCGCGGGGGCCGGCAAGAGCAGTGTGTTGAAACCCGTCGCCGCGGTGCTGCGCGACCAGGGCTACCCGGTCATCGGCCTCGCGATCCAGAACACGCTCGTCCAGATGCTTGAGCGCGACACTGGGATTGGCTCGCAGACGCTGGCGCGGTTTCTCGGCGGTTGGAAAAAGCTGCTCGACGATCCGGGCAATGTCGCATTGCGCGCCGAGGCGCAGGCGAGCCTCAAGGCTCATGTGCTGGTGTTAGACGAGGCATCGATGGTCTCGAACGAAGACAAGGAGAAGCTCGTTCGCCTCGCGAATCTGGCTGGCGTCCATCGCCTTGTCCTTATGGGGGATCGCAAGCAGCTGGGGGCGGTCGATGCGGGCAAACCGTTCGCGCTGCTTCAGCGGACAGGCATCGCGCGGGCAGAGATGGCCACCAACCTACGCGCCCGTGACCCGGTCGTGCGCGAAGCGCAGGCGGCCGCCCAGGCAGGCGACGTGTGTAAGGCACTTCGCCATCTGAAGCCGCATACCGTCGAGGCACAGGGCGATGGCGCGCTGATCGCCGCTGAAGCCTGGCTCGCTCTCGACACGGAAACCCGCGCCCGAACGTCGATCTACGCCTCGGGACGGGCAATTCGCTCTGCGGCCAATACGGCAGTCCAGCAGGGCCTTCTCGCCAATCGCGAGATCGGTCCGGGAAGGATGAAGCTGGATGTCCTTGACCGCGTGAACACCACCCGGGAAGAACTTCGCCATCTCCCGGTCTATCGGGCGGGACGCGTGCTAGAGGTCTCCAGAAAGCAGCAGGCCCTCGGCCTTTCCGTTGGTGAGTACCGCATTCTCGGGCAGGACCGGAAAGGGAAGCTGGTTGAAGTCGAGGACAAGCGTGGCAAGCGATTCCGATTCGATCCGGCGCGGATCAAAACGGGGAAGGGTGGCGACAATCTCACCCTGCTCGAGCCTCGCAAGCTCGAAATCCACGAAGGCGACAGGATCCGCTGGACCCGCAATGATCACCGGCGCGGCCTGTTCAACGCCGACCAGGCGAGGGTCGTCGCATTTGGAGGCGGCAAAGTCACCTTCGAAACCTCCAAGAGTGGGCAGGTCGAGCTCAAGAAGGACGACCCGATGCTCAAGCGGATCGACCTCGCTTATGCGCTCAACGCGCACATGGCGCAGGGCCTGACATCGGATCGCGGTATCGCAGTCATGGACAGCCGCGAGCGCAACCTGTCCAACCAGAAGACGTTCCTGGTGACAGTCACGAGGCTCCGAGATCACCTGACGCTGGTGGTCGACAACTCGGACAAGCTTGGAGCGGCCGTTGCCCGAAACAAGGGCGAGAAGGCATCGGCCATCGAGGTCACGGCACGGCTCAAGTCGACCAACGAAAAGGGCAAAGACGCCATTCAGCCGAAGCCGGAGGAGGCTAGCAAAGCCGACTTGGAGCTGACCCGGAGCAAGAGCAAGACGCTGGATTTCGGAATCTGAATGGCAGGTTTGCGTCCCACTTTGGCCATGACCGTCCTCGCCGACCACCCCCCAAAAAGCAGCCCTTCGCGGATCCGCTATATCACCGTCATATGGATTCCGAGACCGTAGGACAGGTGTGTCAAAGGAATGTCTGCCGTGTAGATACCGCCCTTACTTACGCGCGTATCGAAATGTGGATCCAAAGCCTAGATTCTCAAAGCCGTTAGCGCCGAAAACGAGGCGTCCAGGATTCCTCCAGAGCTTGGTCCTCTTCGTCGTCATCTTCATACTCAATCTCATCAGGCGGCTGCATTCCAGTGAGAACTGTGAGGCTCTTCCCATAGCTTCCAAGCCCCACAACCTCTTCAAAAACTTCTTGTCGGTACGGGCCTCCAAACCAATCTTGGAGAGCTCCGTCTCCTTCGCTCCTTCTGCTATGACTGATGTTAGTGGCCTCCAGGTTGAACTCACGAGTGGCGCTGTTGGAGGGCAAGGGCGTGTCTTTGCGTATCCAGTCTAACCCGGCGAAATCGCGGAGTGAGCTGGACATGAAGGCATATTCGATTGTCGCGCCCTGGCTACGTATAACTGCCGCAGGGTCAGGGCACAGTTGCGCGTAGCGAATGGCTGCAGCTTCGAGCGACGTGTCGCATTCGTTGGCGATGCTCTCTACCGCCTTGAGCCCATCGCCTGCTTTCTTCAAGATAGAACTTACGAGCCGCGTGGGCATCAGCAATGCTGCTGCAAAGTGATCCGCCTCAAGCTCGTAACGGCTAGAGCTTCGGAAACCGGCTGCGGAGACGTGCTGGCCCTGTTCATTCAGAACGGCTTCTACGTGACCAGGCAGACGGTAGTGGCCGATTTCGTGCGCGACCGAGAAGTTTTTGAAACCCTCGCTGTCGATGTGAGTAGGGAAGCATATTCCAAACTGTCCGGCTACGTGGATCAGCATGCCCGATGCTCCGCCCATCCGCGACGGCATGGCCTGTAAAGCGATCCCTAGTCGTTCGGCGATCACGAAGGGGTCAACCGGAAGGGAATCAATCCCAAGTTCCTGGAGAAGCTTGTCGGCCTCCCATTTGACTTTGAGGAGAGGATCGGACCGGCGAGTCACTGCTCGCCGACGTCTTTCTTCTTCTGCGCTTTCTGGGCCAGCATCTGAATAAAGTCGTCTGCCATTTCTTGATACTCAGTCGAAAGACCGGAATAATGCCGGTGTAAGCGGTCGGCGCTGGCAGCCGTCGCCTCCATTTCTGCCGCACGGCCGAGCAGGTAGTCCGTGGTAACCTTGAGTGCGTCCGCGAGTCTCTTGAGGTTATCGAAGGAGGGCTTCCTCGTTCCCGTTTCAAAGTGCGAAACGGCCGAAGCCTGCAGACGCGCGCGCTGCGCTAACTCTCCCTGACTCAATTCTCGAGCCTCGCGCGCCGTTCGCAATCGCTCTTGGAAAACTTCAGACGGTGCCGTTGACTCTGGCATTACGAATCCGTATAATATGAATTGACGCTATCGCCATATCGGCGCGGCGTGTTTTTTTGCCCCGCCCAATGACGAGTTCGTCATAGTTCGGATTACAACATTAGACAACCGAGGATTTTTCAAGATGAAGAGAGGGCCCGACAGCCACCATGTAGTTCCCAACCCTTCCGGCGGCTGGGATGTGAAGCGAGGCGGTGCAAGCCGCGCAAGCGGTCATTATGACACCAAGCAAGAAGCAGTCGACGTGGGTCGGCAGATCAGCCGTAACCAAGGCACCGAGCTTCGAATCCACAACAAGGATGGAAAGATCGCCCGCAGTGACAGCCACGGCAATGATCCGAATCCACCGCGCGACAAGAACACCTGATCTGGAAAGGACAACGAAAATGACGAACGAACACGCAGCCGAGAAGGGCGGGAAGCCTGATCCGAAGACCGTAACCATCATCGTCAACGGCACTGAATACGAAGTGGTGAAGGGTAAGATCACCTACGAGGAGCTACTCGCGCTGATCGAAGCACCGGAGCTGCCCGAGAACCAGCGCTATCAGGTCATGTATAGCAAGGGCAACGGCCCGAAACCGACCGGCACTCTTATGGAGGGCGAGTCCGTCGAAGTGAAAAAGGAAATGGAATTCGATGTCACACCGGCTAATCGGTCGTAGCCCCGATCTGCTCGCGATGCGGAATGACGGGTACAACCTCGAAATCCGCAACGGCTATCTGCTGGTGAAGGATGTTCCCTACGTGACGGATTCGGCGGTCGTGCGCGAGGACGGCGTGCTGATCGCCAAGCTTGATACCCATGTGGTCGATGGTTTTGAGCAGACGCGAAAGCCTGACAGTCACGTCGCCTACTGGACCGGTGAACATCCTTGTCATGCGGACGGACGGAAAATCCAAAGCTTCGAAAATCCGAGCGCGGCACAGGATTTCGGTGGGGGCGTCAAAGCGGATTTCACGTTCTCGGCCCGCAACAGCTACCGCGACTACGAGCATAAAATGCTCGGTTATCTCGGCTGGATCGTCGGTGAAGCGAGGAAGCTGCGCCCAGGGATCACTGCGCAGACTCACCCGATCTACGCGACCGATGAAGAGGACGATGACATCTTCCACTACATCGACACGGCTTCGAGTCGGGTTCACATCGGGGCCGACAACGAAAAGTTGGAGAATCAGCGCGTCGCCATCATCGGCGTCGGAGGAACGGGGTCATACATCCTGGATTTGATCGCAAAAACACGTGTCGCGGAGATCCGTCTGTTCGACGGCGACAGTTTTGACACGCATAACGCTTTCCGCGCTCCCGGAGCATGGTCGCTTGCGGAGCTGGAAACCAAGAAGTCCAAGGTCGAAAATCTCTTCGACATTTATTCGAAACTACGCCGCAAAGGACTCATGAAGCACGATGTGCCCTTGACGGACGAGAACCTACACTTGCTCGAAGGGATCACCTTCGCGTTCATCTGCATGGACAAAGGCAAGGCAAAGCGTGCGATCATCGATTGGCTGATCGCCCACGGCATCGCCTTTATCGAAGTCGGTCTTGGCATCATTCGCGCTCCGGCTGGTCTTCAGGGCGTCGTGCGCGTCGTCAGTAGCACGCCTGAAAAGCGCGATCACATCGATTCCCGAATTTCTTTCGGCGAAGATGACGAGGCCGAGAACGAGTATTCTACCAACATCCAGATCGCTGAACTCAATTCTCTCAACGCGGCGCTCGCTGTCATTCGCTGGAAGCGGTTGATCGGATTTTATCGTGATGCTGGGCGAGAGCATGCGACGACGTACCAGATCGCGACTGGGGAGCTTTCAAACGAGGACCACGCGTGACGAGACGGGAAAGGCTTGCACATACATACGTCGAATTCATCCCGAAGGAGATCGACGATGGCGTTCTCTATATTTCGCGGCGCTTCAACACCGCCACGCATCTCTGCTGCTGCGGATGCGGATTCAAGGTCGTGACCCCTTTAAATCCGGCGAAATGGAGTCTTGTCGATCACGGGGATACCGTTTCGCTCGCACCGTCGATCGGCCTCGGCGCATTGCCCTGTCATTCCCACTACTGGATCAGGCAGGGTCGTGTTGACTGGTACGCGGACATGACGGAAGCGCAGACGCTCCGCGCGCGGCGTCGCGACGAATACGCGAGCCGCGTCCTGACGGGCGAAATCAAGCCTCCGCCGCCACGGCCTCTGCCTTCGCCCGCGAAGCCACATCGCGAGGAAGGCTTTTGGGCCACTCTCAAAGCATGGTGGGGTTCACTCTGGCGCTAAGGTGATCGCCTATGGAAGGTCATACGCATCGAGGAAAATGGTCATCGGCCGGCGTTCCCCACCGGGGCTGGCGTTGCACGGGTATCGATGATCTTGGTGAGCCTTCGCAAGTTTGCGCGATGTGTGAGTGCGTCGAGATACGATATGTTCATTTCATGGAGCATCCCGATTACCACGAACCGCTGGGCGTGGGTTGCGTATGCGCCGAACACATGGAGAATGACTACGTTGGGCCTCGCGCGCGCGAAACTCGCCTCAGGAACGAAACTCGTCGCCGATCGAAATGGATCAGTCGGAAATGGAGAACGTCTCGAGAGGGAATTTCGTACTTAAATGTTGACGGCTTTAATATTCAAGTTTTCCTGGCGGATGTTTCGAAACCGGGCTGGATGATCACGATTATGCGACGTGATACTCTTGACCGTATGTGCGGGCGAAAGCGCTTTCCTACCAGCGAGAAAGCGAAGCTGGCCGCTTTCGATGCACTAATATGGGCAAAAAGCAAAATTGGTTGATAGCCATGAGATTGCTGACGCGGCAGCCCGATCGCATGCCTTTAGTGTGGTAAGTCTGCGCGAGCAGATGTTCCCTTCCCGCGCCCTTAATCCGCGAAGTTGACAGCCGGCAAACGGCCCACTTTCCAAACTGCCTGTCGTCCGAAATCGGTATACATTCTTCGGACAGGAAAGCATCGACATTGTCCGAAATGTTGCTACATATTTCGGACATGAATGTAGAAGCCTCGCCCCTTAAATCGCAAATCCTCCAGCGCATTGCGCAGGGGGCGGAAAATACTGTCTGGACGCCATCGGACTTCCTCGACCTTGCAAGCCGTGATGCCGTCGACAAGACACTCCAACGATTGGTCAAAGCAGGTGACCTGCGCCGGATCGACCGTGGACTTTATGACAAGCCGGGCGTCAACAGCCTGACCAAAGCGAAAAGTGCACCTGATCCTCGTGCCGTTGTCGAGGCTGTTGCGCGCCGGGATCAGATACGTGTCCTGGTTGACGGCATGACGGCTGCCAATGATCTGGGGCTAACGAACGCCGTACCAGCCAAGATAGTCGTTCACAGTGAGGCGAGACCGAAGTCGATAAAGCTTGGCAACCTAACAATCGACTTCAAACAGACGGCCGCCAGCAAACTCTACTGGGCAGGGCGACCTGCCATGCGGATTGTGCAGGCTTTGCATTGGCTGCGGGACACAATGCCAAGTGATGACGTTGCAGAGTGGCGGGATCGCCTGAGCAGTCTGCTGGCAGATCCAGTACACGGCGAAAAACTGTGTGCAGATCTGGCTGATGGCTTTGCCACGTTACCCGCTTGGATGCAGGACTTCCTGCGCCCATTGCTGAGCGATCAGGCATCGCTATCGTGAACCCGGCATTCGATGAAATCCTGCGCGCCGATGCCGAAACGCGCAGCGGGCTCTATGCAGCAACTGCCCAGCGGCTCGGCACGACCCCGCAGAACGTCGAGAAAGACCTCTGGGTCTGCTGGACACTAGACGCATTGTTCAACGGACTTAGAGAAGGACCCAGGCTGCTATTCAAGGGCGGCACGTCTCTTTCCAAGGCCTTCGGTCTGATCGAAAGGTTCTCCGAAGACATCGATGTGACCGTCTTCCGCGACGACTTGGGTCATGCTGCTTCGATTGAGGAACTCGCAAAGCTCAGTCGCAAGAAGCGCGAAGCTGCGCTCGACGAAATTCGCGAAGCCTGCGAGGCCTACATCAATGGGCCATTCCTGGAAAAACTAAGGGCTCTCTGTGACGAAGCGTGCGCTCGCACGGGAATAGAGGCGGGCGCTCTTCGCGTCGAACCGGACCCGCATGATCGACAGACGCTGCTATTGGTCTATCCCAGTGCGACACCCACCGATGCCTATATCTCCAAGTCGGTGAAGATCGAGTCAGGCGCAAAGTCCGCGCTCGACCCGAATTCACTGCGAACCATCACTCCTTATGTCGACGCAGATATCCCGGGTACCGACATCGCCGTGCCAAACGTCACGGTGGTAGATGCCGAGCGAACCTTCTGGGACAAGGTCGTCATCCTTCATGGCTTGCGGCGCTGGTACGACAATCGGGGCCAGCTTCGCGGCAACGGGCAACGCATTTCACGACACTACTATGACGTTTCTCGTCTGCTCCAATCCGATGCAGGCCAGGCAGCACTCGCAGATACGGTTCTCGGCGAGGATTGTGTCGCCCACGCCCGCATGTTCTTTGATCGACCGCCATTCGACCTGGCCTCCGCACATTCACCCACCTTTGCCTTGTGTCCCGAGAAAGGGATGATCGATGATTTGAAGCAGGACTATCGTGCAATGAGCGTTATGATTTTCGGCGAACCGCCTCCCTTCGATGACGTCATGGATGCGGTCGCGGATTTGCAGAACCGATTGAATGGTCGGAAATGACGGGGTTCTTTGATCGTCTCTTCGGTAAGCGCGCGTCTGTCGGGGAGCGGCCGAACTCTTCTTCGCAGGCCAAATTGAACGTCGACGAGTTCGGTCACGGCCTCGTCAGCATCGATGAACTCGATTTCCTTGGCCATCAAGCCAAGTCGCCCAATAGTCGATACCGACTGGTCTGGGCCGACAGAACACCCGACGGTCGGCGGGGCGGAAACCGCGACAGCGGGCACGGCTGCTGGTTGCTGCTTCTTGACGACCGCATCGTCAAAACGGGACAGCTCGAACGGCCCCAGGAGGGAAAGGTTGCCGACAATGGCACGTTCATCCTCCACGACTGGATGTTCGGGCAAGGCTTGCAAGGCCGGTTCGTGGCATTCAACTCCAAAGGGCAAACGCTCATCGCGCAGCAATTTGCCGCTAACCTCATGAGCAACAGCCTTTCGCCTGATGCGCGAACTGCGATTTGCCAGACAGCCAATGCACCAGGAAGCGACGACAGCTGCCGGTACATGCTCTTTGATCTGGAAGCCGGAAGGGAAATCGCCCGATGGGAAGTCGAAACCGGCTGGGCCGAAGGCTATGAATGGGATCGTGAAGCCCACAGGGTATTGATCTGCCTGAGCGATGGTGAGCGTGCAGCTTACGACTTTACTGGCACGATGGTCGATCGGGCAGGTTGGCAGCGTCGGCGGATCGCTGCGGGCGACCTGAGAGTGATCAAGGATATCCTTGAAACACAGGTTCCGCTCGACAGTGAGATGCGCAAACTCGTCGTGGCCGGGCTCGCGCGTGCGGCGCGTGACGGAGAAGTCTGGAGCCAGGCGCGTGCATTGCGGCTCTTGGGCGAGTTGCACGAAACAGCAGGCGAGCTGGAGGAAGCAATCAAGGCCTATGATGATGCGCTCAGGTTGGATCCTAAGGTCGGCGTTGCAAGGCGGGTGGAAAAGCTCCGCAGAGAGGCCGGACCACAGGACATTCAAACTGCAGGTGGAAGGAAAAACCGCTTCGAAAAGCAAGCCGATCGTCTCGGGATCGGCCATGATGTGATCATGCTCGAAAAGGGCAGGGGCAAGGAATGGAGATTCCACAGAGCCCACGACTGGTCATCGGTCGAATTTGCTGCGCTCGAACATTATCACGAACAGGGATGGTCAGGCGCTGCATCCGAAGGCGGCCTGATTCTCACTTTGATCAAGGCAGCATCCTTCAAGAGCCTAGACCCGTGCCACGCAGATACTTTTGTCGAAGCTCTCTATGCGCAGAACGTTGCGTTCGATCAGGACCGGTTCTCCAAAAGCGACTTGGTCGCCTCGGTTTCTCGTTCAACGCGGTCACAGATCGAGGCCAACTGGAGAATAATCTCCGCTACCGCTGATAACACTCCCGCATTCTATCCGACCGTCCTAGCAGAGCACGTCTTCGGGCTATTCGATGCAATCGGGGCCGATCGACTTGCGGAAATCGCCGGAGTCTTTGCATCTGCCCCTTACGATCTCAGGTCTGGCTGGCCGGACCTCACGCTTTGGAAGGGAGAAGCCATCCGCTTTGTCGAAGTAAAAGCGCCTTCGGATAGTTTCCATGCCAGCCAAGCACGACTGATTTCGAAATTGCTGCAGCCGCTCGGTTTTGATGTTGGTCTTGCGGAAGTTCGAGCTAGATCGGAGAGTACAGGAGCCTAAAGCGCTCTTCCGAACCAGATGACTCTACCAACGACGTGCACATCGGAACGGTCCATATCGTGCCAAGTCGGATAAGCAGGATTGTCGCTCGCGATGGTGATCTGCCGACCACCTGGTTTGATCGCGATCCGCTTTACAACGAGGGTATCATCAGCGCGAAGAACGTAGATCCCGTCGCGCATCCGCGAGCCGTGATCTGACGCATCGACCAGGACCTCGTCGCCATCACTGAGCGTGGGTTCCATAGAGTCACCTTTAACCCCAACGATCGACAGGCTGGCGCTCTTCGCCGACGTCAGGTGCCGCAACCAGCGCTCGTCGAACCCGAACCGGGTATGTGCAGTCTCGCTGGCAGCAACTGCACCAAAACCGGCAGATGCTTCGACATCAAGAACGGGTATCTCGACCATGCTGTCGGTGACCGGATTGGCCGGACCGCCGAGCACCTGTTCGTCGACGCCAAAGAAACAGGCGAGCGTCTTTCGATCCTCATCATCGAGCTTCCTCGGTGAGCCCCGCTTGATGAATTGCTGCACATAGGCGGGGTTGCGCCCGAGCAGCCGCGAAATCGAAGCGTAGCCATATCCGCCCTTGAGGATCAGCCGGTCGAGCTCTTCCCTCACGTGTTCCATCTTTCCGTCCTTCGAATCTTGATCGTAGGAATTTTCCTAGACTCGCGGATGCGATCCTACTAAGAACATAACAGGAACACAAGGGATTTGCGAGTCGGAGCGAAAGGGACATGACCTTGCTGGAACGGATCGAAAAGCATCTGAAAGATCATCATATTTCGGCAACACGTTTCGGACGGCGCGCGGTTGGCGATCCGCGATTTGTGCTCGACCTCAGGATGGGACGCAGACCGCGCCGCAGAACCATCGAAAGGCTCGAAGCCTACCTGACTTCAGTCGAGGCTACCGCTCCCGACTGTATCAAGAGGAACGGGACGTGCGCTCGCCAAGCCGCTCATAGCGTTGCGCAACGTCCTGCCAAAGTTTTGCCCCGTATTCCTCGCCGGCCCGGGTCAGCTGATCGATCTTCGACGCAATGAATTCATGTCCGGCATCGCCGTGGTACTTCTCCACCCACAGCGCCATGCCCCAAAGCTCCTGATCGGGGGTGAGCGTCAAAAGAGTGACCCGATGCCCGCGATGAGCATGAGGACAATCGGAATACCCAGCAGCCATGCTTCGAGCTTCAATTTCCATTCCCGCTCGTTGCCCGCCAAGGGATCATCACTGTCCGGCCAGGCGCGCATCAGCACCACGGCTCCCTGCGTCCGGACCAGGTCCGGGCTAGTCCTTCCGCGACCAGCTGGTCGCCGATCGAGCGGCCATCGCGCATCAGGACACGGAGCTTACGACCGTATTGGTCTTCGTCCCGATTACCGATCGGAACCGCAGAGAACTCTCCCCGATTGAGCAGAACCACCAACCTGTCGCGTGCCTTTATGCCGAGATCGTATTCGTAATCGCATTTTGGCTGCGAGATTTCCGGCGTGTCGATATCCGCGATCCTGATTTTTACGCCTTCAAGCCAGATAGTGTCACCATCGACGACGCAAGTCCGCCTGAACATGCCGCAAACGGCAAAGCTGTGGGTCGTCCGCGCTTCGGCGCTTGCCGAGCCAAAAGGCCAGTAGATGCCGAAGAGGCCGCCCAGAATTCCAACGAGCAATCCTCCGGCAACAAGCAGCGCCAAGCCGCGCAGTTTGCCCTGATTCCGTCGGGAAACTCCTGCGCGAAAATCGAAGACATTATTCTGAGGTGATCTTCCTGCCATGCCACCTTCTTTCATTTTCGGGCCTGCAAGCCAAGATACCGTGCTCGCTTTCCCGATGATTTTCGGCTATTTTCTCAGCAACAAAATGGGGCTGAGAAGAGGAGAGGGCGGCTCCCTTCTTGTGAAGGAGAATGAGCGATGAGCGAGCCAGACGACACACCCCCGGGCGGCAAGGAGGGCTGGGAGGGCTTCCGCGAAGTAGACCGGGCCATCGCCGACAACCGCCTCACTTCCTACACTTGGAAAAAAACTTGGGCAGACCCGTGGGGCAAGCTAGGCCTGATCCTGTTCGCCATCCTGTTCGTCGCCTTTGTGATCTACGTGATCATCTACGATGGACTGATGTGAGCTACCATTCCTTTACGTCGTCCGCCGCATCGGCCGAGGCCCCCTTGGCATCGCGGGTCTTTCCGTCGAGGTAGCCCTTTACGGAACCGATGCTCTGTTCTCCCCGTCGCTGGACCCGATCGACATCGCGGGCGATGTTTTCTCGTTCGCTGGACGGGGTGCTCAGGCTTGCCGGCACACCGCCAAGCCGCACCGATCCCCGGACGCTTTCCGCACTGCTCACCGAGGGCCGAGCGACGGGTGCGGAAGGCGGCAAGACCAGGTCGCCTAGGATCTCCGCATTGAGCTGGTCCGCATAGCCCTCGACGAACCGCGCCTGGAGCTGCTGGCCCCGCGCGCTCATCTGGAAGTCGATGTCGTCAAAGCGCACCGGACCGTAGTAATCCCGGTTAGCCTCGATCTCCGCCATGCCCCATTCGCGATAGATCTGGCTGAGGTTGAGAGTGCCTGCGGCATTGGCACTTTCGTACCAGCTCGCCTGGTTCTCGAGGCGGCTGGCGATCTCCTCGGCACGCCGTGCTTCGCGGGTGTAGCTCTGCGCTTCGGTAATCGAAGTAGTGATCCCCGCCGAGCTGCTTGAGACCAACGCTTCCGAACTAGAGCTCGTCTCGCGCAAGAAACCTTCCCGCGTGCTCGACCAGCTACGGCTGTCCGAGATTTGGCGCAGCGCACCCGTGATGCGCGAGCGGTCTTCGGAGGCAATCCCGATATCGCTGTCGGTCCAGGTCTGGTTACGTCCACCTTTCAGTCCCAGAGCACCCTTAACAGAACCGCGCTCTCCTTTGACCCCAAGACCGGCATCGCCGTTCAAGAACCACGAAACAGTGATGTCATCGGCGGCACGGCGCGACAGCCCGAATTGCTGCTGAAGTGTCTTCGAGGCGTTGTCGACTTCGCTGAAGGCGCTACCGATGCTGTCGCTCGTTGACGTGCCACTGACGCTCTCGTTCGAGCGCGAGCGGGTGTAGGCATCGCGTAGCTCGCTGAAGCGGGTGACCGCCGAGCTCGTCGATTGCTGGGCAAGGTTCGAGAAAGTCTCGCTCTGGCCGCGGCTCTGGCTCGCCATGGTCGCAAGCCGGCTCGAGAAGTCCTGCCCGAGTGTCGGGGTGAACGGATAGCTCGAGGTCGGCACGGTGGCGAATTCGGCTTGAGGGAAGCCGGTGATCTGGGTGCCGTTTTCGCCCGTCGCTCGCGTCTGCGCGGCGCCATAGCCAATGCTGGGAGCAAGGCTGGCTTGCGCAAACTGCCGCGAAAACACGTTCGAGTTCTCAAGGCTGGAATTGCCGAGCGAAACATTGCCGGTGCTCGCTTCGCGCGCCGCCTCTTCTGCAGCGTTCTGGCTCGGGTTGAGGTAGCTCGTTGCCTGTCCCGATATTGCGAGCGCGCCCCTGGCGACGCCGCCGGCAAGGAACGGGATCGATGCAACGAGATAACCGGCCAGGATACCGATATCGTTGTTGACGTCGGTCATGCCTGAGAAGGTCGCTAGGCTGAGACCGGTTGCGCCGCCCGCTGCCGCCACATCGCTCGCGCCCTTGAGCATTAGGATCATGTGCAGGATGACGAAGAGCGGTCCCCACGCCGCTAGGTAGAAGAAGCCCGTGACATATCCTCTGAGCGCAATCGGTCCGGTCTTGGGCATCAGGAAGAGCGGGAAGAGCACCGGAAAGAGCGCGTAGAATACGACCGTCAGCACGACGTTGAGGATCGGGACCCACTTCATCGCGTTATGCGCGATCGAGGAATAGGTCCGTTCGGTCTGGATATCGGCGCGGGTCTGCGCGAACACATCGACGCTCGACGCACCGCTCGCTCCGGCAAAGCCATGCATCGCCTGGTTCATCGCGTTGATCGTGAGCACCTGGCGGAAGATGCTGCTTGCATCCTTCGAGACGCCTGTGAGGTACTGATAGGCAATCGGCAGGTCGGCGATGAGCTTGGCCTTCGCGAGCGCTTCGGTCTGCCGGGGGTAGAGCTGGCGCCCGGCGACCTGCGTCATCTCATCGATAAGCCCGGCCCATTGGCTGGAGAGCGCGGTGTATGCTTCGCGGCAGGTGATGATCGTGGCCGTGACGCTATCATCCGCCTGCCGGGTGACGAAGCGCTGTGCCCGCGCGGCACTGCCAGGCGCAATGGTCGCCCAGATATCGTTGCTTTCGGACAGTTCCTTCATGGAGTAGCGGCCGAGGAGCAGGTCGTAGAACACGCATTGCCGGACATGCTCGTCGAAATTGGCGGCAAACTCGGGATCGGCAATGCGCAGCGAGCGTGTCGCTTCGAGCAGGCGCGCGCCGTAAATCATGCCGTTCTTCGAATAGTTGAGATCGTCGGGAAGGCCGAAGACGAGCTCTGCGGAACGGGTGAGGTAGTCGCCCGCCTGGCTGGTGAAGCTTGCCATCAGGGCAAGACCGAGCGGGACATTGGCGACTGTCGCCGGTGCAAGGCTCGGATTGACACGGTCGGTGACCTGCACATCCATGCGCGGCACCATCAGGCACAAGTAAATGAGTGTCGCGCCGAGGAACCAGTTGAGCCAGGCGCGCCAGTCCTGATTGAATGCGACGACAATGACCGCAAGCGCGAACCCCATCACGAGTGCGACCTGGATCAGGTTCTTGTAGCCACCGGCCCCGGTCCACGAGGCGACGGCGTTCAAGACATTGACGATGTACTCACCGCCGCCGGTTGTGAAGATCTCGACCATGTCGCGGCCTCAGGGGATAATGGAGCGCGACTGGAGCCCGCGCGACCAGTCGAGCGCTGCGGACATCGAGGGCGACATCGAAGCGGCGAGGGCGTTCTCGATCATCGCGGTCTTCTCGATGATCTGCATGATCGCCGAGACCTTGGCCTGTCCGGTAGCCTGCCGCTGGACGAGGCCAGAACGCACTTCGGCGACCTGGCCGCGCCAGATCGCAAGCTTGGCTTCATCGGCGGCGATGAAGCTTGCCATCGAACGCCCGGCTTCGGACACGATCCGGTCGAGGATGGCATAGAGCAGGTCGATGCTGGCGATCTCGGCGAGCGTGTCGCGATCGTCGGTCGGCATCCCGCGTCCATAGGCGGCCTGGACGGTAAGGATCTTGTATAAGGGGATAGAGGCCACCTGCAGCAGTTCCTTTTCGGCATTGCCGATAGCGGTGTCGGCCCGGATCGCATCGACCATATTGCCGATGAGGAGCGCGACCCGCGGGCGGATGGCCTTTGCATTCGATAGGCTCATCTGCTCGAAGGTGGGATTGAGGCAGAGATCGGTCTCGTCGCAGCGGAAAACGCGCACGGTCTGCCCCTGCGTCCCGTCTAGGAGCGCGCTCACGAGCGTCGAGGACGCGTCGCCCGCGAACGGCACGAATTTGCCGGGTTCATCATCCTTGGGTGGCACGTAGATGACCGTGCCAATCAGCGTCATGGCGTACTCGGCGAGTTCGCGGTCGAAGGTACCGCCGGGGTTGAAGAAGGCACTCTTTTTCAGGACGTGCCAGGTGTAGTTGCGCGGCACGCCGGGATTGACGTCGGCGTAGTCGGTGCCGCCGCCTTCGTTGGTTGACGCGCGCTGGCCGCGCGTGCCGCAGCCGTGCTTGGCGGCCGCATAGTCGGTGAAGATACCTTCGGAATTCCCGATGGCTTCGCAGATCGCCTTGTCGGCGAGATCGCCCTTGGGCCAGAGGCCTCCGACCAGCCCCTGCGCCATTTCGCAGGAGTTGATCGAGAGATTGTTCATGAGCTGCGCCTTCTGGCTGAACTCTTGCATGATCTTGTTGCATTCGGGACAGACGGTATCGATCGCCAGGCTGAACGCGAACCCGACCGCGTTGTTGGCGACGGCTTTCAGAAGAGCGACCATCTCGCTCGCATTGATGAAGGAAAAGGACCCCGCGAAGATATCGATGCCCCCGCAGCCCGCCCTTGCGCGCGGCAGCTGGAGATTGGCGATGTTGGTCGTCTTCTGAGGGAAGCGCGTCCAGACATTGCCGAGGCTGTAATAGCCTGCCGACTGGCCTTCGAAGGCGGTCGGGCCGGTGACATTCGCCGCCGCGCCCATGTCATCCATGAAGCGGTCCATGCTGTCGCCAACATTCGCGGCGACCGGTGAGGCAACCATGCTGGCGGCGGCGAGGGTCAATGCCGCATTGCGGATGCTAGTAATCATGTCCGGCTTCCTTGGAGGTGAGAAGGTAGATGCGGTCCTGCAGCTCGTCGGCCGAGAGCACGCCGTAGCCGATCGGAATCGGGCGTTTGGTCACGCTGTCCCACAGCACCAGGGCGGGGGTGGCTTTGCCTTCGAGACCAAGCTTGCCGCGCTGGTTCGTCTCGACCCGATAGTCGGGAAAATGCCTGGATGGACCGCCATCGGTCGAGATCGCGCGCACGGTGATCCGCCAGCGGTCGGCGACGCCCTTCACGATCGGGCTCATCACTTCGCACGGTCCGCAGGTCGAACTGAAGAAATAGAACAGGCCGTAGCGCTGCGAGAGCGTTGCCATGACGTGATCGCGCTCCGCGCTGCGGGCATCCTGCCACTGCTTCTTGGCGACCGCTCCGACGGGGCGTTCAAGCGTGTAGTCGAGGTCCGGGTCCTGCCAGATCGCCCGCTGCCAGACATCGGAGAACAGCGAGGCGCGGTCGAGCTGCGCGCGCTGGAAGCGGATATAGGCCGCTACATTGGCCTCGGTCGGATAGAGGATCGCGCGCGCCTTGAGTTCGCGAAGCTCGGAGGTGATCGCGTCGAGTTCCTGCGTTGCCGCGACCGGCTCGGCTTCAGGCTCTTGCGGTTCATCTGCGGGTAAAGGTTTGACGCAGTAGAACCAGTAGCCGAGCTGGCGCTCTTCGCAGTAGAGCGCATCAGCCGAGGTGGGCGATGTGGAAGTCTGTTTCTCCTGGCCATAGGCCGAGGTGGTGGGAAGGGCGGCTAGGCTCAGGACGAGTGCCGCCAATCTATTGAAATGGGTCATCGGCCACCCCTTGCGTAGTAGTCTTCAATCTTCTGCTGGATGAGGATGCTGGTCTCGAGTTCGTCGGGTAGCCGTGCGGCATCTGTGAACTCGGCATAGACCTCGCTGAAGTCCATTCGGCTGAGGTCGAGGCGCGTAAACTCGTCGAGCGTGAAGCCCTCGCATTGCTCCTCCTTGGGTTTGTCCCACGGCTTGGGGAGCTGCTTGCGCCCCTGTTCCTGCAGGATGCGCGAGAGTTTGCTCTCGAAGCAGCAATAGGCCTTTTTCTTGGTCAGGCAGACGCCGAGGAACTTGTCCGAACAGTATGTGCCGACATAGGCGCACAGGCCCTGCGCATCGCGCTGGTGGAGCAGCACCTCTTCGCGGTCGCATCCGAGCGCGACGAGCAGGCTAATACCTGGAATGAGCGGGAAGCCCTTGCCCTTGCAACAATTGAGGACGCCGAAGACCTTGGACGAGCATGTGTTGCGCGTGCCGCGAAACAGCGTCAGCGTGTTCGGATCGAACTGGCCGCGCGCCTCGTCCATGGCGTGCAATGCGACCGCCGCATCCTTGAACTCGTCATTGGTGGTGCGCTCGATCGTCTCGCAGCTGCCATCAATGCAATAGACATCGCCGTCGCAGACATACTGGGTGGAGATGTCCGTACCGGGCAGGGGACATTCGTAGATGCGCTCCCAGGTCTCGCAGGGCATCTCGTCGGTGAGGCATTCCTCGCCGATGAACCGGCAGGTGCCCTGGCTTTCGATATCCGAACAGTCGCTCGCCGCCTCGCGCGATGTGCAGGTGTAGCTGCGCTGCCATTCCCAGCAGGGCCGCGTAACCGAGACACCGTCGATCACGCGGGTCTGCGGATCGGCATCGGTGCAGATCTCATTGTCGAGTGTGCAATCGCCATTATCGGCAAATCCGATGCACTGGCTCTCGTCGGAAAAGGTATCGATCGAGTTGTCCGTGGTCACCGCATAGGGCGTGTAGCGCGCATCCGGAGTGTCGCATGTGATTTCAGCGATGGGATCGCCAGGTTCGGTGCAGTATCTATAGAACTGGTCCTCCCGCCACTGGAGGCAGGGTCCGGGCCGATACCCGGTGATCCGGCACGAGCCACCATCGAATGCCGAGCACCAGGGATATCCATAGACTGTGCTCGTCTCGTTGCAGAGATAGTGCCATTGCTGGCGCCGGGTCACGTTGGCGACGAGCGGGACTTCGCACTGGCCAGCCGACTGGTCGATCCGCGTGCCAGTGTTGCAGGTAGCGGTGTAGGTCCCTGCCGATCCGGACCCGGTCGGCAGCGGCACGCAATTACCCTGGCCACCCGAGATTGCCATGCCGCTGGTGTAGTCGAGCGGGGTCTCGTTGATGGCGAGGCTGCGCGCAATGACGTCCTCGATCTCACTTGGATCGAAGCGCGCGCGATTGGCCACGCTGTCGCGCATCGCCCGATAGCCCTGGTGTCCGGTAGCAGCGGCGGCCGCATTGCTCTCGATCCGCTCGGGATCGTCGGCGAGCGCTTCCAGGTTTTGCACGGCGTCGCGGTCGTAGTTGGGAAGGTTTGCTGCATTGGGCTGCGATCTGGCAGCTTCTTGCGCTTCGCCGCGCAGGCTTTCGGCAAAGGCCTTGCCATCGGCCCGCGCGTCCTGCTGCTGCGCGGAAAGGGGCGCGGCGACGGCGAGAAGACCGAGCAGTCCTATGCGAAGCGATTGTATGAGCCTCATGGCCGTTCTCCTTCGAGCCTGCGGGAATGGAGGCGCGCGAGCTGCGCTCCTGGACCCCCTCCGGAAGCGAAGGTGTCGAGCACTTCGGCCACGCTGATATTACCGGCAATGCGGTCGTGCGGCGGCAAGACGTCTTTGCAGTCGAACCCGTCGCACGGGGCAAAATCGCTCGTGATCATCACGAAGCTCGGGGCAACCTCGATATCGAAGGCGCGGAACAGGCGCGGGTCGATCCCGAGCGCGCCGGCATCATCGCTATTGCTCCAGATAGCGGCGATGCGTTTCTTGAAGCGCGCGCTGTCGCCTTGGGGGAATCCGCGCAGTACGGTGACGCCGCCGGCCCTCGAGACATCGCGAACCAGCGCCTTCAATGCGGGCTCGGGCATTGCCAATGAGGCAAAAGCGATGAACCGGGGCGTATCGCCCATCGCTACGACTTCCGCATCGGCCTGGGCGCGGATCATGCCGTCGAGATCGAGCGGCCCGGCATTCGCGGTCGCCTGTGCAGTCTCGGCATAGGCTGCGCGATTGTCGAAAGCCGTTTGCTGAGCGGCGCGCGCGTCTTCTGCGAGGGCATCCGCTTTTGTCCTGACCGATGTGGCGAGAGCCTCGGCGTCGGCGGCATGTTCGGCCGCGCGCGCGCGGATCTCAGCGAGGTCAAGGTCGGGCCCGGCATCCTGCGCAGAAGCTGCGGCAAATCCGGCAGCGATCACCAGACTAAGGCCAACGAGTATGGGGAAAGCGTTTCTCATAGCGCGCAGCAATTCCTTTTGCGCCAGACGAGGTATCCCATGTCTTCGCCAATGGCGGGGATGACCTGTCCGGGGGACTGGAAGGTGGTTGAGGCACCCACGGGCGGGCAGGCGTAGCGGCCCTTGGTCGCCGGGTTGGGGTTGGTGGCCTGGAAGCGGTATTGCTGCTTCCTCATCACCGGCATCAGGTACTTGCCGCACAGGCCCTTCGACCCCATCGTCCCCCATGAGACGAGCTCGCGGTGGAGCTTGTAGGCGAAGCGCGAGAGCACGAGCCGCGAGGCCTGAACGTGTCCGATCGAAGCCGAGACATTGCCATTCATCGGGTACATCGAACCCTGGCAGCCCGCGCACCAGAACATCTCGTCGAGCGGCAGGTTCGCGGTCGAAGCAGCGCAATCCGCAGCGCACGCAGCAAGCGCCAGCGGGTTGGCAAACAGCACGGCCTCGGGATTGATGATCGCGGTGAGCTCGCTGTCCTGCCACAGCGGATCGATTTCGGAGATGTAGAGGATGTCGATTGAGCCCGGCTCAAGGCACAGGAAATCGGCGACGATCTCCATCCAGTAGATCAGCGGATAGGCGTACCAGTGGACGTGCCAGCTCGAATAATACTGGCTTGCACCGCCCACGGCCGAGGGACCCGAGATCGAACGGAACCCGATATCGAAGCCGGGGTCGAGCTTCATCCCGCCGAGGTTTACGAAGCACCATGGCTTCATGCTGACATCTGCAAGCCGCACCGGTTCCCAGAACCCCATGGCGATGCCGGGGCGAAGTCCGCAAAGGCAGACGGGCAGATCGGGATTGTCGGGATCGGGGCGATTGCTCGGCCAGATTTCGAGCCCGCCAACCGATATCGGGAACAGGCACGACCAGCAGATGTCGGTGATCGGATTGACGAACTGCCCGGTGCATTTGCCCGGCCCGGCATCGGCCGAGGCGGGCGAGGCAAGAGCGAGCGACAACGACGCTGTGACAAGGATCAGGAAGGCGCGGATGCTGCTCATGGCCGGGCCTTTCGGAGCGGCAGCGCGATCTCGCTCACTTCGAGGACACGCCCCTTCTGTCGCACCCGCGCGGGGACGGCCTTGATGCCGAACTTTTGCGTCAGCTTGCCGCCCTGGTCGAAATAGAAGCGGCGCTGGCGGGCCTTCATCAGCTCGAGCGGCGCGCCCTTCACGAGGATCAGCTTGGCATTGGCGTCCTGCCTCAGCGCCCAGGCGATCTGCGCAGGGTCGTCGCCGTCGAGAAAGAGGAGGTCGAAGCGCAGCTTGACGCTGTCGAGCGGATTGACCCGGGTTCCGGCGGCATGGATCAGCTCGCCTTTTGCGCCCCGGATGTCGGCAGCAAGCGTAATTGTCGGATCGAAGGCCCATTGGCGGCTTGTGCTTGCGCGGATCACGCCGGCAACCGGATCAGGCCGGTTGACGCGGGCGATCGTGCGACGCTTGAGTTCCTCGTTGAGCCGCGCGGTCTCGCCCGACTTTTCCATCTGGGCGAGGCGGGTATGGATCTGTTCGAGCAGGTCGCGCTCGATCACGGGGAAGACCGCTCCGCGCTGGCCATAGTCTCGCGCCTGCAGGCTGGCCGGGAGCGCAGCGAGGAGAAGGACGCCGAGCGGGGGGAGGGAGCGCATCACAGGATTGCCCTCCCGCTGCCGAGGATCTGCTCGCGGCAAACGAAACCGATGGCGCCGTAGCGGCTGTCGAGCCCGCGCGGATGGCCGGTTCCGGTGTAGTAGCAGCCCTCCGGGATGACTCCTTCAGGACCTCGCGTGAGCGGCACGCCAAGGCGGGTGACCTCGAGCAGGCTCGCGACCCTCTTGCCGTTGATGAAGACCGCATCGCCCTCGTGGCGCACGACATCGCCCGGCATGCCAAGCACGCGCTTGCCGAACATCTGCGGTCCCTTTCCGAAATGCCTTGCGACGAGTTCGCTTTGCGGCGGCTCAAAGAAGATCAGGCTGCCGCGTTCGATCGGCGCGTGCTTGTCGAGCCAGAACGCCCAGTTTGGCAGGCTCGGGCTCGCATTGATGAGGAAAGCGTGGTCCTTGCTGAAGGCATCGAGCGGCGCCCAGGCGAGCGGCAGCAGGACCAGCCCCGAGAGCAGCAGCGAACGGCGGATCGAGCGGGGCAGGCTCATGGCTGGATCTTCCCTGCGAGCTTGTCCGCAATGCGCTGCTCGAGTTCGGAGGTTGCGTCTTCGGCAGCGCCCGCGAGCACGGCCTCGGCAACCAGCACCACGCGGCCGTCATGGCCCATGTCGGCAACGGCGCTTTCGGCGGCCTTGAGGTAGGCAAGGCTAGCCGCTTGGACGACCGCCGGATCGGCATCGGCGCGCGCGGCTTCCTCGACGAATGTCCCGATGGTCTCGGCGAGCCGGACCGTGACGATCCGCTGCTCCGGGGAGCTGGTGACCTGCTGCGTGATCCACGCACCCCACAGGAGCGCGGCAACGAGCACCGCTACGGCGAGGAGTTTCGGGCCCAGCTGGCTAAGCGGGAGGTGCAGTCTATCCATGGCGGGGAGATCCTTCGGCGAGGCGGCGATCGAGGCGGCGCAGGAAAGCCGGCAGCCGCAGCAGGGTGAGGCCCCCGGCTGCGATGAGAAATGCGATCTGGAGGTCCTGCGCAAAGAAGCGGCGCGCGACCGGTTCAGCGGTGCGGTAATGGTCGGCAAGATTGCCGAGCTGCGCGAACAGCGCCGTGAGATCCCAGCCTGCTACAGCCAGGAACACGAACAGCGGCAGGCCGAGGACCAGCAGCAGCGTGCTCGCCGCGAAGCTTGCCGTTTCGATCAGCACCAGGCAGGTGCCCTGGAAAAGCGCCAGCCAGTCGAGCGCACGGTGCTTGTCGCGGGCTTGTCTGACTGACGGAAGCGGAACGCGATCGACGAGCGTGGTGGTCTCAAGCACTATCACACGCCTCCTTCCACACCTGCGACCAGCGCGACTGCGCGCTCCAGCGGCATGCCGTTTTCGACATGGCGGTGGATCGCGGCATAGGTGTCGGGATCGGAGGAGAAGATGGTTGCCGAGAGTGGGTCGAGCACCAGGCGTCCAAGGGCTTCCATCTCGGGACCTTTGAGGTAGATCTCGCTGTACTCGGTGCCCGAGCGCTTGAGGCTGCGGATCAGCGTCTCGGTCCGGTCGTCCATGTCGAGCCGGGCCTCCTTGCGGAAATCGGCGATGGTCTCGGGCTTCTGCTGGAGCACCAGCATCCAGTCGCTGTTCTCGAGCGCAGCCCGCGCGCCATCGGACTTGTAATAGTCGTTGAGCGACTGGGTGGCGGTCGCAAGCGCGCCGCCATACTTGCGCGCGGTGCGGGCATAGGTCTCGACGAACTCGCCCATCGAACCGCCCTTGAGCATCGCCCAGGCCTCGTCGATCAGCAGCAGCTTCTTGGTCGAGCGCGACGAGCGCGTCATTGCCTGGCCGGTCATGAACATGATCGCCGAGAGGACGACGCTTCGCAGTTCCTCGCGACTTGCCAAGTCACTCATCTCGAAGACGGTGAAATCGTCTTCGAGCGCGAAACTCGCTTTCCCCGAGAAGAACCCGGCATAGCTGCCACCGCGGCAGAAGGGCGCGATCGCTGTGGCTAGGTCCTTGCCCGCCTCGTTCTCGCTCTGATGGAGGGCATGCGCGACGTCGTCGATCGCGCCCCCGCTGCCGAGCGCATTCCAGACCTGTGTTACTGCACGATCGATGAGGCCGCGTTCGGTGTCAGAGGGCGCGGCGCTTGGCCGCGCCATCTGGCCGACGATCGCCTTGATCATCGCAAAGCAGTCGAGCCGGTAATCCTCGTCTTCATGCGCGCGGGCATCGTCGACCATCGAGAAGGGGTTGAGTGAGAATCCCGAGGCGAGCGTGAACTCGACGAAGCGGCCGCCCTGTAACTTGACCGAATGCTCGAAACTCCGGCCGTCATCGATCACGACCACCTTGGCGCCCGCGCCGCGGAGCGCGGCGCAGAGTTCCTGCAGCAGCACCGACTTGCCCGAGCCCGACTTGCCGCAGATCGCAATGTTGTGGTTGCCCGCCGCGTTCTCGAAGGGCGACCAGAAGAAGGGCTGGCCCCGCCGGCCGAGGAGCAGAAGGTGCGGGATCCTCCCGCCGAGATACTCGCCCTGCAGCGGGGCGATATTGGCCGCGGTGGTCGAGAGCATGGTCCGAAAGCGTTTGAGCCGCGCAAGGTCGTGGACCAAGCCATCGGCGAGGCTCAGCGGGAAGGCCGCGACCAAGCCCTGCAGCTGGAGGAAGCGCTCGTCGGCAAGATCCCATCCGGCCGCCTTGTAGATCGCCTTGACCGTGCGTTCGTGTGCATCGCCATCGCCGAGCGGCGAGATCGTGGTGAGGCCGTAGAACAGCTTGACCAGCTTCTTGCCTGCCTGGAGCTCGGCCTGGACATGTCTCCATTCCGCCGACTGCTCGGACAGTTTAGGCAGGAAACGTGCACTCTTCGTTTCCGACAGGCTGGTGGTGCGCATGAACTTGTAGCCTGCGCGCGCCGAGGCGGCTTCCTGGTCGGGATAATGCAGGCACAGCATTGTCGCAGCCGGGCAGGGAAAGCGCAGCTTGTCGGTGAACATGTCGCCGATGAGCCGCGCGCATTCCCACGGTGCCCAGCGCTCAGGGGTAGAGCGCACGCCGTAATGGCGCACATCGAAGCGGTCGGGATAGCATTCACCTACCTGAGGCACGCCATCTCGCGAGCGCCCGGTCTCGCGGAAGCGCTCGGTGCGCAAGATAAGCCGGTCGTCCTCGACCTCGAGTTCGATATCGCGGCGGATGGCCTGCGCGTCGAGCGTGTCCTCGCGGTTCCAGTGGGTGAGATCGGGTTCGCGCGCTGTCGTCGGCGAGGTGAGTTCGTCCACCAGTGCGAGCAGGCCTGCGGGCTCGAGCTTGTTCGATGCAAGGCCGAGCGAGTTCAGCATCCCCGCCATCCCGTCTCGGCATTCGGTGAGTTCGGCATCGGTGACGCTTCCAGGCACCGGAACACCGAGCGAGAGCACCAGACGCACATGGCGTGCATGAAACGGCGCGTGTGCCGAGCCCGACTTCCAGACGAGATCGTAGAGCCGGTTGGTGCGGGCCTTCGCGATCGCTTCGTAGATCCCGCCCTGCTCGTAGCGCGGCGCGAACCAGGGGCCGACGATGGCGCCGATGCGCGGAGACGCGAAGTTCAGCACCTGCAGGCAGGCGCCTTGCGGCAGGCTCTCGGAAAAGAACTGGCCGAGGATCTCACCTGTCCGCTCGTCGGCGCCGATGAGCGGGGTGACTTCGAGAATGAAGCCCTTCGAGTGCGCGTTGCGGTAGAGCCCCGGGCCCTCGTCATAGACGCGGTACGGAAGCCAGTCCGACAGCATGTCGAGCGCGAAACGCGGCTGCGCATGGTCGGCCTTCTTCGCATCGCCGAACAGGCCAGCAAGGAGCGCGTCACGCGCAGAGGATAGCGAGAGGTTCACTTGGGCTCTCCTTCGGACAGAACGGGGTGGGGCACCTGGCCGGGGGAGGGGGGACGACCAGATGCCCCGGGGTCCGGCGCATTGGCGCCGGGCAGCTCCGTCAAATCCTGCGAGGGGATGACCAGGACATCGGGAGGCTGCTTGGGGGAGGGATTGGAATGCCGGAAAGGACGCGCTTCTGCGGCGGCGGCCGGCCCGACATCCGCTTCAGCCGGATGCGCCAGTGCGCGCAGAACGTCGCCGGTCGAACGCGGCACACGCCAGCGCTCGGCAGCGCGATCGGGCAGCACGACATGAACAACCCGGGCCTCGTGGATGCGGCCCCCCTCGTCGCGGTAGCCCGCAAGGACGATCCGCAATCCGCGATCACCGGACCCGTGCGCTCGCGCAGGGGCATGACTTGGCCGTTCTGCCTGTGAAGCGCGGGTGGCGGCATCGTCGATCATCGAGGTCGGCGCGCAGCTTCCCTCCGGCGCGCGGCAGGAAAAGTCGCCCTTGACGTTGCCGCCAAGCGTCGCACAGCCGGCGATCATCAAGGCGAAGGTTGCCGTCGCTCCGACACGTGTCGCACGACCGCTCATTGCTTCGATCCGGTCTTGGCATTGGCAAAGGCGCGCAGTGTCTTGGCATCGCGATAGCCGTGCAGCACCGCACCGTCGCGCGCCCTGACGATCACCGGGGTTCCGGCAAAGCCGTTGGCCTGTGCAAAGGCTTCATTAGCATCGAGCGCAGCTGACTTTTTGCAGGTTGCGCGCGGTTCGAGGTGCTTGCCGGTGTATGCGGCATGGAGCGCCCCGACCGGATCGGCGGCGCAGATCACTGCCTCGGACATGCGCCGGCTCGATGCGCCGAAGATCGAGATCGGCCGTTCCTCGACAAGAACGCCTGCCTTCTCGAGCTCGCCGGTGAGCCGCTTACAGTAGCCGCACTGGAAATCCGAGAAGACAACCAGCTTCGGTCCCTTGGGATTGCCCCACAGGATCGCGCCTTCCTTGGGAAGAGCTTGGAGATCGACATGCGTCGCGGCCTGTCCGTCGCGGGTTTCGGCGATGTCATGCCGCCCGGCAGTGTCCTCGCCGGCAGCGCGGGCTGCGCCGGCGGCGAGCAGGTCGGGGTTGAGTTCGAGCAGGCGCGCGGCGGTCACGTCGCGCCGCTCTTCCATGTCGTAGAGCCGCCCGACGAAGAGGTAGCGCGCCGCTTCGTCGATGTAGAACAGCGTCTCTCCAGAGACGACCTCGCACCACGGCGCGAATGTCGTGCAATCGAGCGCGTCGATCGGCGTTCTGGGCAGACGCAGCTTGAGCGCTTCAACCACATTCTGCGTGATCGCGGCCTGCGCGGGCATGGCGGTTACGATCGCGACGCCGCTGGCAAGGAGGGCTGCTGCGCTGGCAGCAGCGAGCGATATGTGCGCGGCGCGCGCCTTGAGGCCGGGCCGCTGGTTCGAATAGTTCATTGGGGTGTGCTCCTGACATGGACGCCGTCGAGAAAGACGATTTCGACTGCGATGCCGGTCGGCATCTCGACGACGGGTTGGTACTGTTCTGCGCGTTCGATGAGGTATTTGCTGACCGTGTCGGCGGCTTCGCCCGCGCCCTGGCCAAAGCCGCCTGCGAGGATGTCGGTGGGCGAGAGCGCGTCGCGCCTGCCGTCGCTGCCGACAGACTGAGCAAAGATGCCGTTGGCATTGGCCGAGAAGCCGCGTCCGAACCCGCCGACGATCCCAGCGAGCAGCGCCTGGCTGACAAGGCTTCCTTCGCGGCTGACGACATTGCCGCGCACGCCCGACTTGCCGGCGAAGGCGATGAAACCCTTGACCTCGCTGACCGCGAAGCGTCCACCTGGTTGCGCACAGGTCATGCGCACAAGCTTGACGTAGACCTTCTCGGCCGAGAGATCGCCGCGCGCGGCGCCATTGACGAGGCAGCCGGTGAGATCGGTGGTGAGCAGCTTGTTACCCTGCAGCACGGAGCGCGCCGGCCCGGTGATCCGCAGCACCACGGGCAGCGGATCGCTTTGACTGGTCACGCCCGTCGAGGCGTCGACCCCCACGATCACGGTGGCAGGTGCATAGCTGTTGGGCGGCAGGTAATCGCGGCTTGCCTCGAGCAGCAGCGGCGGCGCGCTTTCGGTTGCCTTCGTCTTGGAGGCGCCCGGCTTGTCTCCAGCAAAGCTCAGCAGGCTTGCCTTGGGTTCGCTGGGTGGCTCGAGCGGTCCGGGAGCGAAGCCCGGAGCCCGCGGATCGACTGCGGCCACCGGCGTGACCGGGGGATTGGCGCGGACGGTTTCGAGTTCCGAGCGCAAGGCGGCGTTCTCCGCCGAGATCGCATCGATCGCCGCCTGACCGTCGCTGATCATCCGCGCGTTCTCGCCCCGCAGCGTTTCGAGCTCCTGCTCGATCGAGGCCTTGGGAAGCTGGCTTTCCTGCAGGTCTTTGATCGCGCGGCCCTGCGCATCGAGGCGGTTGCCATAGGTGGCGACGAATTCGCGCTGCGAGAGATTGCGATTGACCAGCGCGCCGGTCTCGATCGTGGTCGCGCCTGCGCCGTCGGCGCCGGCTTCATCCTCGCCGCCGAAGATGAACATCGAACCGGCGATGAGTGCCACCCCGCCGATGCCGGCGAGCAGCAGCTTCTGGCGCTGCGCGACCGTGCGGTTGAGATTGCGCCGGGCGTCGCCGCGCGTCTCGTCCCTGGGCGCTGCCGGGGGCGTATCGCGTCTGTCGGTTTCGGCCATTATTCGAGCCCTCCCTTGGTAAACACAAGGAAGGCCTGCGTGCTCTCGCCGGGCTGGAGGCTGTCGCGGCCATAGGCAAAGGCCAGCGCCCCGGCGGGCGCGTCGCGCTCACGTGCAAGGTCGACGGGCATCGGGCCAAGATTGCGCAGGGTGAAGGCCTGTCCGATCAGCTCGGCACCTTCGTATTCGGCGACCTGCTGGACTTCGAGACTGTCGGTTCGGCGTGGTCGCGAGAGTTCGGCGCGGGCGCGGAAGCCTGGCAGAACGCTGTCGCTCGCCATCGCCTCGATCAGCCGAATCGCGGCCTCGTCGCGGGTCGGGGCTTGGCCTTCCCACTCGCTCGCCTGGGATTTGGCGAGCGCGGGATTGGTAACAAAGAGCTGGCTCGCCTCTTCGCCATCGACGCGGCACGCGAACTTGTAGACATAGCCCGCGCTGCTGGTGGCAAAGAAGCTGACCCTGGCGCTCGCATATTGCAGCGGCACCGAGACATAGATGTCGCCGCGCACCGGCTCGTGGGTCACCTCGAAATCGTTGTAGGGATAGCCGCTTGCCATCTTCGAGACATTGGCAAAACCATCCTCAATGAGGGCGATACGGGTCAGCGCGCCGCGCGCGAGCACGCAGTCGATCGCGGCGCCATCGGCGGCCTCGACGAACTGGTCGGCATGTGCCGGAGAAGCGTAGGCGGTCGTGGCGATTGCCAGCGCGAAGCTGGTCAGCGCGGCGGGGAATGGGCGGGATAGGAGCGTCATGGATTCGCCTCCTCGTTTTCGGTTGGGAGCTGGCGGAAGCTGGTGAGGCCGAGGCTGAGGCCGCGGCGGTTCCAGCTGAATTCGAAGCTGCGCTGCTGGCTCGCGATCACCTGCGCGCCGACAAAGGTCTTGAGCGTTCCGGTGACGGTCGCGGTGAGCGCCTGCGGGTCGACCTCCATCCGCGAGATGACGAAGGCCTGGCTGATGTCCGAGCCGCGTTGCTCGTCGACGATCTTGACGAGCTCGGCCTTGAGGCGGCCGTGCGCAGAGGGATCTGCCACCTTGAGAACCTGCTCCATCCAGTAGTCGAGGCTCTCGGGTGCGCGATTGAGCAGCATCAGCGCGGTGTCGCGGGTGACAAGCTCGAGGTAGTGCGCATCGGTCGCGCCGCTGCCGAGCGTCAGGCGCTCGCTCGTGACAGGCACGAGGATCATGCTTTCCTCGCGCGTTGCCGCCGCGCCGACCGCCAGCAGGCTGGTAAGGCCGAGAACGGATGCCAGCGCGGCAAAGCGGTTACGCTGCTTGAGGTGACGCTGCGCTTCCTCGTAGGCGAATTCGTGTTTCATGGATGTCCTCCCTCAGCCTGCAAGCAGGCGACAGTGGGAGGGCGGCGTGGCTTTCAGCCCGAGGAAGCTCCCCGGCAGATACCAGTAGGCAGCATGCACCAGTTTCGACCCTGCACCTGAAGCTTTGGCCTTTCGAAGGGCGAACCAGGTCATGACCGATAGGCCGGTGCCGATGATGATGTGCTGCGCAAGGATGCCCCAGGCGAACGGGACGAGCAGTCCCGCAAACTCGTCGATGGTCCAGAAACCGATGAGCTCCGGATCGTCGAGCCGCCGTGGAACGAGGTATCTGTCGGCCATGCCGCCCTCCCGTCGTTAGACCGCGATCAGATGGTCGCGGTCACGACCGAGGTGACGATCGGCACACCGGTGCCGACGCCGATACCGACACCGACCGGGACCGCGACCTGCCCGAGGGCGAAGCGGCCCGAGGCGAGCGCGATAAGCCCGCCGGCAAGGCTGAGGACGGTGATGATTTTCCCGCCCGAACCTTCGAGGAAGTCGGTAAATTTCTGCAGCGCCGGATCAAAGGTCGTGTCGGCACCGGCATAGGCGGCACCGGCGCAGGCGAGCGCAATCGCGGCCGGAAGAATATAGTCGCGGGCACGAATGCCTTTAACGGATGGGCGGGGAAGGGTGATTGCATTGTTCATCGAGGAACTCCGTTTCGAACATTGGCAGCGATGCGTTCGCTGTATGTTCTTTCCTCGATTGGAAGGCAGGGTGTAGGAAAACGGAAACTGCCGCACGCGGCATTCCGACCAAGAGAAATCGTCGATTCTGGGCAATCTGACCGGGCTTTGCGCGACCGGTGCAGACATTGCGGCCAAGAATACCGATCATTGCGCCACCCATACCGAAATCTGAGATCGAGGGACCGGACTCTGCGCGAATCAAATCGTGTGACGATGAGCCAGTTTCCTACGAGTTCCTTATTTGTTCTTTTTCCTTTCCTACAGTTGGACGCGTCGCCTAGCCTGTTGGTGATTCGCTAAAGATCACCGGAAGCAGGAACAATGGCGCGAAACACAAACGACAAATGGGGAGAACTATCGCGAGGAGTCGCCGCTTTCCTCGACCATGCCGTGGACGAAAGTGGCAAGTCCCGGCGGACGATTGCCGCACAGACGAATATCAATAAGGACGCGCTCCGACGCATCCTCGCCGGGACAAGGTCAGCCACACTGCTTGAGGCGCTGGCCATCCTTGACGCGAGCGGTCACGCGCCGCGCACCTCCCTGATGCTGGCACTCGCGGGGTACTCGCAGCGTAGCAAGGATTGGCAGAATAGCGGCGTGCTGGAATTTCTTGAAACCTTCATAAGCGAGTTGCCGTCTGCTTTGGATCAAGCGCTGGGCGAGAGGCTGCTCGATGTGAGACCGCGCTGGGCAAAGGGGACCGCTCACCGCACCGCCGGTCTCCTGTCGGATCACCTCGCGCAACTGGAGCGGCAGGATGAACAAAGCTTCGCTCTCTGAAATGACGACTGGTCTCGAAACGGACGCGGAAGCCGTTCCTGTCGAGCCAACGCCAGACCGGCTCATTCGTCTTCCCGAGGTCATGGCGCGCGTGGGCCTGCGCCGAACGGCAATCTATCAGCGGATGCGCGAAGGCCGTTTTCCAAAGTCGCGTTCGCTCGGTCCCCGTTGCACGGTTTGGGTCGAAGCCGAGATCGATGACTGGATCGGTTCTGTTGTCGAACGCACCGACGAGATATGTCAGAACACGCCCCGAATTTCGAGATGATCATGTCTTGCGTCCCGTCACCGCTCGAATAAACGCGCGCTGTCCCGCTAGCCGGAAAGCACTTCGATTATCCGGCATTCGCCAACCGCTCCGTGCTGGCAGTCGTCGACCATATGGCGCAGTTCGGTTCGCAGTTTTCGCAAGTCACCAAGCTTCCGATCCACTTCGCGTAGGTGGAGGCTGGCAATAGAGTCCACGGCTTCGCACGATTGCGATGGATCATCCGACAAAGAAAGCAATTGGCGCACCTCCGCCATGGTGAAGCCGAGGTCGCGTGCGCGGCGGATAAACCGCAATCTGGCCAATTCGGTCGGGCCATAGTCCCGGTAGTTTCCGGCGGTGCGTGGTGGTTCCTCCAGCAATCCGGTCCGTTCGTAGTAGCGGATCGTTTCGGCGGTCGTGCCGGTCTTCCGCGCCAGGGCACCAATCTTCATGGGTTTCTCGCAATGCTTGACCTTGTAGCCACTACAAGGTGCATAAGACGATTCGAAGATGCAAGCAGAACGGTAAAATCCTGTGGCAAAGAAGGACATTATTGAACTTATCGAAGCTGAGCGGCGCGTTTTCCGTGCCGCCAGGCAGTCTGGTGACCGGGCTTTGGCTTGGACCGCGCTCGAGCGGGAACATATTCTGGGCCAGGGCTTCTTCGGGCCGCACCTTCGTTCACATATGACTATGCTGGGCTATGCAGTTGAAACCCGCGATGGCCGCGAAGTTCTGGGGCAGGTCATACGTCTTGCGCTCGCTCCCCTTGGTAATCTCACCGGACGGCTCCCCTGGGGCAATACCGGACGCGCAAACGTGAGCGCATTCGCGCCAATGCCATACCCGGACGACCTCGCGGAGGTTTTCACCATCTCTTCGGACGAGGTTCGCTAGCACGCGCCATGGCAATTCGATCCAACGAACAGGTTGAACGTCTCTACGACAAGAACGCGGCAATCTATGACCGATTGGTGTCGGGATTTCGGTGGGCCGGTCTTGGTCGCTGGCGACGCGATCTGGTTAACCGGCTTGAACTCAACGCCGGTGACCATGTGATCGATCTATGTGCTGGCACCGGCGCAAACCTCGCGTTTCTGCTTGAGAGAGTAGGACCAAGCGGCAAGGTGACGCTGGTCGACCTTTCGCAAGGCATGCTCGACCAAGCCCGTCGACGAGCGAAGCGCCTGCGAGCTAGCAATGTCGAATTTGTGCAGTCAGACGTAGCCGCCTTCCGCTTTCCGAGCGAGACCAGCGCAGTCATCAGCACCTTTGGACTGGAAATGCCACCTGACTACGCCGCGATCATCGAGCGCGCCTCAGCTGCTCTCCCGACGGGTGGCCGGATGGCCCTGCTTGGCCTGAAGCACCCCGAGCGCTGGCCGCGATGGCTGATTGAAATCGGCATAGTGCTGACCAAACCATTTGGTGTGGCGCGGGAATATGAAGAGTTCCGCCCTTGGGTTCCAGCACGCAAAGTTTTGCGCGAAGTTCATTTCCGCGAGTTTCTGGCCGGTTGTGCGTATGAATTCGTCGGTGCCAAATCGTGATCATGAAAAGACAAGCGCTCAGACAGCCGTGCTTGCGCAAGCTTTGCAAGGCTCCTAAAGGGTTGAGTAACATGCCGCGTCTTGTGTTCCCCTTCCTTGCGATCATCGCCATTCTTTTCGGTAGTGTCCTATCGTTACCTGACGCGCATGCTTCAGAAGGCGAAAGCTTCGTTCATGCGGCCGATCACGTTTATGCGCATGGGGCGGACCACTTCGATAGCAATGATCCCGAGCCGGACCATGATGGTCAGGACCATTCGGCAACGCATCATCACAATTGCAGCTTCAGCCTCGCCAATAGTGGAGTGTTCCTGGGGTCGCCCTTTGCGCGCACGAATAGCCTGAAGGGTCCGCTTGCGACTTCGATGCTCACCTCGCGCGCGCCGCCGGTTCTGATCCAACCTCCCAAAGCCTGACAGCAAATCATGTGCGAGTGCGCCTGCGCGTGCGCTCGATTGGTTTCAGTCAGGAGACACAATAATGCGGTGCTTTGCACTGGCCGCGGCCTTGGTTGCCGTGTCCACGGGTTCGCCAGTATTGGCACAGGAAACAGTTACACTCGAGCAAGCGCTCGCTCGAGCGGGCGTCGGCGTTGAAGGGGAAGATGACCCTTCCAGCAATCCACGGGTTTACGGCCCTCAGGCGGAGGTCGAAGCCGCGCGTGCGGCTATCGACCAAGCACGCCTCCGACCCAATCCCGAGTTATCGCTCGAGGCCGAGAACATCGCGGGCTCCGGCGCTTTCTCCGGGCTGCGATCGACCGAATATACCCTGGCGATCGGTCAGCCGCTCGAACTCGGCGGCAAGCGAAGCGCACGCATCGCGAGCGCACGCGCATCATCCGATTTCGCCGGCTTGCAGAGCAAATTTGCCTTGTCGCAACTCGCTTTGGGGGTGCGCGAGCGTTATGTGCAGGCTGTCGCCGCAGGCCAACGCCTCGTTCTCGCGCGGGAAATCGTCGAGCGAAACCGTGAACTGACGCGGATCGCCAACGTGCTTGTAGAGGTCGGGCGGGAGCCGCCTCTTCGAGCTATGCGTGCACAAGCTACGCTTGCCGAGGCGGAGGCCGAATTGCAGGCTGCACAAGCAGACGATTTAGCAGCACGTCAGGCGCTCGCGGCTCTCTGGGTATCCGGACAGCCCAATCCCGCAGTATCGAAAGTCTTTCCTGACTTATCGCCGCCCCTTGCACCGCCGGTTTCCGAAAATCCGTTGCAACTGCGCATTGCGGGCGCTCGAACCAGCTTTGCTGAAGCCGAAATTGCGCGTGAGCGCTCGCTTGGCGTTCCCGACCCAACGCTGTCGGTAGGCGTGCGCCGTTTCGAGGAAAGCAACGATCAAGCGTTCATCGTCGGGATTTCCATTCCGCTTCCCTTTCGCAACCGCAACCAGGGCAACATCGCAGCCGCCGAGGCGCAGTACCGCGCGGCAGGCGCGAGCGAGGCGATAGCCGAGGCGGACTACCGCGTGGAGTTCGAGCGGACGCGAACGCTTTATCTGGCCGCCGAAACGCGTGTGGAGACCCTCTCCAGCGCATCCCTGCCGCAGGCTGAGGAAGCGCTCAGGCTCGTCGAAATCGGCTACCGCAATGGCAGATTTCCGCTGATCGAAGTTCTGGCGGCTGCCGAAGCGCGCGACGCCATTCGTGAAAATCTGATTCAGGCAGAAGAGACCCGCGGCCTGCTCGCGGCGCGGCTCATCTGGCTCAACACACAGTGAGGCCCATTTCCATGGAACGTAGCCATTTGATCGCCGTAAGCGGCGTCCTGATCTTGCTGGCCGCCTTGGCCTGGGTCTTCTGGCCCGCTGACTCAAACGGACCCGACCAGCAAGCGGAACAAGGTGAAAAGAGCGAAGTCCCCGAAGGCGTTCTGCTGATCGACGAGAAGCAGATCGCAGCTTCGTCGATAGAAATCGAAGCTGTCCAATTCGGCGCAGCAACGGAGCTTGTATTCCCAGCGACCGTCGCCGCGGCGCCGAATGCCAGCGCACGGATCGATGCGCGTGCATCCGGTGTGGTGAAGAGCGTGAACAAGATGCTTGGCGATTATGTCAGGCAGGGGGAGGTGATCGCGCGGATCGAGAGCGCTGATGCTGCCGGACTGGCTGCGCAGGTCGCTGCCGCGCGTGCGCGGGTCAATGAACTGTCTGCGCTCTACGACCGCGAAAAGCGGCTGTTCGAGGCCAATGTGACGGCCCGGCAGGATCTCGAAGCGGCGCAGGCCAATCTGCAAGTGGCAAGATCGGAGCTGTCACGCGCACAAGCCGCATCCGCAGCTGCTGGTGTCAGCGGGGATGGGCGTTCGCTGGCCGTCACGAGTCCGATTTCAGGGCAGATCACCAGCGCGCCGATCGTGCTTGGCTCCTACGTCTCCGCCGGTGAAGAGATGTTCCAGATCGTGAACGCGAGCGGCTTGCAGGTGCAGGTCGCCTTGCCTGCCAGCGATGCTGCGAGAATTCGGCCGGGCGATGAAGCTACGTTGGAGCTCGGGCAGGACCGGGAGATCGGCGGACGTGTGCGCTCGGTGACCCCGGCACTCGATCCGGAAAGCCGTAGCGCGACAGCGATAATCTCACTCGCCGGAGCGGTCCCTGGATTGCAGCCAGGCGCATTCTTGCAGGCGCGCATCCGACCCTCAGGTGAAACCGATGCGACCTCGATCTCGGTGCCTGAATCCGCAGTTCAGATGGTCGAAGGCCGTGAAGTCGTGTTCGTTCGCACGCGTACCGGGTTTCGGGCGATGCCTGTCGTGACGGGATCGCGCTCGGGAGGGCGCATCGTGATCGAGTCCGGATTGCAGAATGGCCAGCGGATCGCGACCGAAAACGCCTTCCTACTCAAAGCCGAACTCGGAAAAGAGGAGGCCGAACATGGACATTGATCGGTCTGAAAGCGGTTTCGAGGAGGAGCGCAGCAGCCATGATGGCCTGATTGGCGGCGTCCTTGACTGGTCGGTGCGCAATCGCTGGGCGGTCGTAGCCCTTGCCCTAGGTGTTGCCATTTGGGGCGCGTTCAATCTTGCAAAACTGCCGATTGATGCGGTGCCGGACATCACCAATGTTCAGGTGCAGATAAACACCGAGGCACCGGCCCTCTCGCCCTCGCAGATCGAAACGCAGGTAACCTTCCCTGTCGAAACCGGACTAGCCGGTATCGAGGGACTTGAGATGACCCGCTCGATCTCGCGTAACGGCTTCAGCCAGGTCACCGCGATCTTCGAAGAAGGCACCGACATCTACTTTGCCCGGTCGCAGGTCGAAGAGAGGATCGCCAACCTGGCCTCTTCGCTTCCTGCAGGTGCGGAGCCGTCAATGGGTCCGATTGCAACCGGTCTCGGCGAGGTGTTGATGTATACCATCGAATTCGAGCATCCGGGTGGAACCGATGCGCCCAAGGGTGGTGCTGTTGGCTGGCAGAAGGACGGCAGCTTTCTCACGGACCGGGGCGAGCGATTGGACACGGCGGTGGCAAGAGCCGCCTATCTGCGCACGGTACAGGATTGGGTTGTCGCGCCGCTGATGCGTACGGCCAACGGCGTGGCGGGCGTGGACTCGATCGGTGGCTTTGAGAAGCAGTACCTGGTGCAGCCAGACCCCGACCGCCTCAACGGCTACGGCGTTTCGCTCGACCAGCTGATTACCGCGCTCGAAGCGGCGAACCAGGCCGAAGGCGCCAACTTTGTCGAACGGGCTGGCGAAGCTCTTCTTGCACGTGTCGATTCCCGGCTGAATTCCGTAGAAGACATTGCGCAGGCAGTGGTGGCAACGCGCGAAGGTGTGCCGATCCGCGTCGGCGACGTGGCAACGGTCGAAATTGGCGGCGATCTCCGCACTGGTGCAGCCTCGCTGAATGGCGAGGAAGCCGTCGTCGGTACTGTGCTGATGCGCGCAGGCGAAAACAGCCGCACCGTAGCTGCGGGTGCTGCCGACAGGCTCGACGAGATACGATCGTCGCTTCCGGCAGGAGTTGAAGCGGAGATCGTCTACAACCGTTCGACACTCGTCGATGCGACCATCGTGACGGTACGCAACAACCTGGTCGAGGGCGCGCTGCTCGTCATCGTCATTTTGTTCCTGCTGCTTGGAAACATCCGCGCCGCGATCATTGCAGCTCTGGTCATCCCATTGTCGATGCTGATGGCAGCTATTGGCATGAACCGGCTTGGCGTATCGGGCAATCTGATGAGTCTTGGAGCGCTTGATTTCGGCCTGATCGTCGATGGCGCTGTCATCATCGTCGAAAACAGCATCGCGCGCCTCGCCGCAAGGCAGGAGCACAAGGGACGTTTGCTCACACTGCGCGAACGCCTTGCCGAGACGCGGGCAGCGGCGCATGAGATGATCAAGCCAACGGTGTATGGCCAGGCGATCATCTTTCTGGTTTTTGCGCCACTCCTCACCTTCACCGGGGTTGAGGGCAAGACATTTTCGCCCATGGCCATCACGGTGATGCTGGCACTTGCCTCGGCATTCATCCTCTCGCTCACGTTCGTCCCCGCGATGATCGCTCTCTTGCTGAACAAGAAAATCAACGAGCAGGAAGCAAAGCCCATCCGAATGACAAAGGAGCGCTATGGTCCGCTGCTGCGCAGAGCGCTTGCCCGTCCATGGCCTGTCATCGGTACCGGAGTCGGCGTGTTCGCGCTCGCGGCGCTTGTCTTCAGCTTCATCGGCAGCGAATTTACACCGCAGCTCGACGAGCGTGATCTGGCTGTCCAGTCATTGCGTATTCCTTCCACCCCACTGGAGCAGTCGCTTACAATGCAGCGCCAGGTTGAAGCGCGATTGAAGCAATTCCCGCAGGTTGAGCTGGTATTTTCGCGCACCGGCACGGCAGAGGTCGCGACCGACCCTATGCCGCCGAACATCTCGGATGCCTATGTTATCCTCAAACCGCGCGAAGAATGGCCTGACCCCTCGCTGTCCAAGGATCAACTTGTAAGCGAGATGGAAGAGGCGCTCGGCAATCTCGTTGGCAATCTCTATGAATTCAGCCAGCCCATCGAGCTGCGCTTCAACGAGCTCATCGCAGGCGTTCGCGGCGATGTCGCGGTCAAACTCTACGGCGATGATCTCACGGCCATGACGGCAGCAGCCAATGAAGTTGCCACAGTTCTCCGCGGCGTTGATGGTGCGGCCGACGTGAAAGTTCAGCAAGTGTCGGGCTTTCCAACGCTCGATATTGCCTTCGATAGACCCACAATCGCGCGTTACGGCCTGACGGTCGAAGACGTGACACAGTCGGTTGCCATTGCCCTTGGCGGTCGCAAAGCGGGTCTCGTGTTCGAAGGTGACCGGCGGTTCGATGTCGTGGTCAGGCTGTCCGATGCGAACCGCAACGACTTTGACCAGCTTGGAACATTACCCATTGTCCTGCCCAATGGCGGAAGCGTCCCGCTTCGTGCTGTGGCAGAATTTGAGGTGATAGATGGGTTGGCCGAAGTCCGGCGCGAGCAAGGGCGCCGACTGGTGATTGTGTCCGCCAACGTCCGTGAACGTGATCTTGGGTCATTCGTCGAGCAGGCACAGTCCGAGGTTGCCGCGAATGTTGATTTGCCGTCCGCATCATTCATCGAATGGGGTGGCCAATATCAGAACCTGCAACAAGCTCAGCAGCGTCTGCTCATCGTGGTCCCGCTTGCCTTCGCGGTTATCCTACTGTTGCTTTATATGGCGGTCGGCGGTTGGGTCCCTGCGCTGGCGGTGTTCAGCGCAATCCCCATGGCACTGGCTGGCGGGGTCTTTTTCCTGGCTCTGCGCGGCATGCCTTTTTCCATCTCGGCAGCGGTGGGGTTCATTGCTCTCTCCGGAGTTGCGACGCTGAACGGCCTCGTCATGATCACAGCGATCAAGCAGCGTCTCGAGCAAGGCTTGGAACTGGGCGACGCGATCATCGAGGGCGCGATCGCGCGGCTGCGGCCGGTGTTGATGACAGCGCTAGTTGCATCGCTCGGCTTTGTTCCGATGGCGCTTGCGACGGGAACCGGGGCCGAAGTGCAACGTCCATTGGCTACGGTTGTCATTGGTGGGTTGATCACCGCCACGGCGCTCACCCTGTTCGTATTGCCAGCCATTGTAAGCCTGATCTTCGCGAGAAAACCGCGCGCGACCCAGGTTGAGACAACAGCAGCAGCGAGGAGCGACAGCTAGTGACACGGAATATCGAACTCGAACTATCGTCGCTTCTCCCGGACATTCCGAGCGACACCGACAGATGTATCGCTCGGCTGCAGTCGTTGCTCAGTTCGCGGGCAGGTGTGCATGCGGTTGAGGTCGTTGAAGGATCGAACAGTGCACCAGCCCAGCTTGCAATATCTTACGATCCCGATCGTCTCACGATCGCGCGGATCAGAGAACTCGCGCACGTAGCAGGAGCGGAAATTTCCGGGCGCTACGGGCATGTTGTGTGGCAAACCCAGGGCATTAATTCGGTGCGCCGGGCGCAGACAGTCGCAGATCTGGTAGCCCGCGAATCCGGCGTACTTGAAGCAAATGCCGATGCGAGCGGAAAGCTGGTCGCCGAGTTCGACCGCCGGCGTACCGATGAGACCGCGATTGCCAATGCGCTGCAAGAACTGGGGGTTTCAATCAAGGCCGACAAAATCGCCGCAAATGCCAGAGATGCTGAAGAACACTGCCATGACGATAAAGATCATTCCGGGCACAGTCACGGCGGCATCTTCGGCGCTAATACTGAACTCTTTTTCTCGCTCGCTTCGGGCGCATTTCTCGCCATCGGCTTCGGGATCGAGAAGCTATGGGACGGGCATCCGGTCTGGCTGCCGTTCGCTTGTTATATAGTGGCATATTTCTTCGGAGGCTTCTTCACTCTCCGAGAGGCGTGGGACAATTTGCGCCTCCGCCGGTTCGAAATCGACAGCCTCATGCTTGTCGCCGCTGCGGGCGCCGCCTTTCTCGGGGAATGGGCCGAAGGCGCGCTACTGCTGTTCCTGTTCAGTTTCGGCCACGCGCTCGAACACTACGCGATGGGGCGCGCGAAGAAAGCTATCGAAGCGCTCGCCGGGCTTGCCCCGGACACCGCACGGGTAAAGCGCGGAACTGACGTAGTTGAGATCCCGGTCGAGGAGCTTGCGCTAGGCGACGTGGTAATCGTGCGTCCGAACGAACGCCTTCCGGCTGATGGCTTCATCGTGGACGGCGTCAGTGCCATCAATCAGGCTCCGGTGACCGGCGAAAGCGTGCCGGTCGACAAGAGCGCGGTTTCGGATGTTGCTTCTGCGCGCGCCAACCCTGACAATCTTGCGGATGACAATCGCGTCTTCGCGGGGACGATCAACGGATCGGGCGCGCTCGAAGTGGAAGTGACCCGGCGATCGAGCGATACGACCCTAGCCAAGGTCGTCCAGATGGTGAGCGAAGCCGAGGCTCAGCAATCTCCGACCCAGCGCTTCACGCAGCGCTTCGAGCGAATTTTCGTGCCTGCCGTGCTCGCTCTGGCCGGCCTGCTCCTTTTCGCATGGGTCGTCATCGACGAACCCTTCCGCGACAGTTTCTACCGGGCGATGGCGGTGCTTGTGGCTGCGAGCCCCTGCGCTTTGGCGATCGCGACCCCGAGCGCGGTCTTGTCCGGAGTGGCCAGAGCAGCGCGCAGCGGCATTCTGGTAAAGGGCGGCGCGCCGCTCGAAGATCTCGGTGCGCTCAAGGCCATCGCGTTCGACAAGACCGGTACTCTTACCGAAGGCGAACCCCGCATTACCGATGTCCAACCCGCGCAGGGCGTATCTGAAAACGAACTGCTTGCGATTGCCTCGGCGGCTGAAGATCTGAGCGATCATCCCCTGGCACAGGCGATTGTAAGGGACGGCAAGCAGCGGCTTGGCGATGAGACTCTGCCCGAAGCAACCAATCTCGAAAGCTTCACAGGCAAGGGCATCACCGCGCTTGTCGACGGTGAGCGGGTATGGATCGGAAAGCTCGAAATGTTCGGGCAAGACGGGGTCCCTGCGCTCAGTGCCGAACTGTCGGATGCTATAGAGTCCATGCGCGAGCGCGGGCGAACGACGATGGGCGTTCGCTCGGAAACGCGCGATCTCGGAGCGATCGGCTTGCTCGACACGCCGCGCGCGGCGGCAAAGGCGACGCTCGAAGCGTTGCGCGGCCTCGGGATCACCCGAATGATCATGATCTCGGGCGACGACCAAAGAGTGGCCGATGCGGTTGGAAAGGAAGTCGGCCTCGACGAGGCCTGGGGCAATCTCATGCCCGACGACAAGGTCAAGGCCATCCGCAAGCTTGCCGGCCAGGACAAGGTTGCGATGGTCGGAGACGGGGTTAATGACGCTCCGGCCATGGCGAACGCAACGGTCGGAATAGCAATGGGGGCTGCCGGCTCGGACGTTGCATTGGAGACAGCCGATGTCGCGCTGATGGCCGATGATCTCGCCCGACTGCCTTTCGCCGTCGATCTGAGCCGACAAACCCGGTCAATCATCCGGCAGAACATGATCGTCAGTCTCGGAATTGTTGTCGTGCTCATCCCGGCAACCATTTTCGGTCTCGGGATAGGCCCCGCTGTCGCGGTTCACGAGGGATCAACGCTAATCGTGGTCGCCAATGCGCTTCGCCTTCTGGCGTATAAAGAGAAGGGCAGCACAAAAGACATAGCGGAGAAGCCAGTATGAGCTGCAACGATGACTTCGATCTGGATTCGGCGGGCAAGCGACGCACATTGTGGATCGTATTGTGGCTCAACGTCGCAATCGCGGTTGGTTTCTTTGTCGTTGCCTATTTTGCGGACTCGAACGCGCTCTTGGCCAACGGGCTCGACAATTCATCCGATGCATTTGTCTACGCGCTCAGTCTTCTGGCTCTCACCCGTTCGCAATCCTGGAAACGAGGGGCCGCGCGTTTCTCAGGCATTATGCTCCTAGTCTTCGCCGGAGGCGTTATCGCCGATGCCGTCAGGCGTTTCATCGAAGGCTCCGAGCCGGGCGGCCTGATGATGATCGCCATGGCGGCCATCGCGGCGGTGGTGAACCTCATATGCCTGCGCATGCTCCAGAAGCTTCAGCAAAAGGATGTCAATCTGCGCGCAGCGACCACGTTTAGCTTCAACGATTTCATATCGAACGGCGGTATCATCGTCGCCGGGATCATCGTTATGCTTACAGGCGCAAATTGGCCGGATCTCGTGGTTGGGATCGCGGTTGCTGGCATCGCCCTGTATGGCGGGATCGATATCCTTCGCGATGCGCACAGGGATAAGCATGAGGAAGCGGGCACCCAACATATCAAAGGCGACGAATTCCGAAGATGATGCTCGAATTTTGCATTTTGGCCGCTGGATTGCCTCGGCTCCTTATTCAGACTATCGCAGCTTCGTGAAATTTGTTCGCGCCTTGACCCTGATTTGCTTCAGCTTTGGACTGTTTGTGCAGGTTGCTGCGCAGGCGGCCGTTCCGCAGAGCGAAATGGCTGGGTCGGCTGATTGTGCTGAAATGGCGCAAGGCATGGCCGAGCACGGCATGTCTGAACACGCGATGCCCGAACAGATGGTTTCCGAAACGGACCCGGCCGAACAGCATGGCTCATGCTGCGAGATGAGCCTTGATTGTCTCGTAGCCATGAATTGCCTGCCGCCGCTGGCGCTTGCGGGTCCGGGACTGGCGCATGCAGGACCGTTTCCTGTTGCGCCTACGTATCTGGCCGCTAGCGCCAACAGGCTCGACAGCCAGCCTCGACCGCCGGAATCTCCGCCTCCACAAACCGAACTCACCATCTAGCATTTCCCGGGCGGTGCTCTGCGCCGTTTGCGAGCTTGACGGATTACTTGACTTGCGCCGTGTCGATTGACGCGTACGCTGAAGTCGTTCCCGGCCAGTTCGCTTTGAAAGAGTGAGAATTATGGATTGGCGAATTGGCTGGGTGCCGTTTTCGGCACTGCTCGCCGCGCAAGCTGCGCAAGCGCAGTCTGTCAGATACGAGGAAGCACTTGCAGCGGTGCGGGGCGAGCAACCCGTTTTGGAAGCTGGCGCGCTGCGTGTACAATCACGGCGCGAGGCTGCGGAAGCGGCGGACGAGCTTCCCGACCCGCGTTTACGCGCAGGGGTTATGAACCTTCCGGTAAGCGGACCCGCGGCGTTCGAGCTTGACCGGCAACTTCCTACGCAAGTCGCCATCGGTATCGAGCAGGAGATACCCAATCTTGCGCGGCGACGGGCGAGGTATGGCGTTGCCAGTTCCGAAGTTCGGGTGGCGGAAGCACGGCTCGGTATGGCGGAGCGCAATCTTCTCGCAAGCGCTGGAACCGCTTGGGTCAGCTTGTTCTACGCGCAAGAACGCCTCGATCTCGCCAGCACATCGCTCGATGAGCTGCGAGCCTTCATCCCTGTTGCCAATAGCGCAGTTGCGTCGGGCTCGGCCCGCCCGGCAGAGAGTCTGGCGATCCGGCGCGAACTGCTTGGGATCGAGGATGCAGCGACGTCGATCGAGGCCGAGCGCGAGACGGCGCAAGCTCAGCTCTCCCGATACATACCGTTCCCTGACCCGGTTGCCTTGGGCGAGGCCCCCTCGGCGGCTCTTGATGAAGACCAGCTTCGCTTCGAACTGGAAGGGAATCCCGAACTCCTGCTGGCCGATGCGGAACAAGACCGGGCCGAAGCCGGTGTCGCGCTCGCTCGCGCTGAAAAGAGGCCGGATTTTGGGGTGAGCGTCACTTATGGTCGTCGCGACCAGGCTTTTGGCGATGCCGTGTCTGTCATGGGGTCGATTACTCTTCCGATCTTCACCGACCTGCGGCAGAATCCACGCATCGCCGCCGCCGAAGCCGATGCCGCTGCCGCTTTGGCCGAGCGCGAGGATCGCAGACGCGCGCTGGTCGCGGATTTCGAAGCCGATCTCGCCACTTGGCGCAGCACTACGCGCCAATGGCGCCGCGCGCGTGATGAACTTCTTCCGCTCGCGCGTGACCGCGTTGACCTCGAGACAGCCAGCTTTGCGGCCGGGCGTGCCGATCTCGTCGATGTGATTGCGGCGAAATCCGCACTTGCCTTGCTCGAGCTGGAAATTCTCGAACGCGAACAGGCGGCGGTGCAGGCGGCGGTCAAACTACAACTCACATACGGGGAGGGCAGGCCATGAACTCCGTGCTCGAACGATTTACGCAGCGCCAACGCATGTTTGCGGCTGGGCTAGTTATTGCCCTTGTCAGCCTGGCTGCTGGCTACGGTCTTCACATGCTCGGCGGCGAGAGCAGCGGAGCTGGCTCGCCGACGGATACTGACTGTGAGGACGTGCTCTATTGGTACGATCCGATGGTGCCCGGACAACGTTTTGACGAGCCCGGTAAGTCGCCCTTCATGGACATGATGCTGGTTCCCAAGTGCGCGGGAGAAGCTGCGGAAGCGGGCGTCCGGATTGATCCGGGCCTTGTGCAGAATTTCGGAATTCGCACCGCAGCAGCCGAGTTCGGAGTTCTGGAGCCAGAGATTACCGTTACGGGTGTCTTGGCATACAACAGCCGGGATGTAGCTATCGTCCAGCCGCGAGCGGGGGGCTACGTCCAACGCACCTATGGCCGTGCGCAGGACGATGTCGTCAGTCGCGGCGCTCCGATCGTCGATATCTTGGTCCCTGATTGGGGCGGCGCGCAGCGCGAGTACATTGCTGTGCTCGATACTGGCGATAAGGCGCTGGCAGATGCGATGCGGCAGCGAATGCGATTGCTCGGAATGACAAACGCGATGATCGCATCCGTTGAACGCACACACCGCGTCCAGAATACGTTTACAGTCACCGCACCTGTTGGCGGCGCTGTAACAATGCTCGGGGTGCGTCCAGGTATGACCGTGATGGAAGGTCAGACACTCGCGGAGATTACAGGCTTCTCGCCGATATGGCTGGAAGCCTCAGTGCCCGAAACACAGGCCGCAAATATCCGGCAGGGCCAGCCCATCAGTGCGATCCTGGCAGCGTATCCTGATGAGCGATTTGCGGGACGAATTGTTGCCATTCTTCCTAGCGCCGATGCCGCGAGTCGAACCATCACCGTTCGGGCTGAGCTACCCAATCCGCGCGGCAGGTTGAAGCCAGGTATGTTCGCGCAGGTGTCGCTTTCACCCGACACACGGCGAGCCTTGCTGGTACCGTCGGAGGCGGTCATTCGAACCGGACGCCGCAATCTTGTGATGCTCAAGCAGGATGAAGGCGCGTTTCTGCCTGCCGAGGTCGAAATCGGACGCGAGGCGAATGGCAGGACAGAGATACTCGCAGGCCTTGCGGAGGGCGAGCGGGTCGTCACTTCAGGGCAGTTCCTGATCGACTCCGAGGCGAGTTTGGCCGGGATCGACGTCAGGTCGATCGATGGGACCATGAGCATGGCGTCGGACGGCTCGCCAAAGATGAGGACGCACACCGCTACGGGAAGAGTGACCAAAATCGCTGGTGCTTCGATCACTCTCAATCACGCGCCGGTTCCCGCCCTCGAATGGCCAAGCATGGTTATGCCCTTTGCCTTGGCTGACGCCACTCTGGCCGAGGATCTGGAACCGGGCGACCAGGTCGAGTTTACCTTCTCGCAGCACGACACCGGTCCGCGCATCGAGTCTATCAGGAAGACCGAGCGATGATAGCGCGCATAATCGATGCATCGATCGCCAATCGGTTTTTCATCGTTCTGGCGGCTATCGCGGTCACGCTGGCCGGCTTCTGGGCGGTGCGCGCAACGCCGGTCGATGCGATCCCAGATCTGTCTGATGTGCAGGTCGTCGTGCGGTCGAATTATCCGGGGCAAGCTCCGCGCATCGTCGAGGACCAGGTCACCTATCCGCTCGCAACGACGATGCTCTCGGTGCCGGGCGCGGAAACAGTGCGCGGCTATTCGATGTTCGGCGACAGCTTCGTCTACGTGATCTTCGAGGATGGGACGGACCTCTACTGGGCGCGTTCGCGCGTGCTCGAATATCTCAACCAGGTGCAAAACGAATTGCCCGACGGAGTGACCAGCTCGCTCGGGCCGGACGCGACGGGCGTGGGCTGGATTTACGAATATGCGCTGGTTGACCGAACGGGGAACAGCGACCTTGCTGGCCTTCGGAGCCTTCAGGACTGGTTTTTGCGCTATGAGCTGCAGACCATTCCGGGCATCGCCGAGGTCGCCAGCGTCGGCGGCATGGTCAAGCAGTACCAGGTCGTCCTGGAGCCTTATCGCATGGCTTCGCTTGGCGTCACTTACAGCGATGTCGTGCGCGCCATACAAGCTTCCAATCAAGAGGCTGGCGGATCGGTGGTCGAAATGGGCGAGGCCGAGTTTATGGTCCGCGCTTCAGGCTATCTCACGTCTATCGACGACTTCAGACAGATTCCGCTGAAATCGGTCGGCAACGGTATCCCCGTCACCTTATCCGATGTCGCCACGATCCAGCTTGGCCCCGAAATGCGGCGAGGGATCGCCGAACTCAACGGCGAAGGCGAGGTCGCAGGCGGTATTGTTGTGCTTAGGCAGGGCGAGGATGCGCGGGCAACGATCGCGGCTGTCGAAGAGAAGCTCGACGGGCTCCAGGCCAGTCTTCCTGAAGGGGTCGAGATTGTCACGACCTATGATCGTTCGAAGCTGATCGACGCCTCGATCGAAAACCTGACCGGAAAACTCATCGCCGAATTTATCATCGTCGCGATCGTTTGCGCGCTGTTCCTGTGGCATGTGCGATCAGCATTGGTGGCGATCGTCACGCTTCCATTGGGGGTGCTGGCGGCCTTTATCGTGATGCGGTTCCAGGGGGTCGATGCGAACATCATGTCCTTGGGCGGCATCGCCATCGCAATCGGCGCGATGGTCGACGCTGCCATCGTCATGATCGAGAACGCGCACAAGCATATCGAGCATTGGGAAGAGGACCATCCCGATGAGCAGATGTCCAACGATGAGCGCTGGAAACTGATTGCGGACGCATCGAAAGAGGTGGGGCCAGCGCTGTTTTTCAGCCTCCTGATCATAACCCTATCGTTCCTGCCGGTGTTTACTCTGCAGGCGCAGGAAGGCCGCCTGTTTTCGCCGCTGGCCTTCACAAAGACCTACGCCATGGCGGCGGCCGCCATTTTGTCTGTCACACTGGTCCCTGTGTTGATGGGTTGGCTGATCCGCGGGAAGATACCCAAGGAGGACACCAACGTTCTCAATCGCGTGCTGACCAAAGCCTACCGGCCCGGTCTTGATTGGGTGCTCAGCCGACCCAAGACCACTCTGGTTGTGGCAGGCCTCGTGTTCCTGACAACGCTGGTCCCGTTCACCCGCCTTGGAGGAGAATTCCTGCCGCCGCTCGACGAAGGCGATCTCCTCTACATGCCGAGCGCTCTGCCTGGCCTGTCTCCTGGTGAAGCGTCCGCATTGCTTCAGCGGACCGACCGCCTGATCAAATCTGTGCCGGAAGTCGATACCGTGTTCGGAAAAGCCGGACGTGCAGATACAGCGACCGACCCCGCGCCGCTCACGATGTTCGAGACAACGATCCGCTTCAAACCGCGCGAAGACTGGCGGCCCGGAATGACGCCGGAGAAGCTCGTGGAAGAACTCGACAGCGCGGTGCAGGTGCCGGGGCTCGCCAATGTCTGGGTGCCCCCGATCCGCAACCGCATCGACATGCTCGCGACCGGCATCAAGAGCCCGATCGGTGTGAAAGTGTCCGGCGAAGACCTTGGCGAAATCGAGCGTGTGGCATTGCAGGTCGAGAATGTCGCAAAACAGGTTCCCGGCGTCAGCTCCGCTTTGGCAGAGCGTCTGTCGGGAGGCCGCTATGTCGATGTGGACATCGACCGGGTATCTGCGGCTCGTTTCGGATTGAATATCGCCGATGTTCAACAGATCGTGTCAGGCGCGATCGGCGGGGCAAATATCGGACGGACGGTCGAAGGACTAGCGCGATATCCCATCAATGTCCGCTATCCGCGCGAGATCCGCGACAGTCTCGGAGAACTGCGCGCGCTGCCTTTACTAACCCCCTCTGGCCAGCAAATCACGCTCGGAACGGTCGCACAGGTGAGCGTCAGCGATGGTCCGCCCATGCTCAAGAATGAACAAGGCCGTCTCATCAGCGTGGTCTATGTCGACACGCGCGGACGCGATTTGACTTCGGTTGTAAGCGATCTTCAGGCGGCGGTGTCAGAGGGCGTCGATCTGCCTGCCGGTGTGAGCATCTCTTACGCGGGCCAGTTTGAATATCTCACCCGCGCCAATGAGCGGTTGCAAGTCGTCATTCCCGCGACGCTCGGCACCATCTTCGTTTTGCTCTACCTGATCTTCCGCCGTTTCGACGAAGCGCTTCTCGTCATGGGCACGCTGCCCTTTGCCCTCACCGGCGGCTTCTGGCTGCTCTATCTGATGGGCTATAACCAGTCCGTTGCGACATCGGTGGGTTTTATTGCGCTTGCCGGTGTGTCTGCCGAGTTCGGCGTCATCATGCTGATCTACCTCAAGTCTGCGCTGGCCCGGCGCGGCGGTGCCCTCGATGCGGACGGCGTGGGCGAAGCCATCAGGGAGGGTGCTCTTCTGCGCGTGCGTCCCAAGGCAATGACCGTGGCCGTCATTCTTGCCGGTCTCTTCCCGATCCTCATTGGAACGGGCGCAGGTTCGGAGGTCATGAGCCGCATCGCCGCGCCGATGGTGGGCGGCATGATCACCGCGCCGCTGCTTTCGATGTTCGTTATCCCCGCCGCATATTTGTTGATGCGGCGACCCCGGCCCGAACGGCCAACCCAACCCCAAGGAGAAGAAGAATGCGTACCACAACCCTCATGAGCCTACTGGCCCTCCCGCTGGCGCTGGCGGCCTGCGATTCTGGCCAGGACACTGCCGAGATGAACGACATGCCGATGGCAGAAAATGAAATGATGATGGACGGCGAAGATATGCCGATGATGGAACCTGGCAGCGGAATGCAAACCGCCAGCGCAGAAGGCACGGTCACTGCAATCGATGCGGAAGCGGGCACGATAACCGTCGACCACGGTCCGGTCCCAGCGATCAAATGGCCTGCGATGACCATGGCTTTTGAAGCCGATGAGCAACTGCGCAGCGAAGTAAGCGTCGGTGAGGGAATTGCCTTTGAATTTCGTACTGGTTCTGAAGGCAATGTGATCACGTCGATCACGAAGCTGTGAGTCGGTTGGGCGGCGCCAGGCAAACCTGATGCCGCCCAATGAAATGCGGACGACCGAAACCTGTTATCGTGCCGGCATCGCAAGGTATTCGGCACAAGGCTGTAAGAGGTCTGCTGTGGAGTGAGAAAGGAAGAGCGATGAGCACGGACGCAAGCTTACTCGAAGGCACCGCCATCGATCCCGTCTGCGGCATGAGCGTCGCGATCGAAGGAGCCGAGCATATCGCGAAGCATGCGGGGACCGAGCACTATTTCTGTTCGCCGCGCTGTCACGACAAGTTCGTCACCGATCCCGAGCTCTATCTTTCGGGTGCGCATCTCGACGCGGTCGAGGATGTGCCAGAAGGCACGATCTACACCTGCCCGATGCACCCTGAAATCCGCCAGCCCGGGCCGGGTTCGTGTCCGATTTGCGGCATGGCGCTCGAACCGGAAACGGTTTCGCTGGGCGATGGCCCAGACCCAGAGCTGGTCGATATGCGGCGCCGGTTCTGGTGGAGCGCACTGCTCACTCTGCCGCTGTTCGTCTACGCGATGAGCGACATGGCACCGGGGCTCAGTTTCGACCGGCTGATCGAACCTGCCCGGGCGCAATGGGCGCAGTTCGCCCTCGCTACACCGGTGGTTCTATGGGGCGCCTGGCCGTTCTTCGTCCGTGCTGTCCAGTCGCTCAAGACGCGCAATCTCAACATGTTCACGCTGATCGGGTTTGGCGTTGCCATCGCCTATCTGTTCAGCGTGGTGGCGACGGTCGCGCCCGATCTGTTCCCTGCAGCGTTTCGCGACCATTCGGGACGGGTCGGGGTATATTTCGAGGCGGCAGCGGTCATCACGACGCTGGTCCTGCTCGGACAGGTCCTCGAGCTCAAGGCCAGGGGCTCGACCTCGAGCGCCTTGCGCGCATTGCTCGAGCTGGCACCGCCCAGCGCGGTCAAGATCTTCGGCTCCGGCGACGAGCGCGAGGTGCCGCTCGACCAGCTGGCCACAGGCGATCGTCTGCGCGTTCGCCCGGGCGACAAGGTTCCCGTCGATGGAGAAATCGAGGAGGGATCGAGCGCGATCGATGAATCCATGATCAGCGGCGAACCGCTGCCGGTCGCCAAACAGGCTGGCGACACAGTCATTGGCGGCACCGTCAACCAGACTGGTGGGTTCGTCATGCGCGCAACCGGCGTGGGCAAGGACACGATGCTGTCCAAGATCGTCCAGATGGTGGCCGAGGCGCAGCGCAGCCGCGCACCGATCCAGCGACTGGCGGATCAGGTGGCTGGCTGGTTTGTGCCTGCGGTGGTTGTGATCGCCATCGCCACCTTCGTGGTTTGGGCCATCTGGGGACCCGCCCCTGCGCTTGCCTATGCGCTGGTCAATGCCATTGCAGTCCTGATCATTGCATGCCCCTGCGCGCTCGGCCTCGCTACGCCGATGTCGATCATGACCGGCACGGGCAAGGGTGCCCAGCACGGCATCCTGATCCGCAATGCCGAGGCGCTGGAGACCCTCGAGAAGATCGATACGCTGGTGGTCGACAAGACCGGCACCTTGACGATGGGCAAGCCCGATCTGGTGGCGGTGACGCCGGCAGACGGCATCGACGAAAGCGATTTCCTGGCTGCAGTGGCAGGTGTCGAAATGGGGAGCGAACATCCGCTGGCGCATGCCATCGTGGAAGGCGCGCGGGCGCGGGGAGTTTCCCCCGCCGATGCTACGGACCTCGCTTCGACGACCGGGGAAGGTGTTGAAGCCAACGTCCGGGACCGCCGTGTTGCGATCGGCAACGAGAAGATGATGCGGCGCGTTGGGATCGATGACAAGGCATGGCTCGGCTCGGCCGAAAATGGCCGCAAGCAGGGTCAGACGGTGATGTTCGTGGCGTTCGATGGCCGTCCGGCAGGGCTCATCGCGGTGGCCGATCCGATCAAGCCCACCAGCGCAGCGGCCATTGCGGCGTTGCACGCGCGCAAAATCCGGGTCGTTATGCTGACTGGCGACAGCCGCGGCACTGCCGAAGCGGTTGCGCACGAAATGGGAATCGACGAAGTGCATGCGAATGTCTCGCCCGAAGACAAGCACAGCAAGATCGAAGAGCTCAAAGCGCAAGGCCGCCGCGTCGGTATGGCGGGAGACGGGATCAACGATGCGCCTGCACTGGCCGCCGCCGATGTCGGCATTGCGATGGGCACCGGCACCGATGTTGCAATCGAAAGCGCCGGCGTGACGCTGGTTCGAGGCGACCTGACGGGAGTGGTGCAGGCCATCGTGCTGTCGCGCGGCACGATGCGCAACATCCGGCAGAACCTGTTTTTCGCCTTCGCTTACAATACGCTCGGCATACCGGTCGCGGCAGGCATGCTGTATCCCTTCTTCGGAGTGCTGCTCAGCCCAATGATCGCGGCGGCGGCCATGAGCCTCTCTTCCGTATCGGTGATAGGCAATGCGCTGCGGCTGCGGGGTCTGCGCCTCGAAGTCTGAGAGGCCAAACTTCAGCTATGCGCGTTTTTCCAAGCGCCCATGGAGCCGAGATAGATGTCGAGGCGCTTGAAGCCTTGGCTCGCCAGCCAGCCTGCGGCAACGCTCGCCCGCATGCCGCTTGCGCACATCAGCGTGTAGCGGCGGTCGCGGTCGAGCTCTTTCCATCGCGTGTTGAGCTCGCCAACATAGATATGTCTTGACCCTTCGATGCTTGCTTCTTGCCGTTCGTCCGCGTCGCGCACGTCGAGCAAGGTCCAATCACGGCTGTCCTGATTGAGCCTGCGCGCGATTTCTTCGGTGCCGATCATGGGTATGCTGCGCATCGCTTTGCCCTGTGCGGCGGCTGGAACCACGCCGACATAGCCGCCGACAACATTATCGAGGCCGATGCGCAGCAGATGGGCCATGGCCTGGGCTAGCTGGTCTTCTTCGGAAGCGACGAGGGCGATCCTGTCGCCTTCACCGAGAAACCATCCCGCAAAGGCCGGTATCATTCCCACCGGAAGGCACATGGCACCCGGCATATGACCGGCGGCATAGGCGAGCGGCTCGCGCACATCGACCAGGTGATCGGCTTCGATCTCGTCCAGCTCTCCCAGCCCTAAGCGCCTTGGCCGCATGACCCGCGGCGCGGCATCGGCCCCTTCGAGGTTTAGCCGTTCCATCAGCCGGAAATAGGGAGGTTGGCGGTGGTGTTCTGCCACCTTTGCCTTGATGAACTCGTCGCGGTCGGAGATGCGCAGGCGCGGGTTGTTGCGCCGCTCGTGGCCGATTGTCGAGAATTCCCGGTCCGCCATTCCCGATCCGCAGACCGAGCCCGCACCATGCGCTGGGTAGATAATCGCCTGATCGCCGAGGCCACAAAGTTTCTGCAGGGAGTCGAAAAGAAGGCCCGCGACTTCTTCCTTGCGCTCGGGATAGAAATCGGTGCGTCCGACATCGCCGACGAACAGGGCATCGCCGGTAAAGACGCCGACCGGTCCCTCGGAATATTCGGTGTCATGGATGACGAAAGCGAGATGATCGTCGGTGTGTCCAGGTGTTTCCAGCACCTCGATCCGCAATTGACCCAGCTCAAAACAATCGCCTTCGCGTGCGGTCTTGGCAAAAACGACTTCGCCTGCCGCGTCGGGCCCGTGATAGACAGTGGCTCCTGTCAAATCGGCCAAAATCGGGGAGCCGCTGATCAGATCCTCATTGCGATGGGTTTCGAAGATATGCGTTATCTCCTGCCCTTCGGCCCGGGCCTTTTCGACATAGACCTCGCAGTCCCGGCGCGGATCGATGACCGCCGCCTGCCCGCCCGAGCCGATGATATACGAAAGGTGCGAGAGACCGGGGGTTTTGATCTTCTCCAGAAACATACGATTTCCTTGTCTGTTGCTCAAAACTTGAAATGTTCGGGCCCGTCACGAACCGAAAATTTTCCGACGCTCAATCGATACCGAGTTCGGCCTTGATGGCGGCAGGACTTTCGAAATGTTCGGCTTCGGGCCTGCCGATGGCAGGCTTTGCGTCGATCCAGGTATCTTCGCACACGAACTCAAGCAGGCTCGCCGCGAGATCAGCATGGCGGCATCGGAAACACCCTTCTGCCAAGCGTTCGTCCGTAATCACGGCCTCGCCAGTGTAGGGCTCATCCAGCAGCCAACCTGGTCGTGCGGCAGTCCATTTCATGCCTTGCGCGTCGCTGAGCATCGCTTCCATTGCGCGCATCTGCTCGAGTAAATTGAACAATGCGGGCTTGGCAGTGAGTTCAAACCAGGACGGGACGCTCGGTTGATGTTCGACGAAGGCGGCGGAGATCACGGCAATGCGGTCGATCTTCGCTCGTGCCATCGCCTCGAGCAGGTTGCGCGTACCATCGGTATAGAGGGGCGGTGGATCGACCGCATTGCTTGGACCGAAAGCGACACCGAGTGTCGAGATAACCGCCCGGCAGCCATCGAGATCGCCAGCGAAATCATCCGACAGCACATCGCATTCGATATATTCGAAGTCGCCCACCCGCTCGTCTGGCCCGGGCACGGTGTGTTCGAAGGCGCGGATCGGTATGTCCCGCGCAAGGGCACGCCGCAATAGCTCGGTGCCGGTCTTCCCGCCTGCACCGAAGACAGCGATGGGCCTCGTATCGGTCATCTGCTTGTTCCTGTTAAGACTGGTGAGGGCGACGAACGGAGGAGCTGCGGGCGCACGGGGTAGCCAACGGCCCGCCCATGCGCCCTGCCAGTATCAGGCTCCGCCTGCCGGACAGGTGGTATATCCCCAGAACCCGAACTCGTCCTTCATCCGGGGTCCGACGACGATCATCTCCTGCATTTGCAGACCCGCATCGCCTTCATCATCCAGCATGCGGGTCCTGATCCGAAGCTCGCCATTCGCATAGCTGCCGGTGCCATCGGCGGTGACGGGGATCAATTTGCCATTGATCTTGATCGCACCGCCCCCGTCGCCGTCATATACAAACGAGGGAAAGGCTACTTCAGTCAGACGAAACTGGCAGGCCTGTCCTGCGCCAAGAGCAGCAAGGTCCGCGTCATTCATGGTACCGGGAAGCATGAGGCCCGGGTCAACATTTGCCAGTGCACTGGCCGCGTCCTCGATCGGCGCGGCAGTGGCAGGCGGGTCGAGCTGGGCTTCGCGGTCATTTCCCGGAGCAGTATTTGAATTGCAGGCGGCGAGCGGAAGCGCGATGAGCGCCGTGAAAGCTATCTTGTTCATGGCTGCATCTCCTCGGGCAGGCGTTCTTCGGTCCGCGGACCGTTCTGCTCGATATCGTCTATGAGATATTTCATCTCGGCGATTTCGCGGCGCTGGGCGACTATGATCGCTTGAGCGAGTTCGCGCACGCGAGGATCTTTCAGGCTCGCGCGTTCGCTGGTCATGATCGCGATCGAGTGGTGCGGGATCATCGCTGCCATATATTCGGTATCGTCGACGGTGGTCTGGCTGCGCACCAGCCATAGTGCTAGCGCGAACACAAAGGCCCCGACGCCCAGAATGATGAAGTTCTTGGTCCGGTCCTTGTACATGCCCCACATGAAGAGGAGCATGACGATCATCATCATCGCGCCCATGACGAACATCATCCAGAAGCGCGTTTCGCTCCAGAAAAGATCATCGACGGTAAAGGTGTTGGCATACATCAGGAAGAACATGATCACAGTCGAGGTCGACACCATGGCCATGAACCGCCAGTAGTTGCCGCCCCCTCCCTTGTCCGAATGGGTCGTCTTTTCGGTCATGCTTCTTCTCCTTTGTGCATCATGGTCCAGAATAGCTGCGCCGAGCAGCTGATGAGGGCGAAGCCGGTGAGGGCCTCGACGCCGGCGAGAACCCGCAGGTGCTCGGTCGGATAAATGTCGCCCAGGCCCAGTGTGGTCACGTTGATGAGCGAAAAATAGAAGTAGTCCATCCAGTCCATGGAAGGTGTTTTGTCGAACCCTCCCAGGCCCCATTGCGCGCCCAGCCAGAAACCTGCGGCAAATAGGATCGCCACGAGGAAATGCGATGCGAGCACGAGCAGCGAAACGGCAAGCTTTGCCAGCGTATCGCGGCGCCGATCGAGAACCCGGTGACCGATACCCAGAATGGCAAGGTGCGAAGCGACAGCCGAGAGGAACAGAAAGACAGCGAGAAGGAGCGCGGTGATCATGCGAGAAGCTTCGCGCCCATCCAAAGACCCATTCCGATCATAAACAGATTTTCGGTCAGCGAGACAAAGCCGAGCGGCACATTGCTGCTGCCGCCCACGCAGGCGCATTTGAGTTCGCGCTTGTCGATGTAGACAGCCTTAAAGACGCTGACAGCGCCGACGGTGCCTATGAAAAATGCCAGCGGGGCAGAGAGCCAGGTCAGCGCGCCCGCGGTCATGAGAATGCCGGCAGCGGCTTCGCCGAACGGGTAGACGAAGCCATAGGGCACCCAGCGCCGTGCGAGTAGGTCGTAGTTGAGGAACATCGTCGAGAAACTGCGCACGTCCTGAAGCTTCTGAACGGCGAGCAGGGTCATCGATAGGCTCACGAACCATTCGGCGGCCCGGACGGTGAAGAGGTTTTCAAAAAAGGCCCAGCTCAGTCCGAGCGCGAGCAGCAGCGCGACCGCGAAAATCGCAATGATCGGCTGATAGCTGGTCTCGCCTTCCTCTGGCTGCGAACGGCTCTTGCCGAAGAACTCGCGGACATCGTCATAGCCGCCAATGCGCTTGTCTTCGATAAAGGTCTGCGGGGTGGTCTCGACGTTGTGCTTGTCCTTGAATGCGTCGGTTTCCTCCCTGCTGGTCAGGTGATGATCGTCGACCTCGAAACCTTGCCGCTTGAGAAGATCGACCGTCTTGATGCCATAGGGACAGACATGGTCCTCCATTACCATGCGGTAGACCGCCGCTGTTCGGGTCGTCATGAATCGCTCCATCTGTTTTGCCTGACGTGTCTCGTGCTCAACGCCGGTTTTCGGTGAACGGTTTCGAAAAAGCCCGGCGTAAAAGCGGCAAAGCTGGTTGAAGAAGGTGCCATCACCTTTTCTCTCCTGACCCATCATCTTCAGGAGATGCGGGCGCTTCGGAATTGCGCGAAAGGTAAATCCATTCTCCCACGAAGACTGCGACGATGCCGATCGCCGCGTAGGCGACAACGGCAGGATCGCTGCGCAATTTGGCCGCGGTAAAGGCTGCGAGGACCACGCCATCTGCCGCGAGTGCTGTAAGAAGTATTGATGCTCGCGCGCCGACTTCCTTGCGCAGGTGGCGCAGGACGCCCCAGTGCACCAGCATATCCATGACGAGGTAGAAGAAAGCACCCAGCGAGGCGATCCGCGACAGATCGAACAGGACGGCAAGCGTCCCGGCAATGACCACCGTATAGACCAGCATGTGGCTGCGTATTCCGCCGCTCATGCCGAAATGGCTGTGCGGGATCATCTTCATGTCTGTCAGCATCGCAAGCATGCGCGACACAGCAAATACGCTCGCGATCACGCCCGAAGTCGTTGCGGCGATCGCGATCGCGACGGTGAAGTAGAAGCCCAGCTCACCCAGCGCCGGACGCGCCGCTGCCGCGAGCGAATAATCGCGCGCCTCGGCGATCTCGGATATGCTCAGGCTCGAACCCAGCGCCACTGCCACGAGCAGGTAGATCACGATGCAGACCGCGATCGAGATCATGATCGTCCGGCCGACATTTTTGTGCGGGTCGACGATTTCGCCGCCGCTATTGGTAATTGTTGTGAAGCCCTTGAAGGCGAGGATCGAGAAAGCAACCGAGGCGAGCAGGGCTTCTGCATTCGTCAGCGAAACGGGCTGGGAAAATGCGCCTGATGAAAAACCGCTGGCCCAGATCGCCGCGACTGCGAACAGCGCGATGCCGCCGATCTTGATGGCGGACATGATGAGCGAGAAGCCGCTTACCGACTTATTGCCCGCTGCATTGACGAGATAGGCGAAGATGATGAGGGCAAGCGCTGCGAGAGAAACGAGCCACCCGCTGCTTTCGAGGCCGAACGGGCGCAGCGCGTAAGTTGCAAAGGTGCGGGCCACGAGACTTTCATTGATGACCATCGAGAGCGCCATCAGGAGCGATGCCGACGCGGCAATGACGCCGGGTCCGTATGCTTTCTGCAAGATCATCGCGACGCCGCCCGAAGACGGCCATTTGTTCGACATCTTGATATAGCTGTAGGCCGCCAGCGATGTTGCCAGCGCGCCAGCAATGAAGGATAATGGGAAGAGCGGACCGGCAAGCTCGGCGATCTGCCCGGTCAGCGCGAATATGCCGGCACCGATCATGACGCCGGTACCCATCGCCACGCCGCCCAGCAGGGTTATCGAGCCAGCTGTCTCGCTTTGATTTTCGTGCTCATGGTCTTGCAAGACTTGCCCCTGTCGATGTCCTCCCATCCAAGAAAGATCATGCCGGACAGTACGTTCAGCGGGGGCTCATCCCTCAAAAATTTTTCAAGACAAAGCTGGAGGGTCGCGTTTTGCTTGGGGCGTTCGAGCAAATTGCGGCCCAAAGCGGACTGTTTGCGCAGCTGAAAATGCTCCGCGAGTATCAAGCCACGCGTCCATCGCCGCCGATTTACTACGTCCTGAACCGGTTTCGGAAAAATCGCAGCAGTGGCACCCCAATAATCGCGATATACCAGCCGTACAGAAAGCTGCCGAGAGCGCCTGCCAGAAAGCCCGAAAGGGTCAGCCATTCGAAACCGGGAAGCAGCGGCGCCCACGCTTCGTGCATGTGCGCCTGTTCGGGCGCGAGCAGGCCGAAACCGATGCAGATCAGATAACTGAAAAGAAGGAAGAGGCTGAGTGTCCAGCCCCATATGAGAATTGAGGCTTTGACCGAATAGTCTGACATGATTGTCCTCCGTTAGAGTGAGAATGAAACTGGCCTGTCCATAGTCACGGATAGGACGCGAAAACGCGCTGCCCGCTTGCGCCGAAGGCGATGACAACATAAGGCTGCAACTGGTCCCCGACTTCCATTCCGGGCGAGCCAAGCGGCATTCCGGGCACGGCCAGGCCAGCAACGCCTTCGGGTCGTTCGCGCAACAGCTTCGCGACCGCACCGGCGGGCACGTGCCCTTCAATGATATAGCCATCGACTTCCATCGTGTGACACGACCACAGATCCTGCGGCACGCCCTTGGCTGTCTTGAGCGCAGCCATGTCGTCGGTGTCGACCGAGGCGACCTCTGCTTCGAGCCCATGTTCTACGTGACCGGCCCAGCTGAGACAGCAGCCGCACCCTGCGTCGCGGAACATGGTGTAGGTGGCCGCCTGAGCCGCACTCGAGCACGCTGCAAGGGCGAGGAGGAGCGAGGCCGCCAGCGAACGGCGTAGCGGTCTCGTATCTTTCATGAGATTCATTAAGCATTGCCTTTCTTGACGCCGCGCCAGAGAGAAATGGTTCCGGTCGCGGTATGGATACGGTTGAGCAATTCGGCGTCCGCGAAAATCTCGACGAGCAATTTCTCGACGGCTCCGTCGGCGCTCGGCTGGGTGTCCTTCACGCCGTCGAGTAGCTGAACGCTCGAACGGAAGAGCGCGCGCATGGCTGGAACATCCTGTCGCATATAGTCGGCAATCAGCGCCATGCCCCCGGGGGCCAGCAGGTTCTCGATCTGCTCGAGGATCGCGCGCTTTTGCGCCAAAGGTACCTGGTGAAGGACGAGGCTGCTGACGATCTTGTTTGGCGGCCAGCCGTCGGAAAGCTCGAGACTATCGAGAAAGCCGTTGTGCCACCGGACCATATCGGCTCCGGCGCCGAATTTGCGCTGCGCGATAGCCAATGCTGCGGGGTCCGGCTCAACGCCGATGAAGCCGGCTTCGGGACAGCTGGCCATCAGCGCCCTGAGCAAGGTCCCGGTGCCGCACCCGACATCAATCACCTTGTCGCCGGGCACCAATGCGGCCTCTTCGACGATTGCGCGGCGCCACCGGCTCTCGCGCGTAAAGACTGCGATCGCGCGATCATAGAGCGGTGTGAGCCAGTTTTTGCCCAAGGGCGGAGTGAACTCGCGCTCTTTTGGCGGAACTGCCGCATCTTTCATGCCATGGCTCCCATTCGACGCTGGTACTTGCCCCAGTTGGTAGACTTACTCCTCTTACGCGTCGCCAACCCGCAGCCCTCAAAAAAGAAACTTGAGGGTTTGCGCGAAGCATCGCGTATAGGAATTATGCAACCGACAGGAGCAAGGGATGCGTGATAATCAGACACTCGATGCGATGCTCGGCACGATGGCGTCGCAGGGGGCTGGCGACGTGCCGCCCGACTTCATGAACGGCGTCTGGCAGCGCGCGGGACAGCTTGGCGAAATTGCCGATCAGCGACGCAGAATGGCATTGTTCGCCGGTCTGTTTGTCGTCGGCCTGGCGGCAGGCGCAGGGACCAGCGGATGGCCGTCCGAATATAGCGCTCCTACAGAAATTGTTGGCGAGAGCCTCGTTGGCGGAGAATCCCTGTCGCCCGCTGCATTGCTTCATGTGGGATCATAGGCGTTGAAGAAGTTTCACCTTGTCCTTGCGGTCCTGCTGGCGGCGCTCGCCGGATGCCTCGGAGCGATTGCCGCCGATCGCTGGTCCAACAACGATGCCGAGGGCAGCCTGCACCAGTTCGTCCACGATGAACTGTCGCTCACGGCTGACCAGGAGCAGCGGCTCGATGCGCTCGAAGCGCGTTTTGCGGTAGAACAGGCAAGGCTCGAAGCCTCTGCGCGCGCAGCCAACGCCCAGCTCGCCCAGGCAATGGAAACCGAGCACGAATACGGGCCCGAAGTCAGTGCCGCGATCGACGAGGTGCATGCGCGCATGGGCGATTTGCAAAAAGCGACCGTGCGCCACGTCTTCGACATGCGGGAAATTCTCGATCCCGATCAGCAGCTCCAGTTCGACCGGAAAGTGTCTGCGGCCCTCACGCGCGATCCGCGTGACTGATCAGCCTTGGCAGCGGTTGATGACACTTCGAACGAAGCGCTGATCGGGCGGGCGATAGCGGGTGACAAGCGGGCGTTCACAGCTCTCGTCGAGAGCGAGATCGCCCGGTTGATCGCGCTTGCCACGCGTATGCTGGGTTCACCCTCGCTGGCCGAAGATGTCGTCCAGGACGGTCTCGCTTCGGTCTGGCTGACACGTCATCGCCTCGATCCGAGTAAGCCCATCGGTCCCTATTTGACGACAATCGTTCTCAACAGGTGCCGCGATAGGCTTCGCCGGAGGAAAGTTGCTGGCTTCCTGGGCTTGCCGAGCGCGCGGGAAGCCGACGCCGTTGCTGACGATGCCCCCAATCCCGAAAATGTTGCCGGAGCCCGCGAACAGCTGCGGCTGGTCCAGGCCGAAATCGGGCGTTTGCCGGTGCGCCTACAAGAGGCGCTCGTGCTGGTCACTGTCGAGGGGTACAGCCAGGCCGAGGCTGCCGAGCTGCTCGGCACCACCGAGAAAGCCGTCGAGACGCGCATCTATCGTGCGCGCATCCGGCTGAAGGAGCGGTTCGAAAACTTTGAGGGGTAGGGCAGCTGACCGCGTATGTGACGGTATACGCATTTTCAGGAGCCCCCTATGCCTGCCGTCAATCGCCGAAAATTCCTTGGAACAAGTGCCAGCGGGCTGGGCCTGCTTGGTCTCTCCGGTGCCATGCCGGCCTGGGCGCGCGGCGCGGACATCCTGGCGGGTAACGCTAGGAAAGGACTGGACGAGGTAGCGGGGCCGAATATCGATCTCACTGTCGCACGTTCTGCCTTCGCGACGGGTAACAGGCGCGGCGGCGCCATCGCTGTCAACGGCACGATCCCCGGTCCGCTGTTGCGTTTGCAGGAGGGCACGACCGTCCGGTTGAACGTTCATAATCAGCTTGAGGAAGATACCTCAATTCACTGGCACGGTCTGCTCGTGCCGTTCCAACTGGACGGTGTACCCGGCGTGAGCTTTCCCGGCGTCAAGCCAGGCGAGACCTTCACAGCGGAGTTTCCCGTGCGGCAGGCAGGAACCTATTGGTGGCACTCGCATAGCGGGTTGCAGGAACAGGCTGGGCACTACGGCGCTATCGTGGTCGATCCCGCCGGACCCGATCCGGTGCGGGCCGACCGCGAATATATCGTGGTGCTGAGCGAATTCAGCGAGATGTCGCCCCATGCGATTTTCGACAAGCTCAAGAAGGGCGAAGGCTACTTCAACTACAACCAGAACACCTGGACCGACGACTATCCGCTCTCGGGCGAGGATCGCCGGATGTGGGCCAGAATGCGCATGATGCCGACCGACATCCTCGATGTGTCGAGCGCTGCCTACACTTACCTTCTCAACGGTCACGGACCGCTCGACAATCTGGAATACCTCTTCCGCCCCGGCGAGCGCGTACGCCTGCGCTTCATCAATGCCGGAGCCATGACCTTTTTCAATATCCGTATTCCCGGCTTACCAATGACTGTCGTGCAGGCAGACGGGAAGGATGTCGAACCGGTCGAGGTCGACGAGTTCCAGATCGGCGTTGCCGAAACCTACGATGTCGTCGTGACGCCGGGCGAGCAACAGGCTTACACGCTGGTGGCAGAGTCCATGGACCGCTCCGGCATGGGTATAGCCACACTTGCGAGCACACCCGGCGCGCGCGCCGCCATACCTCCGCTGCGCGATCCCCCGCTGCTGACCATGGCCGATATGGGCATGAGCGGCATGGACCACAGCAGTGGCGGCGACATGGCGGGAATGGACCATGGTTCGTCCGGCGATTCGGATATGGCGGGCATGGCCGGAATGGCGGGAGGCATGCAGATGCGTGATACCTCGCGCTTGCCTCCCGATGTGAAGGTCGGACCCGGGCTAGACATGGTCTCGATGAACCCGGTCGACCGAATGGGCGATCCGGGCATCGGCCTCGCCGATGTCCCTCACCGCACGCTCGACTATCGCAAGCTCCGCTCGCTGACACCTCATCGGGAGGGCCGGACTCCCTCGCGGCGGATGGAAATCCATCTCACCGGGAACATGGAACGCTACATGTGGTCGTTTGACGGCAAGAAGTTCTCCGCCGTCTCCGACGAGCCAATCCGGTTCGCCTATAACGAACGCGTCCGTGTCAAATTGATAAACAACACGATGATGGCGCACCCGATCCATCTGCACGGACACTTCTTCGAACTGGTTAACGGCGCACCTGCCGATCGTCAGCCGCTCAAGCACACCGTTAACGTGCAGCCGGGCGGCAGCGCGCAGTTCGACCTGACTGCAGACGAGCCGGGCGACTGGGCCTTCCACTGCCACCTTCTCTATCACATGCATGCCGGAATGTTCCAGATCGTCACGGTTGCCAATCCGGACGGGAGCGAAGCATGAAGACTTTCATTTCCAGCTTGCTCGCCTCGGTCGCAGCCAGCTCAGTTCTCTCTTCCCCCGCTACGGCGCAGCATGCTGGTCACTCGCCGGCGGAGCCGCAGCAGAGCGCCGAGGTGCAGGCTGACGACAAGACGAAGTGCGAGGCGGAAGCCGAGCGTCATCGCGCGATGGGGCATCCGGTAACAGAGGGGGCGTGCGAACCCACTGGCCAGCCTGAAGCTGCGATGGACCACTCGACGATGGACCACTCGACGATTGATCATGGCTCGATGCCGCAGGGCAGGCCTGGCGAAGGCGCGATGGATCATTCGCAGATGAACCACGGCGACATGGAGCAGGCGGACGCCAGCAGCTCGTCGATGGACCATGGGCAGATGGATGACAGCCAGATGAACCATGGGCAGACGGGATCGCAGGACATGCAGGGCATGGACCATTCGTCGATGGAGATGGACCCTGATGTCGAAATCCCGCTGCTGCCGCCTCCTCCCGAAGCTGGGAGCGGTCCCGCGCGCGCGGCGGTTGCGATCTGGGGCGAGGAAGCCATGAACGAAGCGCGGCGCGAACTTGTCCGCGAGACCGACGGCGGGATGCGCTTCTGGTTTCAGGGCGACCGGCTTGAATACCGCGCCCGCGAGGGAGCGGATGGATATCTGTGGGACATCCAGGGCTATTATGGCGGCGATATCGACAAATTCTGGTTCAAGTCCGAGGGTGAAGGCAGCTTCGGGGAGCCCGTCGAGGGCGCCGAGGTCCAGGCGCTCTGGAGCCGCGCCATCGCACCTTTCTTCGATTTCCAAGCCGGTGTCCGCCAGGACCTGACAGGGCCTGAGCGCACCCATGCGGTCATTGGTGTCCAAGGCATCGCCCCTTACCAGTTCGAGGTAGACGTCGCGGCGTTCGTATCGAACAAGGGTGATGTAACCGCGCGCTTTGAGGGCGAGCTTGATCAGCGCATCACGCAGCGGCTGATCCTTCAGCCGCGTGCCGAAATCGCTCTTTCGGCGCAGGATATTCCTAAACTGGGTATCGGCTCAGGTCTCGACCGGATCGAGGCAGGTCTGCGTCTTCGCTACGAGTTCGCACGCGAATTCGCGCCTTATGTCGGCGTTTCCCAGGAATGGCGGATTGGACAAAGCGCCGATTTTGCACGCGCCGCAGGGGAAAACGCGAGCGTGACGAATTACGTCGTGGGCTTGCGATTCTGGTTTTAAAGGAAGGAAATATCCAATGAGGATAAGACTATCTCTAAGCGCGGTCGCCTTGGCCTTGGCTGCAGGCGGCATCCCCGCCCTGGCACAATCCATGGATCATTCCGCGCACTCGGACCCTACGGCTTCGACGCAGATGGACCATACGGAGCAGGGCATGAAGCACGCCGAGCATATGGATGCGATGAATGATGACGTTGCGGAAGCCGAGGCGGTTCTGACATCATATCGGGATGCCCTGACGTCGCGCGATGCAGCGGGGATGGCCGCGCTGTTTGCCGAGGGATCCTTCGTGTACGAGAACGGCAAGGCGGAAGGCAGCTTCACGCATTACATGGAGCATCACCTGGGACCGGAACTTGACGCAATAACCAGCTTCACTTTCGGTGAACCGACGCTCGCAGTCACCCGGATGGGACATATGGCTTATGGCCGCGAAACGTACACCTATCGGATCGAACTTGCCGACGGCCGCGTGATCGACCGCGAAGGCGTTGCGACCTCTGTGCTCGCCCATGATGCGGATGGCTGGAAGATCGTTCAGTACCATTCATCGTCACGCGCACCGCGTAATAACTGATCTGATCGGGGGAACACCGATTGGCGACACGCTCTTTCAAGCTGCGTCTGCATGTACTGGGCAGCAAGCTTCACAAATGGCTGGCAGTCTTTGTCGGCGTCCAGGTGCTCCTGTGGATGATCACAGGGGCGCTGATGTCGTTCCTCAACATCGAAGAGGTCCGGTCCGAACATGTCGTTTCGCGCGCACCGGAGGTGTTGCCCGCTGATGCGGTCCTGCCCCAATGGCTCGAGAGCAGGGAGGGGGTGGTTTCCCTTGCGACGCGCGCGGTCGGCGGCAGGGCCGTGACCGAGGTCCGTCGGGACGATGGAAGCGTCACGCTCCGCGATCCGGAAAGCGGCATGCTCCTCTCGCCTCTTCCCGCCGTGAGCGCACAGGCTATCGCCCGACGTGCCTGGACCGGGCCGCGAACCACCATAGCGAAAACACTTTTCGTGGAAGACGCAGTCGGGACCGAATTCCGCGGTCCGTTCCCGGCGTGGCAAATCACTTACGGCGATGAGGATAATACCCGCGTCTACATCGATGCATCGAGCGGCTCGGTGCTCGCTGCCCGCAGCGACACCTGGCGCTTGTTCGACTTTGTCTGGGGGCTGCATATTATGGACTGGACGCAGCGCGACCGGATCAACAGCTGGTGGCTGCTGTTGTTCGGGATCGGCGGGACAATCATCGCGGTTTCGGGCTTTGTCTTGCTTGCCAACCGGTTCCCTTGGATCAGGCGGCGGGCGAAACATGTGCCGAATGCCCCCTGAAGCCGCTCCCAGTTTAATCAGGTTCGGCTCGGGCAAAGCGGACCAGAAGGATCGTTAGCGCCGGCACGATCGTCCACATCGCGATCGGGATCAGCGCCAGTCCCGTCACTGGCTCGTGCGGCATCAACTCGCTGTAGCGCCAGCTCAGGAAACTGTTTGCCGGAAGCGATGTGGCGATCATTTCGACGGCGATCGCGACGACAAGCCCAAAGCCGAAATAGATCGCATGGGGTAGTTTGTCTGACTGCCAGGGCCACGCATGCCCGCCGCGCAGTGCAGCAAGGCTATAAGCTGTGAGCAGGATCACGCCATCGCCCAGGCTTGCGATGCCGCAGCGAATGGTCTGCTCATAAGTCTCGAGATTGCCCGGCTTGAAAAACGGCATCTGGAAAATCTCCCAGACGAACGCGATCAGGCTTCCACAAATAAAGATGAGCCAATGGGTTCTGGTCATGCTGCGGATACGCCGGAATGATGTGCGCAAGGACATAGCGGCTGGCCGGAGTTCCACGTCCTGCATAACGCCTTTGCTGCCCCAAAGCCTGGATCAGTCACCGTCTTCGCGCCTCTCGGTCTTGGCCATGCGAGCAGCGCGTTCGAGAAATTTCCGCATGTCACCTGCTGCCAGTTCGGTAAGCGGATGCCGGCTCGCCTCAGGGCGCGGTTCGATCATGTCCGCACGTTTCCTGATCTGTTCGATCTGTTCACCGCTCGCCCCGGACAAAAGGCCGAGAACTATGTTCTCGAGAGTTATGAGGCGAATGCGCATTTGCACCAGCTCGGCATGGTCGGGCTCCGGGCTATCCCAGCTGCCGTCCTCATTGACCGTGCTCAAGACTGCTTCTCCGACGGCTCTGTTGTCACCATGATCTGTCCCATTCATCACTACCGGATTCGGTTAAAGGGGTGACCGAAAAACACCATTCCTGCAACCGGCTGTGTCATCGGCTCAGCCGTCTCCGGTGGGCGCGGAAATTGTTTGAGGGGAAGAGATGTTGGCTGCGTAAAGAGAATGAATGCGCACAGCACCCATCGCATGACCGACGTAAGGAAATCGATTATGAAACGGACAGCTCTAGCTCTCATTCTCGCCACTGGCCTGACAGCCACTCCGGCGATGGCCCAGGAACAGCATGACCACGGAGCTCAGGCTGCGGCACAGCAGCAGGATCACGCTGGCCACATGATGCAGGATTCCGACGCTATGGCGGCCCATCGCGAAAAGATGGCTGAAATGCGCGCGCTGATGCAGCAGGCCCACGCCGCGAGCGATCCTGCCGAACGCCAAAGGCTTATGGCCGAACATCGTGCACAAATGCTGGAGCACATGGCGGGCATGATGCAGGGCGGCAATTCCGATATGATGGCGGCCTGTCACCAGCGCATGACGATGATGCACGATATGATGGAGCAGATGGCGGCTCACCAGAACATGGCGCAAGACGATTAGGAGATGGTGGCCGGGCTCTCGCTTGTGCCTGAGGCTGGCCACACTCACCAAAGCGCTGTGCAAGGCAAGAGACCCAACCATCGCGTGAGTCAAATTTGAACCCTCACGCGCCGTCGTTCGCCGCGCTCTATCACCGTAAGAGATGAGGGTTCGCAGAGCATTACCGACACAATAGGTCGCACGACTGTCGCCAAGACCGGAGTCCGCAGAGAATGAAACCAATCCAATTCATGGCTATTGTGGTCGCCAGTCTGCTCTGGATAAGTCCGGCCCAGGCCCATGGCGACGAGGAACATGGCGAAGCGGCCAGTGCTGTCGTCTCCGATGCGGCGTCAAAAGATATCCAGGCTGCGCAGGGGCACGGCGACACGGCTGCTGATCATGACGGGGCGAAGGGACAAGATGCAGACGAAGGCGACAAGGGCGTGGTCGGTGTGCTCAAGTCGCTGCATCCCGCCACCGTACACTTTCCGATCGCCTTGTTCTTTATGGCCGCTCTCACCGAGCTATTCGTCATCGCACGGAAGGGCACAGGCCTAGAGTCGGCAGTGCGCGTACTTGTTTATGGCGGTACCGCCGGGGCGGTCGTGGCGGCCATATTCGGTTGGATCCATACCGGTCTCTGGTTCGGCGGAGATACTGCGATGCAGGTTCATCGCTGGAACGGAATGCTGATCGCGGTCCTCGGTCTGGCGATGGCCTATCTGGCGAGCCGTGCTTCCGCGAGCCGGACCGCGTTTCGCGCCGCAATCTTTGCCATGGCCGCTCTAGTGCTGGTGCAGGGATTTCTGGGCGGCGAGCTTGCGCACGGTGCCAATCATCTTGGTATCTCCTGGCTTTGAAGGATAGAATGATGCGCAGATCAAATCGGAACGCGTTTGTTGCCCTCCTTGCTGCGGCGGCATTGGGGCTAGGGCTCGCTGCCTGTGATCAGACGCAGGACACTTCATCAGAAGCTGAAGCCTTGCCACTGTATACGGCCCCGCCGACCGAGAGCACAGGTGCTGGCGAAGGCGAAAGAGACAACGCTGCCTCTCCCGCTGGAGAGGCCAACACGAACCGGTCGGGTGAAGCTGCGACTGCCGGTAGGCAACCAGACCGACCGGCGAGCACTCCGGTAGTAGCGTCGTCCCCTGCGGCCACTCCCCCGCCGGTGAATGCCCAGCCTAGCAACACACCCGATCCTCATGCGGGCCACTATATGCCATCCATGCCCGACCATGACATGCCCTCGATGTCCGATCAGGCGGATGGATCGTGACCTGGCGTTTCGCCTTCTGATCGGCCCAAAAACGGCCGACGCTCGTTTTACCAGTCACTATCAATAACAAGTCGTCGTTTGCCAAAGGCGCTTTATCTCATCTGTCCGATTTTGGGGGTATTGATGGGGGTATTTGCAAGACGACTCAAAAAGTTTATTAGGTAAATCAGCACGTTATATGCTCTCTATATTTCCCTCCTCCGCTACCAGGTTCGAGTCCCACTTTTGTTCGCTTGTGTCCGTATGCGTCCGGATTTTCGGCCCAAATCACTGATGTCAAAAACAGATGCACTACCACGCCAGTGCACTTGGAGCCGTATGCGTCCGCATGTGTTCGCCTGAAGCCGGGACCTCTTGGGGGTATCGGTGGGGGTATTTCGGCTGCCGTGGATTCTGGCGATACCCCCAACTGCGAACTTTGGGCGCAATACGGATTTTCATGCCTCCGCAACGGCTTGTCGAAGCGATCTCGAAATCGGATCGTTCGAAAGGTCCCAATCTCCCCGTTCCGTTCGAATCCCTGCGAGGGATCCGCTCAGTTTGACTTTGTTCATAAGCATCGGACAAAGTGTTCGACCGTCGGTTCCGCGCCAGCGTCGCGCAGTACAGCTGCTGCCACCACGAAGCGGAAATCGCCGGGGTGCAGCCGACCCTCGAGACCGTCGCAAGCAATAACTCGCCTTGCTGCGCTCTCAGGAAGAACGGTGATGATGTCGGATTGACGTGCAAGATCGAGGCACGCCGACTGGCTCAGAAGTCGGTACTGTGGAATTTGCTTTTGGCGCAGAACCTGCTGCATCTCTTCCGGCAGGCTGCGGACGAAAAGTTCGTCGAACCCCGCGATAGCCCAGTTGAGTTCCAATGTGTCGGCCAATGTCTCTGCCTGGGCGGCTGTTGGATGTCCTGGACGATGAATCATCCAATAGGCTTCGTCGACGATGCTGCGAAGCTGCAACCTTGCGTGGTGCGGTACACCGGCGAGGCTTGCTCCGTGATACAGTAGCAAATGAATCCTGCGCTGAACCAGTTCTTCGACTGCGAGATGTGGCGGCATGGTCGAGACGGAAAGGCGGGTCTTCGGATAGCGCTCGACAAAGCGCAGTATCGCAGAAGGGATCAGATTTTCGAGAATTCCCGGTCCGCAAACGATCCGCAGTTCGTGCTCACCCTGGGTGATCGAATGCCGCACTTCCTGTGCAAAAGCCAGCAATTCGACGGCCTTGGGGTACAGCTTGTTGGCGGCTTCCGTCGGCGCGACCGTGCGCGTCGTGCGATGGAACAGCTGGACCTGCCAGTTTTCTTCAAGCTGCTTGATGCTCTTGGTAAGCGCCGAGTGGGTGAGGCCGAGTTCCTCCGCCGCTGCGGTGAAGCTGGTGAAGCGATAGACAGCTTCGAAGTGGCGAAGGGAGCGTAGATCCTGCATTTGTGCGTACAAGTAACAAATTTGCGCTTATTACTCAATTCTGTTCCGATATGGAATCGAGTAACTCCCGCAGAGATCAGAGGTCGGGAGGGCCATTATGCTGGAGCAGATCGTTTCGTCGAATATCGCGTTGATCGTGATCCCGCTCTATTTCGCGAGCATCCTGTTTGAATCGGTGGCCAACCATTTTCTGCATGCGCGCGGGGCTGGAGACTGGAAGGACAATTTCACATCCATGGGGCTCGGCATCGTTAGCGCCGTTACCAATGGTGCGACGGCGTTCATCACCGTTGGCGTGTTGTTCTGGGTCCAGCAATACCAGCTATTCGCCATTCCTCTGAGCCTGGCCTCGCTAGTTGCCTGCTTCATCCTCGACGATTTGAGGTTCTACCTGCATCATCGCGTGGCCCACCGCGTGCGCTGGGGGTGGGCGATGCATGTGACCCATCATTCGAGCACGCAGTTCAATTTCTCGGTCGCATTGCGACAGGGCTGGACCAAGCATTTTACTGGAACGATGATGTTCAAGGTTCCGCTCGTGCTGCTGGGTTTCGATCCGGTGGTTGTGCTGTTCTGCGGCGTCTTGAACGCAACTTACCAGTTCTTCCTGCACACCGAGCTGGTGGACAAGCTGCCGCGCTGGTTCGAGTTTCTCTTCAACACACCCTCGCACCACCGCGTGCACCATGGGCGCAATCCGGACTATCTCGATGCCAATTATGCCGGGACGCTGATCATCTGGGACCGCATGTTCGGCACCTTTGTTCCCGAGCAGGAGAAGGTCGATTTCGGGCTGGTGAAGAACCTCGAAACGCTAAATCCTTTCGTGATCATCTTCCACGAATATTGGGCGATCCTGAAGGATGTCTCGCAGCGCGGTATCAGCCTGTGGCATCGGTTCTGCTACCTCTTCGCGCCTCCGGGCTGGAGTCATGATGGCTCGCGCTTGTCATCGGAGCAGATCAAGGTAGCGCATCGCGGCCAGGAAGCAGGCGAGCCGAACGCAGATGGCTTGCTGCCGCAATCCGCTCGCGTCGCCGAGATGTAATGTGCAGACCCAGCATTACGCCTTGTCCGAGCTGGTCATTGTGGGCGCAGCTTTCTGGAGCGTCTGGCGCCTTGGGCGAGTGGCGATGTGGTCGGGTGCAATCGGGGCGCTGATCTTTGGCCTGATCGCGTTTGTCGGAGCATTGCGTTTCGGACTTGGCGAAGTCGACGCGTGGCAGGGAATGCATCAGGCGGCTTCGCAGATCGGCGGTGCAGCCGCGATGGCTCTTGTCGCCATGCAGCTCGTGTTGGCGACGGGGCGCCTGGGGGAAGCGCGCGGCTTGCCTCTGGCCATCGGGCTGGGGCTCGCAACCGGCCTGCTGGCAGGTCTATTTCGCGAGAGTGCGACGATCATCTTCATCGTTTGGCTGCTCACCGCTATTTTCGCAGCATGGTCCCTGCCTGCGAATAACGTGTTCCAGAGAGTGGCAGCGGCCGCAATTGTTGCTGTCTTGCTCGTGAATGTGCTCCTCATTCGAAAGTCTGCGATGCTGAGCGAGGGAGCCTCGTGGCATTTGTTCCATTTGCTTTTAGCATTCTGGCTCGTGACGGTGTCAGTTCTGCTCTACCGTCAGGGCGTGGCCGCAGCTCGATCGGATAAAGCAGCATTGGGAGGGAATCGCACGTGAAGCGGATTTTTGCATATCTGGCTGCGGGTCTTGGCGGATTGGCTGTCGGCGCCTTTAGCGCTGCTGCCATGTCTGGCCTTTTGCCGGGCGATCGCCGCACGATGACTGGCATTTCACTCAACGGCTGGGTTGGCGATTTGTCGCAAGGTTCGGCAGAAGCCTCTCCCTATGTGCGCGCCAGGATTGCGCGCCACGGCTTGCTCGCCATGGCCAAGAGTGAGGCGATCTATTTCACCCGTGACAAGGACGATTCTGGCGAGCCATTGCGCGAAGGCTGCAGCTATCGCCTGTCGGGCGGACCGCTCCCTGCGGGATGGTGGTCGATTACGCTCTACAATGCGGAGAATTTCCTCCCCGACAATTCGGACGAGGCCCTGAGCTTTGATGCCAGCCGAGCCGGGGAGGGCAGGTGGACTGCGGTTATCAGCGATACGGCTCCGTCCGATGGGAGCGGGTGGATTTCCAGCAGGAATGCCGGCCACTTCGACCTGACGCTGCGCCTCTATATGCCTGAAGCTGCGGCATTGTCTGCGCCGCAAGAGACAATCTCCGCGCCCTCGCTCGAGCGGCTCGAGTGCAATGGAGATGCGGCATGAAGCGCTGGGCTGGACCGCTGATCTTCGGCATCGTCTGTGCCGGTGCCGCCCATGGCGCGGTGCTGCAGTTTGCGCCCTCCATGATCATGGATGTTGCGATGGAGAAGATTGCCGATCGCGGGGCGCAGCTGCACCGGTTCCAGGTGGGCCCGCGCACCACGCCGGAGACACAAACGGTGGTCCGGCCGTCGCCCGACCTTGCCTATTCGGCCTGCCTGTTCGACCTGTCGCAGGCGCCTGAGGGGCTTCGCGTGAGCCTTGCCGCGACGCCCGGCTATGCCTCGCTTTCTTTCTTCGATGCCCGGACGAATAATTTTCTCACCATTCGCGGCGGCGGGACCGATCGGGAGATCATCCTTCTGTCGCCAAATGAGGGGAGAGGGGAACCCGGAACAGCGGTGGCACCGACGATGACGGGAGTGATCCTGACCCGCCGCCTCGCGCCCACGCAGGCCGATTTCGATCAGATGTCCCGTATCGCCGCGCTTGATCGCTGCGATGCGATCTGACGAGCCTACGCGAATACTTCACTATTGGCGCGCTTCGCCTTCACAATTCCGGGCGAACGGAACCGCTCACCATAGCGATCGGCCAGCTCGTCGCAGCGCTCGATAAAGGCCTCCAGCCCATAGGTGTTCACGAATTGGATGTAGCCACCGGTCCAGGGCGGCGCGCCAATACCCATGATCGATCCGATATTAGCGTCGGCAACTGTGGTTACGACGTTTTCCTCCAGACATTTCAGCGCTTCAATGACCCCTGCAAAAAGGAGCCGGGCCTTGATGTCTTCGTCACTGATCGCATCATTGACCTCGGGACGGAAATAGAGCGCGTTGAGTCCCGGCCAGATAGTCTTCTTTCCGTCTTCGTAGTCGTAATATCCGCCGTCGCCGTGGTAACGTCCGCCACGATTGTGGTCATGCACCAACGCCTTCTGCAGAGCCCAACCCTCCGGTCGGGTCTCATCCTCCGGCTTGATGAGCTCTGCTGCCAGTTGCGATTCTTTGATCTCTACTCCGAGCTTGAGGCTCACCTCGTCGTTCACGGTGAGCGGTCCGACCGGCATGCCAATGTGCTTGCCGAGATTGTCGATGCGCAGAGGATCGATGCCTTCGGCCACCATCTGTGCCGCTTCGGTTGGCTGCGCGCCGAAAGTACGCGAGGTGTAGAAGCCGAGGCTGTCGTTGACGACGATCGGTGTTTTCCCGATCTGACGTACAAAGTCGAAGGCCTTGGCCAGTGTCTCTTCGCTCGTTTCCTCTCCGCGGATCAGCTCGACAAGCGGCATCTTGTCGACCGGTGAGAAGAAGTGAATGCCGATAAACCTGTCGGGCGCCGCCGACGAGCCGGCCAGTCCGGTGATGGGCAGGGTAGAGGTGTTGGATCCCCAGATGCCACCGTCGGCAAGCTTGCCTTCCGCCGCCTTGACGATCCTGGCCTTGAGTTCGGGATTCTCGAAGACTGCTTCGATAACCAGGTCACAGCCTGCAAGATCATCATCATTGTCTGTGGGAGTTATTCGTTCGAGAAGCTGCCGTTTCTTCTCTTCCGTGGAACGGCCGCGCGAAATCGCCTTGTCGAGCAATTTGGTGGAGTAGTCTTTGCCCTTTTCGGCGGCTTCGAGCGAGATATCCTTGAGGACGGTCTCGATCCCCGCCTTGGCTGCAACATAGGCGATGCCCTGACCCATCATCCCGGCTCCGATGACGCCAAGCTTGCCAATCTTCGTGGGCGCGTAACCGTCCGGGCGGCTGGCCCCGCCATTCACCTTGTTCAACTGGAAGAAGAACGTCGTGATCATGTTCTTCGCCTGCGGTGTCGTCACCAGATAGGCCAGATTGCGCGATTCCTGGGTCAGTGCCGCGTCAAACCCGGTGGCCAGTGCGCCGACCGCTGTTTCGAGGATCTTCTCCGGAGCCGGTAAAAGGCCGCGCGTATTAGCTTTGAGCATATGCGGGGAAACCATCACGGCTTGTCCGACCTTGGGATTCCAGATGTCTCCACCGGGGATCTTGTGACCCTTGCGGTCCCACGGCTGGATGGCCTCGTCGCCGCCGGCTTGGAGTATCCATTCCTTGGCGCGAGGGAGCAATTCGCTCACGTCGCTTACGGTCTCGTGGATCAGCCCAGCCTCGACCGCCTTGGCGCCGCGAACCTTCTTGCCTTCCAGAAGGAACGGCAGCGCTGCCTGGAAACCAAGGAGATAGACCATACGAACGACACCGCCGCCACCGGGGAGCAGGCCTAGTGTTACTTCTGGCAGCCCGATCTCGACCGAACGATCGTCCCATCCGATCCGACGATTGCAAGCGAGCGCCAGTTCGAAACCGCCTCCAAGGGCCGCACCGTTGATCGCCGCAACGACGGGGACTGGAAGCTTTTCCAGTCGGCGCAACAAAGCCTTCGATTGCTCGACGCTCTCGAAAAATGCACCTTCCTGACCCGGCTCCACCGCCAGCAGCATGTTAAGATCACCGCCAGCGAAGAAGGTCTTCTTGGCCGATGCGATGATCACGCCCCTGAGATCAGATTCCTTCTCCAATCGGTCCATGGTCTCAGCCATCGCGGTGCCGAATTCGTCGTTCATCGCATTGACCGGGCCGGTCATGTCCATGGTCACCGTCACGATGCCTTCGGCGTCTTTCTGGTAGTCGAATACGCTCATGCTTCTTTCCAATCTGGTCTCTGGGACGGCGCTTCAAACGCGTTCGATGATGGTGGCAATGCCGATGCCGCCGCCCGCGCACAGGGCGAGGAGTGCACGTTTCTTGCCCCTGCGCTCAAGCTCATCGAGCATGGTGCTGACCAGCATCGCTCCCGTCGCCCCGAGGGGATGGCCGAGAGCGATCGCCCCGCCGTTCACATTGATCTGTTCATGGGCCAGATCCATTTCGTCCATGAACTTGAGGACGGCTGAGGCAAATGCCTCGTTGAGTTCCCACAGGTCGATGTCGGATGGTTTCAGCCTGGCAATCTCCAGGCACCGGCGAGCGGCTGGAGCAGGACCGTGGAACATCAGTGTGGGGTCAGTGGCGAGAACTGCACCGGCGACGATACGGCCACGCGGACTCAGGCCAAGATCCTTGCCGGCCTTCTCACTCCCAATCAGTACGGCACTGGCGCCATCGACGATGCCCGATGAGTTGCCAGGCGTGTGGATATGGTTGATCCGGTCGAGCTGGGGGTACTTCTGAAGGACATGCTCATCCATCCCCATGGCACCAAGCTGTGCGAAGGAAGGATTGAGCGCGGCGAGCTTTTCGAGCGAAGTATCGCGCTTGATGAAGCTGTCCTTCTCCACAATCACCGAGCCGTTGATGTCTTTCACCGGCACAACCGACTTGTCGAACCAGCCGCTGTCTTGCGCATGTGCTGCGCGGCGCTGGGATGCGAGGGCATAGGCATCGGCGCGCTCGCGGGTGTGACCGGCGAGTGTCGCCACCAGATCGGCGGAAACGCCCTGCGGCACGAGGTTATGCTTCAGAACCAGTTCCGGATCGCCGAGCAGCGCGCCACCTGCTGCGCCCAGCGGGATGCGTGACATGCTTTCGACCCCGCCTGCGACGATCAGATCGTTCCAGCCGGACATGACGTTCTGTGCAGAAGAATTGACCGCGTCGAGACCTGAAGCGCAGAAGCGGTCGAGTTGCACGCCCGGCACCTCGTATGCCCAACCGGCCTGGATCGCGATACTCTTTGCGACGTCGCCGCCCTGTTCACCCACCGGACCGGTGCAGCCCATCATCACGTCGTTGACGTAGGAAGTGTCGAAATCGTGACGAGCCTGCAGTTCGCGCAGCAGACACGCGCCGAGTTCGACAGGCTTCACCTCGTGCAGTTCGCCGGTCTTCTTGCCCGCTGTGCGCGGTGTGCGGACCGCGTCGTAGATATAGGCATGCGTCATTGTCTGATTTTCCTATGAGATTGCGCAAGGGCTCAGAGCGAGCGGGCAATGAGTTCTTTCATGATCGCGTTCGTCCCGCCGTAAATTCGGTGGGCGCGCAGGTCGGTGAAGGCGCGCGAGACCGGGTATTCAAGCATGTATCCGTACCCCCCGTGAAGCTGCACGGCCTCGTCCGCGACCTCGCAGGCCATGTCGCTGCACCAATATTTGGCGGTCGCGGCATCTTCCGCGCCGAGTTGGCCATCGAGCATCTGCGCCAGGCATTGATCGACATAGGCCTGCCCGACCGAGATTTTCGCTCGCATCTCGGCAAGGGTGAAGCGCACGTCCTGAAAGTCGGCGACGGGCTGGCTAAATGCTTTGCGTTCGCGGGTATAGGAGAGGGCCTGCTGGAAACAGAATTCGGCACCGGCGACGGCAAGCACGCCAATCATCAGCCGCTCCCAGGCTAGTTCGCCGAACAGCATCGGAATTCCCTTTCCGATGCCCGCATCACCGCCGAGGATGTTCTCGCGCGGCACCCGCACGCCATCGAAATTGAGTACGCAGGTGTCCTGCGCCTTCTGACCCATCTTCTTGAGCGGCTTCTCCTTCGTGAAGCCAGCACGATCGCTTTCCACGAGGAGAAGCGAAATCTGCGGCTTGTCGCCTCTGTCCGGGTCAACCAGCTGGCAGGCCACCACCACCAGGTCACTCATATAGCCGTTGGTGATAAAGATCTTGCTTCCATCGAGCACGACTTTGTCGCCATCGATCACTGCGCGGGTGCGAATAGCCTGCAAGTCGCTGCCGGTGCTGGGCTCGGTCATGGCGATGGCACCGATAAGCTCGCCCCGAACCATGGGCGGGAGGAATTTCTTCTTCTGCTCTTCGGTCCCGTAGTTTACGATATAAGGTGCGACGATATCGGAATGGAGTGCAAAGCCGGGGCCAGCGGCATTGGCGCGAGCAAGCTCTTCCATGACGATGACGCTGAACAAGCGGTCGACGCCTGCGCCGCCGTATTCTTCGGCAATCGTGGGGCAAAGAAAGCCCTGCTCGCCAGCCTTGAGCCAAAGTTCGCGGCTCACCTGCTGATCGGCTTCCCATTGTTCGTGATGGGGCACGATTTCCGCCTCCACGAATTTACGGAAGGCGTCGCGAAACTGGTTGTGGTCGTCGTTGAATATGGTGCGCTGAAGCATGGAGTCTCCTTCGATCTGAAGAAGAACACCATGATCGTGCGCATCCATCCAATAGATTGCCCGGACAACCTATCGATATATTCGATAGCTCTTGTCAGTCAGTGGGCGGTGCTGCGCGTAAGTGTTCCAGAAATGAAATAACCGCCTTGCTGGGTAGCCATCGCGAAAGCGTCGCCGCGCCGATTTCGAGCGGCTCGATGACATCGACAGGCGGAATGACAAAGCGATCACGAAACTTGCGCGTCCGGGAATACTGTTCGCTTACAATACCCAGGATGTCGGTGTCAGCGACAACTTCGGAAACAATCGCGAAGTTCTCGATTATGTGCATCTGTCGCTTGGGATCGAGATTGCTCTCGATGAGCAACTGGGAAATGCGCTGCGCATATGTATCGGTCGGCTCGGCGCTGATGATCTTATATTTGCAGGCATCGGCAAAGGTTGGACCATCTTTTTCGAGTATCGGGTGTCCCTTGCGACAGAACAGGTGCGCGCGGATCGACCCGATCGGCTCCACAGTGAAATCCTGCTCCCGCCGCAATTCGTCGACCGGGCCCATCAGCACGTCAAGATCGCCGCGTTTCAGCAATTGGATACCGCGCTCGACCGGAAGCCCTGACAGGGTGAGGCATATCTCGGGCCGTGCCTTCAGCAATCTGGCGATAATACGATTGTAGAGGCCCTCTTGCGAGGCGGGAGATGCGCCAATGCGAAGGGCTGTGTCACCTTGCGACCTGCGCGTCTTCGCGTCCTCGAACAGGAGTTCGAAATCACTGACGATGCGCGCTGCCCGGTTGATGAACTCGCGCCCCTCCGGCGTGGCGACGACCCCGCGGGCCGTGCGAACGAAAAGGGCGAGGCCCAGGTCGGTCTCAACATCCGCGACTGCCTTGGTCAGGGTTGACTGGCTTACATTAAGGACACGTGCAGCGGCAGAGAAGGACCCGGCACGGTCGATAGCCACGATCTGGCGCAGTTTGGCGGACGAAAACATTACATTCCCAATATCGAAATCTTCGTGGCTGTATCGAAACGTTAGATAAGCTCTCCGTTGACAGCAACTCCGCAATATCACAAAATCCGAACATTGGTTCGTATTATTTTGGCAGGGCCTGACTATCCAAGTCTGATAGGGACAACGGGTGTCAGGCAAAGGGAGATGACAATGGAGAAGATGCAAGGCCTTGATGCCGCCTTTGCGGCGTTGGAGCATCCCTCCGCGCCGGTGCATGTCGGCTCGATCTTTATCTATGACCCCAGCACCGCGCCCGGCGGCTTCGTGCGGTTCAAGGATATCCTCGCCTTTATCGAGAACCGGCTGCAGCTATCGAAATCTCTTCGTCGAAAGATGGTGAAGGTCCCATTCAACGTCGATTACCCTTTCTGGGTCGAGGACGAAGACTTCGACATCGAATACCATCTGCGGCACGTTGCCTTGCCCAAGCCCGGCGACTGGCGCCAGCTGTGCATCCTCGCCGCCCGCATTTTTGCCCGTCCACTCGACCTGGCAAGGCCGCCCTGGGAAATCACGGTTATCGAGGGGCTCGACAATATCGAGGGTGTGCCCGAGGGTTCGTACGCCTTGTTGGCCAAGGTGCATCACATGGCGATCGATGGCATTTCGGGCGTCGATCTCATGCATGCCACACATACGCTGCGACCCGACGAACCGCCGCTGGAGGCCCTCGATACCTGGCGACCCGATACCACGCCGACGCAGGTCGAGCTGATTGGCCGGGGCTTGGCAGGGGCGGCCACATTGCCTTGGCGTCAGGTCATAGCGATCAAGGATACGGCGCCCGGCTTCATGCGTGCCGTGAAGGGTTACTTAGCCAAGGAATTCGACTTCGACGCGATCCTCAAGACACCCAAGACAAGATTCAACGGCGTGATCTCGCCGCATCGCGTGTTCGGAGCAAAAGCCTTCCGTCTCAAGGAACTGCTCGCAATGCGCGCACTCGCCGAAGATACGAAGATGAACGATGTCATGCTTTCCATTTGCGGCGGCGCGATGCGCCACTACCTCGCCGCGAAGAAGGAGCTGCCCGACGAATCTATGACGGCGATGGCGCCGATTTCGGTCCGCACCGAGGATGAACGCAACACGATGGGGAACCAGATTGCCGCAATGTACGTGCCGCTTGGCTCGCACATCGGCACCGTCGAGAAGCGCATGGCTTATGTCGTCGAAGAAACGAAGAAAGCCAAGGCGATGACCGATGCGCTGGGCGCGCGGCAGATTGCAGACATGGCGAAACTCGCACCGGCCGCCGCGATGAATCTCGCGGTCGGGGCTTACCAGCGCTTCAAGCTGGCGGACAAAACCAAGCCGTTGGTCAACACCGTGGTCACCAATGTGCCGGGCCCGCCAGTCGAACTTTATTCGGCGGGTGCAAAGGCGGTATCGGCCTATGGCCTGTTGTGCCTGATGGACGGCATCAGGCTAGGCCATATCGTTCATACCTTCCACGAAGAGGTCACACTCAGCTTCACTGCCTGCCGTGAGGCGATCCCCGATCCGGATTTCTACGGCGAATGCCTGCAAAAGAGCTTCGAGGAGCACCAGCAGGCAATGGCGAAACTGGCTGCGGCCAACCCGGGAAATACTTCCAAGGAGAAACCAACTGCCAAGCCTCCACGAAAGAAAACGGGCACCACGAAACGTGGCTGACGGCTTCGATAGCCCGCGCCTGTCGAGAATTGCCAAGCTCGCACGACTAGGCATGGAGGGGCGCTGGATCGCTGAGTTTGCAGCGCATCATCTCTCGCAGAGGTGGCTTTCGCGGTTGCCTCACGGCGATGGGCACTCTGTCCTCGTCTTTCCCGGCTTTCTCACTTCGGGTTATTCGACCGGGCCGATCCGGAGGACACTGACCAACCTTGGATATGACGTTCACGATTGGGGCTTTGGGCGCAATCTCAGCTACAGCGCGCATCTCGAAGAGAGGATGCAGGACAAGGTCGAACAACATTTCACGGAAAGCGGCCGCAAGGTCAGCCTTGTCGGCTGGAGCCTCGGCGGCGTTTTCGCGCGCGAGATCGCTCGTGCCCGCCCCGAAATGGTGCGCAACGTCATCTCGCTGGGCAGCCCGATAACGGGGACCAAACATGTGACATTGGCAGGGCCGATCTACGAATTCCTCAACGGCAAGTTTGACGCCGAAGTGGTCCAGCGCATCGCCGGCATGCGCAAGCCGCTACCTGTCCCGAGCTCGGTGCTATATTCGCGTTATGACGGTGTGGTGCACCATCATGGTGCAATGCAGGAGGAAGCCGAGAATGCAGAGAACATTCGCGTCCCGGCGAGCCATCTGGGGATGGGGGCCAATCCAGTGGTCCTATCGGTCATTGCCGACAGGTTGCGTCAGGAAGAAGACGGGTGGAGCCGCTTCGAACCCAGCAAGTCTATGGCGTTCCTGCACCGCAGGGATGGGCTCTTCTGAACGCTAGACGCTCTGTCCCTCATCGACCGTGAACTCGGCGCCGGTGACGGCGCTCGATGCGTCGGAACACAGATAGCAGATCAGCCCATCGAGTTCTTCGACCTCCACGAGTCTGCGGCGCGGGAAGCTTGCAAGGAACATCTTACCGGACTCGGTCTGGAAGGAATCGGCGGTGAGATCGGTCTCGATGTAACCGGGCAACAGCATGTTGAGGTTGATCCCGGCCCTTGCAAGTTCCTTGGCCATGACCTTGCCCATGCGGTTCACCGCCGCTTTGGAGGCCGAGTAGGCGGATAGGCCCGGCGTCGCCATTTGCGAAGTGATCGAGGAAATCAGCACGATCCGTCCCCGACGCGCCTTGGGGTCGAGATGGGTGACCATGCGCCTTGCACCTTCGCGCGCGGTCAGAAACACGCCGCGCAGGTTGACTGCCATCACGCTGTCGAATTCCTCCAGCGTCAGCTCGAGGCAACTGCCCTTGGCATCGCGACCCGCATTGGCGATCACGGTATCGATGCGGCCGAATTGCTCGTCGACCGCATCGAAGGCCGCAATGACCGAGGCTTCATCGGTCACGTCCATCTCGACCGCCATGGCCTCTCCGCCATTGGCCTTGATGGTATCGGTCAGGGCCTCGAGCCGGTCGAGCCGCCTCGCGGCGAGTGCAACGCGTGCCCCGCGAGCTGCCAGCACTTCGCCAAAACGGGCACCGATACCCGAAGAGGCTCCCGTTACGACAATCGTACGTCCGGCCAGATCCCTTGCGTTTGCCATCGGTCTTCTCCCTGTGCGGTTATTGTGACGTCATGCGAGTCACGAAGTTCGTTCCGTCGCGATGTTCGATTTGGACGCTGCGGCCGACCAGCGTTTCCGCCTCGGTCAGGATGCCGGCGGCGGCTGGACTCTCGACATCGATCCTGGCGATGACGCGGCCTTTCGAATTGCGCGCAATGACATAGGCCCCGGTGGGAGCGCCCTTGCCATGAATGACTGTGTAGGCTTCGACCTGCGCCTCGCAGTCTTCATCGAGCAACGCGATATCGTCGCGACTGGAGATAACTTCATGCGACGCGCTATTGTCCTGCTTGGTCCATGAACGCGGCGGTTTGGCCGAGTAGATGCCGACAGACTCCTTACTGATGAAGCCGCCGTTAGCGAGCACGAGACCATAGCTTTCGCTGTCCTCACGCAATCGTTCGACCATGCTGGCAATGGCGTGGGTAGAGTAGTTGTTCCCGGGTCCGCCGAAGAAGGGCAGGCCACCGGTTACCGTCAGCTCGTCGACGAAGGCATCGAGCCCGAGGTATTCCGCCGCCAGCATCGGGACGATTGGAAAGCAACTGTAGAAATCGTGGTGTGTGATTTCCCCTGACTTGAGGTCGGAAGCGGCAAGTGCGGCCTCAAGCGCCAGCCGGATCGCGTCCGAGTGAGACAAATCGGGGCGCTTCGACGGCAGAGCGTCTTTCACATCTGCGTACCCGTGGAGGTAGACCCACTTGCTCTCTGGAACTCCAAGCTCTCGGGCCTTTCCGGCGGTCGTCAGCACGAGCGCCGCAGACTGGTTCACCGCATCCTGCGCGACGTGCCATTTCAACAACGGATCGCAGATCGGGTAGTTGGCCTTCGACGGTGTGGCGAGGAACTCGGCATCGAGCGCTTTTGGGAACTGAGCATAGGGATTGTCTGCCGCCACTTGCGACATGCCGGCAAAGACCGAACCCGCAGTCTGCCGCCATTCGGAGGTCGATAGCCCCTTGCGCGCTCGCCAGGCCTGTTCCTGTGCGGCATAGGTCTGAGGAGGCATGCCCAGGCCATTGGTGATCTCGTAGCGCGAGAGCAATGGCTCACCCTGGCCGCGATCTTCGACCGGACCCGTCGTGCTGTCCGACCAATCGAGCTTATGTCCGTTCTTCATCGCCGCCTTGAGAGCGCCGGTCACTTCGCCGCCCGCTATGATCGCCACCTCGCATTCGCCTGCGGCCAGCGCTGCCGAAAGCTCGTTGACCGCGGCTTGTGGTTGGTCACCGCCGACTGCAGAGTAAATCACCCGGCGAGGATCGATCTTCGTTCCTTTTAGAACTGCCCGAGGCAGGTTATCGATCGTGCCAAAGGGGGTGAAAGGCTTGCGCAGCGAGTCCGGAAAATTGCGAATGAAGAGCGCGCAATCGATGGCGTCGGCCACCCCCACACTCGCCGTATCTGCAATCGCACTGTCCATCGCCGTCCGGATTATTTCCAGTGGATGCGGCGCGTAGTCCGGGTCCTTCCCGTCCCAGTGATCGACCGCTTGGCCCACTCCGATGATTACGGGGAAAGAGTCCCTCCGATCAGTCATTCCGATAGGCTCCGATCAGCGCGGTTTGAACGGCAGGTCGTCGCAATTGCCGGCGATCTCTTCTCCGGCGAATGCAGCTTCTACAAAGGGGATAGAATCCGCCGTGGATGGCAAGACCACGCCGCGATGGTCGAGTGACGGATAGAGTTTCGAGTGGACCGTGCTTCCCGCGCGGCACAATGCCATGACCAGGCCCGCCTGCATGCGCGGGGGCGTATCCTTGTCCTGCCCACCGGTTCCGAAGAAGACCGGAGCAGAAAGCTTGAGGTCGGGGTAGCCCATTGCGGCAAAGGCTGTGCGCAGGCCCTCGCGCGGATTCTGGGCGAAGCTGTTGGCACGCGAAAGCTGCGCTTCGGTCACCATCTGCTTGATCTCGGCGTAGCAGGTGTCGTCAACCCGCTCGGCAACAGGCCATGCAGCATCGGTAACATAGTTGCGCATGGTGAAGGATGGATCGACCTGCTGCGCCAGCGTCATCGCGAGAAATGTGTAGCCCAGCATCGGATCGACATCGTCGGGCTTGCGAATACGATCGAGCGCGTCGAGGGCCGCAGGCGTGAAATAGGGGGCGCCGGTTGCGACTACACCTACGAGTTGGATCTCTGGGGCATAGTCAGGGGCGTAGTCGGCCGTGGCGATGGCAGCGCCAGCGCCCTGGGATTGGCCGAACAGGACAGTGCGGTCCGAAACCGGGAAACCGGCGCCCTGGACCGCGCGGATGATGTCGAGATTGCTGTAGGCTGCGGCGCGCGTGTGCAGATAGGGGTGGGTACCTTTGGTGCCGAGCCCTTGGTAGTCGGAGGCGACCACCGCATATCCACGCGCAAGATAGCGATTCAGATACTCCTCGTCCTGCGCCTGCCTGCCGTTCCACGAGGGCGCGCAGACGTCGGCCACGCCAACTGTGCCATGTGTCCATGCCATCAGCGGCCAGCCACCTTCAGGTGCTTCGCCCTTAGGTAGGAACAAGACACCCGAGACCGGCAAAGTGCCTTCGCCCGTCAATCCATTTGTCGAGGTGTAGAGCAGTCGGATATTGGTGCTGGCCTGCGCAAGCTCTTGCTTTTCACCGAGCTGCTCCTGTCGAAGGAGTTTGCCCGGTTCGTTCGGGACGGCTTCATCGAACACATAGAAGTCCGACAGATAGCTGTCTCCGACGGTGAAGCGGTCATACGGCTTTGGCTCCGGCGCACTGTATGTGGCGCAGCTTGTCAGCGTGAGCGAGCCCATTGCGAGAGCGGCGAGGGTGCTTTTCATCGGTATACTCCGGAACTTGGGGCTCAGTCGAGGCCGAGTTGGGTCAGGGCGAGCGACTTGGCAGTCTTGTAATCGGCCTTGCCATTATCGGCGCGCGGCACCCGGTCGACCTTCACATAGTGACGCGGCGCCTTGTAATCGGCGAGTTTGCTGCGAACATGCGACTTCATGTCGGCATCGGCGATCTCGCCCCCGCCGTCAGTCGAAAAGACGGCAGTTACGCATTCGCCGAAACGGTCGTCGGGCACGCCGACCACCAGACAGTCGACAATCTGGTCATGCGACTTGATCGCTTCCTCGACTTCTTCGGGGAAGATCTTCTCGCCGCCGCTGTTAATGCAGCCCGAGCCGCGACCGAGCAGGGTGATCGTGCCGTCCGCCTCCAGCGTCGCAAAGTCGCCGGGAACCGAATAGCGCACACCATTGATGGTCTTGAAGGTCTCAGCGCTCTTCTTCTCGTCCTTGTAATATCCGATCGGCACCATGCCGCCATTGCAGATCAGGCCGACTTCGCCCGAACCAGGTTCGACCTCGCGCCCGTCCTCGGTGAAGATCTTGGTCGTTGGAGAAAGCTGGAACTTGCCCGTCTGCGAACCGCCAATGGTTTCGCGGTTCGAGATCGAGGTGCCCATGCTGCCTTCGGTCGACCCCATGCTGTCGAAAATCGTCACATCGGCGAATTCCAGCAGGCCTTGCTTGGCTTCAGCGGAAAACATCACGCCCGAAGAATTGATCATCATCAGGTTCGACAAGTCGTATGGCTCGCTGCGACCCTTCGCCGCGTGAAGCGCCTTGATCATCGGCTTGGCGAAGACATCGCCGACGATCACGATCTCGCGAGCCTTGCTGTCCTGGATGAGCTGCAACAAACCGTCCGGATCGAAAGACCGGTTATCTTCGAGAACGATATGGCCGCCCAGCGAATGCGGGATGGTCACGCCGACCCACATGCCGGTACCGTGCATCAACGGGCACGAGGGTAGCGACTTTGGTCGGAAGCCGGCTGCTGCCAGCCCCTTGATCACCGGGCCGAGGCCGTCGGGCGTTTCAGGGAAAGGCAATTCGCGCAGCATCATCGCCTTGCCAATGAGCGCGGTAGTGAAAGTGCGATGATCGTACATCACGCCCTTGGGCAAGCCGGTGGTGCCGCCGGTGTAGAGCATGTAAATGTCGTCACCCGAGCGTTCGATGCGCTCCATTGGTTCGACGTCGGCGATTGCTTCTTCGTAGCGAAGGGCGCCGTCGAGATGCTCGCCGCTGCCGTCGTCGATTTCGACGAAGAGCTTGGCACTCTCAAGCTGATCGCGGATCGCCGCAATACGCGGGGCGAAGCTCGCCTGGAAAACAATCGCCTCACTGTCGGAATTGTTGAAAACGTGCGCGAGCTCGCCCTCGAGATAGCGGTAGTTGACGTTGATCGGCACCAGTCGCGCTTTGAAGGCGGCATATTGCGCTTCAAGATATTCAATCGAATTGTAAGAGTAGATCGCGACCTTCGCGCCTGGCTTGAGGCCCCCGTCGATAAGAACCTTCGCGAGCCGCGCCGCGCGCTCATCATATTCGCGCCAGCTGATGGTGCGATCGCCCAGTGTGACTGCCGCTTCGTCCGGCATGGCGTCTGCGACGCTTTCCCAGACATTGGCCAGGTGCCATTCCTTGTTGTTGCTCACGTTTCGCTCTCCAATTCGCAGGGGCGGAGGGGGCTCCGCCTTTATCTTCAATTTGCGCCCGATTTGACCTCGCGGAAGGCTATGCCCTTGTCGGCATCGGGCTCTTTGGGCAGGCCGAGAACCTTCTCGGCTATGATGTTGCGCTGGATCTGGTCGGTGCCGCCGCCGATCGAATTCATGTAGGCTTTCGCAGCATCGAAATTGGCGTTCGCGGCGAGCGGATTGTCCGGCCCGTCGAGAATGCACTGAGCGCCAAGCAAGTCGGTTGCGATGGCCGCTTCGCCATGCTGGATACGCGACATGGCTAGCTTGCTGAGCGACATCAGCGAAGACGTCCCGGTTGCCAGCATCTCTTCCTTCGCGCGCGCGTTGTTGAGATTGTTGACCTCGCGATATGCCAGTGCTTGCGCGATCCGCTGGCGCATGACGGGGTCGTGCAATTGCCCGACCTTCTGCGCGAGTTCGATCAACGGATGTCGCCCTTCGTTGGCCGAACCTCGACCCCGCTCGGTTATCCCTTGGCCCATGATCAGGCGTTCATAGGAAATAGCCGTCTGGAAGGACTTCCACCCCTCGTTCTCCGAGCCGATTATAAAGCGCTCGGGCACCCGGGCGTCCTCGATAAAGACTTCGTTGAACTCGGATTCACCGGTGATCTGATTGATCGCGCGGATATCGACGCCGTCCTGCTTCATCGGAAAGAGGAAGAAGGTGATCCCTCGGTGTTTGGCCACGTCCCAGTCGGTCCGGGTCAGCAGCATGCCATATTCGGCTTCCTGCGCGTTCGAGGTCCAGATTTTCTGGCCATTTATGACGAACTCGTCGCCATCGCGCTCGGCTTTGGTACGGATACCGGCGAGGTCTGAACCAGCGTTGGGTTCGGAATAGAGCAGGCAGCAGATCGGACCTGTCAGCAGCTTGGGCAGCATCTCGCGCTTGAGCTCTTCGCTCCCCGCCTTGAACACCGTGATTGCGCCAAGGTGATAGCGGTCGCGCCCTGCGCCCGGAGCCTTGCGGCTGGCAAATGTCTTCTCAATGATGCCGCTCTGCATGGGCGTGAGGCCAAGGCCGAACCATTCTTCGGGCCATGACGGCACGGCGAAGCCTGCGTCGAGCACCTGCTGGAGCCAGGCCTTTTCGTCATACTCGGTCGCGCCTTTAGGACGACGGTTCTCGCTGTCCCAATTTTCATCGAGCCATTCGAGGACCGATGCAGAAAGGTCCTGGGGTGAGGTATCGCGCTGGAGCTGGGTCATGCGCTCTTCTCCCATGCCTGGAGGTAGGCTTCGCGGTGCAAGTTGGAATCGCCGAGCATCGGCAGCATGGCTCTCGCTCTGCGCCAATAAAGGTGCGCCACATGTTCGCGCGTGTAGGCGATGCCGCCATGCATCTGGATCGCTTGCGCTGAAACTTCACGGAAGGCGTCAGTGCAGACAAATCCAGCCAGCGCCACGGTGCGGGCGGCGTTTGGGCTGCCAGCATCAAGCGCCAGTGCCGCAGCACGCGCCGCGCTGGTTGCGGACTCGACCTCTACCAGCAGGTCCGCCGCCATGTGCTTCAGTGCCTGGAACGATCCGATCGGGCGGCCGAATTGGTAGCGTGTGTTGAGGTACTCGATGGTGATCTCGAAGATCGCTCGCGCAGCGCCCGCTTGCTGAGCTGCAAGAGCGGCGACGGCGCGCAATCGCGCAAGCTCCAGATCATCGGTACTCAGTCCGGTCAGTTCGATGCATTCGGCACCGCCTAGCCTGATCTTCGCGGGCCGCAGCGCCGGGTCATTCGCTTGCATGGCTTCGACCACGTAATCGCTGCCCTGCTTGATCAATACTGTCCTGGTCTGACCACCTTCATCGAAGGCAAGAAGTAGTGAATTTGCCGATGCCCCATGCAGGACAAGCGATACTTCGCCGGAGATCTTTCCGTCGGCACTGACTGTCAGGCTGTTGTTCTGATCGCGGTAGGGAACGAAACCCGCATTCCCGCCAATGCCCACCGTGGTCGTGCCTTCGATGATCCGAGCAAGTAGATCGTTCGTACCGTCACTTGCCGCACTGGCCTCGATTAGTGTCGACGCAATTACGGCTGATTCGATGAAAGGCACCGGGAGTAGCGACCGACCGAGTTCTTCTGCGACCATCGCGATGTCGATTGCACCACCGCCAATGCCGCCGCTGTCTTCATTCGCGGCTACTCCAAGCAGCCCCATTTCGGCCAGCTGCTGCCAAACTGCCGAATCATAGCCGCGGCTGGCTTCCATCCCGCAGCGCAATTTGGCTTCGTCGGCCTCCGCCCCGAGGAATCGAGACAGGCTTTCTCGGATAGCTTCGCGGTCTTCATCCGCGATCGCGCTCATGTCGAGAATCCCTTGATTGAGGTCATTGTGATTTTCCCTCTTTACAAATCCGAACGATTGTTCGTATTTTGCGCACATCGAATGTGAAGCGTCAAGAGAGATTCTCGATGGGCAAGAAACCGGTATCGCTTGCGACCTCTGATGGGGTGAAGGTTCGGCGCCGCCGCGTGCCGACGCAGGAGCGTTCGATCGAGAGTCGCGCGAAGGCGATTCAGGGCGCCAAGTCTGCGCTTGAGAAATTCGGCTATTCCAAACTCACGATGCGCAACGTCGCGGCAGAGTCGGAAGTGGGCATTGGAACCATCTACGACTACTTCCCAAGCAAGCACGCGATGCTGCACCAGTTGCTCAAGGAGCGCCTGGCTCTAAGGTTAGAAATATTCGACGAAACCTACGGATCGATGAGCCAAGATGATCCCGTTTCGCTGTTCATCGATCGATATCTTGAACGCGTTAGAAAAGAGTCGCTCTGGTCGCGCTTCGATGTCGAACTGCACCGTGCGGCCGAAGACGATGACGAGATGCAGCGTCTCATCGACTGGCATCATGATGAAACCGTCAACCGTTATGTGACTGCATTGCAAGCGGCAGGATCGAAGTGGCCCGTCAAGGATCTCGATGCAGTCGCGAGCTACCTTATCGCGATCTCGGCACAGTTTGAGCCGGGTGTTGTAGCTCCAATCGATTCGCACTCACAAATCGTCACATCCTGGATGATCCGCAGAACGTTCCTGATGCTTGTCAGGGAGGTTCTGACCAGGCCCGCACGCGAATGGTAAGGCGCGAAACATCGAGCAGATACAATACAAACAGCCCGACTTGCGGGTTCTTAATGGGAGGAAATCAGTGATCCAACGTAATAGACTCGCAGTGGCAGCCCTGTGTAGCACCATTCTCTCGACCCCGGTGTTCGCGCAGGATGCTGAGATTGATGCCGCCGAAGAGGCGCTCGACGATAACGTCATCATCGTGACTGCAACCAAGCGCGCGCAGGATGTACAGGATATCCCGCTCGCGGTGACGGCTGTAGGTCCCGCCCAGCTCGAACAGCAGGGTGTCGTGAACGTCCAGAACATTACGTCTGTTTCACCGAGCTTCTCTACATCGCAGGCTCAGAACTCCTCTGGCACCGTGGTATTGCGTATTCGCGGTATCGGGACGACCTCGAACAATATCGGGTTCGAAAGCGCTGTCGGTATCTTCATCGATGGCGCGTATCAGTCGCGTCCCGGCATTGCGCTGAGCGAGTTCGTGGATGTCGAGCGCGTCGAGATCCTACGCGGCCCGCAAGGCACTCTTTTCGGCCGCAACACGTCGGCCGGTGCGCTCAACATCATTAACCGTCGGCCGGATCTCGACGAGTTCGGCGGTTTCGTAAATGCGACCTACGGCAACTACGATCACATGAACCTCCAAGGTGCGGTCAATGTACCGATTGTACCAGGCACAGTTGCAGCGCGACTGACCGGTGCCTGGCGCAAGCGCGACGGTTTCGTGACGGTTGTCGACGGAGCTGGAAACTTCCTTGAAGAAACCAATGAGACCGACCAGTTTCTCGTACGTGGCCAGATCGGTTGGGAAACCGACAGCGGCTTCCGCGGCCGGATCATTGGCGATTATTCGAAAAGCCAGGGCGATTGCTGCGGCGCAGTCGAATTGCTGGCAAGTCCGGTCGAAACGAACGGCTTGTTTGCAGCCGTCGGTCTGGGAGCCCGGGGCGGAATGGGGGCACCTGTCAGAGCAACCGATCCATTCGATGTGACCTCGGCGCAGGCGGCAACCGACAACCAGATCGCAAGCGCGGACACCCTGCATCTCGCCGACTCGGACCAATGGGGCGTCGTTGCGGAACTCGAGTTTCCGATCAGCGATGCGATCGATCTCGTCTACATCGGTTCCTACCGTCAGTATAATAACTCGGAAAGCTACGACTCAGACTTTTCGGGCCTGGACGTCTTCAACGTCCTGCCAGGCAGCAATACCGAAATCGACACCATGACCCATGAACTTCGCCTACAGGGCGACGCGGGTCGACTGCAGTGGATGGTTGGCGGCTACTATTCAGATGAAAAGATTGATCAGACGGTCAATTTCGGGCTCGGCGAAGATTACGGCGAACTGATCGGTGCTCTGCTGCTCGCACCAACGGGTGGCGTTTTTGGCGCTAACCCGCTGACCATCTTGTCCGGTGGCATCGATCCGTCGGTTGTCCGCGCGACCAACGCGTACTCGCAAGACAGCACAAGCTGGTCGATCTTTACGCATAACACCTTCGACATCACCGACTCGCTCAATCTCACTTTGGGAGCCCGTTGGTCGGATGAGAGCAAGGACGGCAGCTTCTCGCAGCCCTCCGTCAACAACCCCCTGTGCACCGGCACTCTGGCCCGCCTGGCTGGTGTTCCTGCAGCTTTGCGCCCGACTGTCATCGGTACCGCGTGCTTTGCCTTCGTCGCACCGGCGGACCTGCCGCAATCCGCCGTACTTCCGCTTCCGCGGACCTTCGACGACACGTTTAGTGACGAGGAGCTCATTTACACCGTGAAGCTTGGATACGAGTTCCTGGCCCCGGTTAATGTCTATGCGAGCTTCACCCATGGCTACAAATCGGGGGGGTTCAACCTTGACTCGACCGCTGCTTCCGGCGGTGCTGACCCGAGGTTCGCATCTGAAGAGGTCGATGCTTACGAGGTCGGCATCAAGGCCAGATTGCTCGATGACGCGGTGACGGCCAACCTCGCATTGTTCTATCAGGACTTCGAGAATTTCCAGGTCCTGGAATTCACAGGTGCGCAGTTCAACACGTTCAACGTGCCCAAGGTTGAATCGAAGGGTTTCGAACTCGAAACCCAAATCCGACCGGATCAGAACCTGACGATCAACGCGGGACTGACCTATACCGACGCCAAATACCCGGGAGATTGTGCTCCTGACACGGCTTCGCTTACGGTGCGCAATCTCTGTGGCAACCAGTTGACCAACGCACCTGAATTCGTGACTATCCTTGGTGCCACCTACCGCAACGAGATCGGGAACTCACTCAGTTGGTTCGTCAATGGGCAGCTTCGTTCGGAAAGTGATCGTCGCACCACTACGCAGGCGAGCGCCGTGCCGCGCACGGCTGCCGAACTGGGCTCGACCCCGCTCCTTCCGTTCGATGTCCAGGACGGCAATGTGAAGATCAACCTGCGCGCCGGAATCGGTGATATTGACGAAGCCTGGGGGATAGAGGCGTGGGTTACCAACCTGACCGACGAGATCACACGCGGTGTCACGTTCAACACGTTGCTCCGTGGCAGCCCCGGATACACCGCCCGTTCGGCCTTTACGCAGGAACCGCGCATGTACGGGGTGACGCTCCGCGGTAAATTCTGAATCGTGCTCCTCTCCAATTGAGCACCACTGGGGGCGGTTCCTGCGAACCGTCCCCTTATTTTTTCGACCAGCGCGTCACACAATCAACCTCAAAGGAAGAAGCTATGCAGTTCCGCATGACAGAGTTGGTGGGATGCGAATTTCCACTCTTTGCGTTCTCGCATTGTCGGGACGTAGTTGCGGCTGTCAGCCGAGCGGGAGGCTTTGGCGTCCTTGGTGCAGTCAGCTTTTCCCCCGAAGAACTGGAGACGGAATTGGCGTGGATCGACGACCACGTCGATGGCAGGCCATACGGCGTCGATGTTCTCATTCCAGAAGTGCAGGCGGTTGAGAAACAGGTGACAGCCGATGAGGTTGTCGCAATGATCCCCGCTCTATATCGCGATTTCACGCGAAAGATCCTGCGCGATTGCAACATCGACGAGAGCGCTGCAACACCCTTCGGAGGTTCCAAACGCCCTAACACCTCGCTCGGCCAGGAATTGCTTGAAGTCAGTTTCAATCATCCGATCCGCTTGATGGCCAGCGCTTTGGGCACCGCGCCGCCTGAGATGATCGAGGCTGGGAAGAAACACTCCATTCCTGTCGCTGCGCTCGTCGGCGCAAAGGAACATGCGCTCAAGCAGGTCGAGGCAGGTGTCGACATCATCGTCGCTCAAGGAGGCGAGGGCGGTGGGCATTGCGGTGAAGTTTCGACCATCGTCCTCATCCCGGAAGTACTTCAGGCGATTGAAGAAGCCGGAGCGGACATTCCGGTTCTCGCGGCAGGCGGGATAATGAACGGTCGCCAGATGGCCGGAATGATGGCGATGGGTGCAGCAGGCGCGTGGTGCGGCAGCGTCTGGCTGGCGACCACCGAGGCCGAAACGAATGAGATCTTCCGCGAAAAGATGGTCGCAGCGAGTTCCCGAGACACGATCCGCTCCAAGCACCGGACTGGCAAGTTCAGCAGGCAATTGCGATCAGGCTGGCATGCGCTCTGGGAGGAGGCTGGATTGCCCGCACTGCCGATGCCTCTGATGATGTTGCTGTCTGAACCCGCTCTTCGTGCAATCGATAAGGCTGCAATTAACGGCAACGCCCAGGCGCAGGAGCTGTGCTCCTATTTCGTCGGCCAAGGCGTGGGTCTGGTTAAGGAAGTGACCTCAGCGGGCCAGGTCGTTCAGGACTACAAGGAGGATTACGCGAAGGGGTTCGAAACTCTGGCTGCGAGCTTGGAGTAGTGCGCAATCTCGCGGGACCCTTCGCGAAGGCACTTATTTCGTGGATTTGCTAATGCGGTCCAGTCACCTGAACCCTCCGGCGCGCGCAGCACTTTTGCCGCATGGAACCCTAGTTTCCGCATTTTTCGGTATTCAGTTTTCGCCGAGAACTCAATTCGACCGACGCGCAAAACGAATTGGCGCGAAGTCCAACTTCTGGGGGTATCGCTGGGGGTATTTTCCCGTGGTGATTTGGGATTTGCATTGAAATTCAAATAGTTATGAGTTCCGTATAAGTCCCTCCTCCGCTACCAGGACTTAGTGTCCGCATAGGTTCGCTTGGGTCCGTATGCGTCCGGATTTTCGACCCAAATCCCTGATTTCGATAGCTGATGTGCTACCACGCCAGTGCGCTTGTGTCCGTATGCGTCCGCATGTGTTCGCTTGAAGCCGGTGCCTTTGTGGGGGTATTTTGGCGGTATTTCCCGCTGTGGGTGAGTTAGGTGATACCCCCACCCGCGAATGCGAGCCGAAGGATAGATTTTGACGCTAGGACAACGGCTTGTTCAAGACATTTCATGGCGATTACATCGCAGAGGTCCCGGTCAAACGGTGGAGTTCGAGTCCCGCGTGAGGATTCGAACGGAAATGACCGACGTGGGGCAGGGGAGGCACTACCTTTTCACTCCTGAGATGACCGCTTTGCGCCCCACAATCGGTCATTCGAGCCGATCCGGGCGGTATCCAAAAGCGGACGTCAATCCCGAAAGGGCTGAGTGGCTAAAAGTGGGGAGAATTCAGACTTTCGATTTGGGAACCATCCAAGGAGGAATCGGAAATCCATTGAGGCTAATTGCGATCCAAATTGCCCTGCATCATGGCCAATGTCGCACTCAGGCGGTCCAGCTCTTTGCTTTCAATTCCGGCAAGGAGCCGCCCATAGACGGCGTCGGCCTCAGCCCTGAGCTTGGGCAATAGTTCGACCGCTGCAGGCATGAGATGGATGTGCCATACGCGCCGATCGTTCTTGGCACTTCGCCGCTCTACGAGGGTCAGTTCTTCGAGCCTGTCAATCGCCTGACCAACGCTAGCTCGCTCCAGATCAAGTTCCATGGCAAGTTCGGTCTGCGTCATTCCCGGTGTTCGATAAAGATATGCCAGTGCCCGCCATTGCGTGCGGGTAAGTCCAAATTGTTCGACTGATGTGTCAAAGGAGCGCCGCAAGCGCCGCGTGACCTCCTCCAACAGGAATACGAGCCGATCCGTATCGGTCAGAAAGTTCGCCGAGGCTCTGTCGGCATCTTGGTCCAGTCGCGTCGCCATCTCCCAAGACATATCGAACACCGGCGAAAAAGAAAACCATTTACTGTAAGCTGCCTTATAATGTAGTGCCATTCATATGGCGATTGATACAACCAGCATGAAAGGGGCCGACGGTTTAGCCCTCGCCGCCGAAATCACCGGCGAGCCTGGGGCGATACCGGTCTTGCTCGCCCATGGAGGCGGGCAGACCCGGAGAGCGTGGAAGCGCGTCACGAGCGATCTTGCCGATGCCGGGTTCTGCGCAATTGCCTTCGACATGCGCGGCCATGGCGACAGCGCGTGGTCAGATGCTGGGGCCTATGATATTCGTGACTTTGCAGCTGATCTTGTCGCGCTCGCATCCCAAATGGAACGCAAGCCCGCGCTGGTCGGCGCATCGCTTGGTGGCCTTGCCGGACTGGTCGCCGAGGGTGACCTTGCCCAAGGCACCTTCGCGTCGCTGACATTGGTGGATATTGCACCGCGCGTGGAGCCAGACGGCGTGATGCGGGTGGTGGGCTTCATGGAACAGCATGTCGAAACCGGCTTTTCGTCACCCGATGAAGCGGCAGATTTCATCGCACGCTACATGCCACATCGCGGGAAGCGCGGCGCTGGCGCTGGTCTACGCCATTATCTCCGGCAAAAGGATGATGGCCGCTTTTACTGGCACTGGGATCCAGCGTTCATTCGCAACATCATGGCGGCCAAACGGAGCAATCCCGAAAATCAGGAGCATCAGTTTCAGGAACTCAGCAGGGCGGCGGCCAGTCTGACGCTCCCGCTCCATCTCATTCGCGGCGCGGCGAGCGACCTTGTTTCCGAAGAAGCCGTTGCACATCTGCGGCAGGTCGCTCCCCACGCAGAATATACCGACATCGCAGACGCTACCCATATGGTGGTGGGCGATGCCAATGATGCATTTTCGAGTGCGATCCTCGGCTTTCTGAATCGCCACCATGGTCCGACAGGATCGGGGCAATGAGCGGACTGCCAATGGTGCTTGAGCCGACGCGCTTGCAAGAAATGCTGGACATTGCGCCCTTCCATCAATGGCTCGGCCTGAAAATCCAATCCTGCTCGGAAGACGGGCTTGAACTCACGATGCCTTGGCGCGCGGAAATCATCTCCAACCCTGTGCTTGGCGCGGCGCATGGCGGCGTGCTTGCGGCGCTGATCGATCTCACCGGGCTTTACACTTTGCTTATGCTGGGCACGCGGGCCAAGGCTACCGCCGATCTCAGGGTCGATTATCATCGGCCCGCGACCGCTGGTCCGCTCGTTGCGCGTGGACAGGTTATCAAAATCGGGCGCCAGATAAGTGTCGCCGAAGCTCGCATTTTCGGCCCTGACGATAAACTCCTGGCCAGCGGCAGGGGCGCCTACATATGCTAATTCGCCTCTTAGTACCCGCATTGGTGTCCGTCGCCCTCTTGCTGTCTGCCTGTTCAGGCGGCGAAACTGATGACCAGGCTGCCAAAGAGGCGCCGCAAGGCCCGCGTGAGGTTCAGACCTCGATCGTCAAGACCGAATTGCTCAACGAACCGGTGAAGGCGTTCGGAACTATTGCCGCCAAACAGAGCAGTGCAATTGGAGCGCTCACCGAAGGTCCGGTCGAGCGGATCTTTGTGAAAGTTGGCGACAGGGTGAAACGCGGGCAACCGCTCTTTCGCATCAGGCAAGCCGACTATCACCGGAACGTGGCAGAGGCACAAGCTGCGGTCGATCTCGCGACCGCTCAAGCTGTTGAAGCCGAACGGCGCTATGAACGCGTGATCGCTCTTGCGCCGAGGGGGTTCGTTTCGAAAGCGCAGGTCGATGCAGTTGAGACCGAGCTTGTCGTAGCGCGCGCGCAAAAGGCGCAAGCCAATGCCGCACTCGGCACCGCGCAGCAGGCCCTGAGCGATACGATTACACGCGCGCCTTATGACGGCGTAGTAACCGCGCGCCTGGTTGATGAGGGGGTATATCTCAACAATCGCTTCGCGGGAGGCGGTCAGTCGGCCGCTTTTCAATTGCAGGAGCTCGGCACCGTAGCAGCGATTGTCAACGCGCCGCAGGAATATGTCGATGTGCTGCGGAGAGACATGCCAGCGCGCGTTTTCATCGAGGGGTTCGACGCGCCGTTCGAGAGTATCGTCTACATCATCAACGACCGGGTCGATCCCGAAAGCCGGATGGTCGAATTGCGGCTGCCGATCGCCAATCCGAATTACCGGATAAGCTCCGGCCTTGCGGCCCGGGCTGAGATACAGATCCCCCCTGAACCGGCCATCATTCTGCCCCGAACAGCAATTCTCGGCGACAGCTCCGCCGCCCATCTTTTCATTATCCGTGATGGCAAGGCTCAGCGCCGCGAGGTCAGGTTCGACAGTATCGACCTCGACAGGGTACGGATCCGGTCGGGCCTGACCGCAGGCGAGGAAGTGATCATCGATCCTCCGGCAACCCTGCGCGACGGCGAACAGGTAAAGCCGCGCCGCACGACCGGCGAGAAGTAATATGTGGCTGGCCGATGTTTCGATCCGGCGTCCGGTCTTTGCGACGATGCTTATAGTCTCGCTCGTCGTGCTTGGCCTTGTTTCCTTCGGTCGCCTCGGAGTCGATCTGTTTCCCGAAGTCGAATTCCCCTACGTGTCGGTGACCACCACGCTGCCTGGGGCATCTCCTGGGACGATCGAGACAGAAGTCACCGATATCGTCGAAGAGCAGCTCAACACCATCGCCGGCCTGCGACAGATGCGTTCTGTCAGCGCCGAAGGGGTGAGCATCGTCAATCTCGAATTCGAGCTCGAGCAAGACGCAGACCTCATGGCGCAGGAGGTCCGGGACAAGATGTCACGACTTGGCGCTGACCTGCCCGCTGACGCCGAGCCGCCGGTGATCGAGAAAGTCGATCCAGATGCTGCGCCTATCCTGTCGGTGCTCTTGTCTGGCGATATGCCTATCCGTGATCTGACCACCTTTGCGGACGAGGAGGTGAAGGAGCGCTTGCAGCGCGTGCCCGGGGTCGGTTCGGTCGAGCTGGTTGGCGGGCGCGAGCGCGAAATGCGCATCTGGCTGGATGCGTCCGCCATGCGCGCACGCGGCATCACGGCTGACGACGTCCTCTCGGCAATCCAGCGTGAAAACGCAGAGCTTCCGGGCGGAAGACTGGTGACGGAGGGGCGGACACGCCAATTCGGCATCCGCACACTCGCCGAAGCGGCGAGCGCAGCCGAATTTGCAAGGATTCCGATTGCCTACCGCCCGAATGGCCAGACCGTCCGTATCGGCGATGTCGGCCGCGTCGAGGATTCGGTCGAAGATGAAACCAGCTATGCGCAGCTCGATGGCAAGCCTGGTGTGGTGCTCGAAGTGCGCAAACAAAGTGGTGAAAACACCGTCGCAGTCGCAGAGCAGATCCGCGCCGCAATCGATGATATAAGTGCAAGCGCACCCGGTGGGGTCGAACTCGTCATCGCACGCGATACATCGCGCTTCATCGAACAGGCAATCGGGGACGTGCTGTTCGATCTTTTCATCGCGGTGTTGCTGGTGGTCGCCGTAACCTTTCTGTTCCTGTTGAGCTGGCGCGCGACGATCATCGTTCTCCTCGCCATTCCAACCTCGATCGTTTCCACCTTCGTCGCATTCGCCGCATTTGATTTCACCATCAACATGATCACCCTGCTGGCACTCACTGTGGCGATTGGTCTGTTGGTGGATGATGCCATTGTGGTGGTCGAGGCAGTCCAGAATGATGTCGATGCCGGTGTTGATCCAACCGAGGCGGCACATGCGGCGACCAAGCGTGTCGCACTTGCGGTGCTGGCTGGCACATTTGCAACGCTGGCGGTATTTGTTCCAATCGCATTCATGGAGGGGATAGTCGGGCGATTCTTCTTCCAATACGGACTGGCGATCGTGTTTTCTGTCAGCGTTTCGATGCTGGTTGCCTTCACGTTGACGCCGGCCCTGTCAGCCCGATTGCTGCGCCCGGAACATCCGGAAGATGGCTGGCTGGGGCGCGTAGAGCGATTTCATGTCGGGATGCGCTTGCGCTACGAACGCCTCGTCAGCTGGGCAGTTGACAGACGGTATGTTGTGCTTGCTGGCGCTCTGGCGAGCGTTCTTGTCGGTGGATTTTTTGCAGCGCTTGTGCCGAGCACATTTATGTCCACCACTGACCGGTCGGAATTTCTCGCGACGGTCAAGCTACCGCTCAGCACGGGGATCACCGGAGCGCGCGAAGCAGCCCAGCAGGCTGACGTCGTGTTGCGCGAAAACCCGGAAGTCGAACTGGTGTTTGCGAGTGCGGGCAGCGGCACCAATCCCAAGGTCAACGAAATCGATATCTATGTCGGGCTTACCCCCAAGCGGAGCCGTGACATGTCGCAAGATGACCTGATGACCTTCGCGCGCGACGCTCTCGATAAAGGTGTCGTCGGAGCACGCGAGGTATCTGTGGCGGAGGTTCCCTGGGTGTCGGGCGGAGGTGTCGGGCAGGCTGCGATCGAGCTGATCATCACCGGAAGTGATACCACGGCAATCAACGATTATGCTCAATGGCTACAAGGTGAACTCGCCGCCCGACCCGACTTCGTCGACGTCCGCTCAACCTATGAGGGCGGCAGACCCGAATTGCAGATTGTGCTTGATCGTGACCGCGCAGCGGACCTCGGCATATCGGCGCGCAGTCTTGCCGCCGCCTCCCGCACGCTAGTCGGAGGCAGTGATGCAGGAACCTTCGAAGCCGACGGGCGGCGCTATGATGTCCGCGTGCGCCTTGACGAAATCAACCGGCAGAACCTCTCGGATGTTCAGGCACTGCCACTCAGAACCGGGCAGGGCACGCTGGTCGATTTGGCAGCAATCGCCGATGTAGAGGTGGCATTGAGTGCCGCAGAGATCGACCGTATTGATCGATCGCGCCAGATTTCCGTCCAGGCGAATACAGCCCCCGGCGTAGCGCTGAGCGTCGCAGTCACGAAGGTCGAGAACCTTCTTGCGTCTAACCCGCCGCCGCCTGGACTTTCGATCCAGACTGAAGGCACAGCGCGAAGATTGGCCGAGACGGGAGAGGCAATTGTCTTCGCATTCGCACTGGCAATAGTGGCGCTCTACATCGTGCTGGCAAGCCAATTTAACAGCTTCGGGCAGCCGATAATCATCATGCTAACAGCGCCACTTTCCTTTTCAGGAGCCTATTTTCTCATGTGGGCTGGTGGGCAGGAAATGAGCCTGTTTGCCCAGATCGGCATGATTGCACTGATGGGGATTGTGATGAAGAACGGCATCCTTCTGGTCGATCTCGCCAATCAGTATCGGGACGCAGGCATGGATCCCGCCTCGGCAATGCGCAAGGCAGCGCCGGAACGGTTGCGACCCGTTCTGATGACCGCATTGGCGGCGATATTCGGCATGCTGCCGGTCGCCCTTGCTCAGTCGGATGCAGCTGAGTGGCGCAACTCAATGGGCTTCATCATCATCGGCGGCTTGACCACTTCCACGTTCTTGACGTTGCTGGTAGTGCCCGCCGCCTATTCCGCAGCGGGTGATCTGAGAGGCTTGGCCGGGCGTATTCGCACCGCAGCTCGAAGCAGGCTATATGGCTGAAGCGCGTCTCGCCTGTTAGCGAACACGCTCGGCGACGACTATTGGGTTGCTAGCCGAATGGCGGGTTTGCACATAGTGCGCGCCAACAGCGGACAGTCGGCAAGCGGCCCAGTTTTTGCCGTCTGTATGGTCCGCCGTCGATCAGTTTACGAACGTCGAAGCGGTTGACCGCACCAGCCCAACAACTTGGCGCAAAGTCGAGTAGATGGGGGTATCGCTGGGGGTATAATCATGGCGCTGAGAGGATTTATCGAACTATTACAATTGGTTAACTGTTCTCTATATGTCCCTCCTCCGCTACCAACAATCTTCCTTCATCAGGTTCGCTGCGGTGGCATTCATTGGCGTTCCATAAGTTCTTTCGCCGAGATGGTTTTCCACTCCAGCTTTAGCTGGTCGGCACTTCCTGTCGCAAAAACATGGCGATCAGGACGAACGAGCACCGCTTCGGCCGAGTGATAATCGAACCACGACAGCAAATCGGAAGCAAACGGCGAAAGCCGACCCTGATCGCAATCATGGCGGTTGATTAGCCAGGCGTCGGAGCCAAGCACGTCGTCCAGCCGCGTGCCGTCATTAGCAATAAGTTGCGGAAAATAGCTGCCTGCTGCTGGCGACCCGGCGCGGACCGCGCCTGCGCTGATCGGCGGATAGGCGGGAGGGCCATCTGGCAGCTTGCCCAACATTCGGGCAAGGCGGAATTTCAGGTCGCGAATAGCCGCGCCAATCCGGCTGGTTGTGCAGACCATCCGTCCCATCATGATCGCCATGTCGATTGTCGCTCGCAGATTGGGCGCACGTTCGGGCTGATAGGTATCAAGCAATGCATCGTCAGCCTCCGCGTGGATCACGGCTGCAAGCTTCCATGCGAGGTTGGAGGCATCGCGCAATCCGGAGCAAAGCCCTTGCCCTGCAAACGGCGGCGTCTGGTGCGCTGCATCACCCGCCAGCATGATCCGCCCCTTGCGCCATTCCTGTGCGATCCGGGCGCGGAACGTGTAGACCGCCTTGCGTTCGATCCGCACAGCGCCCTTTACTTTCCACGGGGCGAGAAGGCGTGCAATCGAACTGTCTTCGCTCAGTTCTTCTGGCTTTTCACCAGGCAGGATCATGAATTCCCAGCGATGCCGGCCCTCTCCCATAAGCACGCAGGTGGTGGGCCGGGCGGGGTCGCAAATCTGCAGGTTGGCGCCGGGCAGGCGTGACGGATCGTCGACCATCACATCGACTACCAACCACGGTTCTTCGAACCCCAGGTCTTCAAAGGCAATGTTGCAGGCCTTGCGAACGGGGCTGCGCGCACCATCGGCCCCCACGAGGTAGCGTGCCCGAACCACGCGTTCACCGTCGGGAGTGAGGAAATTGGCGGTGACGCCTTCGCCATCATCCTCGAAGGACAGCATTTCCCATTGGCTGCGCAATTCGGCGTTCTGTTGTTCCGCGAGGGCTGACCTGAGTGCAGCTTCGACAGAGGGCTGGTGGATCATGTTGGCGACGGGCCAACCGCCCGGGCCGATCTTTTCGGCTCCGTCAAAACACAGTAGCAGATTCCCTCTCGCATTGCGGAACTCGTAGCGATCTGCACGGCGGCTGGTTGCCATGACTGCCTCGACTGCTCCTGCTTCCTGCAGGATGCGCATGCCTTCGTGGTCGATATGGGCAGCCCGCGGGAGCGGGAAAATCTCAGCCTCCTTCTCCGCCACCATGACACGGACATCGCGCCTAGCGAGCAGGCTCGCCAGCGTTACCCCGGTGGGGCCGCCACCGATGATCAGTACGTCGTAGTCAAACTTGCGTGACAAGGCTCAATCTTCCGCGACCATGGTGCCCTCGATATGGCCGAGGTGATCGATCTCGGTGCGCACAACGTCACCGGGCTGCAAAAAGCGGCGCGGGTCCATCGCCGCACCGATCCCGCCGGGTGTGCCCGTAAACAGGCAGTCGCCCGGCTCAAGCGTCATGCCGACCGACAGGTGCTCGACCTGTTGCCATACATTGTAGACGAGATGGCGCGTGTTCGAATTCTGCCGTTCCTCGCCATTGACATAGCAGCGGATGCCGAGATCGTGAGGGTCGCCCAATTCGTCAGCAGTGACGATCCACGGACCCATTGGCGCATGGGTGTCGAAGCTCTTTCCGAGCGACCATTGCGGCACGGCGTGCTGCCACATGCGCTCGGTGAAGTCATTGCCGACGCAGTAGCCGAAAATAGCTGTTGGTGCCTTTGATGCATCAAGGTGCTTGCCGCCCTTTCCGATCACTGCAACCAGTTCCGCCTCGTAATCGGCGGTAGCTGTTCCGCGGGCGATCAGCACCGGGTCGTAAGGCCCGTTGACGCTCGTCTGGGCCTTTGTGAACCAGACCTGCCGCTCCGGAGTGCCAAGGCCGGACTCCTCGATGTGGTCAGCGTAGTTGAGGCCGATCGCGAAGATCTTGCCTGGGCGGGGTACTGGCGCTTCCAGCTTGACCGAGGAAAGGGGAATGCCCCCTCCGCGCGAAGCTCTTTCTTCGAGTTCAGACTTCAGAGAATCCCAGTCGCGGATCAGGTCGATCATTGTGCCCGGCACTCCGGTTTCGATCACCTGATCGCCCACCACGATCCCGGTTTTTGTCGTGTCATCGATAGTAAAAGTGCAGAGTTTCATGTGGTGGGCTCCGTGGATGAATTGCTGAAGAGACGCTTGATGCGCAGTTGCATGGCCGTGACAAAAGCGACGAGACTTGGCGGGGGAGCGACCTTTCCGCTGAACATCGGGTGGGGGCTGCCCCATTGCACGGCCAGCAGCGCCTGCATCGTCTGAGTCGTGGGCGGGTCATCGGCCGTGAAGAGATCACCGTCGGTCCAGTGCTCCAGTTCGTTTCCGAATGGATCCTTCCAATAGTCGAAGATCTGGCTGCCCATGATGTGGCGGCCGACGCCCCACGCCGCCTCGCGTTGGCGAGACTTGAGATGGTCGTGGCCCAGCATAAGGTCATCGAGGTTTTCGACTTCAAAGGCGGCGTGCAAAAGGCCTAGGTCTCCCGGCAATTGGGCGAGGAAGATGGTGTGATGATCGGACGGGAGATCGCCCCTGTCACAGCGCATGAACGCGCCCAGCGCGACTCCTTTTGCGGCCTCGATTTCATCCGACGTCAGGAAACCGAAACGCTTCTTCCACCATGCCTCCGACTTGCGAAAGTCGCGAACCTTCAGCACGGCATGGCCGATGCGGCGGACGTGTGCGGGGGCCGAGGTTAGGCGCACCGCAGATCGCAAGCGAGGCTTGGCGGCGGCGCTGTTGAACAAGGGGTCGAGAAGCGTGGAGGGGGCTTGAGTTGTCTGGCCTGCAACGACTTCGACGCAATAACCGTCGGGATCGGTCAGGCGCACCACCATGCCGCCGCCGGGCTCTTGAAAAGGCTCGACTGTCAATCCCTCATGGTCGGCGAGGCGTTCGAGATCAGCGATCCTCGAGGCTCTGAGGCCAACGGCAAGAAACTTGGCCGGTCCCGGTTCGGTCACGTGGACGAATGGGCGTCCGTCCGTTCCCTTGCCATAGAGGCGTCCCCCGTCTTCGAAGCAGGAAAGACCAAAGTCATCCAGAAACTCGCGCATCAATTGGATGTCGGGCGCGGCAAAACGGACATGCGCGATGTCCTCGACCTTGATGATTGCCATTGTCCCCTCTCCGATTCGTATCTGACTATTTGGTCAATATCCTTGAAATTGACTATCTGGTCAAGTATGCCCGCTTCATGGCAACTGCAAACTCACCTTCGCCCCGGTCGCAGCGCACCCGTGCTTCGCTGATTGCCGCCGGTCTTGATCTGCTGGTTGATCGGCCCATCGACGCGATCCCGATCGACGATGTCGTTGCGCGTGCGGGGGTTGCAAAAGGCAGTTTCTTCAATCACTTCGCTGACAAGCAGGACTTTGCTGCGGCTGTTGCCGCCGAAGTCCGTGAGGAGGTCGAGGGGAGGGTGGCACGCGCGAATGCCGGTGTTGCCGATCCGGTCGCGCGCATCGCTGGCGGGATGGTCGTTGCTGCCGCATTCGCCGAAACGGAGCCCCGCCTCGCAACGGTTTTGTTGCGTAGTCAAACCCCAGCAACGAGCCAGAGCCACCCGCTTAATCGTGGGCTGAGGGCGGATATCGAAGCGGCACTTGAAATGGGGCTATTGCGCCCGGAGGCGCGCGGTGCAGGTGTCCTTTACTGGCTGGGTCTGTGCCACGTGCTGATGGTCAACCTGGTCGACACCCGACCTTCGCGTGAGGAGGCCGCGCAGACCCTGCGCGACATGCTGGAACTCGGCCTTTCCGGCCTGGGAGTTCCTCTGCACCGCGCGCAAGAACTTGCGCGCATTTCTCGAAGTCCAGCCTCTGAGTAAGGCATGATTTCGCTTCGAGAATTGCGGTGACTTGGCTCTCAGGTCTGGCCGGTACGACCCTGACATCAAGCGTATCTAGCCCATATTGGGCAGAGTGCCCCTTGCCCAAGTCTGCCTCTTGGGGCGACATTTCTGGCACAGGTATATCGGCTGGAATGGTGCGCAAAATGAATTGGCAACCTACCTCTTTGGTGACGGCAATGACCTTTATGCTAGCCTCGGCATGCACCAATTCGGTAGCTGAAGGCGATGAAGCTTCAGACAGCGAACCGCCGCTCTCACTTGCCGAGAGCAGTTGGGTGCTGGCTGAAATCTCTGCAGGGCAAGCGGCGGATGCGCAGTCTGAAGCGGTAGAGGAAGGGCTTTATACGCTGCTCTTCCGTGCCGATGGCAGCGCCGCAATGCGCTTTGATTGCAATCGCGGATTCGGACGTTGGCAGGTTGTCGAAGATGGCGGAGCGGGCCAAGGATCAATAGCAATTACCGATATGGGGGTGACAAAGGCGCTGTGTCCTCCCACTTCCATCAGCGATCGTGTAATCGCAGATTTCGCGGCGTTTGACCGCTATAAACTTGTCGGCGAACAACTTGAGCTCAAGATCGAACAAAAGAGCGTGAGCTATCATTGGGTCAGAACCGACCAGGAAGCCTTGATCGAAGGAAGCGAATAGGTGCGAACACCATTTATCGGGATGGCGGCAAGATCGTCTTTTGCCCTATTTTTCATCACCGGTTTTTCGGCACCTCTTTCCGCTGCCCAATCAGAGGAGAGGCTTGGCGAAGAGAACCGCCCTCGGTTCGAATTGATCTCGCATGAAGCCGGTTCGAGCGAGACAGATGTTCTGCCTCCCAACGAAATGCCACTGGCACTGCAAGCGGCTGCGACTGCGGCTGCGCCCTCTGCCCGCCGCGCCGTGGTATCCGAGGGGGATGACCTTACCTTCATCGTAAGTCCCTATGTCTGGATTCCCACCGTTACTGGTGACATCGGTGTCGGGGCTCAGGGGCTGCAGTTCGAACTCGATGCCGGTGATCTCTTGGACGTGTTCGAGTTTGGCGGGCTCATTCGCGGTGAAGTTCGGCACAAGTCAGGCTGGGGGCTGTCTGTCGATCACATTTTTGCAGACCTTGGTGCCGGGGTGGACATTCTGATCGGCGATGTGGATGCGGATATTGATGCCGGCATCACGGAAGTCGCGATTGTCCGTCGGTTCGACTTCGATCAACACGCGCTCGATGCGTACGCGGGCATCCGGCATTGGAACGCCGATGTCGATGTCGCAATTGAGACATTCTTCTTCAACGATACCATCCGGACAGGCGATGACTGGATTGATCCGATTATCGGCGCGCGCTACCTCCACTCCGTATCTTCTGACTGGCGTTTGATTGCACAGGGCGACATCGGCGGCTTCGGGGTAGGGTCCGATTTCAGCTGGAACGTTGCGGCCGGGGCATCCTACGATGCTTCGGACAATCTGTCCCTCCAACTGGTTTACAGGGCGCTTAGCGTTGATCGCGAAAGCCCCGCCATCGGGGGAGGCTCTCCGGTCGATCTGAATATCACGATACAAGGACCGCTGATCGGGCTCGCGTACAGATTTTGAGGTCACCTCTAGCGAGATCTGGCCTTGTCAAAGGCTTGAACCACGCTGGACAAATACTCCATCGACATATCGGTTACGGGGTGCAGTTGTGATCGAGCTTCGTCTCCGATTGCCCAATGGCCCCGGTTGTCGCGAACAGTCCAACCCTTCTTCTGAAGTTTCGATAGTTTCCGCCTGACGGATTCACGCGGGATCCCGGTGATCTGCGAAATCGAATGGGTATTTAGCGGGGTCACCAGATTCCGCCTCGATTCTCCTGTCAGGAAATCTTCGTAGGCCAAATCCTTTGGCAATCTGTCGCGGGGCAATACCGCGGACCCGACAACGGCAAGGATCAGTACGGAATCCAGATCGCCGTCGAAGACCTGACGTAGACCTGAGAGAAGCCGGATGAAGCCTTCGACATGGACAGGCCAAACCGCTCCGAAGTGCAATTCCGCGATTTTCATCAGTGACTCCTCCGGTACGGTAAGATTACTAGACCACAGCGCCCATTTTGGGCAATGGGTCTGTTTACTGCGGCACCGATTTTGGGGAGCCTCGCACCATAAGAAAACAAAACCACCGGAGTCGCGCTACGGAGGTTTCCCCCTTGTTCGATTGCAGGCTTATTCGTCATGAAGCAGGTCGGAGTGCTATGGCTCGCCGTCCTGCCAAATCCGGTGTTTTGATTTCAGCTTTTGCGCTTGGTGTTGTTGCCGCACCCGCCGCAATGGCACAGGAGGTAACTCAAGCTGGTGACAGCCGCAGCGAAGAGCTTGATGTAAAAGTCACGTTCGAAGGCGGCCTTAACGCTGTCGCCGAGGAGAACCTGTTCTGGAACCTCGCCGAGATCTTTGCTCCGACGGCCGATTTCAACTCCGATACCCAATGGCTTGAAGCATACATCAAGCCCGGCATCGTCATTGAGAGCCACGTTAGCAGTTCCGCGACCGTCTACGCCGGGGGATCATTCGTCGCTTCAATGACGACTGGGCAGGATGGGCTTGGCCAAAGCAACAACAACCGCCTCACGAGTGAAGAGGCATACATCGGTTTGCGCATAGGCTCGAGAGAAACAGGCGAACTTGATCTTTCCATCGGTGCGCAGACGCTCAAGCTGGGCACCGGGATGCAGATCGCCAATGGTGCCTCGAACGGGTTTGAACGTGGGGCCGTCAAGCTGGGGCCGCGCAAGGCCTGGGAGCGGACCGCGATCGCAAAATTCTCGCTCGATGGGCTGACGGCCAGAGCATTCTATCTGGATCCGAACGAGCTGGCTTCGAACGATACCGGAACGGAAATCGTCGGCGGCGACCTTCGCTATGATTGGGATGGCGACTTCATTGGAGCCACTTATGTGAACCTTATCGAATCCGGCGCGCCTTATCCTCAGGCGGCGCCTGGAGGCTTTGGCCCGCCTGCGTTCCTGAATGGAGGGCGTGACGGTCTCAATTCGCTTTCATTCTATGGGCGCGTCCATCCGCTCAAAGGTGCCGTTCCTGGGCTGTATGTGGCTTTGGATGGCGCATATCAGTGGAATGAACGCATCGATCTCGACGCCTGGGCAGGACGTATTCAGTTGGGGCACGCATGGAACAACAAGCCATGGCGGCCTGAAGTGTTTTACACTTATCAGACCTTTTCCGGCGATGATCCTAACACCACGAAGTTGGAACGGTTCGATCCGCTCAACTACGAAGGCTCGCCTGCCAGCTGGGCTACTGGTTCGAAGTCTGCGTTGGTCTTCATCAATTCAAACGTCCAGTCGCATCAACTGACGTTCAAGATGATGCCGAGCCCGCGTGATTTTGTGACGCTCAGGACGGCGCATATTCGGGTGAACGAGTTGCGAAGCCCGATCCAGTTCGGCCAGGCGACGCGGCTCGATCTGACGGATGATCTGGGCAGTGTCGTAGCCGGCGTGACCGATCCTCATTTGTCCGACGATGTGTTCATTGAATACACGCGTGTCCTGACACCAAACATCTTTCTGACCGGCGGATTCAGCGTGTCCGTGCCCGGCGACGGCATTCGCATTGCTGCTGGCGGTTCTGCACCTGCCTGGACCGGAGGGTTCGTGAACATTGTGGTCAATTACTGAGCCACCGCAATGCATCTGCAGTTCGCGGGGAATGGGCTGCGATCGAAAGCAAAGGATGGAGGAGAAATGATGAAAATGGTTTTGACCGGCTCTCTTGGAGCAGCCGTTCTCGCTGTAACTGCGATCTTCGCCGCACCTGCCTCTGCGCAGGAAGAAGCACCCGACATGAGCCAGGAAGAGCAGGTCGACAACGGCTTGAAGAACTTCGGCTATATCGCAGGGCTTTCGCGTGGTTGTGTCGCAGAAAACCAGCAGATGGCCTTTGAGCGCGACGTGCTGGAAATTCACGCCTCCATCACGCGTCTTCTCGGGATCGACCGGGCGTTCCTGTTTTCGGCAGCGTTCGGATACGGATCAAGCGTGGTTGTCGAGCAGGAAAACTGCGCCGAAGTGATCCGCCAGTACGAGGCCCGCTCCGCGAAATATCGCAACGCTGCGCAAGGAGGCTGACCGATGCAGAAGAACATCTTGTTCCTGCTTGCCGCCGCTACAGTCTTCACTGCGTTGCCTGAAGATGTGTCGGCGCAAAGCTGGGAAGTGCGCAGGGAAATCCGCGAAGGAAACCGCGAGGTTGCACGTGAACGCCGCGAGGCAGCACGTGAGATCATGCGATGCAAGACGCGTGAGTGCGCTGAGCGTGAATTCCGTGAGGCAAACCGCGAAGTGGCGCGTGAACGTCGCGAAGCAAGACGGGAAGTCATGCGCGAAATCCGAGAGGATTATTATGATCGCTTCTACCGCGGGAACGGTCGCTGGTGGCGCGATGGCCGATATTGGAACCGCGATGAATACCTGCGTCGATATTACGCGCGGCGGGACAATGACGGTGCTGACGTGCTCAAAGGCGCTGTTGTTGCAGCAGCCGTTGTCGGCGTGATTGCCGCCATTGCTGATGACGATTGAACGACCTGAGTGATCTGCCTTGCAGCCGCCAGCCTTGTGGCGGGAAAAATTGAATGTTTTGAGTGCGGACGTGCTCCGCAACCGTTTGGAGAATGGTGATGCGCCTTTGGAATACCAATCTGTGCAAGGCTCTTGGCTTGGCAGGGCTGCTTGCGGCTTCGTTCACTCCGGCCAATGCTCAGCAAGGCCAACCTCCTCTTTCTGCACAGGATTCCGATCCGCGGGTGATGGGCTGGATGCAGGGGTCTCCGCCGCCGGAAGACAAGATCATCACCCAGCCAGACTCGGTCTATTTCAGCTTCCCGCGTCTCAGATGGTCGGTCTGCCATTTGCGTGAATTCCTGCCGACCGAGGAGATCAGCCGGGGGCTCGAAGCTCCGGTGCCGCTATCTTATCTTCCGCCGGCCGATTTTGCGGATGAACGGCAGACGATCGACGCGCTTACGTTCACGCCGATGAACGGTTCAGAGCCGATGTCGTGGGAACAATCGCTCTATGCGAATTACACTGACGGCATCCTGATCCTGCACAAGGGCAAGGTCGTATACGAACGTTATTTCGGCTGTCTTGAAGAAGACGGAAAGCATGCAGCCATGTCGATGACCAAATCCGTAACCGGATTGCTGGCGCAGATTTTGGTTGCGGAAGGCGTGCTTGATGAGACTGCACTGGTTCGCGACATAATTCCCGAAATCGGATCGTCCGCTTTCGCTTCGGCGACAGTGCGCGAGGTCATGGATATGACCACCGGGGTCAAATACTCCGAGAACTATGCAGATCCCAATGCCGATATCTGGGTCTATTCGCGCGCCGCGAGCCCGCTGCCCAAGCCCGAAGGTTATACCGGCCCGAACGGGTATTGGGAGTACCTCCAACAAGTCCAGCCGGAAGGCAATCACGGAGACGAATTCCACTACAAGACGATCAACTCCGACATGCTCGGCTGGCTCATCACGCGTGTCACCGGCAAATCGGTTACTGAGTTGGCAAGTGAGCGTCTGTGGAAGCCGATGGGGGCAGAGCAATCCGCCTACCAGACAGTCGACGGCAAAGGTGTTCCCTTCGCCGGCGGTGGATTGACCGCTGGCCTGCGTGATCTGGGAAGGCTTGGCCAGTTGATGTTGAATGAAGGGGAGATCAACGGGGAGCGGCTGTTCCCGGCGGAGGTTGTTTCCCGCATTCGGCAAGGCGGCGACCAGTCAAAGTTTGGCGGATTTCCGACCATTCCCAATGGCAGCTACACCAGTCAATGGTGGGTCTTCCACAATGAGAACGGCGCCTATGCGGCGCGGGGCGTACACGGGCAGACCATCTACGTCGATCCGACCGCAGAAATGGTGCTTGTACGATTTGCCTCGTTCCCGACCGCCGCCAACGGAAGGATCGATCCTACATCACTCCCGGCGTACCAGGCGGTTGCCGATTACCTGATGTCCAAGGAGTAGTACTGCACATTCAAGAGTTATGCTGCTTCGGAGCTTTCAAATGCGCTTTCTGAGACTGGTGCTGGCAATGGCAGGCCTCATGATGGCTTTGTTTCATCCCGCGATCCAGGCGCAGACGCCAGAAGCGGAAAGCCCGCAAGCTGAGGCAGCCGAACCCGACCCCGCGATTCAGTGGGAAGGGCGCATTACGAATCCTTCGATCTCGACGGCAGAACTGTCTCACTTGCTCGTCCCACTGACCAAGCAGCAGCTTGAGTCCGTCAGCGGTGAGTGGCTCAAGATTGTACAGGACAAGACCAGCGAAATATCCCTGCTTCAGGCGGAGCGGGTCCGGAATCCTGCCGAGGATCGGGCCGAACGTGTCAATCGGATCGTTTCATTGGTTGAGCAGCGGGCAAGGCTACTGGAGCGATATACTCTCGTCGTGGACTCGCTGGAGCGTAAAGGCGGCGACGAAGCCTTGGTGAACGAGCTGCGAGCGTATCGCTCGAGCATTCTCTACGAAGAGACCTCGCTCGCCAGCGCAGGTGCGCTTGCAGGCTCATTGCTGGCATGGCTGGGCAGGCGTGACGGCGGAATTGCCGTATTGATCAGCATCTCGGTTGCGATCATCGCATTGGGCGCGATCGTTTTTGTTGCGCGTTTGGCGAGGGGAGGAGCTCGGTTCTGGATCGGTCGGAGAACCTCCCTGTCAAAACTCCTGCAGAACTTTCTGGTTGGAGCCTTCTATTGGCTGTTCATACTGCTCGGCCTGCTCGTCGTCCTTTCCGCCATCGACATTGATATCACGCCATTGTTTGCGGTTATTGGGGGGGCGTCCTTCATCCTCGCATTCGCATTTCAGGACACGCTCGGCAATCTGGCTAGCGGGTTGATGATCATGATCAACCAACCTTTCGACGAAGGAGACTTCATCGAAGTCGGCGGGGTCGCGGGAACGGTCCAGAAGGTAAGCATTGTAGGCACGACAATCGCGACGCCCGACAACAAGATCATTGTCGTGCCTAACAAGAATGTCTGGGGCAACGTCATCGTCAATGCTTCTGCCAGCGACATTCGCCGGGTCGATCTGACATTCGGAGCATCGTATGATGACCCGATTCAAGCGGTTCTGGAAACAATAAACGGTGTGGTTTCGGCTCATCCGAAAATCCTCGAAGACCCTGCGCCGCAAGTGCAAGCCAACGAATTGTCGGCCAACTCGGTCAATTATATTTGCAGGCCCTGGGTGCGATCCGACGACTACATTGATGTCTATTGGGATTTGACCCGGCAGGTGAAAGAGGCGTTCGACAAGAACGGCCTTTCCATGCCTTATCCGCAGCAGGATGTGCATTTGAAGCATGTCCCTGCGAACTGAATTCGAAACTCACTGTTGAGAACGCGGGCATGACGCTGCGAACACTTGCAAAGACCATTGCTGCCATAGCCCTCGCAGCGTCTGCGTCAGCTTTTCCGGGCGCTGCGGTGGCTCAGGAATTGGACGACCCAGCCGATAATGAGAATCCCCAGACAGCGCCTGGTGTAAACCCCAAGGACAACATCACCAAAGCAGAGGTCATTTTCCAACATGACAACCTCGAAAATGGGGTGAGCGTCACGACAATGGCGTTGAAATACGACATCGCCTTCGATGCCAATTGGGGCGCCAACATCGAGCTGCCGATAAGCAATCTGCGTGGCCCAGTCCCACCGGTCACCTCCCGAGGTGGCCCTGCGCTATTGGTTGAAGACACCGAACGACCGGTCACGGGCTCGCCCGGCGCTACTTTCGACGCGTTCGGGATCGGCGATCTCAGACTTCGCAGCCGCAATGTCAGGACGTACGGTCGGGTATCAGTGCTGTCGGCAGTCGAGCTGGTGGTGCCCACCGCCACCGATGACCTCATCGGAACGGGTAAATGGCAAATCAACCCGGTCGTTGGTGCCGTCTACGCCTTCGATCAGCAGACTTTCGCGTTTGCGGGTTACAAACACTATCTCTCGATTGCGGGCGACGATCAGCGAGAAGACATCAACCGAAGCGAAGGCCGAGCGCTGTTCGCAAGGCTTTTCACAAATGCGACTTGGGTCCTGGGGGACATAAAATATTCGAAGTCCCACACGGGCCTTGAAGCTGAAACACTGGACCTAGAGGGCGAATACGGCACCATGCTGTCGCGCTCTGTCGCCTTGTCCGGACGGGTGGGAACCTCGTTCCTGGACTCGCAACGTCAATTCGGGCTTTCGCTGAATCTGCGAAAGATTTTCTAACGCTACCACCTGCCCAAAGGGTCAGACCCGCTTGGAGCGGCCAAAGGTGCCTGAGCCCTTCTTGGGGCGTTTGGGCCTATTGTCCTGCTTTCGCTCTTTCTTGTCGAACTTCTTGAAACGTGGTTTTGCTTTGACCCGTGGTGCGTCCTGTTCGTCACGCGGTTTGAAGCGGCGGCGATTGTCCTTTGCCATATCGCGTGGCCCGCCATTTGAGGGTTCAATCAAAACCGGCTCTTCGTCGCCTTCCCCTCGCGCTTGTGCGGTCCTTACGGTCGCTTCGGCGAACTTGTCGGCAATGGCACGGGGTATCTGGAAGAAGGTTTCATTCTGCCCAATCCGGATCGCCCCGATTTCGTTGCGAGTGATATGCCCACGTCGGCACAGCAGCGGCAGGATCCAGCGAGGGTCTGCGTTGTCGCGTCGGCCGATGTCCATCCGGAACCAGACGACATCCTCGAAACCGGCGCGGTGCTTCTCCTTTTGTGCCTCGCGCCGGGCATCGGGCGTGTTCGCGATCAATTCTTCGGGTTCGGGCAAGTTGGCACGGTGGGCCTGCACCAGCATAGCCGCAATCTGCTCCGGCGTGCGCTCTGCCAAAAGCCGGTCCGCCAGTTCCCGGTCTCCGTCCTCGACTTCCATCGGCTGAAGCAGCTTTTCAAGCAAACGTTCGCGGTCGCGCGACTTGATCGCGTCGCGATCTGGCGCGTCGGTCCATTCCGCCTTGATCTTCGCATGGTGCAACATCGATTCCACTCGACGGCGCCTGGAGAAAGGCACGATCAGAACGGCGGTGCCTTTCTTTCCTGCGCGACCTGTGCGGCCTGAGCGATGCTGCAGTGCTTCGGCATCACGCGGCAATTCGACGTGGATGACCAGGCTGAGGGACGGAAGGTCGATCCCACGGGCCGCGACATCAGTAGCCACGCACACCCTCGCTCGCCGATCGCGCAAGGCTTGCAACGCATGGTTGCGCTCCGATTGCGAATGCTCGCCCGAAAGCGCGACGACAGCAAAACCGCGTTCCTGCAAGGTTGAATGCAGGTGCCGGACTTTTTCACGGGTCGCGCAAAAAAGGATCGCCGTTTCCGCCTCGTGGAAGCGCAGCAGGTTTACCACTGCATTCTCTATCTCGGGCGGGGACACGGTGACGGCCTGATATGAGATGTCGCCGTGGCCATCTCCTTGGGAAATCGTGGCAATTCTAAGCGCGTCGCTCTGATAGCGCCGGGCGAGGGTTTCGATAGGGCGAGCGATTGTGGCCGAAAACAACAATGTCCGGCGGCTGGCCGGGGCCGCATCGAGAATTTCCTCAAGCTCCTCGCGAAAGCCCATATCGAGCATTTCGTCGGCTTCATCGAGGACCACGGCCCTGAGGTCCGAGAGATCCAGCGCGCCCCGCTCCAGATGATCGCGCAGCCTGCCCGGTGTCCCGACGACGATGGTCGCGCCCGAGCGCAGCACCTTGCGTTCCTGCTGCGGGTTCATGCCGCCCACGCAGGTGGCAACACGGCCGCCGGCCTTGCCATACAGCCATGCCAGTTCGCGGCTAACTTGCAGCGCAAGCTCGCGCGTTGGCGCGATGATGAGCGCAAGTGGGCGCTCCGAGAACGCGATTGTGTCGCTCTCGCCCAGAACGTCCTTGGCCATGGCGATGCCGAAAGCGATCGTTTTGCCGGAACCGGTCTGCGCTGAAACCAGCAGATCCCTTCCTTCAGCATCGGGCTGCATTACCGCCGACTGCACCGGAGTCGCGCTGGAATAGCCACGCTCGACAAGAGCAGCCTCAAGGGCTGCGGGTAGGGGAGGGAAGTTCATTCTTGAGGGCCTGTAGAAAGAGAGAGAGCCGTCACGATCTGGCGAATTACAGTGTCACCGGAATAAAGCGTGGCGAGGCGCATCGCGTTTGCGCTTTTGCGGCCCCTTAGACTGCAAAACGGGTTTTGGCTCGCAAAAAAGGCTGTCGTGCGTCGATTGGATTGTTCTGACGCAATGGCGCTCGGCTTTTCGCGCGCTGCCGGGCGGCGGCGACTCAGGGGCCTAGCCGCATAGCATCGCGCTGGATTGATGTGCGCTCGCAAGTCGCGCCCTAGAAGGGTGCAATTCAAGTCAAATCGGATCAATGCTCAAGAGAGATTGATCCAGATTGGAGTTATACTTGGTTAATCGCCTTTTAACTAACATCAATTCGATTAAAAATTTCTCACATCGCAGCTGAACGATTCGGAAAGACAATGAAAGCGGTGAGATTCGCCGGATGTAAAACCGGATGTAAAGCCGGAAAGGCGCTTCTTGGGGCGGGGGTGTGCTATCTCCTTCCTATATATGGTCGCATAATTCTGATTCAATCCGAATAATGAATCGTCATTTACTTGAAGTGAGGAATATATGAAAAAGCTTCTTCTTTCTGCTGTCGCAGTTTCGCTGATTGGCACTCCCGCATTTGCGGCGGATTCCGATCAACAGGATTTCGTGATCAACGCGAATGTCGAACAGGAATGCAGCCTTGAAAACCCGACTGATTTCAACCTCGGCGCACTCCGGATCAACACCGATCCCGGTCCGCAGGCCCTGCTTCTGACTGCCACTGCCAGTGACACGCAGGATATCTGGATGAGCTGCAACTATCCAGCAGACATTTCACTCGAAGCGGACAACCGCGCTTTGGTCAATTCCAATCCTGTGACCGACACCGCACAGTTCACCAACCGGCTGAACTATCGCGTCGGTCTTCAGCCGAGCAATGGCAGCGCATTCAACGGCTTCAACAGCTGGGCGCCCTTCGTGCAGCCGCAGCCCACGACCCGCACGCAGACTGCGGAATTCCATGACAATGCGACTTTGACGGTAACGATGCCGCATTTTGAATACGGCAACCAGAACCGTCGCCCGATCGCCGGCGACTATACCGACACCGTGACGATCACGCTCGGCACGATCTGATCGGGCCAAAACGAGTATTCGTTGGGAAGGGGGCGCTCATGCGCCCCTTTTTTCTTGCTCCATAGTCGAGCATTCCGGCGGCAATTGAACTGAATCTTAAACGCTGAAAGCTAACCCGTTCTCCGTCCGATAGGAGAATGAACTATGCGCATGACTTTCGCCGCCGTGGCTGGCGTCGCCTGCCTCGCCACTTCCGTTCCGGCATTCGCTGGCTCGAATGCGAGCGGTTCGGCGCGCATCACCGCGACAGTCCCCGAAGTTTGCGACATCTCGGCCAACCAGTTTGTTGCCGATACGAACGGGTTGGTGACTGGCACAGTTCAGGAATTCTGCAATTCGAACAATAGCTACCAAGTCGTCGCCATGCACCGCCCGCTCGCCTTGGACGAAGTTGCAGTGGTGCAATATGGTGGGATCATGCGTGATCTGGACATGACCGGGCTTTCGCTGATCGCGTTTCGATCAGGACAACGCATTGAAAACGTGAATGTTGTGATCGATGCACGGGAGATTGAGGCACCGCTTGCGGTGGCGTTCACGATGTCGCCGGTTTGACAAGCAGCCTTGCCGGTCAATTTGCAGTGACGGTCACCTCGACCCGGTCCGAGTAAGAACCAGCGCGCGCCCGGAAGGGACGAACCTGCACTTGCAGAGGATGAAAATCCCCCAGGGCATCGGTGCCATCCGGTTCCATCCCAGCGGGCAATCCCATCAGGTTCACCTGGCTACCACCCATGAACAACTGGTAGTCGATCGTGTTGGGCGCGCTGGAGTGCCTTAATCGGCCTTCATTCTCCGAAACGAAACTGATGGTGTAGGGGGATGTGCTCCAGACGCGGATGCCGAACGGGTTCGAGAAATTGATCCGTTCCGGATCAAGTGTCCCCAAATTGACGCTTGCGATTGCGTCACGACCGGTTGCTCCCACAGTCCTAACCTCGACTGCCGGAGGGACATTCAACGAAATGGTGAGCCGCAGCTGATCGGTCACCGTCCCTGATTGGTCGAGCAGGAACACCAGCAGATCATCCACCTGCCTGCCTTCCGCCAATCCCCAATTGCTGGGTACGATCAGGCGAAACGGGACGGCAAGGCCATTTGGCGAACTTGGCAGACGCGGAATGTCGAGATCGCTCGCGGCAGTTGCTGGGAAAGATTCGTTGGCGAGGATTTCCATCGTCTGCCCCTGCGCCTGGAGCGAGAAGTCGATCTGCCCCCGTGAAGGAGAGGTGCTGAGGCGGGCAACCCGGATCCTTGCGGGGCATGCCGAATTGTCGCCTGAGCCATTGCGAATGCGGATCTGGAAGGTTTCGGACGCGGTGTTTCCCGCTCCCACTTCAATATCGTTCAGCGTCACGCTCTGCGCGGCCTGGAGGAATTCCGGTGCACATTGCGACTGTGCGCAGGCCGGAAAGGCAACCACGGCAGTCGCCGTGCCAATCATTGCTCGCAACAGCTTCATTTCACCCTCCTATTCGACAGCCGGAACCTGGACTGGTTCAAGCCTGACCAGAGCACCGCCGTCTTCTGGTACGGAAAATTCGAATTGCCGTCCGCTTTGGGGCAATTCGACGCGATAGCGTTTGCCGACAGCCAGACCGAAAAGCGCATAACGACCCTGTCTGTTGGTGAAGAAGACCAGCGGTTTGAAACCTTCGTCACCATCGGCGGAGGTAACCGTTCCGCTTTCCAGCGTGACAGGGCCATCAGGGTCTTCAAGCCGTCCGATGACGCTCACGAAATACTCATTGCCGATGACGAGTTTATAGCCGCTTCGGTACGGCGGCTCGACCAGAACGACTCCGTCGCCGACATCGAAGCCGTCTTCGGGATCGGCGGCATCAAACTGGATGTTCTGTTCGCTGTAGGCGGAAAGGTCGCCCTGCAATGCCGCGCCGAGCGCGCCGCTGCGGGCGTAGTATTCGCTGCCCTCCAGGGTACGCGCGGTGACGATGCCCTGGCTTTTCAGGGCCGGGTGCGAACTGGCGACAGCGAAAGAATTCGTGACCGGGCGACCAATTGCGAAAGTATCATCAGCAAAGGCAATTGCACTGCTGATCTGGACGCGTGCGCGCTGCTGCGCGAACACATCGCCGATTGAATTGCCCGAACTGGTGACATCGGCTCTCGCCGCAAATCGGTTCGAGACATATTGCACCTGCACGTCGGCCTGGGTCTGATCGCCGAATTGCGAGATTCCTGCGTCATACCCGAACGAACCGATGGAATTGTCCGCGCCGCGTGAGATGTTCGCACGGTAATTGTCGATGCGGCTACGATAATCTGCGTTCACACGGGTCCGCCCACCCAACGCTCAGGTCAGGCCGATCCGCACCCCGAACTGTTCGCGCCCGCCAATGGCCGATCCGTATTCGGCGCCTGCGCTGAGCCTCATTCGGTTGTTCAGGCGATAGTTTACGTCGAAGAACGCGTTGTAATTGTCCTCGCCGCGGCCACTGTTCCTCACAAAGCTTCCGCCGACTACGGCGAAAATGCTTTCCGAGAAGGAACGGGAATAGGACGCGCCGACCGACAAGAGGTCGAAATTGATCGGCTGCACCAGATCAATGGTACGGTACTTGCTGCTTTCGTACTCGACATTTATCGCAAGCTGGCTCGAGTTGCTGAGAGCGTTCCCGGTCTGGAGCTGGAAACCGGCGCGAACTGCAATCCCCACCCCTGAGTCCGAATAGCTGACCCCGGTTTCCAGATCGAATACGCCGGGAATGATCTGAGGAACAACTGAGACGCTCCCCGCAACTGTTTGAACGTCCTCTGATGCCTGAAATGCCGCGCCCAGCACGAGGTTTTCAGACAATGCCTTACGATAGAATCCCGATGCCGCGACTTCATCGGTGTAATCCTGTTGGAACCCGAGCGGGCGCGACAGCACCCCAACAGCCAGCGAATATTCTTCTTCTCCGGCAGGCAGGGCGAGATTTTCGAAAAAGAAGCTGTAATCGACGATCCGTTCCTGCCCGAAGGAATCCCGTATAAGCAGCTGAACATCATTGGAGCCCTGCTGGATCGGTAAATTGGCCAGATCATATGTGCCGGCGTCCAGTTGCAGAGTGTCAAACCGTTCCCCGTTGACCCGCACCTCAACGGTCGACCTGTTGTCGAGGAATATCTGCCTCCCACCAAGCTGGGTCACCGATAAGAAGGGATCGAAGATGCGGCGGCGCTTCTCGATCGCGACGCCGCCAATCTGGGGGTTGCGAAGGACTGAAAGCGATTCAACCACCAGATCACCGGCTGAATAGCGTCGATAGGAATCCGGATCGTCATAAACGGCGCGTGTAGCCCGGCGCAGGAATTGCACGTCACCGGTGAACTGATCGGTGATGGCGCCATCGTATTCTACCACCACTCCGCCGATGCGCGTGGCCCCGTCGAGGAAGAAAGAGGGCAGTTCCGCACCCAGAGCGGTGTCGTAATCAAAGTTGCCGGTAACATTGAGGTAACTGCTAAATCTTGCTGGCTCGATCCGGTTGAGCTGGATACCGCTGCGACGATCACTGCGAGCGCCGATTTGCTGGACTGCCAAGAGCTCGGGTCGGATACCGAGGATTACCAGTTGCAACCGTCGTTGATCGAAAGTGATGTCGATCCCGGCTGTTTGCAGGCTCTCGGCTGAAGTCAGGGCTTGGCCTTCGAGCACCTGATCAAGGCCAGCCAATCCCTCTTCATTGAGGATAGGGGCGATTTCCCGCCTGAAGCTTGCCGTGTCGATGAGGTAGCTGTTGTCTGCTTCGACCTCGATAAACACTTCGCCAAAGGCGCGGGTTTCGGACACCAGCGGGACGCTGAAACTCAGCGTTCGGCGTGTTTGCTCGCTTGGCTCCGCTGCAGACTCGCCTGCCGGATCATTCCGTATCGCCGGGTCCTGTGCCCAGGCACCTTGGGCTAGCAGCAGACCGGGGGCACCCGCCAGCAATCGATATCGGGTCTTCATGATCCGCATGACGACTTACGGATCGACTGTGATGGAAAGTGTTTCGTTGTTCAGCGCTGCATCTGTCGGGATGAAGAAGAGGCGGTTCTTTCCCGGAGCGACAACGCCCGTTCCGATCATCCGGGACATCTCGATACCGCTCAACTGCATGGCGAAATCGTCCCCGGCGGTCGTCTTGGCAGTGATGGACCAGTTCGAACGGCCAGCGAAAAAGTAGCGCGTCCCGTCATTGCCAAGATCGATAGCAATGCCTTTTTCTATCGGGATAACCTCTGGGCGATCTTCCTCGGCGACGCCTTCGAGCGAGATTTCGCGTTCCACATATTGCGCGCTCCGGATCGTTGCTAGCGGTTGCGCGCCGTCGGGAACGACATTGATCAGGACGTTGAAATTGACGACGACCTGCACCTGGTTCTGACCCGGCTGAAAGGCGACCGGAATCTGCTTGATCGAAAGGTAAAAGATCTTCGACTGTTCCAGCGCATCTTCACCGACGTATTGGACCCTGAACACCTGTTGCGACCGCCCTTCGACGATGGCCTGAGGCGGGAAAACCACGAACTGATCATCAGCCGGGGTCAGCGTCAGCTCTCCCTCAGGAGAGATTTCGCCGCTCATCATCTGGACTTCGTAGGCGATGTCCCGGTCGGCATCGTTGGTCAGTTCGATCCTTGCGATCGAATTGCGCCCGGTTGGCTCCATCTCCACGATCATTGGTGTGACCCGCGAAGCGGCTGCGCGGTTAGGAATCGCGATGGCGCTGACCAGCAAGGCCATGCACAAGATGAAGGTGCCGAAAAGCTTGCCCTTGATCATTTTCCTGATCCTGTTTCCCCCCGGGCTGCCCATTCAGGCGGGAAGCCCTTGCCAAGGGTGAGCTAACAGAATGCGGACATGCGGTGCATGAGGGGAAACCCCTAATTCTCGATCCGGGACTCCCGGAGAGCGATGTGAAGACGCGCGGAATTTTGCCGAGCGGCGACCAAAAGCCTCCCGGCGACTACTTAGGTAAATTCCTGTAAAAGCGAGAAAATACAGTGGTTGGCTGGCGTGATTCCCCGTCGATGACGGAACGCCCGGAATGTTGTAGCCAATTCGGACTGAAGTCCGGCATTACCGCCAAACCGGATGCAGAACGCGCCTGATCCAGGTTGTCGCGTTAGTCGCCGCGCCCACGCGAAACCTTGATCGACTCCCCGGTAATTGATCGCGCCGCATCCGAGGCGAGGAAGGCGATCACACTCGCAATATCGGCGGCGCGAACCCAGCCGGACGTATCTGCATCGGGCATGTCGGCGCGATTTGTCGGAGTGTCGATAATGGTTGGCAAGACGGCGTTGACGGTGATGTCCTCGCCAGCCAGCTCGGCGGCGAGGCTTTCGGTCAGTCTTGCAACGGCGGCCTTGGACGCGGCATAGGCACCCATGCCGGCATCCGCTTTTGCTGCGGCAGCCGCCCCGATATTGATGATGGCCGCACCCGGTTGGCTGATGAGGTTGGGGATGCAGGTCTTGCACATCGTCACCGCCGTCAGAGCATTCATGCGGAACATGCGCTCCCACGTGTCCGGGCCGCCATCATCGAGCGTTTCCCAAACGAAGCCCCCGGCAATGTTCACCAGAACGCTTGGTGCGCCCAATGCTTGCGTCACTTGCGCCAGCGCCGCCTTCGCGGCCTCGGCATCGCTGAGGTCGACCCCGCCGATGTGATACGCCGGGGAGCCTTCAGGAGTAGGGGCGTAATCGATCCGTCCCACCTTGTCGCCCAGCGCCTCGAAATGATCGGCGACCGCGCTGCCGAGATATCCGAATGCTCCGGTGACGATGATGGTGCGCGCGGTCATGAAAGGGCTCCAGTATTCATAAATTTGGCAGTGGGAATTCGGTTCAGTTCGCCGCGCTGTCAAGCTAGTGCATTGGCCATGAACGAGTGGATCATCCTTGGACGAGAGGCCTGCAGCGCCGCTCAGACCTATTGCAGCGCCGCCCGCATCGCAACCGCACGCGTGGTTGCACCAGAAGGCAAACCATCGGCGCAGTTGATGGAGCAGCACCAGAGAATGGTGCACGGCCTTGCCTGGATCGAGACAAGCATTGCCGCGCTTGAGTCACTGGCTGATTGGGCAGCAAGGGCAGCCAAAGGTGGACGCTTTGGCGAAACGGAGGAGCTGGTTCTCCGCATCGGCTTTGGTGAATACTGTCACCAGCTGGGCCACGGATTGCCGATGAGCCAGAGCGAGTTTGTCCGGCCTAATGACCTCGGAATTGAGGAAGCGGCGCGCGATTTCCTGCAAGATGGCGCCGTGTCGCGTTTTCTGGGAGAGGGCAACACTGTCGGCAATCGCGCGGCTCTGGCTGCACTGGTAGCGGATGGAGCGCGACCCGATGAAAGTTTCGACGACGAAACGCTCGATCTGATCCGCGAACAGTTTCGCGCCTTTACCAAAGATCGCATCGCGCCCCACGCGCATCAATGGCACCTTGCCGATGCGCTCATCCCGATCGAGACTGTCGAGGAAATGGCTGAACTCGGCGTGTTCGGCGTTTGTATCGCGGAGGAATATGGCGGCCTTGGCCTTGGCAAGACCGCCATGTGCCTTGTTTCGGAAGAGCTTTCACGCGGGTGGATTTGCGCAGGGTCGCTCGGCACGCGCTCGGAAATCGCGGGCGAACTGATCGGCGAAAACGGGACCCAAGAGCAAAAGGCGCGCTATCTTCCGCGCATTGCCGACGGTTCGATCCTGCCCACCGCGGTCTTTACCGAGCCCGACACCGGCTCCGATCTCGCCTCTGTCAGCACCAGAGCCGTCATGCAGGATGATGGCAGCTGGCGCATAAACGGCGCAAAGACCTGGATCACCCATGCGGCCCGCGCCGATCTGATGACGGTGCTTTGCCGCACCGATCCCGATGTTCCGGGATATGGCGGGCTGTCGATGTTGCTGGCTGAAAAGACACGCGGCAGCGATGCCGATCCCTTTCCTGACAATGGGATCAACGGCAGCGAGATCGAAGTGCTCGGCTATCGCGGGATGAAGGAATATGCGCTCGCATTTGACGGGTTCGCAGTCGATGCTGATGGCTTGCTCGGGGCGAGGGAGGGGCAGGGCTTCAAGCAGTTGATGCGCACTTTCGAGGGCGCACGCATCCAGACAGCCGCGCGGGCTATCGGTGTCGCTTGGAACGGTTTTGATCTCGCCCTGAAATACGCGCTCGATCGCAAACAGTTTGGCAAGAACCTGATCGCCTTTCCGCGTGTCGCAGACAAGCTGGCGATGATGGTGACCGAAACCGTACTCGCGCGCGAGCTGACCTATTCAGCCGCGCGGGACAAGGATCGCGGCGAACGGTGCGATATCGAAGCAGGAATGGCAAAGCTGCTGGCCGCGCGGGTCGCATGGAGCAATGCGGACAATGCGCTACAAATCCATGGCGGCAATGGTTATGCGCTGGAGTATGAAATCAGCAGGGTGCTGTGCGATGCCCGCATTCTCAACATCTTCGAAGGTGCGGGCGAGATTCAGGCGCAAGTGATCGGGCGCGGCCTGCTGCTGGAAGAACAGGCCGCGCGCGCGAATTCGAATTAGCAGCCCTTGAAGACAGGCTTGCGCTTTTCGAGGAACGACAGGCCACCCTCGCGGGCATCCTGCGTCGAACCTGCAATGCGTTGGCCATCAGCTTCCAGCATCAGCGCTGTGTTGAGATCACTCTGCAATCCGTTCCGGACATTAGCCTTCATCCGCGCAAGGGCGACGGTCGGGCCGGCGGCGAGCCTCTCAGCCAGCGCGCGGGCTTCGGCGGCCAGCGCGTCATCTTCCACGCATTTGTAGATCAGGCCGATCCGTTCGGCTTCTTCCCCGTGGATGCGTTCGCCCAGCATCATCATGCGGGTCGCCTGTGCCAGCCCGGCGAGGCGGGGGAGGATCCAGCTTGATCCGCCGTCGGGAACCAGCCCAATATTGACGAAGGCCTGAAGGAAATAGCCGCTCTTGCCAGCGAGGACGAAGTCGCCTGCCAGCGCGATCGAGCAGCCGATACCCGCAGCCGGGCCATTTACGGCGGTGACCACTGGGATCGGCAGGTTCCAGAGCGCAGCCATCATCGGGTTGTAGCTCTGCTGAAGCACGGTGTACGAGCGATCACCGCCTGAAGTGGCGGAATCCTCGCCGCGTCCGCCTGCCAGATCGGCGCCGGAGCAGAAAGCGCGGCCTTCACCCCTGATCAGCAGTGCGCGGGCATCGCCAAGATCTCGAATGGCGGCGAAAATCTCGTCTGCCATGGCCGGAGGGCAGGCATTCAGGCGCTCCGGGCGGTTAAGGGTGAGGATCGCGACATCGCCTTCGCGTTCCAGCTTGATCGTTTCGTATTGCGCCATGTGTCTCTCTCCAGTTCTCGGTAACTCTTGCGCATGCACACAGCCAAAAGCGCGGGCGAAAGCAACCTCTCAATTTGCAGGTGTGGCCGAACTCCCGAGTGCAATTGACGCGGGGCGATACGGTTGCGATGAGCTTGGACGATGATCCGCAGCATGCATAATCGATGGCACCTTGATGCATGAGCGGCTGGCGTTTTGCAATCGACCGGGGCGGAACCTTTACCGATGTCGTGGCGATTACGCCCGATGGCGAACTGGTCACCGACAAGCTGCTGTCCGAAAATCCGGAACACTATGCTGATGCCGCGAGCGAGGCCGTTCGCCGATTGATGGTGCGCCACGGGACCGGGCCTGTCGAGGAATTGCGCATTGGGACAACGGTTGCGACCAATGCCTTGCTGGAGCGCAAAGGTGAACGCGTCGCGCTGGCGATCACTCGCGGGTTTGCCGATGCGCTGAGGATCGGGACGCAGGCCCGGCCCGAGATATTCGCGCGGCACATCGTGCTGCCCGAACAATTGCCGAGCGCGGTGGTTGAGATTGACGAGAGGGTCGATGTCCACGGCAATGTTCTGGTTCCGCTGGATGAGGTCGCCGCGCATGACAAGTTCCGGCAGCTTCGCGCTGACGGGTATGATGCGATTGCGATCATATTGCTCCACGGCTGGAAGTACCGTGACCACGAGGCACGCCTGGCCCGGATCGCTGGCGAAGCAGGATTTGCGCAAGTCAGCGTCAGTCACGAAGTCGCCCCGCTGATCAAGCTGATCCCGCGCGGCGATACGACGGTCGTGGACGCTTATCTGTCCCCAGTTCTGCGCCGCTACACCGACACGCTGCGCGCCGAATTGCCCGAGGCCGGGCGGTTGCGGTTCATGCAGTCCAACGGGGGACTTGCCGAGGTCGGCGCGTTTCGCGGGAAGGATGCGATCCTTTCTGGCCCCGCAGGCGGCGTGGTGGGGATGGTGGCTGCCTGCGCGCCTTTGGGGCATGATCGGCTGATCGGCTTCGACATGGGCGGCACGAGCACCGATGTCGCGCATTATGCCGGGCGTTACGAGCTCACCGGTGACAGCGTTGTGGCAGGGGTGCGGGTGGCCGCGCCGATGATGCAGATCCACACCGTTGCCGCAGGGGGCGGGTCGATCTGCAGCTTTGACGGATCACGCTTTCGCGTCGGCCCCGAAAGCGCGGGCGCCGATCCCGGCCCAGCCTGTTATCGCAAGGGCGGGCCGCTGACGGTCACCGATTGCAACCTTTTCCTCGGCCGGATCGACCCTGCGTTCTTTCCCCCGGTCTTCGGCCCCCATGCCGACCAACCGCTTGACCCGGACGCATCGCGCGCCGCGCTCGAAGCGGTGGCGGCGCGATTGCCCGAAGCGAAAACGCTGGAGGAGATCGCCGAGGGCTTCCTCGCCATTGCGGTCGACAACATGGCCAATGCGATCCGCAAGATATCGGTTGCGCGCGGGCACGATGTCACCGCCTATGCGCTGGCATGTTTCGGCGGCGCAGGGGGGCAGCACGCTTGCCGGGTGGCTGATGAGCTGGGGATGGAGACGGTGCTGGTCCACCCGCTCGCCAGCCTGCTTTCCGCCTTCGGTATCGGCCTGGCCCCGGTAAAATCCATGCGCGAAGCCAGCGTGGTCCGCCCGCTGGAGGAAAGCTTTGCCGCAGCGTTGGAGACGCTCAAACGCGAAGCGACCAGTGACCTGACCTCCCAAGGGATTGCCGACAGCGCGATCCGTATCGAAAGCCATGCGAGGCTGCGGTTCGAAGGGAGCGATTCCGTCCTTCCCGTCGTTTGTGGTGAAGCCGCCGCCATGGCCGAAGAATTCCGCCAGCTGCACCGCCAGCGCTTCGGCTATTCCGATGCCGAGGCCCGGATCATCGTCGAAGCCTTGAGCGTCGAGGCGATTGGAGATGCCGGAGGTCTGGGCAGGCAAACGGTCAAACCCGTTCCTACCGGAAATCAGGCTTCAGGCACGTGGCGCACCATCGAACGCAGCGGGATGCAGTCGGGCGACGCAATCGACGGTCCGGCGCTCGTCATTGATCCGGGATCGACCACAGTGGTGGAGCCGGGCTGGGAAGCCCGCTTGGCGGACGAAGGCAGCCTTGTCCTTTCGCGGGTCGAAGTGATTCAGCGGGATCGTGCCGCCGGCACTGCGGTCGATCCGGTGCGGCTGGAGATATTCAACAACCTGTTCATGGCGATTGCCGAGGAAATGGGCGTGGTGCTGCAATCCACCGCGACCTCGGTCAATATCAAGGAACGGCTCGATTTCTCCTGCGCGCTGTTCGACCGCGAAGGCGCGCTGATCGCCAACGCGCCGCATATCCCTGTGCATCTCGGCAGCATGGGCGACAGCATCGCCCGTGTGATCGAGGCACGCGGGGCAGAGCACGGCACGCCCAAAGACGGCAGGGGCTTCCGCCGCGGCGACGCCTATGTCCTGAACGATCCCTATCGCGGCGGCACGCACCTGCCCGATATCACGGTGATCGTGCCTGTGTTCTACAGTGACGAAAGCGCGCAGCCTGACGCTTTTGTCGCCGCGCGCGGCCACCATGCCGACATCGGCGGGATAGCGCCGGGATCAATGCCGCCCGAAAGTCGCACGATCGAGGAGGAGGGTGTGATGATCGACAACCTCCTGATGGTGGACGAAGGCGCGTTTCAGGAAGCTGCCGTGCGCAAGGTGCTGGCCAATGCACGCTATCCGGCGCGCAATCCCGATCGCAACCTGTCCGATCTCAGGGCGCAGCTTGCGGCTTGCACACGCGGCGCCGAATTGCTGGCTGCGGCCGCCCGCGATCAGGGCGCAAAAGTGGTTAGCGCCTATATGGGCCACGTCCTGGACAATGCAGAAGAAAGCGTGCGCCGCCTGCTCGATCGGCTGGAAGACGGCGCATTCACCTATGCGATGGACAACGGGGCGAAAGTAGCGGTCGCCATCCGCATCGATCGGCAGGCGCGTTCGGCGGTGTTTGATTTTACCGGCACCAGCGATCAACTGCCCGACAACTTCAACGCCCCGCGTTCGATCACCCGGGCGGCTGCACTCTATGTCCTGCGCACGTTGATCGACGATGTGATCCCGATGAACGACGGTTGCCTCAGGCCGGTGGAACTGATCGTACCCGAAGGCTCCATGCTGAATCCCCGCCCCGGCGCAGCGGTGGTGGCGGGTAATGTCGAAACCAGCCAGGTTGTCACCGATGCCCTGTTCGCAGCGACCGGCAGGCTCGCGCCGTCGCAAGGCACGATGAACAATTTCACCTTCGGCAACGATCAGCACCAATATTACGAAACGATCTGCGGAGGTTCCGGGGCGGGGCCGGATCATGACGGCACCAGCGCGGTGCAAACCCATATGACCAATTCGCGGCTGACCGATCCGGAAATCCTCGAAACGCGCCTGCCCGTTCGGCTGGATCGGTTCGCGATCCGTCACGGCTCGGGCGGGGCGGGGCTGCATCATGGCGGGGACGGAGTGGAACGACGCGTGACCTTCCTTGAAACGATGCGCGCCAACATGCTCGCCAATCGCAGGGCGATCCCGCCAAGCGGCATTTGTGGCGGCGGCGATGCGGCATCGGGTCGCAACTGGGTGGAGCGCGGCGACGGGTCGATAGAGGAATTGGGGGCGACCGGCTCGGCCCAGATGCAGCCCGGCGACACATTCGTCATTCTAACGCCGGGGGGCGGCGGGTTCGGGAAGGAGAGGGTATGAATTACTGGCCGCTCTTGGGCATTGCCCTTGTCGTGATCGGCTTTGCCTTGCGGTTCAACCCGCTGCTTGTCGTGGTGACGGCGGCGGTGGCAACCGGATTGCTGGCGGGCTTCGATTTCATCGCCGTGGTGGAGGCGCTGGGCAAGGCGTTCAACGACAATCGCTATATTTCGGTGACGTGGATCATCCTGCCGGTGATCGGCCTGCTCGAACGGCACGGGTTGCAGCAACGGGCAAGGGCGCTGATCGAAAGCGTGCGCGGGGCGACCATGGGCAAGCTGCTGACGATCTATCTTCTGTTCCGCCAGATCACGGCTGCATTGGGGATGAAGGATATTGGCGGCCACCCGCAGGCGGTGCGTCCGCTGGTGGCGCCGATGGCAGAGGCCGCGGCGGAGAAATCGCATGGTAAGCTGGACGAAGGCGACCGCGAAAAAGTCCTCGCCATGTCTGCGGCGACCGACAATGTCGGGCTGTTTTTTGGCGAAGACATTTTCTTCGCTATCGCTTCTATCCTGTTGATCCAAGGTGTTTTTGAAAGTTCGGGATACCCGCTTACGCCGCTTGAGCTTTCGGTCTGGGCGATCCCGACCGCGATCTGTGCTTTCTTCATCCATTCATGGCGCATCAGGGCGCTGGACCGTCGGCTGGGGAGGGTTCGCCCATGATCACCTATGAATGGCTTTATTGGCTTGCCGGGGCCTTTTTCGCGGTCTGGGCGATCCTAAGCTTGCGCGATCAGCGGTTTGGGAATGCTGCATTTTGGGGAATACTGTCGGGTAGTTTCTTCCTTGGCTCGCACCTGTCAGATCTCGCCAACGGGATCCTCGTTCTGGCGCTCGTGGGTATTGCGGGACTGGGTGGATTGAACCGCAGTGATCCGGAAACGACGACCCTTGTAGAACGAGAATCGTTGTCAGGAAAGCTGGGCAATAAATTGTTTTTTCCTGCTTTAATCGTTCCCATCACGGCCGTCGCAGGGACACTGCTCTACAATTATACCCCCTTGTCGGAAACTGGCCTGTTCGAAGCGCGGCGCGAAACCTTGATACTGTTCGGCATCGGCGTCGTTATCGCTTTGGTTGCGGCAATGGTGTGGTTGAAGCCTCCGGCACTTGCTCCTGCTGAGGAAGGCCGCAGACTGATCGACTCCATCGGTTGGGCGGCGATCCTGCCGCAAATGCTGGCGGCGCTGGGTGCGGTGTTTGCGCTGGCCGGGGTGGGTGACATCATCGGCGGCCTTGCCGGAAGCGCTATCCCTGAAGGCAGCGTCTTGCTCACCGTGGTGGTATTCGCGCTGGGTATGGCGCTGTTCACGATGATCATGGGAAATGCCTTTGCGGCCTTCCCGGTGGTGGCAGCTGCAATCGGCATTCCGCTGCTGGTGGAAACCTATGGCGGCAATCCGGCGGTGATCGGTGCTGTGGGTATGCTGGCCGGTTTCTGCGGAACATTGCTCACGCCCATGGCGGCCAACTTCAACATCGTCCCGGCGGCATTGCTGGAGCTGAAGGACCAGAATGCCGTCATCCGCCAGCAGGTCGGCACGGCCGTTCCGCTGTGGGTGTGCAATGTGGTGATCATCTATGTGGGGGCGTTCCTGCTGTGGAACTGAATGCCGAAACCGCCGCGAAATTCGCCCGCATCGCGTTGGGCCATGTCGGCCGCGAATATCCCAATTCGCCCGGTCATGTGCTGGGCTGCGATGCCGATGCGCGGACCCCGCGCGAACTGCACCCGGCGTTTTTCGGCAGCTTTGACTGGCATTCCTGCGTGCACAGCTGGTGGCTGTTGCTCTCCGTGCGCGGCGGGTTTGCCACTCTGCCCGAAGCGCGGGAGATCGAAGCGCTGGCGGACGCGACCTTTACCGTTGAAAATCTGGAGACAGAACTCGCCTATTTTCAAAGGCCTGAGGCGCGAGGTTTCGAAAGACCCTACGGTTGGGGTTGGTTGCTATACCTTCATCTGGAGGCGAGCAGGCATGGTGACAAACCATGGGGAGCGCAGCTTGAACCGCTGGCGCGGGAAATCGCGCAACGATTGCGTGCATACCTCGCGCTGCTGACCTACCCGATCACCGTGGGAACGCACTTCAACACCGCATTCGCCTTGTGGCTTGCCGGGAAATGGGCCGATGCCTTCGATCCGGCGCTGCGAGGCGAGATTTCGGAATGGGCCGCCCGGCAATTTGGCGGCAAGTCGGATTATCGCGGGTGGGAGCCGGGGGGCGATGAATTCCTCTCGCCGGTGCTGACAGCGGCGCTGCTGGTGCAGTCTGCGACCCCTGCTGACGAATTCCTGCCGTGGTTCGAAGGTCTGGTGGTCGAAAATGGCTGGCTGGAACGTGAGTGCCATCCCGTCAGCGTGTCCGATCGCAGCGACGGCAAGATCGCGCACCTTGATGGCCTCAACCTCAGTCGGGCCTGGTGCCTGTGGGAATTGTCAGCCAGTTGCCGGGGGCGGCCAGAGCTCGAAAATCTCGTGCTTGAACGCGCTCAGACCCACTTCAGCGCCGCTATGTCCCATGTCGCGGGCGACTATATGGGCGAACATTGGTTGGCAAGTTTCGCCCTTCTGGCGCTGCAATCTCGGCCCTGAAACGGCGGAAATGCGTGCGTAATTGTTCCCCGATCAGGCCTTAGGGTCTGACAATAAGCTGCTGACCGAACGGTAGAATTTCAGCTTTGGATCTAGGGACTGTTCCAGAAACTCGGCAAGATCTTCGCGAGATTGAGCGATCCTGTTAACCATTGCTTAGAGTATGAAAACCGCTGATTTTCAGAGGTTTTCCGGCGTTCGCTAACCGCTTGCTAACCATTACTCAGTATCCGCCCCTAAGTATGGATACGCAGACTCTCACTAAATCGCTTTTCGTCACATCCGTTGTGGCGGTGTTCACCATTTCCACGCCTGCCTTGGCGGACGGTGTCAGCGCGGGAACGCTGATCGAGAACACGGCTTCGGCAACCTATGACGATGGGGACACGACCCGCACGGTCGATTCCAATACCGTAACCGTTCGCGTCGACGAATTGCTCGACGTAACCACCACGTCGCTCGACAGCGGCCCGATTGGTGCGCAGCCCGGTGAAGTGGTGTTGACCTATGAGATCACCAACAAGGGCAACGGGCCCGAAGCCTATCTGCTCACAGCCAACCCGACGGTTGCCGGCAATGACTTCGACACAGCCATTGTGGCGGTCGCAATCGATACCAATGGTAACGGCACCTACGATCCGGGTGTCGACGAAATCCTGACCGCCCCACTCATTACGCCTGAACTCGCGGCTGAGGAGGCAATCACTGTTTTCGTTATCGCCACTGTCCCCGACGGTGTGATCGACGGGCAAGCCAGCGAAGTCGAATTGCTCGCCGAAGCCGTCACCGGCACCGGCGCCCCTGGGACCACTTTTGCCGGTCAGGGTGTCGATGGCGGAGATGCGATCGTCGGTTCCACCGGAGCGTCTGCCAGCGCAAGCGGTTCGATGATCGTCGGCATTGCCACGGTCGATCTCGACAAGAGCGTCAGCCTGCTTGATCCGTTCGGCGGTACGGGAGCCGTCCCGGGAACGGTCGCCACCTTCACCATTACCGCCACCGTTTCGGGCAGCGGCTCGGTCGACAACTTCGTCGTTACCGACGCCATCCCCGCAGGCACGACCTACGCGGCCGGCACTCTCGCACTGGATGGCGCAGGCCTGACCGATGCCAGCGGCGACGACGCGGGTGAAGCTTCCGATGCTGACGGGATCAGCGTCGACCTTGGCACTGTCGCGGCGGGAAGCGTCCACGAAATCACCTTTGACGTCACGATCGACTGAAATCTGAACTGAGGAAACAAGAGCCATGAATACGTTCAAGAAAATGGTCGCAGCTCTGCTTGTCCTCTCAAGCACTGCTGCCCCTGTCGCTGCATTCGCACAAAGCCCGGTTTCGCTTTCGGGCGATGTGAAAGCGGTCGAAACCACGGTTGACGATGCCGGGAACGAGGTGACCAAGCTCGTCGATCCCGATGTCATCGTACCTGGAGATCGCCTCGTATTCGGCACGGATTACGCCAACAACGGCGCGGAACCGGTTGAAAACTTTGTTGTGACCAACCCGCTGCCCGCGGCTGTGCGCCTTGCGTCCGATGCCGATCCGCAGCTGGTCGTGTCGGTGGATGCCGGGAAAAGCTGGGGTGTGCTCGCCTCGCTGACGGTCGCCGGTGAGGACGGCTCCACCCGTGCCGCCAGCCATGCCGATGTGACGCATGTGCGTTGGACGCTGCCGGTGATCGCGCCGGGCGAAAGCGGACGGCTCGAATATCCGGCGATCATACGCTGATCGCCGCACCTGAGATCTTCCGTCGAAAGACGGTTGGTAACCGCCAAGTCCTGCGGGCGGATTTCTTGACGCGGGGCACACGCAGAGGACCACAACAATGACACGTACCACCCAGTTGCTGGGTGCGGTCAGCGCATTTGCGCTGGTCGCGATGTCCAGCAGTCCTGCGTTGGCGGTCGGAACGACCGCCGGCACGGACATTACCAACAACGTCACCGTTACCTTCGAGGTCGGTGGCGAACTTCAAAACGAAGTCACCGACAGCGATACCTTCACGGTTGACCGTCGGATCGACGTGAACGTCAACTTCACCGGCGCGACCCCGGTGTCGGTATCACCCGGCCAGAACCAGGCCGTGCTTTCGTTTGATGTGACCAACCTGTCGAACGCGGCGATCGATCTTGACCTGTCGACCGTGCTGACGGCTGGCAACAACGCCAACATCGAAAACATCACGATCTATCAGGATCTGGATGGCGACGGTGTGCTGGACCAGGCGGAAATCGACGCCGGTCCGATCACCTTCCTTGATGAAGTGGCTGCCGATGATGGCAACGGGACGCAGACCATTTCTGTTCTCGTCGTCGCTGACATCACTACTGATGCAATCAACGACGACATCTTCGACATCGCGCTGGTGGCTGATGCCCATGAAGCGGGCGGCAATGGGGTGTTGGGTGCGGAAATCACCGCAACTGCGGGCGCCAACACTGCTGGCGTCGATACGGTCCTTGCCGACGGCAATGGCGGTACCGGCGAAGACAACGACAATGAAGGCGACTTCTCTGACGAAGGTCAGTTCGAAGTGGCAGGTGCTTTGATCACCGTCGTCAAGTCGAGCCGCATTGTCAGCGATCCGGTGAACGGGGCAACCGATCCGAAGGCGATCCCGGGTGCGGTGATCGAATACTGTATCGCGGTTTCGAACGGAGCGGATGCAGCGACGGCTACTGCGGTCAACGTGGCTGACGATCTGCCTGCCGACGTCACGTTTACCGAAAACGATTTCGGTATCTGGGTCGATGGCGATGCCGTGGTCAACGCGGGTGTCGCGACCTGCTCCAACGGCAGCGATGGCGAAGGCACGAGCGCTACCTACACCGCCGGGGGCGGAACGGGTGGTCTCGACCTGATCTCGGGCACGCTCAGCGACATTCCGGCGAGCACGACGCGCTCGCTCTATTTCCGCGTAACGATCAACTAAGATCGAAATTCGGAACTAGGCTTTGCGTGTGGCCCCCTCTTTGAGGCGTCTGGCAGCAGCACTCTCGTTGGTGCTGCTGCCTTTTGGCGTGCTCGAAGAGGGGGTGAGCGCTCAAAGCGGGAATGCCGAGACAATCGGCACGATTACAAATACCGCAGAAGCAAGTTGGGATTTTGGTGGCCGACGGGTGCAGGCCACCTCCAACACCGTCACATTCGATGTGACGATCCCGCCTGCCCAAATCCGCGCTTTCCGCCCGACCTTGCAGGGAGGGCTGGAACTCAACTTTCAGGCACCGCTGTGCAGCGTAGCCGGACAGTCGGCGCAAAGCGGTGGGAACGGAACCGCAAATTCGCAGATCTCGATTGATCCCATGCAAGGCAGAGTCGAACCGACAAGCTCTGTGCGTGCCGGGCAGACTATCCTGTTCGAAGTGACCGCGCTTGCGGCAAATGTCGATCCCTCTCAGGTCGACGAACTCTCGATCACCATCACCACTTCGACTGGTGACCGTGAGACAGAGACGATTTTTGAAACCGGGCCGAACACCGGCGTCTTCGTCGGGCAGATCGGCACTGTTCGCATGCCTCCGCCTGTTGTCCAGGGCGATTGCCGACTGAGCATAGTGGACGGTGCAGGGATTTCCATTGCCGCATCGCTTCCCAACGACAACACTGTGATTGTCGAAACCGAAGTTGACGTGCTGGCCGATCCGTTTGGCGTTGTCTTCGACAGTGAAACGGGCCTGCCGGTAGACGGTGCAAGGGTCACACTGGTTGATGCCGTGACAGGTCAGCCCGCAACGGTATTCGCCGAAGACGGCGTGACTGCTTGGCCGTCGAGCGTGATTTCCGGTCAGGACATCACCGATGGCGCGGGCAATGTCATCGACATGGAGCCGGGTGAATTCTGGTTCCCACTGACTTTCCTCGGCACCTATCGGCTCGAGATCAGTCCGCCCGAACCCTATTCGGCTCCTTCGGTCGCAAGCCCCGCCAGCATTGCGCAGATTTCGCGTCCTGATGGCCGTTCATTCATTATCCTCGACGCCTCGTACGGCGGGACATTCACTCTCAGCGATCCAACCCCCGTGCAGGTTGATGTTCCGCTTGATCGGCCAAGCCTTGATCTCGGCCTCGTAAAGACTGCCTCGCGTGAGCGGGTGCAGCCGGGCGATGTCGTTTTCTATTCCATCACGGCGCGCAATCAGGATCCCTCGCGGCCCAAGCGTAACGTTGTGCTGGTCGATACGCCTTCGAGCGCGTTGCGCCTGCGTCCCGACACCATCCGGGTGGACGGGGTAGAAGCTCCCGAAGCGGTAACGATTGCTGCTGATGGCCGGACGCTTTCGATCAACCTTGGCGATATTGCAGGCGGGGCTGCCCGCCGTGTGACATACGCAATGTCCGTTCGTCCCGATGCCGCGCCGGGCCGTGCGCTCAACGATGCTGCCGTGACGGACAGCCTCGGTCGCATCGCGCGGGCAAATGTCGCCGTCGATGTCGAGCGCGAAACGATTGCGGATCGCATGACGATTATTGGTCGCATCACGGCCGGTCCGTGCACGCTTGATGATCCGCGCCCCGGCATCCCGGGTGTTCGCGTCGTCATGGAAGACGGCAGCTATGCCATTACGGACGCCGATGGCCGTTACCACTTTGAAGGCGTCGTCCCCGGCACACATGTTGTGGCGGTATCCGGGATGACATTGCCCGAAGGTGCTGAACTGGTCGATTGCTACGGCGATACGCGGGGCGCGGGCAATGCAAGCTCGCGCTTCGTGATCGGGCAAGGCGGCAGCCTCGTGGTTGCCGATTTCCATGCGATCGTCCCGGTGGGTTCGCTCGCACAGGCAGCTGATCTGGCTGAAACCCGCCCCGACGGCGAGGGCGCTCGGGCGGTTGATGCGATTGCTCGCGAAGCCGCCAAGGATGTCGATGCACATGGCGATGGCGCTCCGGTGATGGATTATGCCCCGAATACTGACTGGATTGCGCTCGGCGACGGTGAAGACGGGTTCCTGACACCGGGTCTTGCAGCGAACCCGCGCGCGCCATCAATCAGGGTCGCCATCAGGCATCGGCGCGGACAGACGGTCATCCTGAAGGTTGACGGTAAGGAAGTCAGCAACCTCAGCTTTGACGGGACGCTTACGCCGGAGCGGGGACAGTTCGCCGTCAGCACTTGGCGCGGCATCCTGCTCGAGAACGAGCGCACGCTGCTTGAAGCCGATATCGTCAACAGCTTTGGCATGGTGAGCAAGACTGTGACCCGTGAAGTGTTCTTCACGACCACCCCTGCGCGTGTCGAACTCGTCCCAGAAGAATCGAACCTGATTGCCGATGGTCGCACTCGTCCCGTGGTTGCCATTCGCGTGCTTGATCGCAACAATCGCCCGCTGCGCGCAGGTGTGTCGGGCAACTTCGAACTCAACGCGCCATATGAGAGCGCCGAGGCAATTGATCGCCAGCAGCTTAACCAGCTTACCGGCTTTGCGCCGACATCTGCACGTTGGGTCGTAGAAGGCACCGATGGCATTGCCCGAATTGAACTGGCTCCGACCATGGTCAGCGGTTCGCTGCGCCTCGATTTCGATTTCAACGATGGCGAACTTCTACGCGAGCAGCAGCTGGAAACCTGGATCGAGCCGGGCGATATCGAATGGACGATAGTCGGTTTGGCAGAAGGAACCGCCGGTGCCCGCTCTGTCGCAGAGAACATGGAGCGCGACGGGCGCTTCGAGAGCGATCTGGGCCATGATGCCCGGGTGGCTCTCTATGCAAAGGGCCGCGTGCTTGGGCGCTACTTGCTGACGCTCGCCTATGACAGCGCCAAGCAGCGCGAAGATCAACGGGTGCTCGGCACGATCGATCCGCAGGCCTATTACACCGTTTTCGCGGACGGTTCGTCGCGCCGGTTCGATGCTGCTAGCCGCGAAAAGCTCTATGTCCGCATCGAGACTTCGACATTCTATGCGCTCTATGGCGATTTCGAGACGGCCTTCGATCAGACCCGGCTTGCCCGCTACAATCGCACGGCCACGGGTGTTCGCGGCGAAGCGCGGATGGGGCAGGTCAAGGCCACAGGCTTCGCGGCCGAGATCTCCTCCCGTCTGCGTCGCGACGAGATCCAGGGGCAGGGCATCAGCGGTCCTTATGAACTGGGAAGCCGCCGGATTCTGGCAAACAGCGAAAGAGTGACGCTCGAAGTCCGGGATCGCTTCCGTTCGGAGCTGATCGTGTCGAGCCAGACGCTCACGCGGTTCATCGACTACGAGGTCGATCTGCTGTCGGGAACTATCACCTTTTCGCGCCCGATCCTCAGCCGTGACGACAATCTCAATCCGCAATTCATCGTGGTCGAGTATGAAACCGACGGTTTCGGTGAAGGCGAATTGAACGCCGGTGTTCGCGCCGACTGGACCAGCGCCGACGGCAACCTGCGGATCGGGGCCAATGCCATCACGGACAAGGGCGAGGGCGCGCGTACGGATATCGGCGCGGTGGACCTGCGTGCCCGCATTGGGAACAGCACTGAAGTGCGCGGCGAATTCGCCATGAGCCGCAGCGAGGGTGAGAGTGCCACTGGCTGGATTGCCGAAGTGCAGCACCAGACTGGCGATCTCGATCTGCTTGCCTATGCCCGCCAGCTGGATGCCGACTACGGCGTGGGCCAGCAGAACGGTGCGGAGCTTGGCCGCCGCAAGTTCGGGCTTGATGGACGCGTGTTCCTGGCAGAGCAGCTTAGCCTGACCGGTAGCGTTTGGCAGGACGACAGCCTGACGGACACCTCGCGGCGTCGCGCGGCACAGGCTCAATTGAACCTGACCCGCCGTAACACCGATCTTCGCCTCGGCCTTTCGCATTTCGACGACCAGCTGGCCGATGGCTCAAACAACACCTCCACCGTGCTTGAGGCTGGCGTGACTCAGCGCCTGCTCGACAATTCGCTGGAACTGTCTGTGGCGAGCGCAATCGCGCTGGACGACGCGGAGAGCGTCGATCTGCCGGCGCGCCACCGGATCGGCGCTCGCTATGCGTTGACGCGCAACGTCCGTCTTGTCGGCACCTATGAAATCGCTGACGGCGAAAACGTGGATGCCCGCCAGCTTCGTGGAGGAATCGAAGCGACCCCGTGGCAAGGCGGCCAGTTGATAACCACCGTTGGTCAGGAATCGATCGGCGAATTCGGCAATCGCACTTTCGCTGCCTTCGGACTCGCGCAAACGCTTCAGGTTACGCCCGAATTCACTCTTGATGCGACGATCGACGGCAACCGCAGCCTCAACGGTGCTCCCGCCGCAGCCGATCTCGTCAACCCGCAGCAACCGGCTGCGAGCGGCGGGCAGATTGTCGGTGACTTCCAGTTCGAGGACTTCACAGCGGTTACCTTCGGTGGCGCATGGCGCAAGGATCGCTGGAGCGTTACGGCTCGCGGCGAATATCGTGACGGCGAGCAGGCTGACCGCAAGGGCGTGACCTTCGGCGCGATCCGCCAGCTGGGTGAGGGCAGCATTGTCGGGTCGGGCGTCACCTGGACCCATGCCGAAGACCGCAACGGTGCGACGGCCGAAATCTTCGATGCCAGCATCGCTTTTGCGCATCGCCCTGACGATTCGGAAATCGCCATGCTCGGCAAGATCGAATTCCGCAGCGATGATATCACCGGCGCGGTCGCTGGCCAGGCGGCGGGCGTCTCAGGCGGTGCTGGGCGGACGGCATTGATCGTCGATGGTGATGCCGTGTCGCGGCGCCTTGTGGGCAGCCTCTCGACCAATTGGAGCCCGCGCGGATGGGATGCTGACGAGTTCGGTATCGAGCATCAGAACCGCCGTGACGAGTACACGCTGTTTGTCGGCGCGCGATACAACTTCGATGAATTCGAAGGCACCGAGTTCTCCGGCACAACTGTTCTGGCTGGCGCCGACGCGCGGATTGGTATCGGCAAGCGGTTCGAAATCGGGGCGAGCGGCACTGTGCGCGCCAATCTCGAAGATAATGTCACCAGCTTCTCCTATGGGCCTACGGTCGGTTTCGTGCCGGTCGAGGGGATGCTGCTGACGGTGGGATACAACGTCGAAGGGTTCCGCGACGGCGATTTTTCCGCTGCGCGCAACACCGACAAGGGTGTGTTCGCTGCGGTCCGCTTCAAGTTCGACACCAATACCTTCGATTTCCTCGGATTGGGGCGCCGATGATGTCGATTTTGTCGCCCATTTCCAACGAGGTAAACGCGCTGTTTACCATGCCGCGCTATCGGCAGATCATGTCCTCGCGCATGCTGCATGTCTCGGTCGAGCGTTTCCTGTTCATGGCGGCAATGCTGCTTGCAGGGATGCTGTGCCTCGCGTTCGCACAGCCTGTGATGGCTCAATCGACCAGCACGTTTTCGAACACAACCACTGGTACAGTGAACGGCACAAACACCTGCGCGGCCCCTCTGGTGCGCAATTTCAGCGTGGGCAGCAATTTCTCGATTGCCGATGTCAATATCGGCATTCTGACCACGCACACATGGCGCGGGGATCTTCAGTTCACGCTGCAATCGCCCAGTGGTACGCGGGTCCAATTGACCAATGGCGACACGCAGAACACGAGTGGAGACAATTTCAACGTCTTGCTCGACGATTCCGCCGCGCAGCTCGTGAACACCGATAGCCCCACCGGCAATCACTCGACTAGCGCGCCGCCGTATCAAAACACCTTCCGGCCGCGGAACCTGCTGTCGGCCTTCAATGGCGAAAACTCCGCCGGCACATGGCGGCTCGAAATCTGCGACCTGTTCCCTTCGGCGGACAATGGCAGCTTTCGTCGTGCCGACCTTTATCTGACATCCGCTCCCAGCAATTATGCCGACCTTTCGCTGACGAAGGTTCTGGTTGGTTCTCCGCCGGTTCAGGGCGGCACCGCAACCTGGCGACTGACGGTAGCCAACGAAGCAACTTCGCCGAGCACGGCAAACAATGTTGTCGTGCGCGACACCTTTCCCGGCGGCTTCAGCTTCAGTTCGTCCAGCGGTGATGGAAGTTTCAATTCCACGACCCGCGATTGGAGTGTGGGTTCGCTCGCGCCGGGTGAGACAAAAAGCCTGACTCTGGTCGGCACCATTTCCAGTGCTGCCGGTGCCACGATCACAAATACCGCACAAATCACTGCATCTAGCGTGCCTGATATCGATTCAACGGTGAACAACGGTGTCACCAGTGAAGATGACTACGCGAGTGCCAGCTTTGTCGTACAAAGCGGCCGTGCTCCCGGAGTTCCCCCAATCCTTTCCTGTCCGGCCGGCTTTTCGGTGTTCGACTGGGATGCGATCCCGGGTTGGGCAAATGGCTCGATCGACAACGCTTATGCATTTGCGAGCTTTGGCAATGTTCGGTTCCAACTCACCAACGACGGCGCATATCTGAACAACGCAACCTTCGGCGGGCAGACGCCAACAGTCTTCGATGCGTTCACCGGCGGCCTTGTCCCCGCAGAAGACAGCCTGACGATCCTCTCGAACCAGCCCAACCAAGCCGGCGACGTAGAGATCACTATAACTTTGCCGCGCGGTTTCACTGGCCTGCAATTCACGATCTTCGATGTCGATTTTGCAGCCAACCAGTTCACTGACAGGGTTGAAGTTATCGGCAGAAACGGTGGTGCTACCGTTCTACCGACGCTCACCAACGGCAACGTGAATACCGTCTCGGGCAATGTGGCAATCGGTGATGGCGCGTCAGCCAACAATCAGGCGCTGGGCAACGTCGTGGTCACGTTCACTCAGTCGGTCGACACAGTTGTCATTCGATATGGCAACCACACGAACGCACCGGCTGATCCGGGCCAGCAAGGCATCGGCGTGCACGACATCACCGTTTGCGATCCCTTTACCACCCTGTCCGTTAGCAAGGTGAGCTCGATCATCTCCGACCCGGTCAACGGCGCCACCAACCCCAAGGCTATTCCCGGTGCCACGGTCGAATATCTGATCACAGTCAGCAATACCGGCAGCGAGCCTGCAGACGCGGACAGCGTGGTTGTGTGGGATGATGGTCCGGCGGATGCCAAACTGTGTCTGATTACGCGCGCCGGAGGGCCGGTGATTTTCGCCGATCCCGGCTCCAATTCCAATCTGACCTACAGTTTCGCGAGCCTTGCGTCCGCAATCGACGATCTGGAATTCTCCAACGATAACGGAGTGAGCTTCGCTTACACGCCGAGCGCTGACGCAGAAGGGTGTGACACCGCAGTTACCGATTTTCGCGTCAGACCCGGCGGCGCCTTTGCCGGGGGTGGGAACTTCACCATCACTGTGCGGTATCGGATCGAATAGGCTGTCGAATTCCTTGTTGCGGTGCAGCGTAGACGTTGACCGGATGGGGCCAGCCATTATGCAAGGGGGATGGAGTCCGGCCTCTCCTTGAGCGCACCACCGCCGATTTCAGCATTGCTGGACCATTCGGCGATTGCCTTGTTCCTCGATTTTGACGGTACGCTGGTCGACATCGCTCCTTCGCCTGATGCGATTGCCCCGATTTCCGGCCTTTCGCAGAAATTGTCCTCTCTGGCTCATAGGCTGGATGGCCGTTGTGCTATCGTCAGTGGGAGGGCAATCGCCGATATCGAGCGGCATATCGGCCTGCTTGACCTTCCCATGGCGGGTTCGCACGGGTCGGACATTCGCGGTCCGGACGGCGCTGCCATTGGCAAGGGAGCCTCCACGCTTCCACCCGAGATAGAGGCGGAATTGCGGGCGTTCGCGGCACACGCTTCGGTCGACTACGAACATAAGCCGCACGGCGGAGCATTGCACTATCGTCAAAATCCGTCCGCCGGCGACGCGGTGCTCAATTTTGCCACGGAGCTTGCGGGGAAGCATGGCTGGGCTGTGCAGAGCGGCAAGTGCGTGGTGGAGATTGTCGCACGGGATGCGAACAAAGGGGCTGCGGTTCATCAGATTATGCAAATTGAACCGTTCAAGGGTGCGCGCGCGTTCTTCCTCGGCGATGATCTCACAGACGAAGCGGGCTTCGCCGCCTGCGAGGCCCATGGCGGCACCGGAATCCTTGTTGGCAATCGCCCGGATACCCGTGCCAGATACCGCCTGCCCGATGTTCAATCCGTACACCAATGGCTGGAGTTCTGATCCTTGCAACACGTTTCCAATCTAGAACTGTGGCCTATCGGCAATTGTCAGGTGTCTGGCCTGATCGACCAGACCGGCGCACTGGTCTGGGGCTGTGTCCCCCGCGTCGATGGTGACCCGGTGTTCTCGGCCTTGCTCAATGGCGACCAGCGTAATGCCGGGATCTGGCGGTTCGAACTGGAGGGTCAGACCAGCGCGACGCAGGAATATATCCGCAACACGCCCAATCTCGTCACCACGCTAGAGGCATCCGATGGCAGCGCGGTGCAGATCCTCGATTTCTGCCCCCGGTTTGAACGTTCAGGGCGCATGTATCGGCCGGTTTCCTATGTCCGGATCGTGCGCCCGATCTCGGGCAACCCACGGATACGAGTCGTCCTGAAGCCGACGAAGAATTACGGTGCTGGGCTGGCGGACACGACCCATGGCACCAACCACATCCGGTATCTCGTTGAGCCGCAAGCCCTGCGCCTGTCCACCGACGCGCCGGTTGGATACATAATCGAAGGCAGGACTTTTCGGGTCGAGCAGGACACGCACTTCTTCCTTGGCCCGGACGAGCCTTTCGTCGGGAACCTGCGCGAGGAAGTCCGTTCGATGGAGCAGTCCACCAGGCATTACTGGCAGAACTGGGTGCGGATGCTGGCCATTCCGCTGGAATGGCAGGAAGAAGTCATCCGCTGCGCCATCACTTTGAAATTGTGTCAGCATGAAGAGACGGGCGCGATTGTCGCTGCGCTTACCACGTCGATCCCTGAAGCCGCGCATTCGGAGCGGAACTGGGACTACAGGTACTGCTGGATAAGGGATTCCTACTATACCATTCAGGCGCTGAACCGGCTCGGCGCGCTGGACGTGATGGAGAAATATCTCGCTTACCTGCGCAACATCGTCGACGGGGCACGGGGCGGGCAGATTCAGCCGCTGTATTCGGTGATGGGCGAAAGCGAACTCGACGAAACCACGGCCAGCTATCTCGCCGGGTATCGTAGCATGGGGCCGGTGCGGCGCGGGAATGCGGCTTACAAGCAGATCCAGCACGATTGCTACGGCCAGATTGTGCTCCCAAGCGCGCAAGGCTTCTTCGACAGCCGTCTGCTGCGCCCGGCTGATGAGCGCGACTTCGAAAATCTGGAACAGGTGGGCAAGATGGCATGGGCCATGCACGATCAGCCCGACGCCGGCCTCTGGGAATTCCGTACACGGCAGGAAGTGCACACCTATTCCGCCGTCATGAGCTGGGCGGCGTGCGATCGTCTTGCCAATGTCGCGGCGCATATCGGGAAACCGGACCGGGCCGAGGTCTGGCGCGAACGCGCCGACGCGATTGCCGCCACGATCGAGGAAAAGGCGTGGAAGGAAAACGGGGAAGGGGGCCACTACGGTGCCAGCTTTGAAAGCGACTATCTCGATGCGAGCCTGCTTCAGATGGTCGAACTGCGCTTCCTTTCGCCCGAAAACGAACGTTTCAAGCAGACATTCGCAGCGGTTGAGAAGCACCTGCGGCGCGGCGATCACATGCTGCGTTATGCTGCAGAAGATGACTTCGGCGCACCCGAAACGGCGTTCAATGTCTGTACTTTCTGGCTGATCGAGGCTCTGCATCTGGCTGGACGCGACGAGGAAGCACGCACGCTGTTCTGCACAATGCTCAGCCACACGACACGGTCGGGCCTGCTCAGCGAGGATCTCGATTACGAGACGGGCGAATTGTGGGGCAATTTCCCGCAGACCTATTCACTTGTGGGCGTCATCAATTGTGCTGGCCTGCTGTCAAAACCGTGGAGCGAGGTGCGATGAGCCGTCTGGTCGTCATTTCGAACCGCGTCGCTGTTCCCAAAGCGCGCGGTGTTGCCGGTGCACAGGGCGGGCTTGCGGGCGCGCTCAACGCCGCGCTGAAGGACCGTGGCGGGGTCTGGTTCGGTTGGTCCGGACAGGAAAGCGAAGACCGTACCGGCAATATGGACCTGCAACGCAATGACGGGGTGACGACCGCGACGATCGATTTATCACCGCGCGATGTGGGCGAATATTACAATGGATACGCGAATTCGACGCTGTGGCCCTTGTTCCATTACCGCATCGACCTTGCCCGGTTCGAACAGCGGACGGGAGAAGGATACGAACGGGTCAATGATCGGTTTGCAACCAGTGTCCTGCCGCTGATCGAGAAGGACGATCTGGTCTGGGTTCACGATTATCACCTGATCCCGCTTGGCGAGCGATTGCGGGCGCGGGGGGTGGAAAACCGCATCGGCTTTTTCCTCCACACACCCTGGCCTCCGACCCGGCTTTTGACCTCGCTCCCGTATCACGAGCGGCTTGTGCGCACGATGCTGGCCTATGATCTGATCGGGTTCCAGACGACTGAGTGGCTGTCGAGCTTTGTCCATTATTGCGAAACGGAACTGGGCGCGCAGGTCGATCGCGAAACCGGTCGCATAGACTTTGAAGGGCGAACGGTGATTGCCCGCGCTTATCCCATCGGAATCGATTGGGATCACTTCAGCGCGCTTGGTGAAACCGAAGAAGCAAAGGCAGCGGAGCAGCGCTTCCTGGCGTCCATCCGGGGAAGAACCGGGATGATTGGTGTCGACCGGCTCGACTACTCCAAAGGGCTTCCTGAACGGATCGACGGTATCGGACGCTTCTTTGACGAGCATCCGGAAAGGGTGCGCGATCTGGTGTTCATCCAGATTGCTCCGCCGAGCCGGGAGGATGTCGAAAGCTACCAGAAGATCCGGGCTGAGCTGGAGCGCAAGACCGGCCAGATCAACGGAGCCCGCTCCGAAGTCGATATCGTTCCGATCCGCTATGTGAACCACGGCTACAGCCATTCCGAGCTTTACGGATTTTTCCGGGCGGCCAAGATCGGGCTTGTTTCGCCCTTGCGTGACGGCATGAACCTTGTGGCAAAGGAATATGTCGCGGCACAGGACCCGGAAGACCCGGGCGTGCTGATCCTTTCCGAGTTTGCCGGCGCCGCCCATCAACTTGGCCTCGAGGGGCCAAACGGCAAAGATGGCGGAGCCGTGCTGGTCAATCCGCACAGCCCCGATGTGCTCGCCAGTGCTATCAGAAGGGCATTGGACATGCCGCTTGAAGAACGAAAGCGCCGGTATCAGGCGATGATCGGCACTGTTCGCGACGACAATGTCCGCGCCTGGACGACCAGTTTCTGCAACGATCTGGCTGCTGGCTAGACGAAGCGGCGAGGAGCGGCAGGCACCTCTCGCACGATCCCAGCGCTTTGGGCGAGATGGGTCTTCAATTCGGTATGCTTGGGTTTGTCGCTGCGCTTGGCCAGCACGCGTTGGACACGGGAAGTAAGCCCGCGCGGGTCGAAAGGCTTGCGAATGAAATCCTGTGCGCCGGCGTAAATTGCCTGCGCTTCGTCCTGCGCGCCGTTCATCGAAGTGAACATGATCACCGGCAGATCATAGAATTCAGGCGAACACCGAAGCTTGCGCAGTAGTGTCACACCGGACGTACCCGGCATATCCTGATCCAGCAGCATGAGGTCGGGCCGTTTCCGAGCCAGCAGCCTCCAGGCTGCATCAGCGCTTGTCACCCATCCGCAGGCGTGACCGGCATCGATCAGCACCTGCGAGGTGAGTTCGGCGATCAATTCGTCATCATCGGCAATCAGGATGTGGGCCATTGGGTACCGTCTGAAATCAGGTTTGGGGACTGAAGGAGCGAAACGATCCTTAACTCCGGATTCACCAAGCCGCGCTTGTTCCTTGTCTCCGCACCTCTACCTAACGGCCGACCGGTAAGCGGGTTGCGGCAGGCTCGGTGCGCTGCCAGTGATGCGGGCGATGATTCGACACACTCCAGCCGATCCGTTCATCCCGACCGAGGGTATTCACAATCTGCGCGATTACGGCGGCTATGCTGCTGCTGACGGGGCAAGGGTAAAGACCGGGCTGCTGTTCCGATCCGGCCAGCACATGGAAGCCAGCGATGGCGATCTCGAAACGATCCGCGCGCTCGACATCCGAACTATCATCGATCTGCGCGGCACCAGCGAGCGTACGAATTTCCCTTGCCGGCGGCATGAGGCGTTTGATGCCCATGTCATTGCCTATGACGGCGAAACCAGCAATTCGCCCCCCCACGAAGGCGGTGGCGGCAAGGTGGAAATGACCCCGCAAAAGGCGCGCGAACGAATGCTCGCGGTCTATACAAGGATGCCCGTAAACCCCGCGATGATCGACATGTTCACCCGCTATTTCAAATCCTTGTCGGATCGCGATGGCGGCAGTTTGGTGCATTGCTTCGCGGGCAAGGACCGCACCGGGATCGCCGCCAGCCTGCTGCTGCATGTGCTTGGCGTTCACAAGGACGATGTTGTTGCTGAATTCCTGCGTACAAATGATGCGCCCACGCAGCACATTCTGGAGCGGCAGTCGCTGCCACGCATGGAAGCCCATTACGGGAAGATCGAGCCCGACGCGCTGCGCAACCTGATGGGCGTGCTGCCCGAGTATATCGAAACCTACTGGAACGAGGTCACCCGCGATCACGGATCCATCGACGCCTATCTTGCGCAAAGATTAGGTGTGGATGAGACAAGGAAAGCTCGCCTGCGGGAGCGCCTGCTGACGTGACAAGAGGGGCTGAGCGTCCCATATCGCGGGCTGAACGACACTGAAGAGTATTCAACATGGCTACTACCCACCGCACCAAGATGCTGATCATCGGATCAGGCCCGGCCGGATATAGCGCCGCCATTTATGCCGCGCGCGCGATGCTGGAACCGATCGTGGTTCAGGGGCTGCAACCCGGCGGCCAGCTTACCATCACCACCGATGTCGAAAACTATCCCGGCTTTCGCGATGTGGTGCAGGGCCCTTGGCTGATGGAAGAGATGAAGGCTCAGGCCGAGCATGTTGGCACGCGCATGATGTACGACATCATCACCGAAGTCGATTTCGAAGGCGGCTCGCCTTTCCGTGCGCTTGGCGACAGCGGCGACGAATACATTGCTGACACTATCGTGATTGCCACCGGAGCACAGGCCAAATGGCTCGGCGTACCGGGAGAGGTCGAACTGGGCGGCAAGGGGGTATCGGCCTGCGCAACCTGCGACGGCTTTTTCTACCGCGGCAAGAAGGTGGCGGTCATCGGCGGGGGCAACACGGCCGTTGAAGAAGCCCTCTATCTCACCAATCATTCCGACGATGTGACTCTGATCCACCGCCGCGATGAGCTTCGCGCCGAGAAGATCCTGCAGGAACGCCTCTTCAAGAGCCCCAAGATTTCGACCTTGTGGAACAAGAGCGTCACCAGTTTCCAGCCGGGTGAAGACGGCACGCTGGGCCATCTGGTGCTGGAGGATACACAAACCGGCGAGACATCGACTTTGGAAGTCGATGGCGCATTCGTCGCTATCGGCCATGCCCCGGCGACCGAACTGTTCAAGGGCAAGCTGCCGATGGACGAAAGCGGTTATCTGCTGACCGAGCCGGGCACGCCCAAAACGGTGATCCCGGGTGTGTTTGCCGCCGGCGACGTGACCGATCACGTCTATCGTCAGGCCGTGACGGCAGCTGGCATGGGCTGCATGGCCGCGCTGGATGGCGAGCGTTTTCTGGCGACCCTGGAGGAGTCCCGCGAGGAGGCTGCAGTAGCGGCGGAGTAAGGCTCCGCCGCTCCGCCAGCCTAGTGGAACACCGCCATCGCCGCGTGCAGGATCAATGCGATCAGCGCGAGGCTTGAAAGCAGGAACAGCACGAAACGCACCATCACCTTGTTCGCGGTGACGTGGACGAGGCTGTGGATCACGCGCAGGCCGACGTAAATCCAGGCGATGAAGGCGTTCATGCCATCGCCTTGCCCAATGATCGCCAGCACGATTGCGACCGCATAGAACACCGTGGGCGCTTCATGCAGGTGATTGTAATTGTGCGCTTTCCACTGGACGCTTTGTGGCAGCTTCTGATCAAGCAGCCCTACGATCTGAGCATCGTCAGGCTGTATCTGCGCCTTTTGCATCGCGGGGATGCGGGTGATGTACATCCACGCCCAGATGATCATCGTCCAGATCATCAGCGCGACGACGGGTTGCAGGATATCCATTCCGATCATGATCTTCTGCGCTCCCTTTACTGCGGTGCCATGCCGGGATCGGCAAAGGCCGTAGCCATCACCGCCCTGACAGCGAGAACGATCAGCACGGTTGTGCTGGCAAGGAACAGCAGAAACCGCACCGGAATCTTGTTGATCAGGATCTGCCAAAGGGAATGCACGATCCGCAGGCCGACATAGACCCACGCCAGCGTCACATCGAGCGCGCCTGCACCAACAATCGCGAGGATCGCGCTGACGGCATAAAACAGTGTGGGCTGTTCATGCAGGTGCGTGTGATTGTGCGAAGGCCAGTTGGCCTTGTCCGGGATCACGCCTTCCAGATCATTCCCGCGTGCGCCCTGCTTGGCTGCGAGCGCGGATTTGTCTTCCAGCTTGGCAATCGCGCCGAAACGCGACGGAATGATCCACAGGAGTACGATGAGCGTCCAGACCACCAGAACGGCGGCGGGCGCGAGCATTTGTGCTTGCATTGAGTGATCCTCTCTCTCTTGCCGACTAACTGCGAGAGGCTCTGACGATTGTCAAATGCGTTCGATTCACCCGGGTATGCGCAGGACGTGCAACTGGAAGTAGCTGAGCATTCCCCGTTGCGAAGTTAGCTCCATTCCCTGCGCCATGGCGATCCGCCGGGCCGCTTCGGGCAGGGTGTCGCGGGTTTCGACGTGAAACTTTGCCAGCCAGCGGTGCAGCATTCTCTCCAGCGGGCCGGGCATTCCGCCAAGGTCGCCGAAATCGACGATGTGCAATTCTCCTCCCGGTGCCAATTGCGCGGTCGCGTGAGAAACCGCAGCTTCCCAATCGGGGATCATCGAAAGCGCATAGGACAGGACGATCCGGTCAAACGCCGCTTCGCCCAGCAGTTCGAGCGGATCGAAGGAGCAGGCGTCCCCTTCGCCCAATGTAGCGCCATCACCCAAGGCCTTGCGCGCGTTCTTGAGCATTTCGGCCGAGATATCGAGGCCGTAGAGCCGCACTCCCGGCCATGCCTTGCCGATCCGGGCAAGGTTGCGCCCGGTGCCGCAGGCGATCTCCAGCACGCGCATTCCGGGCTTTGCGTCCAGCCCGTCAATCAGTGTGTCGCGTCCGAACAGGTAGTATTTGCGCGTCAGATCATAGATGTGGCGCTGGCCCTTGTAGACGCTGTCCATCAGCGCCGCGTGAGGGGTGGGGGCAGTTCCTGTTGCCATTACGCCAGCTCGTAAAGGTGGACGCCGCCATAGATCGAGGAGCGGTCGCGCGCGGTCAGGTCCGCCGAAGTCTCCTCCAGATACCGCCATTTCGACAGGATCGCATCGTCCAGCCTTCCGGGCAGCAGGCTTGGCTCGGCAGCCGTCCGGAACAGCACCCGCGCACCGGGCCGGGCAGCGCGGGTGATGCGGGTCCATAGTTCGTCGAGCTGGGCGTTGTTCATCCAATCCTGCGCATCAAGCAGCACGAACCGGTCAAGCGATGCCTCCTCCCGCTCGCCGATCCAATGCACCATATTGGCGCGCACCACATCGAGCCGCTCAATCCGCTCGCGCATGATCTCCCAGTTCTGGCGCTGGAGATACGGGGGCAGGGGGGCGTCTTCCTTTCGATCGTAACCCCGGCCGAATGCCTGCCACGCGAAGTAGTTGTCCTTGATCTCGAAGTCGCAGGCGAGCTTCTCGAGCCTCCGGCGCAGCACTTCAGCCATCCGCTCGTCACCGGCCAGTTCGGCAAACTGGGCAGGCGGTATGCCGAGGCCGAACAGCGAGGCGGGTTGATCGGTCAGCCAGCGGATGAACTTCTTGTCGAAGACCGGTGCCAGCTCTTTCTCGAACACCTCGCGCTGTTCTTCCAGCGTTTCGGCTTTGAGCAGCTTTGACAGGTCGATCTTGTACAGCTTGGCAAACAGGTGTGCCAAACCGATGAAGTTGCCCAGCAGCCCGCGCTTGTAGAGGCCCTTGGTGAAGTAGCTGATCCGGCGACGACCCTTGATATCGCGCTTTTCCCAGTACTTGCGGCTTTCCGCGTCGAGATGCGGGGCAATCATCTCCTTGTAGACCGCCTTGTTTTCGGCGTGGTCGGCATGGCCGAAGAAGCGCTGGAAACGCTCGTAACTGGGCAGGTGCTTGATCGCTGTGATCTTGAGCTGGCCAAGCGCCACATGTGCGCGGTTCAGGTCCACCGCCGTCACCTGCGCGGGATCGGCGGTGAGATAGGACAGCGCGTTGCAGCTGCCGCTGGCGATGCACATCAGGCGGCTGTCGGGCTGGATGGCGAGGCCTTCCATGTCCACCACCGGGTCTTCCCATATCTGGGCATAGACGAGACCGTTGAAGGCGAGGGCGAATGCCTTGTCGAGCAGCTTGTCGCCGACCGAGGCATCCTTGCGCACGACTGCGTCTTCGATGATGCGTTTGGGCTGCACTGTCATGTCCGGGGCGTGTCCTTAGGGGGAGGAAGGGTCAGGCACCGGTCATATTGCCGCTGCGTGTCGGCAATGTGACGGTATCCACAGATGCATCGCCGCCCGCGATCGTTTCGGCGAAGCGGGCGGGATCGGCGTTGCCCCCGGTCAGCATGATCACGGTATCCGCATCCACCGGCACCTTGCCCGCCAGCGCTGCCGCCAGTGCCGCCGCGCCGCCCGGTTCGATCACCATGCGAAGGTTGGCAAAAGCCCATCGCTGCGCCGTCCGCACCTCCGCATCGGAGACGCTGACGCCTGGCTCCGCGCGGCCTTGCAGCACTTTGAGGTTGATTGCCTTGGTCGCGTTGGGTTGCAGCGCGTCGCAGACCGTTCTGGGCGCATCGGGCGCGGCGTGGACGATCTCTCCCGCCGCCATCGCCTGCCCGACCATGTCCCAGCCTTCGGGTTCGACCACGTGGATCGCACTGTCGGGGCAGCCCAGCGCCAGTCCCGCCGCCAGTCCTCCGCCGCCGCAGCACACGATGAAGCGCGACGGCGCATGGCCCAGCTGCGCGGTCGCTTCGATCCCGGCGCTGCCTTGCCCTTCGATCACCCACGGATCGCCAAAGGCATGGACAAGCGTACCGCCATTCTCTGCGATCAGCCTTGCCGCCACTTCGTCGCGGTCCTCGCCGGGCCGCTCGTACAGGACAATGTCGGCGCCCAGTGCGCTTGTGTTGGCCAGCTTCACTTGCGGCGCGTCGCGTGGCATCACGATCGTCGCGGCGATACCCAGCCGCTTCGCCGCCCATGCGACGCCCTGAGCATGATTGCCTGATGAAACGGCGACAACGCCGCCCTTGCGTTCATCATCGGTGAGGCAGGAAAGCCGCCACCAGCCGCCCCTGATCTTGAACGCGCCGATGGGTTGCAGGTTCTCCGCCTTGACCCAGCAGCCCGTGCCGTTGATCTCCACCGGCAACAGCGGGGTGGGGGGCAGGATGGCGGCGATGCTGTCTGCGGCGGCGATCACGCCTGCGTGAGTCGGCTTGCGGATGCTGTCTTTCATGAGTGAATCCCTACAGGATGGAACACATGGAACACAGTCCTGGAGGAAAAAACTCCGGGGCTGGCGCACCCTTCAATGAAGCCGCGGGCAGGGCGGGGAAGGGTGAGCATTGCGACCATGCCGCGGGATATACAATCTGCACCCGGCGTAGGAAATCGCGGATCGATTGAGCCTTCCCGTGCATTGCCCTAATGCGCGCATCAGATTCGAATTCGAAAGGTTGATTGTTATGTCGAAAGTGCTGGTAATCGGGGCAGGCGGCGTCAGCAGCGTTTGCGTCCACAAGATGGCGATGAACAGCGATATCTTCCCCGATATCCATCTCGCCAGCCGCACCAAATCGAAATGCGATGCCATCGCCGCCAGCGTGAAGCAGCGCACTGGGGTCGATATCAAGACTTACGAGATCGACGCCGAGGAAGTCCCGGCGATGATCAACCTGATCAAGAAGGTCGAGGCGACACTCGTCGTCAACCTCGCGCTGCCGTATCAGGATTTGCCGATAATGGATGCGTGCCTTGCTGCCGGTGTCGATTACCTCGACACCGCCAATTATGAGCCCAAGGACGAGGCAAAGTTCGAATACAAGTGGCAGTGGGCCTATCATGATCGCTTCAAGGAAACGGGGCTGATGGCGCTGCTGGGTTCGGGTTTCGATCCAGGCGTGACCAGCGTTTTCACCATGTGGCTGAAGAAGCACAAACTGAAGACGATCCGCCAGCTCGACATCCTCGATTGCAACGGCGGCGATCACGGTCAGCATTTCGCCACCAACTTCAACCCGGAAATCAACATCCGCGAAGTGACTGCGCCCGCGCGTCATTGGGAAAACGGCGAGTGGGTCGAAACCCCGGCGATGCAGGTGAAGACCGAATTCGACTTTGAAGCGGTCGGCCCGAAAAACGCCTATCTGATGTATCACGAAGAGCTGGAAAGCCTCGCCAAATTCGTGCCCGAGCTTGAGCGTGCCCGTTTCTGGATGACCTTTGGCGATGCCTACATCACCCACCTCACCGTGCTGCAGAATGTCGGCATGACCAGCATCGAGCCGGTGAAGTATCAGGGCCGCGAAATCATCCCCCTGCAATTCCTTGCCGCCGTGCTGCCCAAGCCCGAAACGCTTGGCGAGACGACCAAGGGCAACACCAATATCGGCGTGATTGCCACGGGTGAGGCGCTCGACGGGTCAGGCGAAAAGACGTTCTACATCAACAATATCTGCAGCCACGAAGCAGCCTATGAGGAAACCGGCAACCAGGCGGTATCCTACACCACCGGCGTCCCCGCCATGATCGGCGCGGCGATGATGGTGACCGGAAAATGGGCAGGGGATGGCGTCTTCAACATGGAAGAAATGGACCCCGATCCGTTCATGGAGATGCTCAACGCGCACGGCTTGCCGTGGAAAGTCGTGGAAATGGACGGGCCGGTTTCTTTCTGATGGAAACCAAGGCCGGCGATCCGGGGGCTTTTGCCCATTTTGACCTGTCGCGCGTCGATACGCCCGCCTTCGTGGTGGATGCGGCGAAGATTCGCGCCAATTGTCAGCTGCTCGCCGGGATCCGCGATGCCGCGGCGGCTGATGGCGCGAATATCAAGGTGTTCGCGGCGCTGAAGGCGTTTTCCATGTGGTCGGTCGCACCGATCATCGGGGAATATCTCGATGGCGTTTCGACCAGCGGATTGTGGGAGGCGCGGCTCGCCAGCGAGTTCTACGATGGCGAGATCGCGACCTATTCCGCCGCCTACAAGCCCGAAGATCTGGAGGAAATCTGCCGTCTGTCGGATCACGTGATCTTCAACAGCCCGGCGCAGATGCAGCGCGCCGCGCTGATCCTCGATCATGCGGCGACGACCGGGGGCGATGTTTCCGTCGGCCTGCGCATCAACCCGCAGGTGCCCACGGGCGAAGTCGCCAAATACGATCCGTCAGCGCCCGGATCGCGGCTTGGTTTTCCGCTCGACCAGCTGACTGAGGAGATGATGGAAGGGGTGGAGGGCATCCACTTCCACAATCTGTGCGAACAGACCTTTGAACCGCTGCGCCAGACATGGGACCGGGTGTTCGATGCGATCGAGCCGTATTTCGGGCAGCTCAAGTGGATCAACATGGGCGGCGGCCACCATATCACCCGCGCCGATTACGAGCGTGATGAACTGGTCGAATTCCTGAAGGACGCAGCCGAGGATACCGGCGCGGAAATCATCCTTGAACCGGGCGAGGCCGTGGCGCTGGATGCGGGGATACTGGTGGGCACGCTGCTCGACACCTTCTTCAACGAAGTGCCGATTGGCGTGACCGACATCTCCGCAACCTGCCACATGCCCGATGTGTTGGAGGCGCCTTATCGCCCCGCGATGCTGGGCGAACTGACCGACGAGGCACAGATCCCGATCCGTCTGGGCGGGCCGTCCTGCCTCGCAGGGGACGTGATCGGCGACTATCGCCTGCCTGTCCCCGCCGATCCGGGCGCGCGTTTCGCGTTCCTCGATCAGGCGCACTATTCGATGGTGAAGACCAACACCTTTAACGGGGTGCAGCTTCCGTCGATCTGGCTGTGGGACAGCGAAACCGACGCGCTCGAATGCGTGAAGCGGTTTGATTACGAGGATTTCCGCGACCGGCTGAGCTAATCGGCGCGCAGCACCCGCCCGCGTTCGTTCTGGTTGATCGCCAGCGCAAGGCCCGCCATCGCGCCAAATTGCTGTGCGGCTTCGGCGACGCGGGCGTGGTCTTCGTGTGCGTTCATCGAACCGCTTTCGAACAGATCGCCGCTTTCCACTGCAAGGATCACCTCGCCGCGGGTGAAAATCGCCCTGACGGCATCGCCGTGGAAAGCATTTTCCAGCGCGAGCAGGTGTTCGACATAGGACGGGTGGATCAGCACGCGTGCCTCCACCTGATCATCGCTCCAGACCTCGAACACGTCCTCGAAATCGGGGTGGACCTGATCGACATAATCGAGCCGGTGGCCGCGAAAGGTTGCATGGTCCGCCCGCCCGCCAAGGCCCAGCCACTTGCGATGCTTGCCCGCGCGTTGGAGCAAGGTGGTGGAATGGAACGGGCGGCCGAACTCCATCCGCATTATCGCGCCGCGAAACACCGTGACCCAGCGCCGGTTCTTGCCCGAACCGCGCCGTTCCTCAAGATGCGCCTCGTAAAGCCCGAAGCCGTGCCCTTCGAGCGTGCCATGCCAGTAATCCTCGAAACTGTCCCGATCGCTGCCGGGGATCAGCCCGTATGTGCGCGCAGCCTCGTATTCGGGGCCGGGGTCGACATCGTGCGAATATTCAATGCCGAACTGACGTGCGATGGCGGAATTGATGCCGACCTTGATCGCGCGCTTGGCTTCACTGATGGGCGCATATCCCCATGCGGAAAGCGCGGTGAAGGCGATCAGAGGAATAACCATGCGCCATGATCCGATGCCCGGCACGAACCACAGGAAAGCGATCAATGGCAACAGCGCGATCCCGCCGTAAAACCAGCGGTTGAACGCCTTTTTGCGCGCGGCATCGCGCATGGATTGCTGATCGGCCAGCCAGTTTCCCAGCTCACCGCCCATCAATCCTTGAATATCGGCGCGCATCACACGCTTTCCCTTTCCCCTTAACGATTGCCGGTTATGATGACCTAGCCCGGTAAAGGAGGGATGGACAAATGGGATTTTCGACCTGGATCGTTCTTGGCGCGCTGGTGGTGATCGCCTTCGTGGTGATCGGCATCTACAACCGGCTTGTTGGCCTCAGGCAGAACGTGCGGCAGGGCAGGGCCGATATCGACGCGCAATTGCGCCAGCGGCACGATCTCATCCCCAATCTGGTCGAAACGGTGAAAGGCTATGCCGGGCATGAGGCGTCGACGCTCGAAGCGGTGATCCAGGCCCGCAACGCGGCGGCCAAGGGTGATCCCGACAGCGGCAGCGAAAAAGGGCTGCGCGTCGCGCTCGACAATCTGCTCGCGCTGGGGGAGGCCTATCCCGATCTCAAGGCCTCGGCCAATTTTCAGGAATTGCAACGCGAGCTTGCCGATATCGAGGACAAGCTTGCCGCAGCACGCCGCGCGCTCAATGCCGCGGTGGCCCGTTACAACACCGCGCGCGAGAATTTCCCCGCCGTTCTGGTGGCCGGATCGCTCGGTTTCCAGCCCGCCGATTTCAACCAGCTTGACGACAGCGAACGCGGCACCGTGGATCAGGTCCCGCACGTCGGATTTTAGACTTTTTCGGAACTTTCACTGCTGTGCCCGTTGGTTAGGTAAATGCCGGACGGGAAAAGCGCGTTTGCACACGCGATTTTCATTGCGCAGCCGCTGATAGTGTCTATATGCGCCCTTCTTCTGCCCCAAGGGACATGACCGCAAGGCAGGCTCGTAACCGTTTGGTTGAACACTGAACCTTTAGGGGGTCCCTTGAGTTGCACATCTATCCTGACGCCCAGGCTGTAGCGCGGGCACTTCGCCCCGACGAACCAGTCATTCTCAACCGCCCGCATGCCGCGCGGCGCGCCGCCCGTTTCTTTGTCGACAAGTTTCCCGGCAAGGTTCTGTATGCGGTGAAGTCCAACCCCGCACCCGATCTGATCGAGGTGCTATGGGACGCGGGCGTGACTCATTACGATGTCGCCTCGATCGCGGAGGTGCGGCTGGTGCGCGCTGCGCTGCCGGACGCGACCCTGTGCTTCATGCACCCGATCAAGACGCCCAGCGCCATCCGCGAAGCCTATTTCAAGCATGGCGTGAAGACCTTCAGCCTCGACAGCGTTGAGGAGCTGGAGAAGATCGTCGAGGCCTGCCGTAATCCCGAAACCGGCGAAGCTGCGCGCGACCTGCGCCTGTGCGTGCGCCTGCGCGTGTCTTCGGAATATTCGGAGCTTTCGCTCGCGTCGAAGTTCGGCTGCGACCTGCTCGAAGCGCCTGCTCTGTTGCAGGAAGTCCGCCAGCATTGCGACTGGCTGGGCATTTGCTTCCACGTCGGCAGCCAGGCGATGACGCCGTTTGCCTTCGTCCAGGCGCTTGACCGCACCCGTGCCGCGATTGCCGAAGCTTCGGTGGTGATCGACATGATCGATGTCGGCGGGGGTTTCCCGTCGATCTATCCGGGCATGGAGCCGCCCCCGCTGGAGGACTATTTCCAGATCATCCACCAGCACTTCTACGCGCTGCCGATCGCCTACAACGCAGAGCTTTGGTGCGAACCGGGCCGTGCGTTGTGCGCCGAATATTCGAGCATGATCGTCAAGGTCGAAAAGCGCCGCGGAAACGAGCTTTACATCAATGATGGCGCTTACGGCGCGCTCTACGATGCGGCGCATGTGGCATGGCGTTTCCCGGTTGAAGCACTGGAAGACGATCTGCGCGATGCCAAGGAAGACTTCGCCTTCTACGGCCCGACCTGCGACGATGCCGACTACATGGCCGGCCCCTTCGCCTTGCCCGGAGACATCCAGGCGGGCGATTTCATCGAGATCGGAATGCTGGGCGCATACGGCGCAGCGATGAAGACCGGCTTCAACGGTTTCGGCGAAGCCGAAGTCGTTATCGTCGAGGACGAACCGATGATGAGCATGTTCGACGGCAGCCGCGTGCGCGTCGACAGCGATAACGTCGTGAGTTTGCGCTAAGGCATGATTTCGGATTGTCCGGGCTGGCTTGATGGCCCACCCGGACCAATCTCGATCAATTCATCGAGAAACAGGCTTGCAAGGGCGTGGCGCGATCCGACTCCGGCCTTGGCGTAGATGGACGTTAGCTGCGCCCTTACCGTTCCCTCCGCCACGCTTCTGAGGCCGGCTATTTCGCCTGTTTCAAACCCCTTCAGTGCAAACAGCGCGACTTCGCTTTCCGCATCGCTCAGGCCCCATTCGCTGAAACGCTGGGTTATGACATCGGCAATCGCTCCGCGTGCCAGCTTCAGGGTCTGCTCGTCGCGCCGCGCCTGTTCGATCATCCGGCGGGTCTGCCACGCGCCAAGTCCTACACCCGCCATCAGCGCAAGGGCGATCACCACTTCCGCGATGATGTGCAGGCCCCATTCTCCCGCCGCCAGATCCATCGCCGCGTCGGCGATGAAGAAGACCGCGGCAACCGCCTGGATGACGACAATTGCGGCGACCAGCGATATGCGCAGGCCGCCGCGGTCTTGCGTCGATGTCGATGCCTTGGTCATTTCCCTCCGGGCAGCATTGCCGTGATCGTCCGCTTGCCACTGCGTGCGGTTTCGAATGCCACGCCGCCAATATGCAACAGGATCAGCAGATAGAGAAGATTGACCGCGATCTCGTGCACTTCTTCCAGCACTTCCTCGCCTTCGTCTTCTTCGCCATCTTCGCCGTGTTCGCCATACTCTTCATCTTCGCGATATTCGCCGTGTTCGTCTTCTTCGGCTTCGCCAGAAATGATCTGCGCCGGAGTGGTCGACGCATCGATAGCGGGCGGGGCGCCTGCCATCGCGATGCCGCTGGCAACGATCACGCCAAGGCAGGCCCAGATCGCATAAGCCATCAGCGCGCCCAGCGGATTGTGCGAGCCGTGCTCTTCATGCCGCCCTTCGCGGATTGCCCGGATATGCGCCAGCGCGCGCGAAGGGCTTGGCGGGAAAGAGGCAAAGCGCGCCGGGCGGGTGCCAATCACGCCCCACAGCAGCCTAAGCGCGAGCAGGCCGGCCAATGTGTAGCCCGCCCAGATATGCGCAATCGAGCCTTCGCCCACGATCAGGGCGTTGCACACGACAACGGCGGCAACGCCCCAATGGGTTATCTTCACCAGCGGGTCCCAGCGTTTCGCGGGTGTCTGGTCCTGTGTCATCGTATTCCTCCGCAAGAAATTGCCGGAGGAACAATGCGCCCGAAATGCAGGGCTTTCGATTGGAGCGGCGCTTATGCCGGGCGAATAAGCAGATGCTTACGTCCGCAGCGGATCAATCAAACCCCACAAACCGTGCCGCTTCGTCAACGCTGCGGCGGGTGATCTTTACCGGGTTGGCGGGGAAGTCCGGATCGGGCCAGCCCATCGCGATGGCTTTCATGATGACCTGATCGTCCGGGATATTGGCGTGTTCGCGCACCACGGGCGATTGCATGATCCCTTGCGAGTTGATCACGCAGCCAAGCCCGCGTGACCATGCTGCGTTGACGAGCGCCGTGGTGACAGCGCCGCAATCGAACACGGTGTCGTCGGCGTCGGACAGCTCCTTGTCATAGGTGACGATGACGCACACTGGCGCATCGAACTGGCGGAAACCCCGCAGCACCCAGTCCTGCCGTTTTTCCTTGTCGTCGCGGCCGATGCCCATCGCTTCGAACAGCTGGATCGCGCAGCCGACCTGACGATCGCGGTGCACGCCCTGAAACGGGTGGCCCTTGCGGAATTCGCGGCTGTCGGGCTCGCCCGCCAGAATGCGCTCGGTATTGCCCTTGCGAATGCGGTCGAGCGGTTCGCCGGTGATGACGTGGAAGTGATAGGGCTGGGTATTCATCGACGAAGGCGAACGCATCGCCATCGTCAGCACTTCCTCGATCAGTTCGCGTGGCACGGCACGATCGAGATAGCCGCGGATGCTGCGCCTCCCGAGGACGACTTCGTCATATTTCTGGTCTGGATTGCCGTACACGCATCACTCTCCCGAATCTGTTTGTGTGGAGAGCTAGCGCAGCACGGGGCTGCCGCAAAATCCCTTACGGCGAGCGTCCGGTTTAGGGGGTGAAAAAGGGGCGATCCCCCGCAATCGTCACGCGTTCCATCACCCGGCGGGCGGGGAAGTAATCGGATACGGCGAAATGTTGGCACACGCGGTTGTCCCAGAAGGCAACCGATCCCGCCTGCCAGCGGAAGCGGCACTGGATCTCCACATCCCACGCTGTCTTGTAAAGATGATCGAGCAGCCAGCGGGATTCCTCCTTGGAAAGCCCCTCGATATGGCTGGTGAAGGCGGTGTTGACATAGATCGCACGCTCGCCCGTTTCGGGATGAGTGCGGATCACCGGATGGCGCATCGGCGGATAGGTGTCGTGCAATTCCTCGGGCTGCTTGCCGAGCCGCTTGGCAAAGACGCGGCTGATGTCGTGCACCGCCGTCAAACCTTCGCACAGTCGCTTCATCTGGTCGCTCAGCCGTTCATAGGCGAGGTGCATGTTCGCAAACAGCGTGTCGCCGCCACATTCGGGCACTTCGCGGGCGAGCAGGATGGACCCGAGCGAAGGGCATTCGCGCCATGTCACGTCGGAATGCCAGTGGTTTTCCTGCCCGCGGCTTTTCGTCCCGTAGGCAATCTTCAACACCTCGGGGTTGGGCTGGTCCTTGGGCGTGGCCGGGTGCACCTCCAGCTCGCCGAAATGGCGTGCAAAGGCGATGTGCGCTTCCTGCGTCAGGTGTTGATCGCGAAAGAAGATCACCCCGTGCTTCAGCAAAGCGGCACGGATTTCGGGGACGCGTTTGGCAATGTCGGGAGCGCCCAGATCGATGCCGTGGATTTCCGCGCCGATGGCGGGTGTCATCGGACGTATGTCGAGCGTGCCCGTATCGAGCTTTGCCCGGTCGAATGTGGTGGCCATTTTCCTCTCCCTCTTGCGGGAGAGTGTGCCGCCTTACGCCGCCTCGCGCAATTCCATATCGAGCCGGTCCCAGATTTCGACAAGCGCTTGCGTCAGCTCGGTCATCATCGCTTCGGTGTGATGCGGGCCGGGGGTGAAGCGCAGGCGCTCCGTCCCGCGCGGAACCGTGGGATAGTTGATCGGCTGCACATAGACGCCGTATTCGGCCAGCAGGATGTCGCTGATCTTCTTGGCGCGCACCGGATCGCCGACCATCAGCGGAACGATGTGGGTAACACTGTCCATCACCGGCAGGCCGGCTTCGGCAAACTTCAGCTTGAGCATGGCGGCGGCCTGCTGCTGTGCGTTGCGCTCGACATTGGAAGACTTGAGGTGCTTCACGGATGCCAGCACGCCCGCGACCAGAACGGGCGACAACGACGTGGTGAAGATGAAGCCGGGGGCATAGCTGCGGATGCAGTCGACGACCTTGTTGCTCGCCGCGATATAGCCGCCCATCACGCCGAACGCCTTGCCCAGCGTGCCTTCGATGATGTCGATGCGGTGCGCGGCGTTGTCACGCTCCGAAATGCCGCCACCGTGATCGCCATACATGCCCACGGCGTGGACTTCGTCGATGTAGGTGAGGGCGTTGTATTTCTCGGCCAGATCGCAGATCGCGTGGATCGGGGCGACATCGCCGTCCATCGAATAGACGCTTTCGAATGCGATCACCTTGGGGGTGTTGGCGTCCTCGGCGGCGAGCAGTTCTTCGAGATGCGCCACGTCATTGTGGCGGAACACCCGCTTTTCACAGCCCGAATTGCGGATGCCGGCGATCATGCTGGCGTGGTTCAATTCGTCCGAGAAGATCACGCAGCCGGGCAACAGTTTCGCCAAAGTCGAAAGCGTCGCGTCGTTCGAGACATAGCCGGAGGTGAACAGCAGCGCTGCATCCTTGCCGTGCAGTTCGGCAAGCTCGCGTTCCAGTTCGACATGCAGGTGCGTGTTGCCGCCGATGTTGCGTGTGCCGCCTGAACCCGCGCCGACATCGTGCAGTGCCGCCTCCATTGCGCCGATGACGACATCGTGCTGGCCCATGCACAGGTAATCGTTGGAGCACCAGACCGTGATCGGCTTTGGCCCGTTGTGGCCATGGAAACACCGCGCATTGGGATAGGCACCCTTGTTGCGCATGATGTCAATAAAGACGCGGTAGCGGCCTTCTTCGTGAAGACGGTCAATCGCCTGGTCGAAGATCTGGTCGTAGTTCATGTCTCACGCTTCATGTCTGGTGTGGACGGCACGGTTTTTCCGCGCTCTTGACGTCCAGATTCCGAATACACACAGGCCATACAACCCATCGACGGCCCAAAGGTTTCAGACGACTATCTAGGGAGTCGGAACGGGCTTGGCCACAGCGATCTTTGCGAGCGATTTGCAGGTCAGAAAGCCGCAGCAGCGCTGAATCCGCGAGCGGAAAGAGCGGCTTCCAACCCGCTGGCCGCGTTGATCGGCCCGGTCACGAAGAAGCGGTTCGGGCCGGTCTTCTCCATCGGCTGCCCATCCAGCAGGTGCGCGATCCGGCGCGCGATCCCGGCTGCTCCGTCAACCAGCCGGACATCCGCGCCAAACACAATGCGCAATTCATCGGCGAGCAGCGGGAAGTGGGTGCAGGCCAGCACCAGAGTATCGATCCGGTCGCCGCCGGGCATGGCGCGCAAAGCGTCCGCCACGCGCTCTATCACCGCCATGTCGACCGGCTCTCCGCGCAGCTTCGCCTCTGCCGCGCCGACGAATTCGGGCGCGGCGATCCGCAGCAAAGTCTTGTCGGCTGCAAACTGGTGTTCAAGCTCATCGACATAGCGTTGTCGAATGGTCGCCTGCGTGCCGATCAGTCCGATTGCGCCGGTTTGGGTCATTGCGGCGGCGGGCTTGATCGCGGGGACAGTGCCGACGATCGGCACCTCCAGCACCTCGCGCACATTGCCGAGCGCGATGGTGCTCGCCGTGTTGCAGGCGATGCAGACGAGACGCGGGCGGAACCGTTCGCTCATCCGCCCCAGCAGCCCGGCAACGCGGGCGGCAACCTGGGCTTCGGTCTTTTCGCCATAGGGCAGGCCCGCCAGATCGGCGGCATAGATCACCGGCGCATCCGGCAGCACCTCGCGCAGCGCGTCATAGACGGTCAGCCCGCCAACGCCGGAATCGAACAGCAGGATGGGGGAGGACTTATCCGGCAAAACTATCTCCGTTCGGGCTGAGCTTGTCGAAGCCCTGTCCTTTTCTTTTCGAAGCGGGGCATTAGAAGAAAGTACCGCCCTTCGACAAGTTCGGGGCGATAGGTTGAGAGGGATTCGTGGAACCAATACTCGCAGCGCTTCTGGGATATCTGTCCGGATCGATCCCCTTCGGCCTGCTGCTGACAAAAGCGGCGGGGCTGGGCGATGTACGCCAGATCGGCAGCGGCAACATCGGCGCGACCAATGTGCTGCGCACAGGGAACAAGGGGCTGGCGGCAGGCACGCTGTTGCTCGATCTGGTCAAGGGATTGGCCCCGGTGCTGGCCGCAGGGATGATCTGGGCCGGAGACATGGGCGATGTCGCCAAGGCTTTCGCTGCAGGTGGCGCGGTGCTGGGGCATTGTTTCCCGGTCTGGCTCGGTTTCAAGGGCGGGAAGGGTGTGGCGACCAATGCGGGCGTATCCTTCGGCCTCGCGTGGCCCGTCGGCTTGGCCTATGCGCTGATCTGGCTTTCGATGCTCGGCATTTTCCGGATTTCCAGCCTTGCCGGGATGAGCGCAGTCGTCGCCGCCGCTGCCGCATCGGCGCTTTTCGGTTATCCGCAATTCTTCCCCGTTCTGGCCGCGATTGCAGGCCTGATCATCTATCTCCACCGCGAGAATATCGGGCGGCTGATGAAAGGTGAGGAGCCGAAAATCGGCGCCGGCAAGAAGTGACGGAATCGCTCATCTGATGGAGCAGACGGGGTCGCAGCCAAAGCTCAGCCAGCCGGAAGCCTTCGCGCGCATCCGTCTGTTGCGTTCGCCCAATATCGGGCCGGTCAGCTATCGCGCCTTGCTTGCCCGGTTCGGGACGGCAGCGGACGCGCTGGAGGCGCTGCCCGATCTCGGATCGCGCGGGAAAACGCCCTATCGCCCGATCGCGGCAGACCGGGTCGAGCGCGAGGTCGAGGCGGTGCGGGCGGCGGGTGCGCGCTACCTGTTCCACGATCAGCCGGATTATCCCGCGCTGCTGGGCGAATTGGAAAGCGCGCCGCCGATTGTGACCTGCCGAGGCAGGCTCGAACTCGCCAATGCGCCTTGTGTGGCGATGGTTGGCGCGCGCAACGCCAGCGCGGCGGCGGTGAAGCTGGCACGCGATTTCGCGGCCGAACTGGCGAACGCGGGTTTCACTGTCGTCAGCGGTCTTGCGCGCGGAATCGACGGGGCAGCCCATGAAGCGGCTTTGGGCGCGCATGGCGGTGGCACCATCGGCGTGATCGCCAGTGGTATCGACATCGCCTACCCGCCGCAGCACTCGGATTTGCAGGAGCGGATTGCGACGGAAGGCTTCCTGATGGCCGAACAGCCGCCCGGCACCGAACCGCGCGGGCGGCATTTCCCCAGCCGCAACCGCATCATCGCCGGTCTGGCAAGCGGCACTTTGGTGGTGGAGGCAGCGCCGCAATCCGGATCGCTCATCACCGCAAGGCTGGCGGGGGAGGCGGGGCGCGAGGTCATGGCGATCCCCGGTTCACCGCTCGACACACGCTCGCACGGCTGCAACCAGCTGATCCGCGACGGGGCGGTGCTGGTCAGCACGCCGGACGAGGTGATCGAACTGCTCGAAGGCTTCACCGGCGCGCCGCGATCAAGCTTTCGGGTGGAAGATGCGGGCGCGCCCTTCGATTATGCCGAACTGAGCAAGCTGCAATGGGGCGAGGCACGGGCCGATCTGAGTGGTGACATCACCAATCTGTTGACCAAGGCTCCAATCGGGATAGACGAACTGATCCGCCAATCGGGCGCAAGCGCGGCCGAAGTGCACATGGCGCTGCTCGAACTCGAACTGGCGGGCGGGATTGAACGGCATTCGGACGGGGCGGTCAGCCTGTCTGGCGCTACGGGGGATTGATGGCGGGACTGAAGCTTTACGAAACGATCGATATCTGGTCCGAGGCCCGGCGGTTGCTGGTTTCGGCAAAGGGGACGCTGGGCGCCTATCTCGTGATCATGACGCTGTCGGAAACCGTGGTTGACCGGTTTCCCGAGATTGTCCCCGTCGGATGGGCTGGCTCGGCGATTACGCTTTTCATGTCCTACTGGCTGACAATCAACATGCTCTATTTCGGCGGACTGGCTCCGGGCGGGGTGCAAAAAGGGCTGTTGGCCTTTCTGGGCCTCACATTCCTTTATGCGATTGTGATCGGCCTTGGCTGGGTGGCCCTGGTGTTTCCCGCCTTCTATTTCGGAATACGTTTCTCTGCCGTGCTGGGATACGGAATGGGCGAAACGGGTGATTTCAGGGATGCATTCGGGCGATCCTGGAATGCGACCAAGGGCCATTTCTGGGAAATCGCCGGGGCGCTGTTCGTGCCGCTTGTCCTGTCCGTCATCTCCTTTTCGATCATCGGTTCGTGGGCGGACAAATCGCTTCAGGTGCCGCTCGGCCCCACGATCATGTCCAATTTCTTTGCCGCCGCAACCGGTGCGACCCTGATCGCGATGGGTTTGGGGGTCTATGCCGCGGCACGGACCAGAGTGTAGATTTCGGGTTGCCTCGGGCGTCATCAAATCCCACTTGACGCTTCCCGAAGCCGGGCCCCACTCTCGCGCGTACGTACACGTGTAAGGAAATCAGACCTCTCTCATGCAGCTTGTCATCGTTGAATCGCCCGCCAAGGCGAAGACCATCGAGAAATACCTCGGCAACGACTTCAAGGTCCTGGCCTCCTATGGCCATGTCCGAGATCTGCCACCCAAGGACGGGAGCGTACGGCCCGATGAAGACTTCGCGATGGACTGGGAGTTGTACCGGGACAAGCAGAGCCGCTTCAAGGAAATCGCCGATGCTGCAAAGAATGCCTCGCGGCTGGTGCTGGCGACTGACCCTGATCGCGAAGGCGAGGCGATCAGCTGGCACGTTCAGGAGCTGCTGAAGAAGCGCAAGGCCCTGCCGACCAAGGTTGACCGCGTGACTTTCAACGCGATCACCAAGCCTGCGGTGACAGAGGCGATGGGAAAGCCGCGCGAGCTCGATCAGCCGTTGATCGATGCCTATCTGGGTCGCCGCGCGCTCGATTATCTGTTCGGCTTTACCCTTTCGCCGGTGCTTTGGCGCAAGCTGCCCGGTGCGAAATCGGCGGGGCGGGTGCAATCGGTCGCCCTGCGCCTGATCGTTGACAGGGAGCGCGAGATCGAGGCTTTCAGGCCTGACGAATACTGGTCGGTCCTCGCCAAGCTGGAGCATGACGGGACACAGTTCGACGCACGGCTGGTGCGGTACAAGGGCGATAAGCTGGAAAAGCTCTCGCTTGGCGAACAGGGCATCGCAATGGAAGCGAAAGCCGCTGTCGAGGCCGGGCGCTTCACCGTCGAGGATGTCGAGAAAAAGCCGCTGAAGCGCAATCCCGCGCCTCCGTTCACCACGTCGACCATGCAGCAGGAGGCCGCGCGCAAGCTCGGCTTTTCGGCCAGCCACACCATGCGGCTGGCGCAGTCGCTGTATGAGGCGGGCGCGATCACCTACATGCGGACCGACGGCGTGCAGATGGACGGCAGCGCGATTGCCGCCTGTCGCCAGGCAATCGCCGAGCGGTTCGAAGCGTCATACTGCCCCGAAAAGCCGCGCTTCTACAGCACCAAGGCAAAGAACGCGCAGGAAGCGCACGAGGCCATCCGCCCGACCGATTTCAGCCGCGATCGCGCCGGGACAGGCGATGAGGCAAAGCTGTATGCGCTGATCTGGAAACGCGCCATGGCCAGCCAGATGTCGACCGCGCAGCTTGAGCGCACCACCGTCACCCTGCGTGACGCGACGGGTCAGCATGAACTGCGCGCGACCGGACAGGTTGTGGTCTTCCCCGGCTATTTCGCGGTCTATCAGGAAGGTTTCGACGATCAGGACGAGGATGAGGACGGCCTGCTGCCGTTGCTGAAGAACGGGGATGTTCCGGCCAAGAACGCGGTTGAGGCGACCCAGCATTTCACTCAGCCGCCGCCGCGATTTTCCGAAGCAAGCCTCGTCAAACGGCTTGAGGAGCTGGGCATCGGCCGTCCGTCGACCTATGCCTCCACCATTCAGACGCTGCGCGATCGCGATTACGTGCGGATGGAGAAAAACCGTTTCTTTGCCGAGGAATCCGGGCGGTTGCTGACGGCGTTTCTCGAACGCTTCTTCCCCACCTATGTCGCCTATGACTTCACGGCGGGGATGGAGGATGAACTCGATACCGTTTCGGACGGGCGCGAGGATTACAAAAAGCTGCTCGCCCGCTTCTGGGCGGACTTCAAGCCCAAGGCCGACGAGGTGATGGAAAAGCTGCCCTCGGAAGTGACCGAGGTGCTCGACGATTACCTGTCCGATTACCTGTTCCCGCCGCGTGAGGACGGCAAGGATGCGCGGATGTGTCCGCTGTGCGAGCAGGAAGGCCGGGCCAATGGCCGCCTGAGCCTGCGCGGGGGCAAGTTCGGCGCGTTCATCGCCTGCCACAATTATCCCGAATGCAAATACACCCGGCGCTTTGCCCAGCCGGGTGCGGACGGCGCCGATCCGGCAGAGGACGGCGTCATGGGCCAGCATCCGGAAACCGGCGCGGACATCCACCGCAAGTCAGGACGGTTCGGCCCCTATATCGAGATGGAGGAGGACGGCACCAAGAAGCGCGCCTCGATCCCCAAGGACCTGGACGATTTCGATCTCGATTGGGCGGTGAAGCTGCTGGACCTGCCGCGCATCATCGGCGCGCATCCCGAAACGGGCAAGGAGATCGAGGCCGCAATCGGGCGCTATGGCCCCTATCTGCGACACGACGGGAAATACGCCAAGCTGTCGAACACGCGCGAAGTGTTTGAAACCGGCATGAACGCGGCGGTCGCGCTGCTGGCCGAAGCTGCCAATCGCAAGGGCGGTGGACGCGGGGCCAAGGCTGAGCCGATCAAGACGCTGGGCGAACACCCAACCAGCGGCGGCGAGATCAAGGTGATGCCGGGCCGATACGGTCCCTATGTCACGGACGGAACGACCAATGCGACGATCCCCAAGGACATCAAGCCCGAGGAGATTGAGGCGGCGCAGGCGATCGAACTGATCGACGCGCGCGCGGCCAAGGGACCGGCGAAGAAAAAGGGGCGCAAGAAAGCCGCGCCCAAGAAAAAGGCCGCTCCGAAAAAGAAGGCCGCTGCCAAGGGCTGAACGCTTACGGCGTTGGCAATTCGTTTAGTATTGTCGCCTATCCCTGTCGTCAGACCAGGGACAAGTGCCGTGATTGAGATCGAAGTCCAGAACGAGACTCACCAAAGCCAGCAGCGCCTTCGCTTTGCGGCGGTGCCGCGCATTGGCGAAGGAATTCGCCTCAGAGAGCCCGATGGCATCTGGGCCAGCTATGACGTGATCGACGTTTGGTATCAGAAAGCCGAATATGGCGACATCTGGATGCCCTATCTGCACGTCTGCATGACTCCAGGCGAAAGCGCCGCAGGGCAAGACGCAGAGTTTGACGATTTCGACGAAGACCTTGCGCATGATCTGCGCAACGAAGGGCACTTCGCCTCGCTGGCAGGGGAGGCAGAGCCATTCAAAATCTGATCAAACGCACGACCGGCCCGCACAAGCAGGCACAGGGTTCCGACGGTGAAACGCTGGCCGAAAAGCTCGCCCAGGCGCAGCGGAACCGTGCTCGTGACGCGAATGTGCCCGAAGGCGAGCCTGTGGAGGCCCCGGAAGACGTGCAGGAGCTGATCGATCCCTTCAGCGGTGCGGTGGTCGAGCCCGGAAAGCCGGAAGAGGACGTTGACGCCATCGTGCGCGCCGCCAAGGCGATGCGCGACGGTGCGGCCCCGGCGCAGGCCCGGCAGGCGGTGCAGAAAATGTGTCTGATCGTCGATGACAGCCGCGTGATCCGCAAGGTGTCGAGCAAGATCGCGAAATCGCTGGGCTATGTCCCGGTGGAGGCGCAGGACGGGTTCGAGGCACTGGCGCGCTGCCGCAAGGCAATGCCGCATCTGATCCTGACCGACTGGGACATGCCGGAAATGGACGGGCTGGAGTTCGTCAAGCAGCTTCGCGCCATCCCCACGCCCAAGGCGCCGGTGGTGGTGTTCTGCACATCGAAGAACAAGCCCGCCGATGTCCACGCAGGAATTCAGGCAGGCGCAGACGACTACATCGTCAAACCCTTCGACGAAGCGGCATTGCGGCACAAACTGGAGCGGCTGGGGCGGGGGTAACGCTCAGCTGATACTGAGGCCCTGATAATCAGTCCTTTGCCAGCCGCCGTCAGGCTGACGGGTGTAGATCTCTATTCCGGTTCCGCCGCACAACGGGCCACAACCGTGGCCGTACCACATGAAAGCCTTGCCGCGATCGAAATCGACCAGCGGGATCGACAGGACATATGTCTCGTATTCGTAGGACATGTCCTCAAGGTTTACGGGAGGTGAGTCTTCACTAGGGGCAGGTGTGTGTGAACGCGCCCGGTGAAGGGCGGTCAGCTCACCGCATTGCTCGATGGCGCTTTCCTTGGTGAGTGCGAGGAATGCGCCCGCTCTCTGCCGGATACCCACGCTCTGGGGATCGCCATTTTCACCGTCAACCAGATAGGCGAACAGCAAGTCAGCTTCCTCTGCCGGCATGTCGAACCCCGATTTGCTGGTATCGGTGAGGACGACAGGCTTGTCGGCTTTCTCCATCCTGCTTTTCGCAAAGTCGGTGACGATCGAACAGCCCACTTCGCGTGCCTCGGCGCTTATGTAAGGGGAAATGTCGATGCTGATCGAAGTCTCCACCCCGCCGGAATCCATGGCCGCCGTTTCGTCCGGCCCACTTCCCGAACAACCGACCAGCGCGGCTGCGGCAGGCAAGATGAGCATGGCGAACGCGCGATGCATCAACGCACCCAGTCCAGCCCCATTTCCTCGAACACTTCCTTGTCCTCCGACCAGTTCTCCAGCACTTTCACGTGCAGGAACAGGTGGACTTTCACGCCCAGAACCTCGCTCAATTCCTTGCGGGCAGCTTCGCCAATCGCCTTGATCCGGCTGCCGCCTTTGCCCAGCACGATGGCGCGCTGATTGTCGCGGGCGACGACGATTTGCTGGTGGATTTCGAGGCTGCCGTCGGGCCGCGTCTTGTACTGTTCGGGCCGCACCGCGCTGTCATAGGGCAGTTCTTCGTGCAGCTGCTTGTACAGCTGTTCGCGGGTGATTTCCGCCGCCAGCAGGCGCTCGGATGCGTCCGACACCTGATCCTCGGGATACATCCACACCCCTTCGGGCATGGACGCGGCGAGGGCAGCCTTCATTTCTGGCACGCCGTCGCCCGTCAGCGCGGAGACGAAGAACACCTCGGCAAAATCGACCTTGGCCGTCAGTTCCTGCGCCAGCGCGAGCAGCGGCTCTTTCTTCGCCCGGTCAACCTTGTTGAGCACGAGAATCTTCTTTTCCGGCCGGCCTGCCAGCGCCTCCAGCAGCGGTTCGAGTTCGTGCCGACGCTGCTTGATCGGATCGACTAACAGCAGCACCGCATCCGCGCTTTCCGCGCCTTCCCACGCCGCGCTCACCATCGCCCGGTCAAGCCGCCGCTTGGGCGCGAAAATGCCCGGCGTGTCGACGAGGATCATCTGCACATCGTCGTGCAGCGCGATCCCCAACATCCGGGCGCGCGTGGTCTGCGCCTTGGCAGAGGTGATCGCGACCTTTTGCCCGACCAGCTGGTTGACCAGCGTCGATTTGCCCGCATTGGGCGCGCCGATGACGGCGACCATGCCGCATTTCTGTTGGGTCATTGCGTGATTTCCTCGCTGCCTTTCCTCCGCTTTGGCGCGGTGCAGCTGTTCCGATTGGTGAGGGTATTCAGACGGTTCAACCGAATTGCTCCAGAAATGCCTGTGCGGCGAGTTTTTCTGCCGCGCCCTTGCTCGATGCGGTGGCCTCGGCCTCGCCGACCTTGTGAATGCTTACCTTGACGGTGAAGCGCGCCGCGTGATCGGGTCCGGAACGGTCAATCACCTCGTATCGCGGCATGGCCCGGCGATTGCCCGCTGCCCATTCCTGAAGCGCGCTCTTGGGATGTTTTGCTTTGCCCGCGTCGCCTGCCAGTTCCTTTTCCCACAGGCGATAGATCACGGTGCGGGTCGCGTCATAGCCATTGTCGAGGAAGCTCGCGCCGATCAGCGCTTCCATCACGTCGCCAAGGATATTGTCGCTGTCCGCGCCGCCATCCTCGCGCGCCTGCTTGCCCAGCCTGATGTGGTCGGGCACGCCAATGGTACGGGCGATGCGGGCGCAGATCGAACCGCTGACTAGCGCGTTGAGCCGCTGCGAAAGCTGGCCTTCCTGCCCGCGAATGGCGCCGTAAAGCCAGCTTGCGACAGACAGGCCCAGCACCCGGTCGCCCAGGAATTCGAGCCGCTGATAGTCGATGTCGGCTGTTTCGCTGCGCGCCGCATTGCTGCCGGAATTGAAGCTGCCGTGGGTCAGCGCTTCAAGCCACACGGCCTCGTTCTTGACCGCAAAGCCGACGGAATTGAGCCAGTCCTTGGTTTCGGGGGAAAGGTCGCTCACAGCTGCGATCCGATCCGGTTCCAGCGGGCGGCGGTGAACCATGTCCACGGCTTCACCCATTCCGCGCTGCCGTCGGTCGACCACATGATGACGCTGGCCTTGCCCACCAGCAGTTCCTGCGGGACGATCCCCACCGCATCGCCGGCGCGCGCTTCGAACCGGCTGTCGCGCGAATTGTCGCGATTGTCGCCGAGCACGAACATGTGGCCTTCGGGAATGATCTTGGGCCGAATGTTGTCGGCCGGCGTGTTCCCGAAATCGAGCACTTCGTAGCTGGCGCCACCCGGCAATGTCTCACGGAAACGGCGATAGTTGCACACCGGCTCGCCCGCCGCGTTCACCGTCTCGTTCCCGCCCCAGTTGCACGAGGTGTTGACTGAAAGAGGGATCTGGAAATCGCCAAGCGGTTCGCGCTGCACGGGCTCGCCATTGAGCACTATCTGCCCGTCGACCATGGCAACAGTATCTCCCGGCAGTCCGATGACCCGCTTGATATAGTCCGTCTTGTCCACCGGATGCTTGAAGATCACCGTGTCGCCGCGCTCCGGCTGGCTGGCGAGAATGCGGCCAGGAATGAGTGGGGCGTCGAACGGCAGCGAATTGCTGGAATAGCCGTAGGGCCACTTGGCCGCGAGCAGGTAATCCCCGTTCCACAGCCGGGGCAGCATGCTTTCCGACGGAATTGAAAACGGCGAGAACACGAAGCTGCGAAACAGCAGCACCGCGATCAGCAGCTTCGCGAGGAACCACAGGAAGCTGAGCAGGCTTTCCGGCTTCTGTTCCGGAGCCAAATCCGTGGAAGCAGCGGGCATGCTGGCAGATTGGGTCTTAACATCCATCACCGGTCCCCTTACGCGCCCAGTTAGCCTTGGCAAAGAGGGTTTGCTTGATGACCGATACCGCGAAGACCGACGCCCTTTGGGAGCAATTGCGGGCATTGCCTCGCCCCAGCCTCGGCGAATTGTTCGCCGATGATGCGGACCGGGTGAGCAAGCTCAGCCAAAGGCTCGAATTCGATCTGGGCGAACTTGGTCCGGTGGGCATGCTGCTCGACTGGTCGAAAACCCATCTGGATGACGGGGTGATCGACGCATTCGAGGCGCTGGCCGCGGCGAGCGGTTTCGATGCGGCACGAGAGGCGCTGTTTGGTGGCGGGATCGTCAACCCGACCGAAGGACGCCCCGCGACGCACGGAGCCATGCGCGGTAGCGGAACCGATGCGCAGGTCGAAGAGGCCGAGGCGCTGCTGACGCGCATGGGCATGCTGGTGGAGGCGATTCACGATGGCGCTCTGGGTGAGGTGAAGCACCTGATCCACATCGGTATCGGCGGATCGGCGCTTGGCCCCGATCTGGCGGTGGATGCGCTGACGCGTGATCTCAAGCTGGTGGATGTGCATGTTGTCTCGAACATTGATGGGCTGGCGCTCGAACAGGCCTTTGCCGCTTGCGATCCGGCGACGACCCTGATCGCGGTCGCGTCCAAGACCTTCACCACGATCGAAACGATGACCAACGCCGCCAGCGCGCTGAAATGGCTGGCTGACAACGGCGTGACTGATCCCGGTGGCCGGGTGATCGCGCTGACTGCCAACCCTGAAGGCGCGGTCGAATGGGGCGTGGACGAAACCCGCGTGCTGCCTTTCCCCGAAAGCGTGGGCGGGCGCTATTCGCTGTGGTCCAGCATTGGTTTCCCCGTGGCTCTGGCTATCGGGATGGAGGAATTCGGCGCCATGCTGGCCGGGGCGCAGGCGATGGACACGCATTTCCGCGAGGCGCAAGGCCGCGCCAACGGCCCGCTGCTCGCTGCCTTTGGCGACCTTTATTATGCCCGTGTGCGCGAATGCCAGACGCGCGCGGTGTTCGCCTATGACGAACGGCTCGCACTGCTGCCCGATTACCTCCAGCAACTTGAGATGGAATCGAATGGTAAAAGCGTGACGAGTGCGGGTAAGCCGGTCAGCCAGCCGACCGCGCCGATAACCTGGGGCGGGGTGGGGACAGACGCGCAGCACGCGGTGTTCCAGCTGCTGCATCAGGGTACGCATCTGATCCCGGTTGATTTCATAGCCAGCATCGCGCCCGGTGACGAGCTTGATCCCGCGCATCACAAGGCCTTGCTCGCCAATTGCTTTGCGCAAGGGGCGGCATTGATGGCAGGCGGCAATATGTCGGCAGACGGAAAAGACCCGGCGCGCGCTTTTGCCGGGGATCGCCCCTCGGCAATGATCCTGCTCGACGATTGCGACGCTGCCACGTTTGGCGCGCTGATTGCCTTCCACGAACACCGGACCTTTGCCAATGCCGTGCTGATGGGCATCAATCCGTTCGACCAGTTCGGAGTGGAACTGGGCAAGAAGATGGCCAAGGCGATCGACAGCGGTGAAGGCGATTTCGACCCAAGCACGGCGGCGCTGATGAAGGCGGCGGGCCTTTCCGCCTGAGCGGATCACGATACAATCCGTCTGATGTGACGGGGTCGGCAGTGCCGATCCTGCGGCCTGTTGCATGTGCGCAACGCCGGAATCGGCGGGTGTTATATTGTTGACATGGCGAGGCATCTTATTCCGCGCGAGTGCCATAAAGATTTTGCCGAACGAATGATTATGTCGAGTTGGCAGGAATAGGCGCATTCTTGTTGCAACTGCTCACTGCTCCAGAGTCACATTTGCACTTTTGGAGAATCCGCGTAGTTTGTCCCTGTCGCAACCGCCCCTTAACCATCTCCCCACGAGGTCCATCTGATGAACCGCCTTGCCATGCTCCCCGCAGCATTCCTTGCTCTTGGGCTTTCTCCAGCCGCGCTTGCCAAGGATGACGCCGGTGAGATGGTGCAGCATTCGGCCTCTGGCGAAGCCACGGGTGAGGCGCCGGTCAGGCTGGTTTCGTGGGATGGCGATTTCGAACTGATGAAGACATCGCGCCGCATGCGCGTGTGGCGTTCGCATCTCGCGTATCGGCTGACGGTGGATGCAGAAGGCAACGTGACGGGTTGTGAACTGACTGAGAGTTTTCGCCTGAAGCACGTGACGGATTCGCTCTGCGATGTCTTGTCCGAACATCATCATTTCGAACCCGCACAAAACGCTGCGGGGGAGCCGGTCGAGGGCAGCTATTCCTCGCGCATCGCCTATGCCGATGTGCGCGACCGGCTTGAATAGGCTGCTGCACCAGCATTGCTGCACTGCAATATAACTTGACACACGGCGGGGTCGCGCCCATTTGCTCACCAACACGTGATGCAACCTGCCAGCGTGAAGCGGCGGCATAATCTCCGCCCCGGCAGCGTCACGATCCAATCCCTACAGCTTCCCTATTCACGCGGGCGGTTCTCGAAACCCCGCGCTTCGCACGCCCCATTTGCGCGTGCGCACCGCATTTATTGCGAGTTTTCATGACACAGTTTTCAGACCTCGGGCTGTCGCAGCCCGTTCTCCAGGCGCTTGATCTCAAGGGCTATTCCACCCCGACCCCGATCCAGGAACAGGCCATTCCGCCGGTTTTGGCGGGGCGTGACCTGCTGGGCATCGCCCAGACGGGTACCGGCAAGACCGCCGCTTTCATGCTGCCCAGCATCGATCGTCTGCGCGAAGCCGACAATCGTATTCCGTTCAAATCCTGCCGCATGCTGGTGCTGGCCCCGACGCGCGAACTGGTGATGCAGGTCGCCGCCAGCGCCAAGGAGTATGGTGCGCTGGCCGGGTTGAAGGTGCAGTCCATCGTCGGCGGCACTTCTGTCGGCAAGGATCGCAACAAGCTGCACCGCGGCACCGACATCCTGATCGCGACGCCGGGCCGCTTGCTCGACCTGATCGACCAGAAGGCCTTCAACCTTTCATCGGTGGAAGTGCTGGTGCTGGACGAAGCTGACCAGATGCTCGACCTCGGCTTCATCCACGCTCTGCGCACCATCAACAAGCTGGTGCCGGCAGAGCGCCAGACCCTGTTCTTCAGCGCCACCATGCCCAAGGCAATCAAGGAGCTGGTAAGCGGCTATTGCAAGAACCCGGTACAGGTTTCGGTCACTCCTGAAAGCACGACTGCAGAACGGATCGAGCAATATCTGTTCATGGTGCAGCAGGACGAAAAGCAGGCGTTGCTCGACCTGATCCTTTCCGGCCGTCACAAGGTACCCGGCGAGTTCGAGCGGGTGCTGATCTTCACCCGGACCAAACATGGCGCAGACCGGGTGGTGAAGAAGCTTTCGCAGCGCGGGATCGTGGCCAACGCGATCCATGGCAACAAGAGCCAGCCGCAGCGCCAGCGCGCGCTGGACGAATTCCGCCGGGGCAAGACCGCGATCCTCGTCGCCACCGATGTCGCCGCGCGCGGGATCGACATTCCCGGTGTCAGCCACGTGATCAATTACGAACTGCCCAACGTGCCCGAACAATATGTCCATCGGATCGGCCGCACCGCGCGTGCGGGCCGCGATGGCGTGGCGATTGCATTCTGCGCCGAGGACGAACGCGCATATTTGAAGGATATCCGCAAGACGACGGGTGCCGAACTGGAACGCCTGCCGCTGCCGGACAATTTCCGGGCCGTGGTCGAAGGTGTCGGGCCGACCAAGCCCGAACCGCGAGGAGCCACTCGTGTTTCCGCCAAGAAGATCAGGCCGCGTCCCGCAGGGCAATCGGCCGATCAGGCGAAGGGTGATGGCGCGCCGCGTCCGAAGAAGCCGGGCGGCAAGCATCCTGCACGCAAAGGCAAGCCATGTGGGCGTCCCGGTGGCCGTCCGGGCGGCAATTCCGGCCAGCGTTCTGGCGGGAAGCCGGGTGGAATGCGCCGAGGCGGCAAGGGCCAACGCGGATCGGGATCACGGTCGGCGTAAGTTTCAGAAACGGGAGCAATTTTCCCGTCGAAGCTAAGCCAAAATTAAGCATGTCACGCCTATCTGGAGCCTCCGTCGCAAACGAGAGGCCCAGCTAAACCCATGATCCGTACCGATACCACGTTGATTGTCGGGGCCGGTGCGAATCGTGAGATCGAAATGCCCGACGGGCCTGATCTGTTGGCGAAAATCGCTGCGGGCTTTGAATTCGATCGCCTGCATTCGGACGTGAAATCGCGCGATCTGGTGAATTTGGCCAATCTGTTCGAGCGCGTCTCGGATGAAATCGGCCTTTCCTACGATGAACTGGTCGGCGGGGCGATGGCTATCCGCGAGGCCACGATTGTCAGCACCTCGATCGATGCCATCCTTGAACAATATGGGCATGATCCGGCGGTGCTTGCGGCGGGCAAGCTGGCGATTGTCTATTACACGCTTCAGGCGGAATCGAAGTCCACGCTGGCCGCCGAACCGCGCGCTGCGGGCGAGCTTCCGCTGCGCGGCACCGAAAACTGGTTGTACCAGCTCGGTCAGCTGATCGTGAAAGGCGTGCCGCGAGCCAAGGCGGAGGAATGCTTCGAAAAGCTGTCGATCGTCTGCTTCAACTATGACCGGGCAATCGAACATTACCTGCCGTGGGTGGTGCAGCGGGCATTCGGCATGACCTATGAGGAATCGTGCGAGCTTGTTGCCGGGCGGCTGCGCATCGTGCATCCCTATGGCGTTGCCGGGCGATTGCCGTGGCAAGGGGATGAGGAAAACGGCGCGACCTGGGGGCAGGACGATCCGGAAAACATCGTCCAGCTTTCAAAGCGCATCTTCACAGCCAGCCAGCGCGCCGCATCGCGCCAGTTCCAGTCCTATCTCCGCGCCGAGATGTCGCGCGGGAAACGGCTGGGTTTCCTTGGTTTCGGGTTCGATCCGATGAACGTCGCCATGCTGTTTGACGAGCTGGAACATGACAATCCCGACATGCTGATCAGCCTCGTCGACATCGGCGAAGTGGAGCGCAAGGCGATCCTCCGACTGATCTATCGCCTCACCGGCATCACCGACGAAAGCCTGATCACGCTGGAAAACATGAAGGCGTTCGAGCTGCTGCGCGATTACGGGCGGTTCCTCGAAAGCTGATCTTTCCTGATCCAAAGCGAATGTCTGCGGGCATCCGGTAACGCGGTTGCCCATATGGTCGAACATGCCCATAGACAGGCCAAATTCGCGAGGAACACAGATGGCTGACACGCAATACGATTTCGACCTATTCACCATTGGCATCGGTTCTGGCGGAACCCGTGCCAGCCGGATCGCGGCAGGACACGGCGCACGTGTTGCCGCCGCCGAGGAATACCGGGTTGGGGGCACCTGTGTGATCCGAGGCTGCGTGCCCAAGAAGATGCTGGTCTATGGTGCGCATTTTGCCGAGGACCTTGTCGATGCGCAGAACTTCGGCTGGACGATCGAAGGCAAGAGCTTCGACTGGGTGAAGCTGCGCGATCATGTGCAGAAGGATATCGACCGGCTCGAAGGGCTGTACGGCGAAACGCTCGACAATCACGGTGTCACCATCTTTCGCGAGCGGGCCGAGATCACCGGCCCGCACGAAATCACGCTGGCGAGCGGCAAGGTCGTTACCGCGAAATACATCCTGATCGCCACCGGCGCGCGCCCGCACATGCCCGATTTCGAAGGCAATGAGCACGCGATCACCTCGAACGAGGCATTCCACCTCGACGAAGTGCCCAAGCGCATCCTGATCGCCGGTGGCGGCTATATCGCCAATGAATTCGCGGGCATCTTCAACGAATTCGGCAGCAAGGTGACGATTGCCAACCGGTCTGACGTGATCCTGCGCAGCTATGATGCGGCGCTGCGCGACCGTTTGCTGCAGATCTCGCTGACGAAGGGGATCGAGTTCTGCTTCAACACCGAATTCGAATATGTGAAGAAGCAGGAAGACGGCACGCTGCTGGTCAAGCTGACCGGGCATGAGGAGCGCGTGTTCGACCAGGTGATGATCGCCACAGGCCGCGTCCCCAATATCGAAGGGCTGGGCCTTGAAAATGTCGGCGTGGAACTGGGCGAGCGGGGCCAGATCAAGGTCGACGAATTTTCGAAAACCAATGTCGATTACATCTATGCCGTCGGCGATGTGACCGACCGGGTGCAATTGACCCCGGTGGCAATCCGCGAAGGCCAGGCATTCGCCGATAGCGTGTTCGGGCCGGGAGAACCCTATTCGGTCGACCACTCCTGCATCCCCAGCGCGGTGTTCAGCCATCCGCCGATTGCCGCTGTCGGCATGACGGAAGGCGAGGCGCGCAACCATCTGGGCAGCGTCAAGGTGTTCCAGTCCGACTTCCGCCCGATGAAGAACGTCGTCGCGGGCCGGAACGAGCGGGGCCTTTACAAGATGATCGTCGATGCGGCGAATGATCGCATCGTGGGCATTCACATGATCGCGCCCGAAGCGCCGGAAATCATGCAGGCAGCCGCGATTGCCGTGAAAGCCAAGCTGACCAAGGCCGATTTCGATGCGACGGTGGCGATCCACCCGACCATGGCCGAAGAACTCGTGCTGATGAAATAGGGCCACCATGAACCTTTCAGGCAAGACAGTGTTGCTGACCGGCGGCACCAACGGGATCGGCCGCGAAATCGCGTTGCAGCTTCGTGCCAAGGGCGCGCAGGCCGTGCTGACAGGGCGCAACCCCGATCGTGTCGCGTCGATGCGCGCAGAAGGCTTCGAAGTGATCGAGGCGGACCTGTCGAATGCAGCGGGTGTGGACGCTTTGCTGGTGGCATGGGGAGAGCGTGCGATCGACGTGCTGCTCAACAATGCCGGGCAATTGGTCGATCACGATTTTCGTAACGGCACTCCCGATGCTGATGCAGCAGATGCTGCGATCTATGCCAATCTAAACGCCCCGATCCGCCTGATCACCGGGTTGATCGAAGCGCTCAAGTCGCGGCCCGAAGCAGCCATCGTCAACGTCACCTCCGGTCTTGCCATATCGCCTGCGGCGCGCACTCCGGTTTACTGCGCGACCAAATCGGGCCTGCGGTTCTACACGCTGGCCTTGCGCGAGCAGTTGAAGGGGACGGGCGTGAAAGTGATCGAGGCGCTGCCTCCGGTAGTCGATACGCAGATGAACGATGGCAATCCGATGAAGAAAATGCCCGCCGACGAATGCGCCCGCCAGATCATCGCCGCGATCGAGCAAGGGCGCGACGAAGCCAACATCGGCATGACCAAGGCGCTGCGGATCGCGGAGAGCATTTCTCCGGCTCTGGCCCGCAGTGTCACCCTGAGGTTCTGAACCGACCAGTGATTTTGACACGTTGACCTAGCGGCAAGGCTGCGGCAACGACCCCTGACAAAGGACCCACAAGTCAGGGACGGGACGAATGTCAGCCAATATCGCCGAAATGGAACGCCGCCGCGAAGCCGCCCGCATGGGTGGCGGGCAAAAGCGCATCGACGCACAGCACGCCAAGGGCAAACTGACCGCGCGCGAGCGGCTCGACGTGCTGCTCGACGAAGGCAGCTTCGAAGAGCTCGACACCTATGTCGAACATGATTGCGTCGATTTCGGCATGGCGGATCAACGCATTCCGGGCGACGGCGTTGTCACCGGCAGTGGCACGATCAACGGGCGGCTGGTTTACGTCTTCAGCCAGGACTTCACCGTCTTCGGCGGCAGTCTGTCGAAACGCCATGCAGAGAAGATCTGCAAGGTGATGGACACCGCGATGAAGGTCGGCGCGCCCGTCATCGGGCTCAACGATTCGGGCGGCGCTCGCATTCAGGAAGGCGTCGCATCGCTTGGCGGCTATGCCGAGGTGTTCCAGCGCAACGTGCTTGCCAGCGGTGTCGTGCCGCAGATCAGCCTGATCATGGGGCCGTGCGCGGGCGGGGCGGTCTATTCCCCGGCGATGACTGACTTCATCTTCATGGTGAAGGACAGCTCCTACATGTTCGTCACCGGCCCGGACGTGGTGAAAACCGTCACCAACGAAGTCGTCACGCAAGAGGAACTGGGCGGCGCGATCACCCATTCGACCAAGACCAGCGTCGCCGATTGCGCGTTCGAGAACGACATCGAGACCCTGCTCGCGACGCGGCGGTTCTTTGACTACCTGCCGCTGTCGAACCGCGAGGACGTGCCGGAAATCCCGACCAGCGATCCGTGGGACCGCGAGGAGCCGAGCCTCGACACGATCATCCCCGACAATGCCAACCAGCCCTATGACATGCACGAAGTGATCGCCAAGACGCTGGACGAGGGCGATTTCTTCGAAATCCAGCCCGGCCACGCGGCGAACATCATCTGCGGCTTTGGCCGGGTCGAAGGGCGCACCGTGGGCGTGGTGGCGAACCAGCCGATGGTGCTGGCGGGCGTGCTCGACATCAATTCGTCGAAGAAGGCCGCGCGTTTCGTGCGGTTCTGCGACGCGTTCGAAATTCCGATCATCACCTTCGTCGATGTACCCGGCTTCCTTCCCGGCACCGCGCAGGAGCTGGGCGGGATCATCAAGCACGGGGCGAAGCTGCTGTTCGCCTATGCCGAGGCGACCGTGCCCAAGATCACCGTCATCACCCGCAAGGCATATGGCGGGGCCTATGACGTGATGGCATCGAAGCACCTGCGCGGCGACCTCAACTACGCATGGCCGACCGCCGAAATCGCGGTGATGGGCGCGAAAGGCGCGGTGGAGATCATCTTCCGCCAGGATCGCGACGATCCGGCCAAGATCGCTGAAAAGACCAAGGAATACGAAGACCGCTTCGCCAACCCCTTCGTCGCCGCCCAGCGCGGCTATATCGACGAGGTGATCCACCCCAGCTCAACCCGCCGCCGGATCGCCTTGGGCCTACGCAAACTGCGGACGAAGCAGCTGGAGAACCCGTGGAAGAAGCATGATAATATTCCGCTGTGAGCTATGGCATGGAAGCGCTTAATGCTCCGCTTGTAGCGGGCTTCTGCTTGGCTTTTGCGGTCTGGGTGTTGACGTTTTTGTATCTGGATGTCCGGGCAGGAAAGATCATGCCTTGGCTTCAGTGGCGAATAATCGAATTGATGAATCGCAAGTATCGTGGCGACCAGAGGATCGTTAAATCAGAGCACCCGAACAAGTTCGCTCTTACCTTTGTGGTCACGACGGCACTAGGCGCAGCGAGTGCGTTTTTTGGTATCTTTGGTATGTTTGGATTGTTCTGATGAAACTAGGCCGTCTCAACCACATCGGGGTCGCCACGCCCTCCATCGAAGCCTCCATCGCGCATTACCGCGACGTCATGGGCGCGACGAAGATCCACACGCCGTTCGATCTTGAGGAGCAGGGCGTGAAGGTCTGCTTTGTCGATACCCCCGGCGCGGACGGGTCGATGAACGGCACGCAGATCGAACTGATCGAACCGCTGGGGGAAAACTCCACCCTCGCGGGCTTCCTCGCCAAGAACCCGCTGGGCGGGCAGCATCACGTCTGTTTCGAAGTCCCCGACATCGAAGACGCCCGCGCCGAATTCGAGGCATTGGGCAAGCGCATCCTCGGCCCCACGCGCATCGGGGCGCACGGCACGCCTATCTTTTTCGTCCATCCCAAGGACATGCAGGGCATGCTTACCGAAATCATGGAAACGCCCAAGGACGACGGGCACTGGTCCAACTGAATTTTCCCGTCACCCCGGCTAAAGCTGGGGTCTCCGGCCGCCCGAGATGCCAGCTTTCGCTGGCATGACGATTATGCTTAGAGGCATCGCATGACCGACAAAACCACCACCGCCGATTGGCAATCGCTCGCAGACAAGGAAGTGAAGGGCCGCGATCTTACCCGCGCCATGCCAGAAGGCTTCACGATCAAGCCGCTTTATACCGAGGCCGATCACGAAGGCTTCGACCCCGGACTGCCCGGTTTCGCCCCGTTCACGCGCGGGGTTAAGGCGAGCATGTATGCGGGCCGCCCTTGGACGATCCGGCAATATGCGGGCTTTTCCACCGCCGAGGAATCGAACGCCTTTTACCGCCGCAATCTGGCGATGGGGCAAAAGGGTCTGTCGGTCGCTTTCGATCTCGCCACCCACCGCGGCTATGACAGCGATCACCCGCGCGTGACCGGCGATGTCGGCAAGGCAGGGGTCGCAATCGACACCGTGGCTGACATGGAAGTGCTGTTCGACCAGATCCCGCTCGATACCATGTCCGTTTCCATGACGATGAACGGCGCGGTGATCCCGGTGATGGCGTTCTACGTCGTCGCGGCAGAACGTCAGGGCGTTTCGCAAGCGCAACTTTCAGGCACGATCCAGAACGACATCCTGAAAGAGTTCATGGTCCGCAACACCTACATCTATCCGCCCGAACCATCGATGCGGATCGTTTCGGACATCATCGCATACACTTCGGCCAACATGCCGAAATTCAACAGCATCTCGATTTCGGGCTACCACATGCACGAAGCCGGGGCGACAGCGGTGCAGGAGCTTGCCTTCACCATCGCCGACGGCAAGGAATACGTCACCCGCGCCTGTGCCAGCGGGCTGGATATTGATGCCTTTGCCGGGCGTTTGAGCTTCTTCTTCGGCATCGGCATGAACTTCTTCATGGAGATCGCCAAGCTGCGCGCCGCGCGCACGCTGTGGTACCGGGTGATGGATGGGCTGGGCGCGCAGGATGAACGCTCCAAGATGCTGCGCACCCACTGCCAGACATCTGGCGTGTCCTTGCAGGAGCAGGACCCCTACAACAACGTCATGCGCACCACGATCGAGGCGATGGCGGCGGTGCTGGGCGGCACGCAATCGCTCCACACCAACGCGCTGGACGAAGCCATAGCGCTACCGACCGATTTCAGCGCTCGCATCGCGCGCAACACCCAGCTGGTGCTGCAAGAGGAAAGCGGGATCACCGACGTGGTCGATCCGCTTGGCGGCTCGCATTACATCGAGGCGCTGACAGCGACACTGGTTGAGGAAGCCGAGAAGCTGATCGCAGAAGTGGACGCAGCCGGCGGCATGACCGCCTATGTCGCCACCGGCGCTCCCAAGGCCGCGATCGAGCGCGCGGCAGCGGAAAAGCAGACCAAGGTCGACAAGGGCGAAACCGTGATCGTCGGGGTCAACAAGTACCGCAAGGACAAGGAAGACCCGATCGACACGCTCGACATCGACAACCAGAAAGTGCGCGCCGGGCAGATCGCACGGATCGAACGGGTACGCGCGGGCCGCGACGAGGCGGCATGCCGCGCGGCGCTGGCTGCGCTGACCGATGGCTGCAAGAGCGGGGCGAATGTGCTTGCGCTGGCAGTGGAGGCCGCGCGCACCGACGCGACGCTGGGCGAGATTTCCGCGGCGATGGAAGAGGTGTTCGGCCGCCACGATGCGACGCCCGCGCCGGTGAAGGGCGTTTACAAGAGCGCCTATGAGTTCGATCGCCGCTGGGCTCAGGTGACGGACGGTGTGGATGCCGTGGAGCGTCGCCTTGGCCGGGCTCCGCGCATCATGGTCGCCAAGATGGGCCAGGACGGCCACGATCGCGGCGCAAACGTGATCGCCAGCGCGTTCAGCGACATGGGGTTCGATGTCGTCTCCGGCCCGCTATTCCAGACTCCTTCCGAAGCCTGCGCAATGGCGTTGGAGCATGATGTCGATGTGGTCGGCGCGTCGAGTCTTGCGGCAGGCCACAAGACCTTGATCCCCGAACTGATCCGGTTGCTCAAGGAAGCAGGCCGGGGCGACATCAAGGTGACGGCCGGCGGCGTGATCCCCCCGCAGGATTATGACTTCCTGCGCGAAGCAGGTGTGCAGGGTATCTACGGGCCGGGTTCGAACGTGGTCGAATGCGCGGCGGATATCCTCGTGCTGCTCGGCCACAACATGCCGCCGCTGGGCGAGGGGCTGGACGAGGCGGCGGAGTGATCTCGTTCCTGCTCGCCGGGGCGGCTGCCGCCATGGCTCCGGCAGAGCTGGAACCGCAGCCCGTTACGATAGGCGAAGCGTATACGCTCGAGGCTGTCGGGGCCGAACGCGCGGTCAACGTTATACTGCCTCCCGATTACGCGGCGGAGCCTGATCGGCGCTGGCCGGTGGTCTACATGCTCGACGGGGCGATCACGCAGGATCTGATGATGGGTGTCGGCCTGATGCGTTGGGGCGCGCTGTGGGGGCGCAGCCGGGATGCGATTGTCGTCGGGATCGAGACGAAGGATCGCCAGCGCGAATTGCTGCCACCCACCGGCGATGCCGAGGAACGCGAACGCTATCCCACCGCCGGGGAAAGCGCCGCGTTCCGGCAATGGCTGGCCGAGGTGGTCAAGCCGATGGTCGAGGCGCGTTATCGCCACGATGGCACCGCCGTTCTGGTGGGCGAAAGTGCGGCGGGCCATTTCGTGGTTGACACATGGGCCGATGCGCCCGCGATGTTCACCGGCTACGCTGCGATCTCGCCCAGCCTGCAATGGGATTCCGAGGCGCTGAGCCGCCGCGATCCGGGTGATGCCGTCCGTCCGCCGATCTACCTCAGTCTCGCGGATGAAGGCGGGGCCACGGAAATCGGGATGGAGCGCCTGCTGGCGAACCTTTCCGAAAGCCAGGCCTTCTGCTTTTCGGATCGCCGTACGGAGCTGGTCCACGCCAACAGCCTCCACGGCCTTTTGCCGGAGGCGCTGCAATATCTGCTGGCAACCGATGCCGACTGGCTGGAGGAATACGGCCTGACGCTGCGCTGCGAACGGCGAGGCGGCTGAATGTCGCTCGGCTTTTCCGTCGATACGCTGCTGCCCAAGGCGCGCGGCGGCGGGCAATTGCGGATGGGGCTGGTCAAGCTGACGGAAGATCAATGGCTTCAGCCCGAACCCGATCTTGCATCGCGGAAACAGGGCTTTGCCGATTGGCCTGAAGGGATCGCGCTCACCCGCTATGCCGAGGTGCCGGGGCGGGAATTGGCCGCGATGCTCGGCACCGATGGCGGATTGCCCGAAGCCGCGCTGGCCGCGCATGAGGACATGTGCCTGCTGCAACGTTTCGCGGATGAGGATTATTATCGCCTGATCGGCGCAGCGGTTGCATGGCCATCGGACTGGCACCCCAAGGACAAGCTCGGCCTGCCGCTGCGAGCGCTGCACGCGCCGATTGCGGGGTATGAGGAGCAATTGGCGAGCGGGGTGGACCGCTTCATGGAAACGCTGCGCCCCGGCCCGATCTATGCGCGCTGCAACTGGTTCATCGCGGCGACCGGAGAACGTCGCTGGATCGCCGACAGGCCCCCGCAAGAGGCCTTTGCCCATGTCACTCCGGAGAACGCTGGCGAGACGCTGTTCGTGCGTTCCGAACGCCAGACCCTGCGCCGTCTTCCTGAAACGGGGGCGATCCTGTTCACCATCGGCATCTATGTCGAACCGCTCGGCGCGCTGTCTGCGGACAATATCGCCATGCTGGGCCGCGCGGTGCAAACGCTCGTCAGTGGTGAAGGCGACAGGCGCGGCGCGCCCGCCTATGCTGACAGCCTGGTCACTTTTGCCAAAGGGATTGCCGCATGATCTCCGCTCTGCTGATGCTGCTGGTTCAGGCCAATGACTTGCCCGAATGCGACGAGCAGGCTGCGGAAATGGGCGTGCAGCAGGAAATGAACATTTGTGCCCATCGCGGCTATCTGATCGCTGACGCGGCGCTCAACGCGCAATGGCGTTTGACCCGGCAGGCCATGCGGGAACGCGACAGCGAGGCTGACAAACCCGATTGGGATGATCGTCCGGGCTATTTCGACTCGCTGCTGGAGGCGCAGCGCGCATGGATCGCCTATCGCGACGCGCATTGCCGGTCCGAGGGTTACGCCGCGCGCGGCGGCAGTCTTGAACCGCTGTTGGTATCGACCTGCAAGACCCATCTGACCGAACTGCGCACGGCCCAGTTGCGCGAACTGGCCGAAACCTATTGAGGCAACGCAAATCAGCTAGGTTGCGCCGCTCGCAACTGCGCGGCATAGGCCTTTGCCAACCCCGAATTCCTCGCGTGGAGAGACGATGTTTTCGAAGATTCTGATTGCCAACCGCGGTGAGATTGCCTGCCGCGTGATTCAGACCGCCCGCAAGATGGGCATTGCTACCGTCGCGGTCTATTCCGATGCCGATCGCAATGCGCCGTTTGTGCGGATGGCGGACGAGGCCGTGCACATCGGCGCCTCGCCCGCGGCGGAAAGCTATCTGATCCCCGAAAAGATCATCGCCGCGTGCAAGCAGACCGGGGCCGAAGCGGTGCATCCCGGCTATGGCTTCCTTTCCGAGCGCGCGAGCTTCGTCGAGGCGCTTGAGGCCGAGAATATCGCCTTCATCGGCCCGCCCGCCGGAGCCATCGCGGCGATGGGGGACAAGATCGAATCGAAAAAGCTGGCAAAGGAAGCGGGCGTCAACGTTGTCCCCGGCTTCGTCGGCGAAATCCGCGACACCGATCACGCGGTCGAGATTTCGAACGATATCGGCTATCCGGTGATGATGAAGGCTTCCGCCGGGGGCGGTGGCAAGGGGATGCGCCTTGCATGGTCCGAAGCGGACGTGCGCGAAGGGTTCGAGGCGACCAAGCGCGAAGGCCTCAATTCATTCGGCGATGATCGCGTTTTCATCGAGAAATTCATCGAAAACCCGCGACACATCGAAATCCAGATCCTCGGCGACAAGCACGGCAACATCCTTTACCTGAACGAGCGCGAATGCTCGATCCAGCGCCGCCACCAGAAGGTGGTCGAAGAAGCGCCTTCGCCCTTCGTCACGCCCAAGATGCGCAAGGCGATGGGCGAGCAATGCGTCGCTCTGGCCCGTGCGGTGGATTATCACTCCGCCGGGACGGTCGAACTGATCGTCAGCGGGGCGGACCCGACGGGCGAGAGCTTCTACTTCCTTGAAATGAACACCCGGCTTCAGGTGGAACACCCGGTGACGGAGGCGATCACGGGCGTCGATCTGGTTGAACAGATGATCCGCGTGGCTGCCGGTGAGAAGCTGGAACTGACGCAGGACGACATCGGCATCGACGGCTGGTCGATCGAGAACCGCGTCTATGCCGAAGACCCCTATCGCGGGTTCCTGCCTTCAACCGGACGGTTGGTGCATTATTCGCCCACGGTTCCGGGCTGGACCGATGACGGAGAGGTGGCTGGCAAGCCGCGGCGCGGGGTCGCGCATGGCGTGGGCAGCGTACGCGTCGACGATGGCGTGTTCGAAGGCGGCGAGGTGTCGATGTTCTACGACCCGATGATCGCCAAGTTGATCACCTGGGCACCGACCCGCGAAGAGGCGGCGGATTTGCAGATCGAGGCGCTCGACCGGTTCCGGATCAAGGGGCTGGGCCACAATGTCGATTTCCTCAGTGCGATCATGCAGCACCCGCGCTTCCGCTCGGGCGAGCTGACGACCGGCTTTATCGCGGAAGAATACCCCGATGGCTTCCACGGTGCGGCCATCAGCGAGGACTTCCAGCGGATGCTCGCGGCGATCTGTGCGGGCAATGAATTCACCTGGCAAAGCCGGGCGCGGCGCATTTCGGGCCAGCTTGATGGGGCTCTTGCTGTCACCAGCGAATGGATGGTGAAGATCGGCGATACGCGGCACGAAGTCATCCTGGGTGATGGCCATGCCATGGTTGACGGGCACCGGGTCGAAGGGAACTGTGACTGGCTGCCCGGCATGTCGCAGGCGACGGCCACCACCGCAGACGGCGCGACCTATGGCCTGATCGTGGAACGCGACGGTGCGAACTGGATCATCACGACCCGCGGCGCTGCCACCCGCGCACTGGTGCTGCCGCTGCGGCTGGCCAGCCACGAAAGCCGGATGATCGAAAAAATCCCGCCGGATCTGTCCAAGCTGCTGATCTGCCCGATGCCGGGGATGCTGGTGAAGCTGCACGTTGGCGAGGGAGACGAAGTTCAGCCCGGTCAGCCGCTCGCCACGGTCGAAGCGATGAAGATGGAAAACATCCTGCGCGCCGAAAAGGAAGGCGTCATCGCGAAGATCAACGCGAACGAGGGTGAGAGCCTCGCGGTTGACGCGGTGATTCTGGAACTTGAGTAGTCGGGTCGCGAGAAGGATTGCCCACAACTTTCCTGCTGGCGACATTCTATTTCAAACGCCTGTTATTAATCCGCTTCCTCATTGTACGCGGACGACGAAAGCCGTGGAAACAGCGGCTTTCTCCACAGCTGCACTTTCTACAGGATGGGTTTTGTAGGACAATTCAAGTGCTGATTCGGACTGTGTCCGCATGATCAACCTGTGGGGGATTTGATTATGGCTAAGAAAGGCACTGGATACTTCGACCGCAAGGGGCATTTCTTCAAAACCCCGCGCGATGCGACTGTCAGCGATCTTGCCGCATTGCTGGGCCAGATCGGCGAGGGCGAAAGCCTTGCGCCCGGTATTGCACACATGCTGCTGGACCGCCGGACGGAAATTGAGCGGCTGTTTGCCGAACATGACGAGATGCTCGCCGAGCACGAAGCGGCCAAGGATGCCGATCTGGGCGACAAGGTGACGAAACTGCCGCGGCCTGCGGGTTAAGCTGCGATCCGTTCCAGAATCAGCCGCGCCAGAGCATCCGGCGTCTGTGCGTGGGTATCGACTTCCAAATCATAGCTGATGCCATTGTGCACGCGTTCGGACTGCTCGCGCGCAAGTCCGATGAGCCGATCCCCGCGCTCTCTTTCCCGCCGCTCAAGCTCCGATAGCGGGGCATCGACTTTCACGACAAGGCAGCCGTTCCCCAGCCGGCCACGGTAATCCGCTATAGTGTCCGCTTCGGCAACCTCATCCACGATGACGTTGAAGCCGGTTTCCGAAAGCCCTCTGACAAGACGGCGCATTTCCAGCAGCAATGCCTCGCCCGAAGGCCCGTTTGTCATCTGAGGCAAGACTTCGCCTTCGCGGCTGACTTCGACCATGGGAAACCACTCACGGTCGAATTCACGCCCGTCGGGAAGCATGGCGATGAAACTGTCCATCGCCACATGCAGCCAGATTTCATGCGAGTATTTCTGGATCGCCTTTGCAAGCGTGGTCTTGCCCGAACTGCTGACCCCGTTGAGGATGATCACGTTGACAGACATCGGTCGACAATCGCCACGGCGCGTATCCAGCCTGCGCTGGCGCGTTCGATCTTTACCGGGAAGCAACTGAACATGAAGCCGTGCGGGGGCAGGCTTTCGAGATTGGTCAGCTTTTCGATCTGGTAATAGGGGCGGATGCGACCGGCCTTGTGGCCTTCCCAGATGATCGCCGGATCGCGGCTTTCAGCCCAGCGTTTCGCCGTGTGGCTGAAGGGCGCGTCCCAGCTCCACGCATCGGTGCCGACCACTTCGACACCGCGCTGCGTCAGCCACAGCGTCGCTTCGGCGCCCAGGCCAACACCCTGATCGGTGAAATTGTCGGTGCCATAGACTGCACCCGATTGCACCAGAACGATGTCGAGCGGTTGCAGATCATATCCGATGCGCGCCAGTTCCGCTTCCACCTCCGCCGCGCTCACCACATGGCCGTGGGGCAGGTGCGAGAAATCGAGCTTCACGCCGGGGCGGAAAAACCGGTCGAGCGGAGCCTCGTCAATGCTGGGGGCGGGGGAGGCTCCCTCATCGGTGGTCGAATGGTAATGCCACGGCGCGTCCATGTGGGTGCCGTTATGCGTGCTGAGTTCCAGCATCTCGACCGCCCAGCCTTCGCCATCGGGCAGGTCGTCCTTTTCCAGCCCCGGAAAGAACATCGCGATCTGCCCCCAGGTGTCCTGATGCGTCATGTAGGTCACTTTGGGCCGCATGACTTCGGGATCGGAGATCACGTCATTGGTGATCGGGATCGACAGATCGATGAAGCGGGTCATTCAAGCTCCCCATCCAGAAACGCGGCGACATCAGCCAGTTCGACATCGCGCGCCATGTAAGCTGCGCCAATGCCCTTCATCAGCAGAAATGGAAGGGTGCCGGAGCTTTCCATCTTCTTGTCGTGCAGCATGTGATCGACCAGCCGCCGACCGTCGCAATCCATGCCGAGCGCATTGATTTCCGACGGCAGGCCCGCAGCGGCGATGGCGCTGGCGGTGCGCTCTGCCTCCGCTTGTGAAAGCTCGCCTCGCCGCGCCGAATATCGCGCAGCCAACACCATGCCCAGCGCCACCGCTTCGCCATGCAGCAGCCTGTCGGAAAAGCCCGTTTCCGCCTCAAGCGCGTGGCCGAATGTGTGGCCGAGATTGAGCAGAGCGCGCACTCCGCTCGTCTCGCGCTCGTCCTCGGCCACGATGCGGGCCTTGGCGCGGATCGATGTGGCGACGGCTTGGTTCAAGGCCTCGGGATCGCGTGCCAGTACCCTGCCGCCGTTTGCCTCCAGCCATGCGAAGAACTCGGCATCGCCAAGCAGGCCGTATTTGAGCACTTCGGCATAGCCGGCGCGCATCTCGCGGTCGGGCAGGGTGTCGAGCATCGCGGTGTCCGCCAGCACCAGCGAGGGCTGGTGAAAGGCGCCGATCAAATTCTTGCCCGCGGCGGTGTTGATCGCGGTCTTCCCGCCGACCGAAGAATCGACCTGCGAGAGAAGTGTCGTGGGTATCTGCACAAATCCACAGCCACGCTTCAGAATCGCGCAGGCAAAGCCGACAAGATCGCCGACTACGCCGCCACCCAGCGCGAAGACGTGATCGCTGCGGGTAATGCCGAGGCCGAGCAGCCAGTCGGTCAACCGCGCAAGGCTGTCCCAGCTCTTCGAAGCTTCGCCCGAGGCTACTTCATACCATGCGATCTCATAGCCGTCGCTGGCGAGCGAGCGGGCAAGGCTTTCCCCGTGATACTTGCGGGCATTCACGTCCGCCACCACCGGCACTGTGCGCCCGGCATAGGGTTCGATGAACTTGCGTGCCTGCACCATCGCATCGTCGAGCAAGCCCTGTCCGATCAGCACGTCGTAGGATCGCCCGCCCAATTCGACCCGGACGGGTGGCGGGTTGGTCACAGCCATTTGTCTATCGCCTCGATAATGGAACGCGCCGTGTCCTTGTGCGGGGCGTTGTCGCTTGTCACGCGGATATGCGCCTGCGCGTAGAATTCGCGCCGTTTTTCCATAAGATCGGTCAGGATCTGCTTGGGATCGCCGTTTCTCAACAACGGGCGGGTGTTGCGGCGCGCGGTACGCTCCACCAGCGTGTCGATGTCACAATCGATCCACACGGCGACGGCGCGTTCAAGAATTAGCGCACGCGTTTCCGGATCGACGAAGGCGCCGCCCCCGGTGGCGATCACCCCGCGCTCCTCTTCGATCAGGCGAGCGATAACGCGGCGTTCCCCGTCGCGGAAATAGGCTTCGCCGAATTCGTCGAAGATTTCCGGGATCGAACGCTGCGCCGCCTCCTCGATCGCGTCGTCGGCATCGACAAATTTGCGGCCCAGCATTCCGGCAAGCCTGCGCCCCACTGTCGACTTGCCAGCCCCCATCAGGCCGACCAGCACGACAGGCCGATCCAGCCTTGCGGCCACATCGGCAATATCCTTGCGGGTCAAACTTGCGTTACCAGTCATTGCGGCTTGGCCTATAGATGGGGTAGAGCGCGCGCAATATGTCTGACAATCCGGGCGCGACCCATGCACAACCGAAAAATCCTTCCGGTTCTCCGATCAAGCGCGGCAGTCCGCCACGCCGGTGGCCGCTTTATCTTGGTCTGGTGGTGATCGCGGTGCTGATTGTTGCCTATATCGACGGTGGGCAGGAGCCGATCCGCCCGATCATCGAACCGGTCGCCATGCCGACATCGGAAGGTGCGCAATGATGCGGGGCGCGGGTCTTGTCGCGGGAGTGGCCGCGATTGCGCTGGGCGGCGCGTTGGCCGCAGGGCTTTCGACAGGCCTCGCGAGCGCGCAGCAGGCGCCTGAATCCCTCTTGCCGCCCGGTTTTGACGATCCGGCCCCCACGCCGACCCCGGCTCCAAGGCCGACTGCCGCTCCGCCGACAGCACCCGCTGCGCCAGGTGCAGCGCCGGCAGGACCATTGCCGCCTCCCATTCCGGGTGTCCCCGCGGAGCTGCCCGCTGCCCCGCAATTGTCCGAGGAGGAGTTGTCGCGCCTGCCCTCGCTTGAGGAACTGGAGGAACTGTCCACCGATCAGCTTGACGATCTGCTCGGGCTCAAGCCGAAATTCGACATCCCGCCTGCAGCGCGCCGCTCCATGGCCCGTGTCGGGCTGATCAGCACCGATGAAGGCGGTTTGCCGTCGCAGGCGCTGGCCCGCCAACCGGCCAAGCTGGTGCGCGCCATCCTGAAGGGGACCAAGGGCCCGCTGGTATCGCGCTGGGGCCACATCGTGATGCGGCGCGCTTTGGCGAGCCGTCTGGCAGCGCCACGCGGGATGAACCCGGCGGAATTCGTCGCCTTGCGCGCGCAAGTGCTCAATTCGATGGGTGAATTCGCTGTCGCGCGCGGTCTGGTGCAGGATGTAGATGCCGGCAACTGGAGCCCGGCGATGACGACGGAGGCGTTGAAAGCCTATATCGCGACGTCCGATATCGTCGGCGCTTGCCCGGCTGTGCGATTGCAGGGTTCGGCGCGTGAGGATGCACAGTGGGACATGCTCCAGGCAATCTGCAACGCCTATGCCGGTGAAGGGGCGCTCGCCGCATCGCAGCTCAACGCCGCGCAGAACCGCGAGATCGCACCAGAGATTGACCTGCTTCTGGCACAACGCTTTGCCGGAGCGGCCGGTCGGGGCCGGGGCGGAACCACTGTAAGCTGGGACGGGGTTGAGGAATTGACCCCTTGGCGGTTCGCGCTTGCCAATGCGCTGGGCGAGGAAATCCCGACGGGACTGATCGAAGATGCGATCGCGGGGCCGCGCGCCGACTATTACGCAATGGCAGGCGCAACCGCGCCGATGCTGCCGCTGGACGTGCGTGCCGGGTATGCGGAGCTCGCGGCGAGCCGGGGTATCCTTTCCGCATCGGCCATGGTCGATCTCTACAGCCAGATTTACGCCGAACCCACGATTGGCGGGGAATTCTCCGACCGCGCAGCGCGGCTGCGCGAAGCCTATCTGGGCGTCGAGCCGGATAGCCGTATCACCGCCATGCGCGGGCTGTGGGGTGAAGGGACCATCGGATTTTCGGGGCAGATCCTGACAGCCTTTGCCGCTGCCCGTATTCCCCCTGCCGCCGATCAGGCTGACGACGCCGGTGAGCTAATCGCCTCGATGCTTACCGCCGGGCTGGACAAGGACGCGGCGGCATGGGCCGGAACTGTCGAAGCGGGATCGCTCGGCTGGGCCTTGATCGCGCTCGCCGATCCCGATGCGGGCCGGGTTGAGGACGATGCGCTCAACGCCTTCGTCGCGTCCGACGATAGCGAGGATGAACGCAAGTCCGCTTTTCTCGTGGCCGCTCTGGCGGGGCTGGGCCGCTTGCCGGTGAATGCGGCGGACGGTTACGGCGTTGACCTTTCGCGTCAGACCCGCTGGACCCGGATCATCGATCGCGCGGCGGAGGTGGAAAACCCGGTGATGGTCGCGCTGCTGGCAGGACTGGGGATGCAGGGGCAAAGCTGGTCGCAGATGACCCCGCTGCATCTCTATTACCTCACCTCCAGCCTGCGCCGTGTCGGGATGGAAGCCGAAGCCCGGATGATCGCTGCCGAAGCGGTCGCGCGCGGCTGATTTCCGGTGTCGGCGGCGACACAGGCTTTCCTTGAAATGCTCGCCGCAGAGCGCGGCGCTGCGGCAAACACGCTGGCAGCATACCGGCGCGATCTTGATGGCGCGGAGGAGGCGCTGGGCGATCTGGCGCAGGCGAGCCGCGCGGCGGTGGCCAAACTGGCGGGGCAATGGGCCGATCTCGCCCCCTCCACGATCGCGCGAAAGAGCTCCGCCTTGCGGCAGTTCTTCGGCTTCGCCGTGGACGAAGGCTGGCGCGACGATGACCCTTCGGGCGCGCTCCCCAATCCGCGCAATCGCAGGCCCCTGCCAAAGGTGTTGTCGCATGAAGCGGTAGAAACCCTGCTCGAACGCGCCGAACTTGAGGCGGGCAGCGGCAATCCCGCAGCGTTGCGGCAACTGACCCTGATCGAAATGCTGTACGGTTCGGGTCTGCGGGCGACCGAACTCGTCAGCCTGCCGCTATCCGCCGTGCCGCGCGATGCGCCGCTGATCACGGTGACGGGCAAGGGCGGGCAGGCGCGAATGGTGCCTGTCAGCGAAAGGGCGCGGCTGGCGCTGTCCGAATGGATCAAGGTGCGGCCCACGACACCGCCTTCGCGGTTCCTGTTTCCTTCGCGCGGGGGCAAGCATCTGACGCGGGTGCGGCTGTTCCAGTTGCTAAAGGATCTGGCGGTGCGCGCCGGGCTCGATCCGGAGGGGATCAGCCCGCATGTGCTCAGGCATGCGTTTGCCACCCACCTGCTGGAAGGCGGGGCGGATCTGCGGGTGCTGCAAACGCTGCTGGGCCATGCGGATATCTCGACCACGCAGATATACACCCATGTCGATGCGGCGCGGCTGGTCGAACTTGTAAATTCCCGCCATCCTCTTGCCGCGCGGCGCAGTTGCGACTAGCGACGAGGCATGATTTCATACCTCGAATTCGAGAAGCCCGTCGCCAATCTGGAAGAGCGCATTGCGGAATTGCGCGGCCTCGATGGCAATGGCGATGTCGACGTGAAAGCCGAGATCGAGCGGCTGGAAGCGAAAAGCGCCGAATTGCTGGCCAGCACCTATGCCTCGCTCACGCCGTGGCAGAAGACTCAGGTTGCGCGCCATCCGCAGCGCCCGCACTTCCGCGACTATGTTGCGCATGCCTTCACCGATTTCATGCCCTTGGGCGGGGATCGTTATTATGGCGACGATCAGGCGATCATGGGCGGCTTTGCGCGGCTGAACGGCCGCCGGGTGATGCTGATCGGCCACGAAAAGGGGAACGACACCCAGAGCCGGATCAAGCACAATTTCGGCATGGGCAAACCCGAAGGGTATCGCAAGGCGATCCGCCTGATGGAAATGGCGGGACGGTTCGGCCTGCCGGTTGTGACTTTGGTGGACACTTCAGGCGCGTTTCCGGGAATCGAAGCGGAAGAGCGCGGCCAGGCCGAAGCGATTGCCCGGTCTACCGAGGCGTGCCTCGCGCTGTCGGTGCCGATGGTTTCGGTGATCGTCGGCGAAGGCGGATCGGGCGGGGCAGTCGCGCTGGCCAGTGCCGAACGCGTGCTGATGTTTGAACATGCGGTCTATTCGGTGATTTCGCCCGAAGGCTGTGCCTCGATTCTGTGGCGCACCGCCGAAAAGGCGGCTGATGCGGCGCAGGCGATGAAGATCACCGCGCAGCATCTCAAGCGACTGGGTGTGATTGACCGAATCGTGAAAGAACCCGTCGGCGGCGCCCACCGCAATCCGGCCGAGGCTGCGGCAAATCTGGGGCAGGCAATCAACGAAGAGCTTGATGAACTGGACAAACTCGACAGCCAGAGCCTGATGCGGATGCGCGAGGAACGGTTCCTGCAACTGGGCGGATAGAGTCAGGCGGGCTTGCCCTGCCACGTAATTTCCCGATAGTTAAACCATGCGCCGGGGTGGGTAAGTCGCGGTCATCATGCGACGCCCCGATGCGGGAGAGACGCGATGGGGATGACTGCACGCAAATTCTGGATTGCCGGGGCCGCGCCGCTGGCATTGGCGCTGAGCGGGTGCATGGGTGGCGGGGAAATCCCTTCGGCATCGACACCGATCACCAATTCCGAAGCGCAACAGGGCGCGCAATATCACCCGCAATTGCTGGCACAGTTCGGCGGCGCGATGGGCGGCTCGCAGGCGCAATATGTCGCGCAGGTGGGCAAGAATATCGCGGTGCAATCGGGCCTCGGCAATGCGCGCGAAAGCTTTACCGTCAGCCTGCTCAATTCCCCCGTGAACAACGCCTTCGCGGTACCGGGCGGCTATATCTACACCACGCGCCAGCTGGTTACGCTGATGAACAACGAGGCCGAACTGGCAGGTGTGCTGGGACACGAAGTCGGCCACGTCGCCGCACGCCATTCGCAGCGCCGCCAGCAGACCGCACAGCGCAATTCGATCCTCGGCGTTCTGGGCGCAATCGGCAGCTCCTTGCTGCTGGGCGACAGCAGCCTTGGCAGCACATTGTCGCGCGGGTTTCTGCAGGGTTCGCAGTTGCTTACGCTCAGCTTCTCGCGCTCTCAGGAACTTGAGGCGGATGATCTGGGCATCCAGTATCTGACCCGTGCGGGCTACGATCCGCGCGCCATGTCGACCGTGCTGGCCAGCCTTGCAGCGCAGAATAGTCTCGACGCGCAATTGCAGGGCCGCAATGCAAGCGTGCCCGAATGGGCTTCGACTCACCCCGATCCCGCGAGCCGAGTGCAGCGCGCGTTCTCGGCATCGCAGGGGTTGCCGGGCAGTGTGACCAATCGTGACACATTCCTGACCCGGATCGACGGGCTGCTGTATGGCGATGATCCCGAACAGGGCGTGATCGAAGGCAGCCGTTTCATCCATCCCGTCCTGCGGCTCAGCTTCACCGCGCCGCAGGGGTTCTACATGGTCAATTCGACCACCGCCGTCAGCATCAACGGGCAGGGCGGGCAGGCGCAATTGTCGCTCGCGCCTTATAATGGCGATCTCGACAGCTATGTGCGCCAGCAATTCCGTGCGCTGGGCGGGCAGAACAACAATCTCGCCCCACAAACCTTGGAGCGAACCACGGTCAACGGCTTGCGTGCAGCCTATGGGCAGGCGCGGGTCAACAACGGCAACAGCCAGGTCGATGTGACGATCTACGCCTATGAATTTTCGAATGATCGCGCCTATCACTTCGCCGCGATCACGCCCGCCGGACGCAGCAACACCTTTGCGCCGATGTTCCAGTCGATGCGGCGAATCACGCAGGCCGAGGCAGGGCAGGTGATTCCGCGCCGGCTTCAGGTCGTAACGGTGCAGCGGGGCGATACCGTTGCCAGCCTCGCTCGGCGCATGGCCTATGATCGCGGGCAGGTGGAGCGCTTCCGAGTGCTTAACGGGCTGGGTGCCAACGATTCGTTGGTGGCGGGTCAGAAGGTCAAGCTGGTGGTGCGCGGTCGCTAGGCGGATCACCTGCGCCGGGCACAAAAGAAAAGCGGCGGGGAAAACCCCGCCGCTTCCTTGAAACGTTTAACTCGTTTCGAACGGGCGATTAGCCTTCGTTCTGCATCGAGGTGTTCACTTCCGAGAAGGTGTCCGACAGGGTGTTGCCCAGCGAACCCATGGCAGTGATTGCAGCGACGGCGATCAGAGCAGCGATCAGGCCGTATTCGATGGCGGTTGCGCCCTGCTCGTCACGAACGAGGTTCTTGAAAAAGGTCATTGTAAGTCTCCTGGTTTCAGTCTTCGGTACCCGTGCCCGTCCAAAAATTCCGAACAGACATACGTGGGATTAATGAGCAGCAGTTGAGAAAGTCCTAACTTGGAACCTTTCCGATCAGTTATTGCCGTTCATGGCATCCACGGATTGCGTCTCGACCGTGCTCCATGTTTCGATGGTCGCCGTGGCTACGCCTTGGAGAGCACCGATCATCGCGATCACGATCAGACTAACGATCAGTCCGTATTCAACAGCGGTGGCGCCAGAATTGTCGTTCCCAATGTGCTTGAGGAATGTCGTCAATTTCATGATGTCACCCGTGGCTCCTGATGAAACCGGTAATCGGCTCAAGGCGTTAAGAAATGGTTGAAGGAAGCCCGATGGTTGGAAAAATTTCCGACAATGCCGGTACGCCAATCTGGGTCGTGGCGGGTGCGCTGCAGGGCAGGGACGGGCGATGGCTGATGCATCGCAGACCGTTTGACAAGCACCACGGCGGGCTTTGGGAATTCCCCGGCGGCAAGGTCGAAGGTGCTGAAAAACCAATAGAAGCACTGGTGCGGGAACTGGAGGAGGAACTCGCGATCAATGTCATGCCGGACGCTTGTTGGCCTGTTGCCTTTGCCGAAGACCGATCTGCGGCGGCTTCCCCGGCGATTGTAATTCTCCTTTACAAGATCACGGATTGGGCCGGTGAACCGCGTGCGGTCGAAGGTGAGGAAATCCGATGGTTCGACGCAGCGGGCGTGATGGCGCTTGAAAAGCCGCCGCTTGATCGGGAACTGGCGCATAATCTGTTCGAAAAAGCGTGAAACAGGGATTGCAATGCCGCGCACACCCCCTTATGTGCCGCCCCTCAGCGCGCACCCGTAGCTCAGCTGGATAGAGCACCAGACTACGAATCTGGGGGTCAGAGGTTCGAATCCTTTCGGGTGCGCCAACAAAAAAGCCGGTCCCTGCGGGGCCGGCTTTTTTGTTTGTGGATCAGGGAAGGGGGCCTGCCGTGTATGCGTCAGTCTTCGACCATGGCTTCGAGCGCGTGCATGTCGTCGTCGGAGAAGCCGAAGTGATGGCCTGCCTCGTGGATCACGACGTGACGCACCAGTTCCTCGAACCCGACGCCGGTCTCCTCCATCTCCCGCAGCAGCGGTTGCCGGAACAGTGTGATCACTGGCGGCAGGGAGGGTTCATCCCACAGCGATCGCTCCGGCAGGGGCGTGCCTTCGTATAGCCCGGTGAGTTCCCAGCGAGTCTCGATCTCGACCGATTCGAGCTGTTCTGCCGTCGCGAACTCCTCGATTCGCACCGTCACTTCCGCCAATTCCTCACGCAGACGCGCCGGGATGCGCGCAATCACCGCTTGCGCGGCAATTTCGAAATCGGCGCGAGTCGGCTGGTCGAGGGGTGAATTGCTCTCAGTCATGCCTATATCAGCCATATGCAGCGGCAAAACGCTGCCGCAAATGTCCGCTTCGGCTTCAGTTGCAAATTTCGCATGGAACTCCCTGAAGTCTCGTGGCTTTTAATCCCAGGGATCACAATGAGGAAGTAAGGGACCGTAGACCGGGTCCAATTGCTTGCCACGAATAGGCCGGAAAACGGCTACAGAGAGGTAACGCCATGAACTATATGTCCCATGACCATGATGATTTTGACCCGGATAATCCCTTGAACAAGCCAGACGTACCCGAGGACGTGCAGGAAGCCGTCCGCACCCTGATCCGCTGGGCGGGCGATGATCCGACCCGCGAAGGACTGATTGATACGCCCAAGCGCGTGGGCCGCGCGTGGCTGGAATACTGCCGTGGCAATCAGGAAGACCCCGCGATCCACCTTTCGCGCATTTTCGAGGAAGTCGGCGGCTACGACGAAATCGTGCTGTTGAAAGACATTCCGTTCCAGTCGCACTGCGAACATCACATGGCGCCGATCACGGGCAAGGCGCACATCGCCTATCTGCCTGACAAGAAGGTCGTCGGCATTTCGAAGCTGGCCCGCGTGCTGCACGGGTTTGCCAATCGCCTGCAGGTGCAGGAGCGGCTGACCGCTGAGGTCGCGCAGTGCATCTGGGACAATCTCGAACCGCGCGGCGTCGCCGTGGTGATCAGCGCCGAACATGGCTGCATGACGGGCCGCGGGGTGAAGGTGCACGAGGTGGAGATGCTGACCAGCCGCATGCTCGGCTGCTTCCTCGACGATCACCGCAGCCGTCAGGAAGTCATGAGCCTGATGGGGTATTGAGGCGGTAACGCCTGCCCGATTTTCCGCGCCGCTTTCCTACAGGCTCATCGCCGTGCAATGGCTTGCATCAATGGTGATGCGGCGGGAAAATTTTTTAAATTTGGATAAGTGTCAATTTCGCCTTTTGGGGCGATTTTGACGTGAAATCAGAAATTTGCCGGGAGAAAACCCGGCTGACACCGTGTCGGCTTTGTCAACTTTGTTCGCAGGTGCAGCATTGCGCTGCTGCACCTGCCACGAAGGCCTTACAACTGATCGAGCATGAACTCGGCGCTCGACACCTTGAAATCGCCGGGCGCTTCGACATTGAGCTGTTCGACGACGCCGTCGTTCACCACCATCGAGAAACGCTGACCACGCTTGCCCATGCCGAATCCGGCGGCATCCATGGTGAGGCCGATCGCTTCGACGAATTCGGCATTGCCGTCAGCCAGCATGGTGATCTCGTCCGATCCGGCGGCCTTGTTCCATGCGCCCATGACGAAGGCGTCATTTACGGCGGTGCCGACGATTTCATCGACGCCCTTGGCCTTCAGGTCGGCGGCCTTCTCGACAAAGCCGGGCAGGTGGCGGGCCGAACAGGTCGGGGTGAAGGCTCCGGGAACGGAAAACAGCGCGACTTTCTTGCCCGCGAAATATTCCGACGACTTCACCTGCTGCGGCCCTTCGGCGGTGGCTTTGACGAGGGTTACTTCGGGGAGTTTGTCGCCAACGGAAATAGTCATCGAGAAATATCCTTTCGTGTGAGGGAAGCTTGCCGGAACGATATAGACCCGGATCGCCGTGCGGCAACAATTACAGATATAAAGATAAGTTTATATTTGCGAAGAACGCAGCCCGCAGCTAGGGCGCAGGGCAAGAAAATATCAGGAGACAGTCATGGCTACGCTCGCGCCCGCTCAGGAACACATCATCAAGGACATTTCGCTCGCCCAATATGGCCGCGACGAAATTTCCATCGCCGAAACCGAAATGCCCGGCCTGATGGCACTGCGCGAGGAATATGGCGCGGCCCAGCCGCTGAAGGGCGCGCGCATCACCGGTTCGCTGCACATGACGATCCAGACCGCGGTGCTGATCGAAACGCTGGTGTCGCTGGGTGCCGAAGTCCGCTGGGCGACCTGCAACATCTTCTCGACCCAGGATCACGCCGCTGCCGCAATCGCCGCACAAGGCATTCCGGTGTTCGCGGTGAAGGGTGAAACGCTGGCGGATTACTGGGACTATGTCGGCCGCATCTTCGACTGGTCGAGCGAGGCCGATCCCGATCTCACCGCAAACATGATCCTCGACGATGGCGGCGATGCCACCATGTTCGCGCTGTGGGGCGCGCGGATCGAGGCGGGCGAGGAAATGCCGGCCCCAGCCAATGCCGAGGAAATCGAATTCCAGCGCGCGCTGAAGGCTTTTGTGAAGGCAAAGCCGGGCTACCTCACCCGTTCGGTGAAAGCGATCAAGGGCGTGTCGGAAGAGACGACCACGGGCGTGATGCGGCTTTACCAGATCGCCAAGGCGGGCAAGCTGCCGTTCCCCGCGATCAACGTGAACGACAGCGTGACCAAGTCGAAGTTCGACAACCTTTATGGCTGCAAGGAATCGCTGGTTGACGCGATCCGCCGCGCAACCGACGTGATGCTGGCGGGCAAGGTCGCCTGCGTTGCCGGCTACGGCGATGTGGGCAAGGGCTCGGCCGCGTCGCTGCGTGACGGCGGCGCCCGCGTGATGGTCACCGAAATCGATCCGATCTGCGCCCTGCAGGCTGCAATGGACGGTTATGAAGTCGTCTCGATGGAAGAGGCGTGCAAGCGCGCCGACATCTTCGTGACCGCGACCGGCAATGAAGACGTGATCACTGGCGAACACATGAAGGCGATGAAGAACATGGCCATTGTGTGCAACATCGGCCACTTCGACAGCGAGATCCAGATTTCCGCGCTCAACAATTACGAGTGGAAGGAAATCAAGGAAGGCACCGACATGGTGACGCTGCCTGATGGCAAGAAGCTGCTGATCCTCGCCAAGGGCCGCCTTGTGAACCTGGGTTGCGCCACCGGCCACCCCAGCTTCGTCATGAGCGCGAGCTTCACCAACCAGACGCTCGCTCAGATCGAGCTTTTCACCAAGTCGGACGAATACGAAAACGACGTGTACGTCCTGCCAAAGCACCTCGACGAAAAGGTCGCCGCACTGCATCTGGAGAAGCTCGGCGTGCAACTGACCAAACTCAGCCAGAAGCAGGCGGACTATATCGGCGTGCCGAAGGAAGGCCCGTTCAAGCCGGATCACTACCGCTACTAGGATCGATCCGGTCAACTTGTTCAGACAGCCCCTGCAATCCGACCAGATTGCGGGGGCTTTCCGTCTCTGCAACAGTTGCAAGGAAGAAAGGTCCGGCATAGCTGAACAGGATGGAAATCACGCCCACAGCCTTGATTGTAATCGGACTGCTTCTGGCAGTCTGGACGATCGCGGCTGCAATTGTGATCCTGCGGGCATCGGCCAAGGCGAGGCGGGCCAAGGCCTTGCAGACCTCGCTCAAGCGGATGCAGCGGATGCTGGATGTCGCGCCTGCCATACCGATGCTGGTGCGCGTCGACGGCAGGATCGAAGCGCCCGAGCGGCTGGCGCGATGGCTGGGGCTGCAATCGGTCCCCAAGTATCTGAGCGAGCTTGAAGGAGCCGATGGCGAAGGCTTGTCCAAGGAGCAGGTCGAAACGCTCAATGCAAAGGTCCGGCTGACGCAGAAAAGCGCGACACCGTTCCAGATCGTGATCACTCCTCCGGGCTCGCGCCGCAGCCTTGCGATGCAGGGCGCGCTGGCTGACCCGCAAGTCTCACCCGCTGGCGCGGCGATTGTCTGGGTCTTCGACTTCACGAGCAGCGAAGAGGAACTTGTGCGGCTGCGGGAAGTCGCGGAGCGATCCCAGGCCGATTTCACCGCCTTGATAGGCCTGATCGAAGCAGCGCCGGTGCCGATGTGGTTCCGCGATCCCGATATGCGCCTGCGCCTCGTCAATCAGGCCTATGTCGAAGCTGTGGGGGCTGAAAGTCTTCAGGCTGTGATCGACGGTCAAATCGAGTTGCTCGAACCCGAAGGCGGGCGTACTCCCGCGCAGATCGCGCGCGAATGCCTTGAGCGGCAGGTGGAATTGCAGCGCGATGATGCGGTGACGATTGACGGGGAGCGTCGCAGCGTAAGGGTGACCGATCTGCCGCTGGGACACGACGGCGTCGCAGGATACGCCATCGATATCGAGGAACAGCAGCAGGTCACTCGCGAATTCCGGGCGTTCAAGGATGCCCAGCGCGCCATGCTCGATCAGCTCTCTGTCGGCGTTGCGCAGTTCAATGCGAAGGAGCAGCTGACTTTTGCCAACCGGCCATTCCGCCGCCAGTTCGGCCTGTCGCAGGGCGTGGTGGAAGCGCGCATTCCGTTCGAACGGCTTCTGTCGGACGCGCGCGATTTCGGCCGCACGCCTGAAGTCCGCGACTTTCCTGAATGGCGCCGCGAACGTTCGGCATGGTTCGACGCCGCAGACACGCAGGAAGAAAACTGGCCTCTGCCCGGCGGCACCCATTTGCGGGTGGTCGCACAGCCGATGCCCGACGGCGGTCTGGTGATGATTGCCGAGGACAGGACCGAGCAACTGGCGCTTTCCGCCACCCGTGACACGCTGTTGCGGACGCGGACCGCGACGCTCGACAGCCTGTTCGAGGCTCTCGCCATTTTCGCGCCTGACGGATCGGTGCAGCTATGGAACCGCACTTTTGCAGGGACCTGGGGTCTGCCGAGCGAATTTCTCGATACCCATCCCAGCGCGGAAGGGCTGCTTGAGGCAATCGGACAGAACCTTGCCAATCCACAAGAGGCGGAACTGATCGGCAGCGTCGTGCGCGCCGCGACGCTGGATCGGCGTGAGAAGAACGGTCAGGTGGCTCTCACCGATGGCCGGACACTCAGGTTTGCGGGCGTGCCGCTGCCGGACGGCAACGGCCTGCTGACCGTGCTCGACATCACCGACTCCCAAAAAGCGGAAAAAGCGCTGCGCGAACGGGCAATCGCGCTCGAGGAAGCCGACGCGGTGAAGGCCCGCTTCCTTGCCAACATGTCCTATGAATTCCGCACGCCGCTCACCACGATTGGCGGCTATGCCGAACTGCTCAAGAGCGGGGCCGCGGGCGATATAGGCGAGCAGGCGGGCGAGTATGTCGATGCGATCCTGACGTCGACCGCGCGACTGACCGAGCAGGTCGAAAACGTCCTCGACCTGTCGCAAAGCGAGGCCGGGTTGCTGCCTATCGACAAGCAGGAGATCGATCTTCTGGCGTTCCTGACGGGTCTGGTGCGCGAAAGGGAACAGGCGATCATCGGCGCTAGGCTTGGGCTAGATCTCAAAGGACGGCGCGGGCGCGTCGTCGATGCCGATCCGCGCCAGTTGGGTCGGGCGGTCGGCAACTTGCTCGACAACGCCATCGAACACACGCCGGAGGGCGGCAAGATCGTGATCGAGATACCCAAGCCTTCGGTAAACGACGAATGGCGCGGGATGATCGTGGTCAGCGACAATGGCGAAGGCATGACGCCTGACGAACTCGCCCGTGCCGAGGGGGCCTTGCGGGGCGGCGATGAAGCGGGCGAGGGCACCGGGCTGGGCATCCGTCTGGCGCGCCAACTGGTCGAAGCGCACGGCGGCACTCTGGAAATGGCGAGCGAGAAAGGCCGCGGGACAGTCGCCGCGATCACCCTCCCGTGAGCGAACACGTGCGCCATCAACTGCCTGATCTTGCCGCAATGGACGCATTCGGCAGCCGCATTGCGGAGCGCTTGCAACCGGGCGATGTCGTCGCTCTCGAAGGCGGTCTGGGGGCAGGGAAGACAACCCTGTCACGCGCTATCCTTGCAGCTCTGGGGCATGAAGGCGAGGTCCCTTCGCCTACCTTCACCATCATCGAAACTTATGACGCGCCGCCATTGCGGCTGCCCGTGGTGCATGCCGATTTCTATCGGCTCGACGATCCGGCGGAGGTCGAGGAGCTTGGCCTCGACGATTATCGCGACGGTGCCGCCTTGCTGGCGGAATGGCCCGATCATGCGGGCGGATTTGACCATGAACCCGCCTGCCTCACGATTGCGCTCGAAGTTGCGGAACAGGGACGGATTGCAATTGTGAAACCGGGGCGAGATTGGCTAGTGCGGTTGCCATGATCGAAATCCCTGCGGGTCTTACCGAATTCGTTGCGCAGGCAGGCTGGGGCGATGCGGATATCGATCCGATCCCCGGTGATGCCTCGTTCCGTCGCTACTTTCGCCTGCGCCGTGCTTCGGATGAGACGGCGATGCTGATGCATGCGCCGCCGCCGCACGAAGACCCGGAGCCTTTCCTCAAGGTCGCCGCGTGGCTGAATGATTGCGGAATGCGCGCGCCGGAGATTCTCGCCGCCGATCCCGCACTGGGCTGGGTGCTGACCGAGGATTTCGGCAATGACCGGATGCGCGACTGGCTGGACGTGAACCCGGCACAGGAAGAAACGGCCTATACCGCGGCAATCGATGCCCTTGTCGAATTGCATCGGCAGCCACCGGGGCCGTTCGCGCCTTACGACATGGAGACTTACCTGCGCGAGGCACGGCTGTTCATAGAATGGTACACTCCGGCGGTGGGCCTTACCGTGGATGAGGCCGGTTTCGAGGCCGCATGGCGCAAAGTGCTGGCCCCGCTTGAGGCGCGTCAATCGCCCGGAGTGACGGTGCTGCGTGATTACCATGCCGAAAACATCATGCTGCTGGGCGGCGTGGCCACTGCACCACAGGGGCTGATCGATTTTCAGGACGCGCTGGTCGGCCATCCGGCCTATGACCTGGTGTCGCTGTTGCAGGATGCGCGCCGCGACGTCGATCCTGGTTTTGCCGACCTGATGCTGGAGCATTATCGCGAACAGGCGGGTCGGTTCGACGAACATTTCATCGGCGATTACGCCACGCTGGGTGCTCAGCGGAACGCCAAGATTGTCGGTATTTTTACCCGACTACACAAACGCGACGGCAAGCCGAAGTATCTGTCGATGATCCCGCGTGTGTGGCGCTTGCTCGAAGATGATCTGGCCTATCCCGCGCTGGCTCCTGTGGCGGCGTGGTTTGACGCCAATATCCCGGCGGAACTGCGCCAGACTGGCGGAGGAACCATCGCATGAGCACGCTTGCCAGCGATACCGCGATGGTGATGGCCGCGGGGATGGGCAAACGGATGCGACCGCTCACGGCCAGCCAGCCCAAGCCGATGGTGCGCGTCGCGGGCAAGCCGCTGATCGATCATGCGCTTGATCGGCTTGCTGATGCGGGCGTCACGCGGGCTGTCGTCAATGTCCATTACCTTGCCGACTCGCTTGAAGCGCATCTGATGGCCCGCGCCGCGCCCAAGGTGATTATCTCCGACGAACGCGCGGAGTTGCTGGAAACGGGCGGCGGTCTGATCAAGGCGCGTGAGCACCTTCCCGAAACATTCTTTTGCCTCAATGCCGACAACATCTGGTTGGACGGCCCCCGTAACGCCTTCAGCGATCTGTCAAAGCGTTGGGATCCCGAACGGATGGATGCGCTGCTGCTGGTGGTCAGCCATGCGCGCGCGGCCAATTTCAACGGTCCGGGCGATTTCTACATGGACCCGCATGGCAAGCTTTCGCGCAGGACGCCGGGAAGGATCGCGCCATTCATCTTCACCGGAATCCAGCTGATTTCCCAGCGGCTTCTGCGTGACGCGCCAGAGGGCAAGTTTTCGACCAACATACTGTGGGATCGCGCCATCGAGGAGGGGCGTCTATATGGCGTTTCCTTCACCGGCCAGTGGTTCGAAGTCGGAACCCCGCAGGCAATCGGCCCGACCGAGGATGCGCTGAAGCGTGGGTGAAGGGCAGAAACCCAAAGTCTATTCCATCGCCGCCCACCGCGGCTTTGCCGATGCGCTGGTGGCCGGGATCGTGCCGCGCTACTCGCAACCTGATGTAGGGCTGGCTCGGCTGACCTTGCTGGTCCCCAGCAGCCGCGCCGCGCGGACCATTTCCGAAGCATTTGTGCGGCACAGTGGCGAAACCGGTCGCGACGGGATGCTGATGCCGCGCATGGTGACGGTGGGCGATCTCGATCTGGACGAATCGCTCGGCGTGCTGCTCGATCCCTTGGGTGCGGATGACATTCCGCCCGCGGTTGATCCGACACGGCGTTGGTTCGAACTGGAACGGCTGATCGCGCAGGAGCAAGCAGAACAAAAGGAGCGCCCCTTGCCGGGGGCGGCACGATTGCGGCTGGCCCGTGACCTTGCGCGGACGATGGACCGGTTGCTGGTCGAAGGAAAGGAGCCCGAGGATCTCCTGAAGCCCGGAGTGCTTGACATGCTGGGCGACCTTTCACAGCACTGGATCGACTCGCTGAGGCTGTTCGCGCGGGTGCAGGAGCGTTGGCGCGCCCGTCTGGACGAACTGGGCGCTGTCGATGCCGCCACCAGGCGCAACATGCTGTTTGACCGGGCGGCGCGCAGATGGCGTGAAAACCCGCCTTCAACCCCGATTGTCGCAGCCGGTGTGACGAGCGCATCCCCGGCGCTTGCCCGGATGCTGCGCACGGTTGCCAATCTGCCGGATAGCGCGGTGATCCTGCCCGACCTCGATCTTTCTCTCAGCGACGAGGCATGGGCCGAACTTGGGCGCGCGGGCGCTACTCCCGAGCCGGGCGGGGAGGTGTTTGGCCGGAACGACGCGCTGACCCACCCGCAATATCATCTCAAGCTGCTGCTGGAGCGCATGGGTGTTGCCCGCGGCGAGGTGCTGCCCTGGCACCGCAAGGGCATGACCGCGTCCGAACCAGCGCGCAGCAGAGCCATCAGCTCGCTGTTCCTGCCTCCGCAAGCCAGCCGGACGTGGATTGATCTGGAAGCGAAAGACCGCCGCCTCAACGGCGTGCGCCTGATGACGAGCGCAACGGCGGAAGAAGAGGCGCAAGCCATCGCGCTGTTGGTGCGCGAGGCGCTGGAAAAGCCAGAAAAGCGGATAGCGGTGGTGACTGCGGACCGTTCCCTAGCACGGCGGGTGACGCAGCATTTGGCGCGTTGGAACATCGTTGCCGATGATTCCGCAGGACGCGCGCTTTCGGTAACACCGGCAGGGCGGTTGCTCGGCCTGCTGGCGGAGCTTGCTTCCCATGGGCCGAAACCGGCGGAATTGATCGCGGCTCTTGCGCATCCCCTGGTGCGATCACCTGATCCCGATTTGCGCCGCGGCTGGCTTTCCGGCCTGCGCCGTTTTGACCGCGAATTGCGCGGTCCCAGCCCCGCATACGGGCTCGGTCCCCTGCGTGATATCGCGCGCCTAGCCGGGGTTGCGGAGTGGTGGGAAGAGGTCGAGGCAATCGTTGCTCCCTTGCTGCCGGGCGAAGCCGATATCCGATTGGCCGAGGCACTGGATCGCCTCGTCAAGGCCGCCGAGGATCTGGCGGGCGATGCGATCTGGTCGCGCGAGGATGGGCGTGCGCTTGCCGCGATGGTCGAAGATCTGCGGCTGAATGCGCGGCTGCTTGATACCGCGATTGCGCCGAGGGACCTGGCGCCGGTGCTGCATGATGCGATGGAGGAAATCGCGGTGCGGCCACCTTATGGCGGGCATCCTCGCGTCGCGATTTATGGTCTGCTGGAATCACGCATGGCCCGCGCTGATCTGGTTATCTGCGGCGCGCTGAACGAAGGAAGTTGGCCGCAAACACCCGGCGGCGATGCTTTGCTTGCTCCCGGAGTGTTGCGGGCGATGGGCGTTCCGGCCTCCGAGTTCAGAATAGGTCTGGCCGCGCACGATCTCGCCGGGGCACTGGGCGCTCCCCAGGTCGTGCTTAGCCGCGCCTTGCGCGATGCCGACGGGCCGACGCTGCCGTCGCGGTTCCTGTTGCGGGTCGAGGCCCTGCTGGGCGAGCTTGAGGACGAGCACCGCGAAAAGCGCATGCCGGGTCTTATCGCGGCGCTTGATCGCGAAACGGAGCGGGCGGAAGATTATCCCCGCCCGATGCCAAGCCCGACTGCGGATCAACGCAAGGTAAGCATCAGCGCCACCGCGCTCGATCGGTTGCTGGGCGATCCTTATCAGTTCTACGCCCAGCAAATCCTTGGCCTGAGCAAACTAGAGCCGCTTGCCGCCGATCCCTTTGCCGATCCGGCTCTGCGTGGGACGCTGGTGCATGGTATTCTGGAGGAATGGCACAAGCGGCGCATGATCGAGCCTGATCTCGCGATTGGTCCCTTTGCCGCCAGGAAATTTGCCGAGAATCAGGTCCATCCGCTGTTCAAAGGGCTGTGGCAACCGAGGCTGATCGCCGCGCTCGAACATTTTGCAGAGATGATCGAGGAAAAAGCCGCCGAAGGCCGCGTCGTGATCGCTGCGGAAGCCAAGGGGGTCATGTCTGTTCGCGGCATAAAAGTGCATGGACGCGCCGACAGGATTGACCGTTTGGCAGACGGGACGCTGGCGATTGTCGACTACAAGACCGGCAACGTGCGCAGCGGCAAACAGGTCGAAAAAGGGTTTGCGCTGCAAATGGGTGTGCTTGGCCTGATCGCGCGCGATGGCGAATTCACCTTCGATGATCGGCCCATTTCCGGAGAGCCGGTGGTTTTCGAGTATTGGACATTCGCACGCAAGGACGGCCGGTTTGGCAAGGTGGTTGATCCGATCAAGAGGACTAATAGGCAAAGCGGCCTCCCTCCTGAGGAATTCCTGCCCAAGCATGAGGAGTTCCTCGCGCGTGCGATTGACCGGTATCTGCTCGGCAGCGCGCCCTTCATGGCGAAGGAGAACCCCGAATACCCTGGCTATTCGGATTACGACCAGTTGATGCGGCTTGAGGAATGGATCGTCCGTATGACAGGCGGCGCTGAGGGCCAGTCATGAGCGCCAAGGTCTTCCCGCTAAAGGACAAGCAGCTGGCCGCCGCCAATCCGGAAGATAACGTCTGGCTTTCCGCCTCGGCCGGCACAGGCAAGACTCAGGTTCTTTCGGCGCGGGTGTTGCGCCTGTTGCTGACCCCCGGTGTCGATCCGTCGCAAATCCTGTGCCTTACCTTTACCAAGGCCGGGGCTGCGGAAATGGCCACAAGGATCAACGAGGTGCTGGCGCGCTGGGTCCGGCTGGAAGAGACCGCGTTGTTCAAGGATCTCGGCAACCTTGGTGCCGATCAATCCGCGGCGACCATGGCGCATGCACGCACCCTGTTTGCCAGCGTTATCGATTGTCCCGGCGGGGGCCTGCGGATCGATACCATTCACGCCTTCTCGCAATGGCTGCTGTCGCGTTTTCCAGAGGAGGCGGGCCTGCTGCCAGGCGCAAGACCGATGGAAGATCGCGACCGGGAGATGCTGGCCCGCGATGTTCTTGCCGAAATGCTGGAAGAGGCCGAGGCTAATGGGGATGAAGCCCTGCTTGGTGCGGTTCGCAAGTATTCGCTTGAGAAAGGGCCGAACGCGCTGCTCGGCTGGCTCATGCGCTGTGCGGGTGCTGCCGACCTATGGGAAGGGCACGACGCTTGGCAGCCTCCGATGCAAGCGAGGGTAAACCGCCTGATCGGCATCCCCTCCGACGCGGATGAGCGTTGGGCCGAGGAATTGCTTCATCCCGACAATTTCCCTGACGGGCATCTGCGTTCAATGTTGCCCCTCATGCAGGAATGGAATGCAAAGGCTGGGCGTGAGGCTTCGGATTTCATTGCGCGTTGGCTGGTCGCCGACGTTTCGCAAAGGGCCGAAATAGTCAGTTCGATCTATGACAGCATCCTCAAGAAAGACGGCGAGCCGCGTGTCATGGCCAAGCCGACACAGGCGGAGCCGCGATTGCCGGATTGGCAACAGGCGGTGGCTGAAGCGATGGCAAATTTCGAGGCACGCAAGAGGCTGCTCGCGCTTAGCGATTTCATCACTCCGGCGCTTGAACTGGGGCGGGCATTCTTCCTGCGTTGGGAGGAAGCCAAGGCTCGCGAAGGACTGCTCGATTTCGACGACCTGATCCGCAAGGCCGGTACGGTGCTGAAGAACAGCACTGCCGCCGATTGGATCCGTTACAAGCTGGATCGCAGTTTCGATCATGTCCTGATCGACGAGGCACAGGACACCAACAGCGCGCAATGGGATATCGTTCACGCGGTGATCGACGACTATTTCAGCGGTGAAGGCGCGCGTGGTGACAAGATCCGCACCATCTTCACCGTTGGCGATTACAAGCAAGCGATCTTCGGATTTCAGGGGACCAGCCCGGACAATTTCGAGCGTGCCAAGCAGAAAGTGCATGCGCGGATTTTGGCGGCAAGGGCAAACGCCGAGGCGATCCGTTCGAACCGCCGAATGCCAACGTGGAAAGACCTGGAACTGGGCCTGTCATACCGGACATCGCCGGTTGTCCTCGATTTCGTCAATCGCGTGATCGAGATGCTCGGCTTTCCCGCTTTCGGTCTCAAGAAGGCGCCCGAACCTCATGAATCCTCGACACCGGAACTCGGCGGACTCGTTACGCTGTGGGACCCGGTGACTGTGGCTGACAATGAGGAAGAGGATGACGAAGGACGCGGTCCAGACGCCGGCGAGAATTCCGATTATCAGCAGGGAGAGGAGCGCGGCTGGCTTCCCAAGCATGACACGGTCCTAGCCGAGAAGATCGCAAAGCAGGTCCACCAGTGGATTTATGGACCAGAGCCTTTCGTGCTGGAGAAAGGCAAACGCCGCTATGCGCAGGCGGGCGATGTCATGGTGCTCGTTCGCAGACGTGCGGAGCTTGCGCGCGAAATCGTCGCCAAGCTTTATGCCAAGGGCGTGCCTGTCGCAGGGGTGGACCGGTTGCGGCTGGGTGATCCGTTGGCGGTGAAAGACCTGATGGCTGCCTTGCGCTTTGCCGCGCAGCCTCTGGACGATCTCAGCCTTGCCAATCTGCTTTCATCACCCTTGATCGGCTGGTCTCAGGACGACCTTCTGCAATTCATTCCCCGGAAGCCCAAGTCGCGATTGTGGGAACATCTGCGCGATCATTCCGACGCCAAGGTCATCGAAACGGTGGAGAAGCTGCGCGAACTTCTGGCGCGGGCCGATTTCGAGACGCCTCAGGCATTGCTCGCATGGTTGCTGACGGGGCCATGGCAGGGGCGCAAGCGGCTGGTCGAGCGGTTGGGGCGCGAGGCCAACGATCCGATCGACGAACTGGTCAACACGGCTTTCGCCTATCAAAGCGGCCACATTCCCAGCCTGGCCGGCTTTATTGCATGGTTCGACGCTGGCGATGGCGAACTCAAGCGGGACTCCGACGAGGCAACTGGGCAAGTGCGGGTCATGACGGTTCATGGTTCCAAGGGCTTGCAGGCGCCGATTGTCATTCTGGCCGATGCGACCGGCAAGCCGGGCGAGAGTGCGGATCTTGAACTGGTGGATGATCCATCGGGAACCCTTGGCGAAGAAGCGCGCAAGGTGCCTGTGCCGCCGGTTTCCAAGGATGCGCGCGCCGGGCGACTGGCCGAAGCCCATGAAGCGGCCCTTGCGGCCAATCTGCAGGAGCATTGGCGCTTGCTCTATGTTGCCATGACCCGGGCAGAGGAAGCGCTGTTCATCGGCGGCGCGCTGACGGCCAAACAGGCGAAGAGCGGTGTCCCGGAGGACAGCTGGTACGCGCATCTTGAAGCCGCTTTTGACGGGGAACGGATCGAGGACCCGATCTGGTACGGCCGACGCCAGATTGGCGAATTCCCCCGGTCTGGGGATATAGAGGACAAACCGGATCGGCAGGAAACGGCCGATCTGCCGCCGTGGCTGACGCAGCCGATTGGGCCGGAACCTCGCCCACCACGCCCGCTTGCGCCGAGCAGTGCAGGTGAGGTGCAGGGCAGTGATCCGCCGCTTCCCGCCGAAGCCGCAGCGCTTGCTGCGCGGCGCGGGACCTTGATCCACCGCATGCTGGAACGCCTGCCCGAAATCGCGTCTTCGCAGCGGATGAAACAGGCGACGGCATGGCTGGAACGGCAGGCTGGGGACCTTGACGAAGCGGTGCGCGCGGAAATGCTCGAAAGTGCGCTTGCGGTTGTCGAACAGCCTGAATTTGCGGAGATATTCTCACCGTCCGCGCTGGCAGAGGTGCCGCTCGCTGCCACTGTCGGTGGGGTCGTGATCGCGGGGACGGCAGACAGGCTGCTGATCACGGAAAAGGAAGTCACCGTGGTCGATTTCAAGACGACCCGTCGCCCGCCCGAGCGGATCGAGGAAATCCCGGTTTCAACCCTGCGCCAGATGTCAGCCTATGCCGCGGCCTTGGCGAAGATATATCCCGGTCGCACAATTCGCGCGGCAATCCTTTACACCCATGCGCCAAGCCTGTTCGAAATCCCGGCGGTTACACTTGACCTGCACAAGGATCGTTTGGGAGAGGCGCAGGAAAGCTATGCCCCCGCAGCTATTGAGTGAAACGCGAAGCCGCCTAAGTTGGGCGTAAGCAAACTTCAGGAGACGCCGATATGGCAACCGTCAATGTAACCGATGACAGCTTCAAGACCGATGTTCTGGACAGCGACACGCCTGTGCTGGTCGATTTCTGGGCCGATTGGTGCGGCCCGTGCAAAATGATCGCCCCCGCGCTTGAGGAGATCAGCGAGGAACTGGCCGGTCAGGTGAAGATCGCCAAGATGGACATCATGGAAAACACCGGCATTCCCGCCGAAATGGGCGTGCAGTCGATCCCGCTGATGGTGCTGTTCAAGAACGGTCAACCCGTGGCGCGCAAGGTTGGCGCGGCACCCAAGAGCCAACTCAAGGGCTGGCTCGAAGGCGAGCTTTGATCGCGGCCGTCAGGCCAGAACGCGCCCTACGAATTCGTCCCAGATAGCCGGGCTTGAAGCACCGACCAGGCCCGGCTTGTCCTGTTCGTCGACGCGGTATTCGCTGCCGTCTAGCCGGGCTGCCTTGCCGCCTGCCTCATTGAGCCACAAGACCCCCGCCGCATGATCCCATGCGAGCGTGCGCTTGAAGCTCGAGACGTCGTTTTCACCCAGCGCAAGACGGGGATACTGTTCCGCGGCGCAGCGCGGGATATCGACCAGCGTGTAATGCGGGGCGAGCTTTGCATCGACCATCGCGGATTGCTCCGGGGTCAGGAAGATGCGGCTCACCGCGGTGACAGGGCGGTCCTGCCCGGTAGTCCTTGCAGCGATGCGTTCACCGTTGACGAAGGCTCCTTCACCTGCGCGGGCGTGGCACAAGCGGTCTGAATTGGGATCGTAAAGCCAGCCGGCGACCGCCTTTCCGGCATCGGCCAGCGCGATAATCATCCCGAACGGCTCCTTGCCCTCGGTGAAATTGGCCGTCCCGTCGAGAGGATCGATGATCCAGCATTGCTGTGACAGGTGATCAAGCACAGATTTGTCGGCGGCGACCGCTTCCTCGCCCACTACGGCGACGCCGGGTGCAAGCTTGGTCAGTGCTTCGCTCAGAAAGGCTTCGACTTCGCGGTCAACCACGGTGACGGGATCGTCTTCGCCCTTCATCTCGATCTCGCTGTCGGCGAGGGCGCGGAAACGCGGCAGCATTGAGCGTTGCGCCGCAAAGCGCATCAGGTCGAGGATTTCCGCATCCAGCGCGCCCAGTTCACTCATGACCGGTAATCCGCATTGATGGCGATGTAACCGTGGGTCAGGTCGCAGGTCCAGACCGTCGCCTTTCCGTCGCCGATGCCGAGATCGACGGTAATATCGATTTCCTGCCCCTTCAGATGCTCGGCAACAGGCGCTTCGTCATAGCCATCGACGGGCAAGCCGTTTTTCGCTGTCCAGATCCCTCCGAAAGCGATCGAAAGCCGATCACGGTCGGCCGGTTCACCCGCTTTGCCGACCGCCATTACGACACGCCCCCAGTTTGCGTCCTCACCCGCAATCGCGGTTTTGACGAGAGGCGAGTTCGCAATCGAAAGGCCGACACGGCGGGCGCTGTCATCGCTCGCCGCGCCGGACACACGGATGGTGATGAATTTCGTCGCGCCTTCACCGTCGCGTACCACCAGCTGCGCGAGCATTCGGCACACATCGTTCAACGCTGCGGCGAAGGCATCGGCGCCCGGGCTGTCCCATCCATCGATCCGGGCATGATCCGCTTTGCCCGTGGCGAAAACCATCACTGTGTCGCTGGTCGATGTGTCGCCATCGACGGTGATGCACGAAAAGGTAGCTGCATTGGCCTGTTCCAACAGTTCCTGCAGGAAGGCAGGGGCAATATTCGCGTCGGTAAAGACATAGCCAAGCATGGTCGCCATGTCGGGGGCGATCATGCCCGATCCCTTGATGATGCCGCAAAGCTCGACGCGGATGTCACCGATCATGGCCGAGGCGTGCGCGCCCTTGGCGAAAGTATCGGTGGTGTTGATCGCGTTGGTGGCATCTTCCCAGCCGCAGGGGGGCGCCTCGATTGCTGCTGCGATCCCGGCTCGCGCCTTGTCGATAGGTAGCGGCACACCGATGACACCGGTGGAGGAAACGAACACTTCGGTTATCGCGCAGCCGAGCGTGTCAGAGACCTGCTTCTGGATTGCCTCCACCGCGTCGCGTCCGCGCCATCCGGTAAAGGCGTTGGAATTGCCCGCATTGACGATCAGCGCCCTTGCGCTGCCCGACTTCACCGCCTCTCGGCCCAGTTCGACCTCGGACGAGGCACATAGCGACTTGGTGAAAACGCCTGCTACGCTGGTACCCTCTGCCAGTTCGACAAAGGTCAGGTCGCAACGGTCCCATGTCTTGTATCGCGCCCGTGCGACGCGCAGCGTAGCGCCCGCGATCGGAGGCATTTCGGGAAAGGGCCGGGCGAGGGGGGAAGTGTCTAGATCCATCCCCGGCGCAATAGGAGCGTGGCACGCCTGAGTAAACGTTCCTGTGATGCCTTGGCGACAAGGCGCAAAACTGCGTCCGCAAGGTAGACGTATTGCGACAAATGCACTATCTCGCGCCAATCATGATGCGTCGCCATCTGCTCACTCTGTTTGCCCTGTTCAGCGGGTTTGCCGCGCTGCATTCGCCAGCGAGCGCATCTTCGCTTGAATCGATGGTGTTCGATGCGCGCGCATTCGCACGTGCAAACGACACCACGTCGTCGCAGGTTTGCGTGTGTGAGCGTCGCGTCGATGAAGCGGCCAAGGCCTGTCCACCGACAAAGTCCGACAGCGTGCTGCCGCGCGTCCTGCGCCGTGTCCGCCCTCCGATCATCTTCGGCAGTGAGCGCGCGCTGGAATAGCGCCCTACCTATTTGATCTCCGGCAACGCGCGGATGCGTCCGGCGCGAATGCCCTTTCATACAATTGCATCCAGGCAGGCCCCCGACACACGGGGCCGCGCGCATATCAGTCAGAATTCAAAGGCTTCACCTTTCATGTTCAACACAATCATCAAATCCGTCTTCGGCTCGTCCAATGATCGTTACGTCAAATCGATGGGCAAGATCGTCAACAAGATCAACGCGCTGGAGCCGATGATCGAAGCGCTTTCGGACGAAGCGCTGAAGGCACAGACCGCCAAGTTCCGCGAACAGCTCGACAATGGCAGCACTCTTGAGGAAATCCTGCCCGAAGCCTTTGCCACAGTGCGCGAAGCGTCGAAGCGCGTTCTGGGAATGCGCCATTTCGACGTGCAGCTGATCGGCGGCATCGTCCTCCAGCGCGGCGAAATCGCGGAAATGCGCACCGGTGAGGGCAAGACGCTGATGGCGACGCTCGCGGTCTATCTCAACGCGATCGAGGGCAAGGGCGTTCACGTCGTTACCGTCAATGATTACCTCGCCCGGCGTGACGCCGCCGACATGGGGCGCCTTTACAACTGGCTCGGCCTGACCGTGGGTGTGATCGTGCCGAACATGGACGAGATGTCGAAGCGCGACGCCTACAACGCCGATATCACCTATGGCACGAACAATGAATTTGGCTTCGATTACCTGCGCGACAACATGAAGCACGAACGCAGCGCGATGGTGCAGCGCCCGTTCAATTTCGCCATCGTCGATGAAGTCGACTCGATCCTGATCGACGAAGCGCGCACGCCGCTGATTATCTCAGGTCCGACAGAGGACAAGTCCGACCTGTACGTGGCGCTCGATGCCGTCGCCAAGGAAATTCCCGAGGATTGGTACGAGAAGGACGAGAAGACCAAGAACATCCAGCTGAACGAAGAAGGTCTGGACAAGGTCGAGGCGCTGCTGATGGAGAAAGGCCTGCTCGCCACCGACAACCTCTACGATATCGAGAACACGCAGGTCGTCCATCACCTCGATCAGGCGCTGCGCGCGGTCCACATGTTCCGTCGTGATGACCACTACATCGTCAAGGATGACAAGGTGGTGATCATCGACGAATTCACCGGCCGCATGATGGACGGGCGGCGCTGGTCCAACGGCCTGCATCAGGCGGTCGAAGCCAAGGAAGGGGTCAAGATCGAGCCTGAAAACCAGACGATGGCCTCGATCACGTTCCAGAATTATTTCCGCATGTACCCGAAGCTTTCGGGCATGACCGGCACAGCCGCCACCGAAGCGGCGGAATTCTGGGATATTTACAAGGTCGGTGTGGTCGAGATCCCGACCAATCTGCCCGTCCAGCGCGTGGACGAGGAAGACCAGTTCTACAAGAACACGATGGACAAGTTCCAGGCGATCGCGAAGACGATCAAGGAACACAGCGAACGCGGCCAACCGATCCTTGTAGGCACGGTTTCGATCGAAAAATCGGAACTTCTCAGCAAGTTCCTCGACAAGGAAGGCGTGAAGCACGAAGTGCTGAACGCGCGCCAGCACGAACGTGAAGCCCATATCGTGGCGCAGGCGGGACGGCTTGGCGCGGTTACAATTGCCACCAACATGGCGGGCCGCGGCACCGACATCCAGCTTGGCGGCAATGTCGAATTCCGGATCAACGATGAATTGGGCGCCATGGAAGACGGCCCCGAAAAGGACGCGGCGATTGCCCGCATTCGTGAGGAAGTTGCCTCCGAAAAGCAGAAGGTGATCGAAGCGGGTGGCCTGTTCGTTCTCGGCACCGAACGCCATGAAAGCCGCCGGATCGACAATCAGTTGCGCGGCCGCTCCGGTCGTCAGGGCGACCCTGGCCTTTCGCGCTTCTACCTCTGCCTTGAGGATGATCTACTGCGTATTTTCGGCCCGGATACGCTGTTCGCCAAGATGATGAATTCGAACCTTGAGGACGGCGAGGCGATCGGGTCCAAGTGGCTGTCAAAGGCTATCGAGACCGCGCAGAAGAAGGTCGAGGCGCGCAATTACGATCAGCGCAAGCAGGTGGTTCAGTACGACGACGTGATGAACGACCAGCGCAAGGTCATCTACGAACAACGCGCCGAGATCATGGATTCGGAAACGGTCGACGATGTCGTTGTCGATATGCGGCACGACACGATCAATTCGATCATCGCCACCAGCTGCCCTCCCGGCTCATACCCGGAGCAGTGGGATGTCGAAGGGCTTAAGGCCAAGATCGAGGAAGTCTTCGGCCTCGCCCCGCCAATCGACGAATGGCTGGAAGAGGACGAAGTCGATCAGGAAATCTTCGAAGATCGTCTGCGCACCCAGACCGACGAAATGATGGAAGCCAAGATCGCGCGCAACGATGCGAGCATTTGGCGTCTGGTCGAAAAGGACATTCTGCTGCGGCAGCTCGATTATCACTGGAAGGAACACCTCGCGACGCTTGACGCGCTGCGGCAGGTGATCTGGATGCGCGGCATCGCGCAGAAGCAGCCGATCAACGAATACAAGCAGGAGGCGTTCGGCCTGTTTGAATCGATGCTCGATACCCTGCGCGAGGAAGTGACGAAGCTGCTGTTCAAGTCAGAACTGCGCATCGCCCAGCCTGAAACGCAGGCGTTGCCAGATCTTCCAGATTTCCTGACCGGGCATATCGATCCGCTGACCGGGCTCGACAATTCGGATGACGGTGATGGCTCGGAAGACCGGCCCGAACTTTTCGGCTCGCTCGCAGGCAGCCCGCGTGCCGCATCGGGGCCGGGCGGGGCAAACACCGACAACCCCTATTCCCACATGGCAATCAGCCGCAATGCTCCGTGCCCTTGCGGTTCGGGCAACAAGTACAAGCATTGCCATGGGGCCGCAGGCGCGCGCCAGACCGCGTAATGGACATGAAACAGGACGAGGGGTGAAATCGGCGTGCCGCTGATCCTGCTCCTCGCCATCGGCTTCTTCCTGACGGCGCTGCTGTATGCGAGCGTCGGGTTTGGCGGCGGATCGACCTATTCGGCGCTGCTTGCGCTGTCGGGCATCGACTATCGCCTGCTGCCGCTCATCTCGCTCGCCTGCAATATCGTGGTGGTTGCCGGAGGAAGCTGGCGCTTTGCCCTTGCAGGGGTGACGCCGTGGAAGGGTGCAATGCTGCTCACAGGCATTGCCGCACCGGCTGCATTTGTCGGCGGGATGATCCCGATTGACCGCGATGCCTTTATGTTGCTGCTCGGCGCGAGCCTTGTCTTGACGGGTGTCACCATGCTGATTCCGGTGAGTGAGGCGCAGAGTGAAGATCCGCACCCGCTTGCTCGTGCCATGCCGCTTATCGCTGCGCCGCTTGGCTTCTTGGCGGGACTGGTCGGAATAGGCGGGGGCATATTCCTTGCCCCGCTGCTGCACCTGACGCGCTGGCGCGATGCGCGGGCGATTGCCGCTACGGCCAGCCTTTTCATTCTGGTGAATTCGTTGTTCGGGCTTGCCGGGCAAATGGCCAAGACCGGGCCGGGCGCCTTTGCCGGAGCCATGGCGGAGGCTTTGCCGCTCTTGATCGCAGTCGTCATAGGCGGCCAGATTGGCAGCCTCATGGCGGTGCGTGTCCTGCCGCTCAAATGGATCCGCTGGCTGACAGCGCTGCTGGTGACAGTGGTGGGAGCGCGCCTGCTGACAGGTGTCTGACCCGCAGGCGCTTCACCCTCATTCTGGCGGGTAGAAGTAGCCGCCGGTCATTTCGTCCTTGCCGATCCGTTCGCAATCGCGCTTCATCCGGCGGTTGAAACGGGTCACATGATCGCGCGATTGCGCCATTCGGGCCGCTTCTTCAAAGGTTTCGCGTACATCGTCGTACTCGCGTTGGATGCGGGTATCCAGCCGCTCTTGTGCTTCGGCCCGGTCCATTCCGCCTTCGACTGCGCGATCAACCGCTGCGACTTTCCATTCTTCGAGACCCGCCATGTCCACGTCCCAGCCATGCTGGCGGCAGGTGTCTGCCATCGAATAGGCGACTGACAGGCGATCATATTGTTTCTGCAGATCGCTGCTCAGACCTCCATCAGCCACCAGCATCAAAACAGGTACTGCAAGAAGCGCGATTGGTGCCATCGTTTCCTCCGTTCGGCATTGCTTGTCCTGACAGAGCTAACACCAAGCGGAGCAAAATGTCCAAATCGTAAGAGGAAGTATGGAGCGACGGCCAATACCTCATGGTGCGCCTTCGCCATCTAGAACTCTGGCGCTGAACGCTTGCGGTCGGCATAGTCCATGGCGGAGCTTTCAAGAGGACGCTGAATGTCGGACATCTCTGGACACCGAGGCGCACACAAGGAGGCGCTCACTCGCTTTCAAAGAGGTGCGCGTGCCGCGAGGTCGCTGTTGGACCCGCGTTCCTGGCTCCACCTCCTGAAAATCGTGAACTATTACAACTACAGCCACGTTGCCGAACTGCGAAAGATGCGTCTGCCGCAGGAACGAAGGATCAGCCCCGATGCGGTCTTCGCCAATTCGGAGCGTATCCAACTGGGCGAGCGGATCGAGATCGGATCGCGGTGCCATTTCTGGGCGGGGCCGGGGCACGGCAGGATCGTGATTGGTGATGACGGCCTGTTCGGGCCTGAAGTGCTCATCACTGCGGCAAACTACGATTACGATCGCGGATCACCAGTGACGCGCCAGCCGATGAAGGAAGATGACGTCGTCATAGGCGCTGACGTGTGGGTCGGCATGAGGGCGATCATCCTGCCGGGCGCGCGGATTGGCGATGGTGCGATCATTGCCGCGGGCGCTGTCGTACTTGGGGAAATTCCGCCCGGCGCGATTGCAGCGGGCGTTCCGGCAAAGGTCGTCGGTGCTCGAAATGTGCATGGCGCAAACGCCCCTACGAAAGCATAGAGAACACGGCGGTGAAGCTTCTTACGATTATCGTTACTTATAACAGCGCCGATCACATTGCCGCTTGCCTCGACAGCATTTCATGCAGCCGGGCGACGAATGAAATCGTCGTCTTCGACAATGCTTCAGCGGATGCGAGCGCTGCGATTGCCGAAGCGCATGATGCTGTGAGCGATGTCATCCGGAGCGATACCAACCTCGGCTTTTCGCGGGCGGTTAATCTAGCGGCGAAAGGTCGGCAGTTTGATTTTCTGCTGCTTGCAAACCCTGACATGCTGCTTGATGGCGATGCGATTGATGCCTTGATCGATGCGGCAAGAGATCATCCTGAGGCCGGAATCTTTGGTGGGGAGGCGCGCGACACAATGGGACGGACATGGCCGGGTGCGGTCCTGAACGACCATAACCTCGCCCATGCTGCCAAGTTTGCACTACTGTTCGGCGTGATCCCGTTCACGGGCCGCTTGTCCCCCGACATGCCACCCGGCGGCATACCGAAAGGCACGCGCGCAGTGCCCGTCGTCGTGGGATGCCTGATGCTGGTCCGTGGCTCCCTTTGGGAAGAGATCGGCGGATTGGACGAATTCTTTTTCCTGTATGGCGAAGACGTCGATTTTTGCATGAAGGCCCGGGCGCTCGATCACAGCTGCCTGTTTACCGATCGCAGCACATACTTGCATATTCGCGGCGGCAGTTCGGGCGGGCACGCCGAGATGATGAAACGGGTTCTTCGCGGAAGGCGGCTCTTGTATCAGCGTTACGCTCATGGCCGGCTTGGAACAGGATTGCTTATCGCAGGAGTGGCCATTCGGGCGCTTCTGGAAACCCTTGCGGGGAGGGACGGAACATGGAGAGCGTGCTGGTTGGATAGAACGGTGTGGCTGACTGACTAGGGCACCATTGCGTCTAGGATTGCCGCGATGTCTCGTCTGTGATCCATGTTGTTTCCGGGAAAAGCCCCGAGCGTGCGAGGATGCGGGCGAGGGCGACCGAGGATATGTAGATTACCGCAGTCAGCGCCCAGCGAGGCTCCAATGCCTTCTTCAGAAGGGCGCTGGTCTGGCCCGGTGATCGGGGTAGCCTGTGCCGGGCGCGAACCAATTGATTGATCCCCAACTGCCAGCGCACCCGCACCTTCACCCATGCCCACCACGACTTCGGCGGAGAAATCGTCACAAAGACGGTTTCGATGATTGTCTTTTCGCCATCATTCGCGTGGCCTTCAATGAAGGTGTCGTCCGCGATCAGATCGGGAAACTCGCCCCAGCGCGCATGCAAGGCTTCGCTGATGCCGAGGACATGATGGTAGGCGCTCGATTGGCCATGCGGCAGCGAAAGCCAGAAGCGGCTGAGTGCCGCAGCCGTCGGGCTGGCGCCGGTGAAGTCGAACCGGATCCGGGGTGAAACCAGCAGGGTTCGGTCATTGAGGCACGCGCTCAAGCGAGCAAGATCATCGCCGCTTATCCAAACGTCGGAATCCACATAGAACCGGGGAAAAATCGAGCAGTGCTGTTCACCAAGGCGGATCGCGCGCGCCTTGCCTTTGGCGCAGGACAGGATCGTTGCCTCTTTCGAAACTTCGCGTTCAAGGATCGCTTGGCTGTCATCGGTGCAGCCGTTGCACACGAAAACGACTTCACAGCCCGGAGGAAGCCCCGAAACGACGCTCCTTGCCCTTTCGGCCAATCCGGATGCCTCGTTGTAGACCGGGATGACCACGCTGAACGGCATGTCCGCTTTCGTCACCACGGCATTCGCTTCCAGATCTTCCAGCGTCGCGCAATCCTGTCCGACCATCTTTGCCAGCGACGACGGTATCGATCGCCATACCACGGCATCAGGCGCAATCCATCTTCACCGCGGCTGCGGTAGTAATTGGGGACGGGGTGAAAATTGCGCATGCGCAGGTGGAATACATCGAACGCAGCGCTCGCTTGCGGCGGGACGATCCAGCGCCAGTCTCCAGCGACGCGCCTGCCCGCCGCCTGTTCTCGCCCGTGGAAAGTCATGTACTGCGATGCCACCGTATGATGATCGACAATCGTCACTTTCGCGTCGTTGTAGGATGCCAGCACAGCCCGGTTCAGTTCGGTAAGCGCTTCGTCCTTCCAGAACGGGTTGTGTGCGCCCGTCTCAATGTCGAGGGCACGCGCCACATCAGGCAGCAGGTTGTACCGTTTGAAATCGCCAAAATCGCGCGAGGCGATCTCGGTGCACAGATAGAACCCGTTAAACGGTGCGCAGGGATAGTCGATGCCCCCGATCGTAAGGATCATCCCCGTGACGATCGGAACCGTGTACCAGCGGAGCCCCAGATCATCGAGGCCCGTATGAGTGGGATGCCTGATTGCGACTTCGCGAACCGATCCCGGCTTCAGGTCATAGCGTATCCTGCGGTCGGCCTTGTCCCTTAGGAACCACGGCAGGATATCGAAGTGACCAGGCTCGCCCGAAGGTTTCCATCCCATCGATTCCGCAATCCGGGTCACTTCAATATTCTGCCGATCTCCAAGGACGGTGCCGTCGGACAATTGGTGACAGGCATATTGCGAGAGTTGCTCGCTCTCTATCCAGGCCGGATGTTCGTCACCTTTAACCGGCGCGAAGACGGAAATTATCGAGCGTATCCGGCCATCCGAATTCGCATCGCGCAAGTGCTGTTCCATCCGTGCCGCAATATCATCGGGTTTTTCGATGTTCCGGCAATCGAAGACTTCGAGGCTTTCCCAATACAGTCGCCCGATACAGCGCCCGTGGTTTCTCCAGGCTACGCGCGCGCCATAGGCCAGTTCCTGCGGCGTATGCTCGTACCAGCCGAACTTGGAAAGCGACCGCCGGACGTCGCCCCATCGCCGGGCGTGATCGGCTGCGCTTGCGCCAATACTTGCGTAATACTCTTCAACAAAGGCTCGCGCTTCCTCCTTCCGCTCGCGCTTGGAAATTCTGCGAAGGCGCCGATGCAATGCTCCGCCTTGCGATGCATCGGAGAAACGAAACCGGGAAGCTTGCCGCCGTATCACATCAAACCGTCAAACTGTCTCGCCGCATCCCTTAGCGGACGCTTGTTGATGGCGTAGACGGCGTTCAAGGCTCTACGCTTGGCCCGGCGGTAATCTTTTGAACGGACATCGCGGTTGCGGTAGATCGCGCGCCCGCGCTGGGTATCCAGCCTGATGATATCCAGCGATGCCTTGGAATTGCGGACATCGTTCCAGATCGGCGTGTCGGGCAGGAGCGAGAAATCATTGAACCTCACGCGATCTAGGTATTGCGCGTTCTCTTCAAGGAAGTTTGCCGTTTCTTCCATGTCCTCGGCCGTTTCGCCGGGGAAGCCCTTGAACATGGTCGCCCTGACAGAAAGCCCGGCCTGATGGGCATCCCTTATGAATTGCCGATTGGCCTCGACCGTGCAGCCCTTTTTCGCAGCGTCGAGGATGCGCTGGCTGCCGCTTTCGAGTCCGAAGGAAATGCGCCGCATGCCGCCGTCTACCGCGGCTTTCAGATCCCTTGCAGACAAGCCATTGTCCTTGCGCTGGTCCACATGCACCGTTCCCACCCATTCGGCGCCCTGGACGTATTTCTGGATGTTCTGCGAAATGCCCCGCAGCATATCCGGCCATGAATTGAGCTTGAGGTCGAGAAACAGGAAATTCGTCGAATTGTGCCGCCGCGCTTGTTCCTGAATTTCCAGCAGGACATTCTCGACGCTTCTTGTCCTGAAAGTTCTGCCGGAGACTGAGATTACGTCGGAACAGAACGCACATTTGTCCCATTGGCAACCACGTCCCGTCATCACCGGGACAATCCGGTTGGGATAGCGATCCCACGGGAAATCGCGAAAATCGGGGATTGGAGTGTGATCGAGATGCCTCAAGGGCGGTGCCGGTGGCGCTCGTGTTCCATCGGGCAGCGTCACTCCGGGAAAGCGGGAGAGGTCCCCTCCCGATATGGCCGCATCGACTATATCACCGATCGAGAGATCGACCTCGGCGCCGACTATCCCCACCAGACCGCTGATCTGTCGCCACTTGTCGAGCACGGTGCCCTGATTGAACATCGGTCCACCGACAAGCACCGGGATGCCTCTTTTGCGGGCCTCTGCGGCGATATCTTCGACAGCCCTGAACTGGTTGAAATAGGCTGACAGCAGCACGATGCTCGGGCGTTTATCAAGCGCGTCGATAACGGCTTGTCGCGTTATCGAGTTGGGGCGCTCGATCCATCCGAGCCGGATCTGGCGCAGTGCGTCTCTTGCCCGGAGTGCAGGGCCGAAATCGGTCAGGTGCATGCGTCTTGCGAGATGGTCGAGCAGGTTCTCCCTCCGCTCCCGCTCGCTTGCCGGCGCGTCGAAAGCCAGGGGTGAGAGGATTGAGACGTTTCGGCCGCCGGCGCGCAGGCTTGCAGCCAGCAATCCTACGGCAAGGGTCGGAAAATTCGCGAAGACGTTGAGGTCGACGATAAGAATTCGCCGCTCATCCGACAGGTTCTGGGGGCCAGCGAAATCAACTCCATCACGCCCAAGTTGAACGTGAACGCGGTCTATTTGTTTCGCCATCGCCCCTTCGACCCCTTAGTCGAATCGTGATGCGGCCCACGGCACATTAAGCGCAATCAACCGGATAATTCCACCGGCGGGGATGGATCAGTTAAGCCGGAAACCGGGCGCTTACTTGGATGAGTTGTGAGATGAAGTGGCTCCCCGAGTTGGATTCGAACCAACGACCAAGTGATTAACAGTCACCTACTCTACCGCTGAGCTATCGGGGAGCAGCTTCCCAAGCGGTATGGAGGGAAGCGAGAGCGCGCGTATATGAGTCGAGCGCGGGCATTGCAAGACCCCTTTCGAGGAAAAATGACGCCCGGAAATCAATCGACCGCAAATTGCTCCGACACGATCCGTTCGGCTAGCGATTGGCCCGGGTCGAACAGCAGTTCCAGCTCCGTCTCATGGCAGATCCGGATCTCCACTTCGGCGATGTCGCGCAGTTCCTTCTGGTCGGCCACGGCGGCGATGGGACGCTTGACCGGTTCGAGCACCCGGAACTTGATCGGCATTTCATCAGGCAGGATCGCGCCGCGCCAACGCCGGGGGCGAAATGGCGAAATCGGGGTGAGGGCGAGCATCCCGCTGTCCAGCGGCAGGATCGGGCCGTTGGCGGACAGGTTATAGGCGGTGGAACCCGCAGGCGTCGCCACCAGCACGCCGTCGCACACCAGCTCCTTGATCCGCACCCGGCTGCCGACGGTGACCTCGATTTTCGCCGTCTGACGGGTTTCACGCAGCAGCGACAATTCGTTGATCGCGCGCAAGGTGTGGGTCGCACCGTCTTGGGTCGTGGCCTTGATTTCGAGCGGGGCGATCGTCTTGCCTCGCGCCTTGTCGAGCCGTTCGATCACGTCGAATCGCGAATGAAAGCGGTTCATCAGGAAGCCGACCGTCCCGCGGTTCATCCCATAGGCAGGGATGACGCGCCCTGATTCGAGCATGTCATGCAGGATGGTAAGCATGAAGCCGTCGCCGCCAAGCACCACAGCCGCGTCTGCCTCTTCTAGCGGAGCCCATTCGCGTTGTTCGGACAGCATCGCATGGGCTTCCTGCGCGCGCGGGGCATCGGACGCCAGCAGCGCGACCTTGCGAAAGCCGTTGCGTTCAGCCTGTTTCGCCGGTGAAGTTCCCATTCACGCCCTTTCGCACAAGGTTTCCCTTGTTTCCGCCTTACCCACGCGTTCACTTTTGTGTGGATACAATAGCTGCGCGCCCCCCTGGCGCATAAATCGCGCGTGTGATGTTCCAAAACTGGGCGGATTGCAATTGGATAGAGCAAATCGCGCCGAGTGGTTCTAGATGGAGGGAAATGGACAAAGGGCCCACATCAATCGGAAAGACGCTCTCCGGCTCGCTGCGCGAGGCGGGGGGAGAGCCCCTGCGCGGCGCGTTTCCGGGTGTGAAGGCATCCGCGCTGGAAACCGATCTGCTGCGCGCGCTTGACCGGCGCGAGATCGAAGTGCTGTTCCAGCCGCAGTTTTCCTGCCGCACCGGCGCGGTCGTCGGGGCGGAGGCGCTGGCGCGCTGGCAGCACCCGACGCTGGGGGAGATCGGCGCGCGCGATCTGTTTGCGATTGCCGAACGCGCCGCGCTGGTCGCCCCGCTTTCCCGCCATGTCGTCGCCCGCGCGCTGGAAGATGCATCGCACTGGCCCGACGAACTCACCGTATCGCTCAACATCACGCCCGAGGAACTGGGCGATCCGCGTTTTGCCGCCGATTTCGCCGCCGTCATCAGCAAGAGCGAGATCGAGCCGCATCGCCTGATGCTGGAAATCACCGAAGACCTGCTGGTGCACAATCTGGCGCAGGCGTCGGGCGCGCTTGGTGCGTTGCGGGCGCTCGGTTTTCGCACGGCGCTTGACGACTTCGGTGCGGGCTTCTGCAATTTCCGGTACCTGCGCGAATTGCCGCTGGACGCGATCAAGCTGGACAAGATCATGGTCGATGGCGTTCCCGGCGATGCCAAGGCGCTGGCGGTGCTGCGCGCGATCATGGCGCTGGCAAAGGCGCTGGAGCTGGATGTCTACGCTGAAGGGATCGAAACCGACGTTCAGCGCGCAACGATCATCAGCGAAGGCTGCGATTACTGGCAAGGCTTCCTGCGCGCCCAGCCGATGAAGAGCGACGATGTTCTGGCCTTGTCCAAGACCGCAAGGGGTGCGGGGCACGGGTAGGGCAGGTACAGTCGATCGTCTGGATCAGGGACGGTCTTTCGGCCGGCCGGTTGGCAGAGATTGGGCGAAAAGCGGACGGGAAACTAAGAGCAGCCAAAAAACGCTTCCGCATCCTGCCGCAGAAAAACGTTTGGTCTCTGATTTCGCTCAAAACGCGATTCAGCGAGCCAGAAGCCCACAATTCCACGTTTGTGTTCGTAAACAAGGCCTTCAAAGTCTCCGTCTACGCGGAGGCGTTCGAAATAGGTTTTGGGACCTTCCGAAAAAACTTTCCTAAATTGGACGTTAGAATCCAAATTCCAAACTTCGTCGGCGGTATTGAAATCGCACAACTTTGGCGCGACAAAGGTGACATCAGCCTGCAAGCAATGGAAGCTCGCGGTGGAGCAGTGGTGCATCAATACGCCGGCATGAGACTGCTCTAGTCCCGCTCTCATATTATTATAGTCAATTCGATATCTTTCGCCCCGCAAGTTCTCAAAAACGAGCTGGCGGTCTGGCTGGAGGCCATGAATGTGGCTCAGGGGTTCCGACCCAGGAGAACACGAACCTCCCAACAACAGGGCTAAGACTATAAGCGATTTGCGCGACATTGTGTCAAACTAGCTAGATACTGCATGACCGCAATGGGTTCGGTAGCAGACAATCCTCTTGTCTTGCGGCTTGGTCAACCAGCCACTACGCCTCCTTCTTGCTGGCCTTGCTCACAATCTGGACACCCGCAATAACCCCTCGCATTTCCCGTACTGATGTGATTCAGCGTCGGCGAGGAGATAATGCTGATGCAACCATCGAGCCTGTTTTCACTTTCGGAGCACCTGGAGCGACTGAGCCGGGATGGCGATCCACTTGAGGTTTTGGCAGACGCAGTGGACTTCGAGCGTTTCCGCTCCTTGCTGGTAGAGGGGCTGGGATACAGCGATGGTGCGAAGGGCGGCAGGCCGCCGTTCGATCCAGTTTCGATGTTCAAAGTGCTGGTGGTGCAGGCGCAGCACAACCTTTCCGACGCCCGCATGGAGTTCATGATCCGCGACCGGCTTTCGTGGATGCGCTTCTTCGGCTTCGATCTGGGCGGCACGATGCCCGATGAGAACACCATCCGTCACTACCGCAACCGACTGACGACAAGCGGCACGTTCGAAGCGCTGATGCAGGCTTTCGAGCAGCAACTGCGCGAACGCGGCTATCTCGCTATGGGCGGGCAGATCGTGGACGCCACGCTGGTGCCGGCTCCCAAGCAGCGCAATACCGAGGACGAGAAGGCCGCGGTGAAGGCGGGCAGGTCAGCAAAGCAGATCTGGCCAGGCAAGCCGAACAAGGCGCACCAGAAGGATGTCGATGCCCGTTGGACGGTCAAGGTCGGAGGCAAGGTCCGGTACCGCGCCGATGGGACGCCTCTTCCGCAGATCGCCACGCCGGTGTTCGGCTACAAGAGCCATATCAGCATTGATCGACGCTTCGGCTTTATCCGAAAGGGCAAGGTGACCTCGGCGGCGCATAGCGACGGGCGGGAACTGCGCCATGTGATCGATCCGGACAACACGGCTAGCGATGTCTGGGCTGACAGCGCCTATCGCAGCCGAAAGAACGAGACGTGGCTGTCACGGCATATGTTCAAAGTCGCATCCATCGCCGCAAGCCCAAGGGCAAGCCGATGCCCGAGCAGACATCACGCGCAAATGCCGCCAAGTCAGCGGTCCGCGCCCGCGTCGAGCATGTCTTTGCCCATCAGAAGGGGCGATACGGGCTCTTCATCCGCACCATCGGTTTGGCCCGCGCCCAGGCCAAGCTCACCCTCGCGAACCTGGTCTACAACTTCGACCGCCTGATCTTCCATGAACGACAAGCCGCCACCGGATAGGTGCGTCTGGAAGGCACACGCGAGGCAGAAAATGGCCAGAAGGCAACCGGAAAACTCCCATAATCAGGCGCTCAGGCAGCCACTCTGCTTGCTCAATCTATTATCCCACCGTTTGCGCCGAAAACATGTGGTTGTTGCGGGTGTCCATCTCGCTTAGCCCCTTGGTCAACTGGAACAGGCCGTTCAGGCGGCTGTCCCGATCTCACCCATGCGCGGTTGCCGACTTCATGGCGGCATGGCTAAGGTGCCAATCCAGCGACGGGGGATACCATGAATGTATTGAGAGCCTTTCTTTTCAGCCTTGCTGCATTCGCGATGCAAGCAACCCCTGCGAGCGCGCAGGACGGTGACAGCTTGCTGCTGAACAACGTCCGGATACTCCATCTCGAAGGGGAACATGCCCGGCTGGTTCCCGAAATGGCCATCCTGATCGCAGACGGCAGGATCGTTCGGATCATGCCGACCGATCAGGTCGAGACCCAAGGCGCAACGACGATTATCGAAGGAGACGGGCGGGTCGTCATGCCCGGGCTCGTCGACATGCATGTTCACGTCTGGGATCGGCAATCTCTTGGCGCCTATCTGGCGGCTGGCGTTACAACGATCCGCAATGCGTCGGGGATGCCGTTCCATCTGCGCCTAGCACAGGAAATCGAGCGAGGGGACGCGATCGGCCCCCGGCTGATTACGACAGGGCCGATCCTGAACAGTCCCGGCCCTAATGCGCAGATCAACCATCAGATGATTGCGACGGCTGCGGAAGCGCGAAGTGCCGTGCAGCAACAGCACGAGGCCGGATATCGCAGGATCAAGGTGTATTCGAACCTCACCCGCGAAGCCTATGAGGCCGTGCTGAGCGAAGCGGATCGGCTCGGGATGACAATCATGGGGCACACTCCCGAAGGCGAGCGAAAGGCTGGAATGCCGTACCAGCTCCCTTTCGACATAGCCTTCGGTGAAATTCTGGATGATGGCTTTGTTACCATTGAACACGTCGAATCGATTGTGTGGCATGGATTGCGGGATCGCCATGATGAAGCGGCCGGGCGTGCGCTTGCGCGCCAGATCGCCGAAGCCAAGGTGCCGGTCGATCCGACCCTGCTGGCATTTTACAACCTGCTCAGGGTGGCAGAGACCAAAGGCGCTTATCTTCAGCGACCGGGGACCGAGATGCTCAATCCCTTGCTGGTTGCGCAAAGCCAGGCGGAGTATGATCGCTGGGCCAATGAGGATGTGGAACGGAACCGCGCGGCGTTCGAATTCTACAAGGTCATGGTCCGCCATCTGGCGGAGGAAGGCGTGCTGCTTGTCGCAGGAAGCGACGCCGGGATATTCACCAACGTGCCGGGAATTTCGCTGATCGAGGAACTCGAACTGCTGGAGGAAGCTGGGCTTGATATCACCAGCGTTCTGCGTGCAGCCACAATCAACCCCGCGATCGCCTTGGGCCGGCAAGACGATGTGGGGCTGGTGGTCGAGGGTTACCAAGCCGACCTTATTCTGTTGGACAGCGACCCTACGGAAGATATTGCCGCGCTCCGGTCGGTGTCTGGCGTTGTCGCCGGGGGAAGATGGCACGACCGGGCATCGCTGGACGCGCAGTTAGCCGAAGCCGCGAAGCACGATGTCGAGCGAACCCAACGCAATCTGGTTGAAGCCCTTGTCGCCCAAGGGGTGGACCCGGCAACGCTGGGTCTTTGACGCCGTTACGCCGCCTTCTTGCGGGCTTTGCGCACAATCCCGCTTAGTCCTTTGGTCAGCTGGAACAGGCCATTCAGGCGGCTATCGGGATCGCCCCATGCACGGTTGATCACCAGCTTCATGTCGGGCCGCAGCTTGGCGGTTTCGGGGCGGCTCTGATTGAGCCGGTCGACATAGGCGACGAGGCCCGGCCCGTCGGGGAAATCGTCCTTGTAGAAGCTCACCAGCGTTCCGCGCGCGCCGACATCGATCTTGGCGATATTGGCGGTGATCGCCTGATGCTTGATTTCGATCAGCCTGACGAGGTTCCTGGTCGGGGCGGGCAGGTCGCCGAAACGGTCGATCATTTCGGCAGCGAGGCTCTCGATCTCGGCCTTGTCGCGCGCCTGGTTGAGACGGCGGTAAAGCGCCATGCGCACCGCTAGATCGGGGACGTAATCTTCCGGGATCATGATTGGCGCATCGACGGTGATCTGGGGGCTGAAGGCATCCTGTGCCTTCTCCAGACCCATTTCGCCCGCCTTTGCCGCAAGGATCGCGTCCTCAAGCATCGACTGGTACAGCTCGAACCCGACTTCGCGGATGTGGCCCGACTGCTCGTCACCCAGCAGATTGCCCGCACCGCGAATGTCGAGATCGTGGCTCGCCAGCTGGAACCCTGCGCCAAGGCTGTCGAGATCGCCCAGCACCTTGAGCCGCTTTTCCGCGACTTCCGACAGCTGCACATCCTTTTCATGCGTCAGGTAAGCATAGGCGCGCAGTTTCGAGCGGCCCACGCGCCCGCGCAGCTGGTAAAGCTGGGCAAGGCCGAAACGGTCGGCGCGGTGGATGATGATGGTGTTGGCGGAGGGAAGGTCGAGCCCGCTTTCGACGATGGTGGTCGATAGCAGCACTTCGTACTTGCCTTCGTAGAACGCGCTCATCCGTTCCTCGATCTCGCCTGCGCCCATCTGGCCGTGGGCGCTGATCGATTTCACTTCCGGCACGTGTTCGCGCAGCCATTCCTCGACGCCGGCCATGTCGGAAATGCGCGGCACCACGATGAAGCTTTGACCGCCGCGATGGTGTTCGCGCAGCAGCGCCTCGCGCATCACCATGTCGTCCCATTCCATCACATAGGTGCGCACCGCGAGGCGATCGACCGGCGGGGTCTGGATGGTGGAAAGCTCGCGCAGGCCGCTCATCGCCATTTGCAGCGTGCGCGGGATCGGCGTGGCGGTGAGCGTCAGCATGTGCACATCGGCGCGCAGCTGCTTCAGCTTTTCCTTGTGGGTGACGCCAAACCGCTGTTCCTCGTCAACGATGACCAGGCCGAGGTTCCTGAACTCGGTTGATTTGGACAGGATCGCGTGAGTGCCGACGACGATGTCGATATCGCCCTTGGCCAGCCCTTCGCGGGTCTCTGTCATTTCCTTGGACGTGACGAGCCGCGACAGCCGCCCGACTTTCAGCGGAAAGCCGGAAAACCGTTCGGCAAAATTCTGGTAATGCTGGCGGGCGAGCAGGGTGGTGGGGGCGACCACGGCGACCTGCTGCCCGTTCATCGCCGCGACAAAGGCAGCGCGCAGTGCCACCTCGGTCTTGCCGAAGCCGACATCGCCGCACACCAGCCGGTCCATCGGCCTGCCGCTTTCCAGATCGCGCAGCACATCGGTGATGGCCGCGTCCTGATCCTCGGTTTCTTCCCATGGGAAGCGATCGACGAATTGGTTGAAGCTGGCTTCGTCCGCCGCCAGCACGGGCGCTTTCCTAAGAGCGCGCTGGGCCGCGATCTTCATCAGTTCGCCAGCGATGGCGGTGATGCGTTCCTTCAATCGGGCGCGGCGTTTCTGCCATGCCTCGCCGCCAAGCCGATCGAGCGGAACCGCGTCTTCGGACGATCCGTAGCGCGAGAGCACGTCGATGTTCTCGACCGGGATGAACAGCTTGTCCCCGCCCGCATATTCCAGCGCGACGCAATCGTGCTGGCTTTTGCCCACGGCGATGGGTTCAAGGCCGAGATACTTGCCGATCCCGTGTTCGACATGGACGACCAGATCGCCACGCGAAAGCGCCTGAAGTTCGGCGAGGAAGGCGTCGGAATCCTTGCGCTTTTTCTTGCGCCGCACGAGCCTGTCGCCGAGCACGTCCTGTTCGGTCAGCAGTTCAATCGTGTCGCTGGAAAAGCCGGTGTCGAGCGGCAGCACCATCGCCGCGGTTTTGCCTTTGGCGGCCAGGCCGAGCGCTTCCTGCCAGCTGTCCGCCAGAACGGTGGGCGCGCCCGCTTCCTCGAGGATTGACGCGATGCGCGCGCGGCTGCCGGTGGAATAGGCCGCGAACAAGGCCTTGCGTCCGGCCTTGGCTACGCCGGCGAAATGCTTTGCCGCCGCTTCGTAGATGTTGTCGCCACGGGCACGTTCCGGAGCGAAGTCACGCGCGCCCTTGAACCCGAAATCCAGCGTCGCCTCGCCTTCGGGAGAGGCGAACAGGCTGGCACGGTGGGCCGTGGCCGTCGCAAGGCCGGACTGGAATTCGCTTTCAGCCAGATACAGCGCATCCTTCGCCAGCGGGCGATAGCTGCCGGTGCGCTCGCTCGCCACGCGGCCGCGCTGTTCGTGATAGTCGGAAATGTCGGACAGGCGTTCTTCCGCAGCGCCAAGCGCCGCCTGGTCGATCACGACCACATCATCCTTGCCCAGATGATCGAACAGAGTCGCCAGCTTGTCTTCGAACAGGGGGAGCCAGTGCTCCATTCCCGCCAGTCGTCGTCCGTCGCTGACCGCCTCATAGAGCGGATCCTGCGTCGCCGCCGCACCGAACATCTCGCGATAGCGCGAACGGAAGCGCTTGATGCTGTCTTCGTCGATCAACACCTCCGACGCAGGGAGCAGCAGATGCGCGTCGAGCCGCCCGGTGCTGCGCTGGGTCGAGGGATCGAACAGGCGCAGGCTTTCCAGCTCGTCACCAAAGAAATCGAGCCGCAGGCCTTCTTCCAGAGACGACGGGAAGATGTCGACAATTGACCCGCGCACCGCGAATTCGCCGTGATCGATCACTGTATCGGTACGGGTGTAACCCTGACGCGTCAGCAGCGCGGCGAGGCTGTCATGCCCGATGGTTGTGCCGGGCTTGAACTCGCGCACGCTTTCCCGGATGCGGAACGGCGTCAGCACCCGTTGCAGCGCGGCGTTGACCGTCGTGACCAGCAATTGCGAGGACGAGGACGGACGCTGGAGCCGGAACAATGCCGAAAGCCGCGCCGCGCTGATCGAAAGGGCGGGGCTGGCACGGTCGTAGGGCAGGCAGTCCCACGCGGGGAATTCGAGCACTTCGACTTCGGGTGCAAAGAACCGTGCGGCCTCGGCCACGCTGCGCATCGCGGCATCATCGGGCGCGATGAAGACGGCTCGCTGTTTTGCCGCGCGCGCCAGATCGGCCATGACCAGCGGCTGCGCGCCGCGTGCGAGCGACGACAGGGTCAACGGCGCGTCGGCGCGCAATATGCGGTTCAAATCGGGCATGGTCAGGTCAAAAGGTCGCAGGCGCGCAGAGAGTTCCCGCGCTTTCAGAAAAGAACCGCGCCCTAGCTTGGAATATCGACGTAATCCAGCTTCTGCATCTTCTGGATCAGTTCGCCCTGAAACCGCTCCGGCACAGGTTGCGTCTGGAGCCCCCATGCCATCACGTCGACGTCATCTTCGGCCAGCAGGTCTTCGAACCAGTCCATTTCGGCTTCGCCCCATTCGGCGTGGTAGCGATCGAAGAAACCGCCGATCATGTAGTCGGCTTCGCGGGTGCCCCGATGCCATGCACGGAATTTGGCGCGGGCGAGACGGGTTTCGAAAGTGGGCATATCCGACATGGGCGGACAGGTAAGACACTCGCGCCAGCCGTGCAACCGGGTATAGAATGCGATAATGCGTCCCGAGGTGCTCAATCCGATCTTTGCCGAAAGCCAGACGCTCGACGGTGTCGGGCCGAAGCTGGCGAAGCCGCTTGAGAAGCTCGGCCTTACGCGGGTCAAGGATGTCGCATACCATTTGCCTGAACGCTTCGTTACCCGGCGTGCCATCGCCAATCTCGACGAAGGGGCGGAGGGTGAACAGGTTATTATCGCGCTGACCCCGACAGAGCATCGCGCATCGCGCAACCAGCGCGGGCCGTACCGGGTGCTGGCGCAGGACGATATCGGCAATATCTGCGCGCTGACCTATTTCGGGCGGGCGTCCTACACCGCGAAAAAGACCTTGCCCGTGGGTGAGAAACGCTGGGTTGCCGGGCGGCTTGATCGCTATGGCGACATGCTCCAGATCGTCCATCCCGATCATGTCGAAGACAACAGCGCCGCCCATATGGGGCGGCTGGTGGAGCCGGTCTATGCCCTCTCCGAAGGGCTGACCCAACCCAAGGTAGCAGGGCTGGTCGCGCAATCGCTCGATCGCCTGCCCGACCTGCCCGAATGGATCGAACCCGGCCAGTTCGAGCGAGAGGGTTGGCCCGCATGGCGCGACGCGATCAAGTTGGCGCACCAATCCGCCAATGAAAAGGCGCGCGACCGGTTGGCCTATGACGAATTGCTCGCGAACAGCCTCGCGCTGCTGCTGGTCAAGGCGGAGGGGCGCAGGCGCAAGGGGCAGGCGCTGATTGGTGACCGATCGCTGCGCGACCGTCTGCAATTGCCGTTCGAGATGACGGGAGCGCAAAAGCGGTCTGTCGCGGAAATCGAAGGCGACATGCAGCAGGAAGCGCCAATGCTGCGGCTGCTGCAGGGCGATGTCGGCGCGGGCAAGACCGTGGTGGCTCTAGAAGCGATGCTGATCGCGGTGGAGGCGGGCAAGCAGGCCGCCTTGCTCGCGCCGACGGAAATCCTCGCGCGCCAGCATTACGAGACGCTGAGCAAGATGGCTGCCCCCACGGGCGCGGAAATCGCTTTGCTGACAGGCCGTGCGAAGGGGCGCGAGCGCGAAGGGCTGCTGATGGGGCTGGTGAATGGCGAGATCGACATACTTGTCGGCACGCATGCCATTTTTCAGGACAGCGTCACCTATCACGATCTCGGACTTGTCGTGATTGACGAACAGCACCGCTTCGGCGTGCAGCAAAGGCTGGCGCTGGCGGGTAAGGGCAGGCGGGCGCCGCACACCTTGGCGATGACGGCAACGCCGATCCCGCGCAGCCTGACGCTGGCGCAATATGGCGAGATGGATGTCAGCCGCCTCGACGAATTGCCGCCGGGCAGGCAGGCGATCGATACGCGGGTCGTCGCGCAGGAACGGCTGGAGGATGTGGTTGCCGGGGTGGAACGGCACCTTGCCACCGGGCAGCAAGCCTATTGGGTGTGCCCGATGGTGCGCGACAGCGAAGTCGCCGATATCGCCGCGGCGGAGGCGCGCTATGCCTCGTTGAAGGAGCGGTTTGGCGATGACGTGGTGCTGGTCCACGGACAGCTGAGGCCCGAGGTGAAGGACGCCAATATGGAACGCTTCGCCAGCGGCGGGGCGAAGCTGCTGATCGCGACCACGGTGATCGAAGTCGGGGTCGATGTTCCATCCGCGACGCTGATGGTGATCGAACAGGCCGAACGGTTCGGCCTTGCGCAATTGCACCAGTTGCGCGGGCGTGTGGGGCGGGGCAGCGAGAAATCGGTCTGCCTGTTGTTGCGTGGCGGCGAGCTATCCGAAACCGGCAAGAAGCGGCTGGCGCTGATGCGCGAAACGCAGGACGGGTTCCGCATCGCCGAAGAAGACCTCGAACTGCGCGGCGGCGGCGAATTGCTCGGTACGCGGCAATCGGGGGAGGCAGCGTTTCGCATTGCCAATCTGGATCAGGTGCAGAAATTGCTGCCCGCAGCCCATGCCGACGCGCGCCTGCTGATCGAGCGCGATGGTGGTTTGACCTCTCCACGCGGCGAGGCGGCGCGTATCCTGCTGTATCTGTTCGAACGCGATTGGGGTGTGCAATTGCTGCGCGGTGGATAGGTTGTCGCGGCTTCTGTCAGAAGCGGGCGTTCACACCATCGCGGGCCAGCGTGCGGGCCAGGGCATGACAGGCTTCGTCAATCGTTTTCCAGCACCGCTCGAATTCTTCGGTGTCGCCATAGTATGGATCAGGCACCGACTCTCCCTCGCGCCCTTCGACAGAATCAAGCAGCAAGGCAATGCGGGCCGTCCCGTGTCGCGGAGCGCGCGCCTTGATCCCGGCCATGTTCGCGGTATCAAGGGCGAAGATATGCGTGAAATCGAGGAAGTCCATTTCAGTCAGCTGGCGCCCGATCACTCCACCGATGTCGATGCCATGGGCGCGGGCGACAGCGATCGCCCGCGGATCGGGTGCCTGTCCGATATGGTAATTGGCAGTCCCGACGGAATCGACGCTGACTTCCAGGCCGATTTTGGCAGCGGCCGATTTCAGCGCGCCTTCGGCCATGGGCGAACGGCAAATATTGCCGAGGCAGACAAAGAGGACGGCTGGTTTGTTTGTCGACGCCTGCAACATGTTTGCGTAATACCGCAAGAATTGTGTTCTAGGCAAGCTGTAACATACTGAATTTGGAGTAAATGTCGGATGCGTACCATTCTTTGTAGCCTCGCCTTGGTGGCCCTTCCCGCATTTCCGGCATTGGCCGGCCCGGTTGAGGATTACGAGGCGCTGCGTGAGGAGGTCTGGGAGGCGGCGCTCGACAGTTCTCCGATGTTGGCGACCAGCGTCGGCGATCGGCGGGGTGACGGGAAGCTGGGCGATCTGTCGCTCGCCGCATATGATCGCGAAATCGCCGAAGCGCGGGCTTTCCTCGCCCGTCTTAATGGCATTGATGCCGAACAACTGCCGGTCGATCTCCAGATTGATTACGCGGTGCTCAAAAGCAGCTTCGAAGACCAGATCGAAGCCAGCGCCTTCGACCATTCGCGCTACATCCTTTTCACCAATCGCGGCGGCTGGTTCTACGGCTTTGATTCCATGCCGTATCGCTCGCCCTTGTTCACGCAGGCCGATTACGAAAGCTACGTCGGGAGGCTCGAAGGGTTCGAGGCCTACAATGCCGATGGCATCGCCCGCAGCCGCGAAGCGGTGGCGCGCGGGCTGACGCAGCCGTGCGAGCCGATGCAGGGCTTCGACAACGGCATTCGTCAGCGCGTGGTCGAGGATTACACGAAATCGCCGCTCTGGCGCCCCTTCGCCGGGGAGCGGCCCGCATCAGTGAGTGAAGAAGACTGGACTTCGCTGAAAGCCCGCGCCGAAACCGCGATCAGCGGCGGGGTGTTGTCGGGGTACAAGGCGTTCCTCGATTTCTACACGCAGGAATACGCGCCCAATTGCCGCAGCGGCACTCCGGGCGTGATGGCGACGCCGGGCGGGGCCGAATATTACGCCCACCGGGTCAAGAGCTTCACCACCACCGACATGACGCCGGACGAAGTGCACAATCTCGGCCTGTCCGAAGTCGCGCGCATCCGGGCAGAAATGGAAACGGTCGCGGCAGAGGCCGGGTTCGACACGCGAGAGGCCTTCATCGAGCACCTGCGCACCGATCCACAATATTACATGACCAACGAGGACGAGTACCTGCGTTATACGCAGGCGCTGGCAAAGCATATCGACGGGTTCCTGCCGCAGCTGTTCGGTCGCTTGCCGCGTCAGCCCTACACCGTACTACCGATGCCTGCCGCCGTCGCGCCGGGCAACACCACTGCCTATTACGAGCCGGGTTCGCTCGAAAACGGGCAGGCGGGGATTTACCGGCTCAACATGACCGAACTGGACCAGCGGCCTCTGTGGGAGCTTCCCGCGCTGGGCGTGCACGAAGCGGCGCCCGGCCACCATCTCCAGATCGCTCTGCAACAAGAACTCGACATTCACCCGCTGCGCGCCAACGGCACCTTCTTCACCGCCTTTGTCGAAGGCTGGGGCCTCTATTCGGAGCGGCTCGGGATCGAGATGGGTCTATATGACACCCCGGCCAAGCAGATGGGGCGGCTCAGCTATGAAATGTGGCGCGCGACCCGACTGGTGGTCGACACCGGGCTGCATTCAAAGGGCTGGAGCAAGCAGCAGGCGGTCGATTTCATGACCGAGAACACCGCGCTGTCGGCGGCCAATATCGATGCGGAGGTCAATCGTTACATGACCTGGCCGGGTCAGGCGCTGGCTTACAAGGTGGGCGAATTGAAGATCCGCGAACTGCGTACCCGCGCAGAGGAAGCGTTGGGCGCGAATTTCTCGCTGCGCGATTTCCACGATACCGTGCTGGAAAACGGCGCCATTCCACTGTCCGTGCTTGAAGAGCACGTCGATCGCTGGATCGCGGCGCAACTGGCCGAACAGGGCGAGTGATCAGGCAGCCTTGGCGGGGAGGGGCTTGGTCGATGCCAGCACCTCCTCCGTCAGGCGGCGGATATTGACCTTGGCCTTGAGCCGCGCGCCGAGCAGCGCGGTGCCCGATACCTTGCGCTGGACGAACAGCGTTTCGATCGGCGGGAAGGCCCAGGTGTCCTTGTCCTTGGCGATTTCCATGCCTTCTTCGCGCAGCAGCGGGACAAAGGCGCGGTCGCCAAAGTCGAAGGGTTTGTCCTCGCGCATTTCGTTGATGACGATGTCGATCATGCGGTTCACCCGCTCCGGGTGCTTTTCCGCGACAATCGGCATCATGAAGCCGGATTCGATGGTCGCCGCCAGCACTTCGTCGCGATTGCCGTTGAGGCCCGCTCGCAACATCTTGCGATAGCCGTTCGACACATCGGGATCGACATCGCGGCAGGCACCGAAGTCGAGCAGCACGATTTCCCCGGTCGAAGGGCGGAAGCGGAAATTGGCGAAGTTGGGATCGGTCTGCATCACCCCGAAATCGAACAATTCGCGCGCCACCAGTCGCATCAGCCGCTCCATCGTCGCATTTCGGCGCTCGGGGCTCTCGTTCTCAAGCTCTTCGATGCTCACGCCTTCCTCGAAACTCATGGCGAGGATCGAGCCGCGCGTCAGGCCAGCGTGCAGGCGCGGGACGACGAAGCCTTCCACGCCCTCCAGCCGCTGCCGGTACATCTCCATCTGCGCGCCTTCGCGCTGGTAATCGGCTTCTTCGTGAAGCTGCTGCTTGGCCGCAGCGAGCAATTTCTCGATCTCCAGTTCCGGCGGAGCGAAACCGGCGACTTTCAGCAGCGTCATCACATTGTCGACATCGCTGTCGATGCTCTTGGCAACGCCGGGATACTGCACCTTGATCGCCAGCAATTCGCCGTCGCGGGTCAGCGCCTTGTGCACTTGCCCGATGCTGGCGGCGGCGATGGGGCGGGGGTTGAACCAGCGGAACTGCTTGCGCCAGTCCGGCCCCCATTCGCTTTTCAGCACCTGATCCAGTTGCCGCGTCGGCATGAAATTCGCCTGATCGCGCAGGGTGGCGAGGATTTTCGACAATTCGGGTGGCAGGAAATCGCCTGCATCCAAGCTGATCATCTGCCCCATCTTCATCGCCGCGCCGCGCAGGTGCGACAGGCGGTCGGTCAGCCGCTGGACATTGCCCGGCGTCAGGATCAGGTCGCGAGCTGAAATCCTCTCACCACTGGAAAGCCGCCGCGCGCCTTCTGCCGCCATGCCGCCAGCAACCCCGCCGACCAGCCGCCCGAAAGTGCCGATCCGCGCCAGCCGCCCCGACGGCACGGCTTTTTCGCGTGATCGGTCCGCGGGCTTGTCGTCGAAATCGGGAATGTCGTCTTCGGCCAAGATGAGAGGTCCGTTTGCAAGGGAGGTATGGGGACAACGGGCATATGGGGCCGCCGTTCCGCCAAATCTAGCTGATCGAAAGCCCCCCATCGACCGGCAGGCATTGCCCGGTGATGTAATCCGAATGCGGGGAGGCAAAGAACACTGCCAGCCCTTCCAGCCCGCCGTGATCGCCGGGGCGGCGCAACGGAATGCGCTGCGACATCCATTCGGCAAAGCGCGGGTTGGCTTTCGCCGTGATGTCGGTTTCGTAATAGCCGAAAAGCAGCGCGTTGGCGGTGATGCCATAGCGCGCCAGTTCGAAGGCCGCGCCGCGGGTCAGGCCGTTCACCGCCGCCTTGGACGCGGCATAGTCGGAGCTTTTGTTGACCCCCATGATCGACTGACCAGAGGATGTGACGATCAACTTGCCGCCCGCATCGCCGTTTTCGGCGCGTTCGATCATGTGGCGGGAGACGTGCTTGTAGACGAGCGCCGGACCGCGCGTGTTGACTGCAAAGGTCGCGTCCCATCCTTCGGCGGTGATGTCGGGAATGCGCGTTCCAGCGCCCGAAATTCCGGCATTGGCGAAAGCGATGTCCACGCGGCCGAACACGTCGAGCGTGACACGCATTGCCTCTTCGATATCCGATTCCCGAGCGACATCGCAGAGTTGGGTGAGAACGCGACCGCCGCCGATTTCGCTAAGCTCTTCGAATGCGGCGTTGTTCTTGGCCTCGTTGCGCGCCCAGATCGCGACATTCGCGCCCGCTTTCACAAGCCCGCGCGCCATGCCAAGTCCAAGGCCGCCATTGCCGCCGGTGATGACCGCGACGCGGCCGGAAAGATCGAACAGGTTCATGGCCACGGGTTGGCGCAAATTGTCCCGGCTCGCAAGCTTGGCGGGAACTTGCCCGATTCCCGCAGGTTTGTGCCTGCATGGACGGACAAAACAGCCTTACTCCCGCTTCGCGCTGGCTCGGCTATGCCGGGCTGCTGCCCCAGATCATCTGCGTTGCACTGGCCGCTATGGGTCATGACTACGCCTAGACCGCTCTTGCCGGAGGGTTCGCCTATGCGGCTGCGATTTTCAGCTTCCTTGGCGGTGTGTGGTGGGGACAGGCCATCGCCACGGGCAGGGGCGGGGCGGGGGCCTATCTGATTGCCGTCATGCCCAGCCTGCTGGCGGTTGCGTTGTTCCTGCCGTGGACGTTCGGGTGGGAATGGCCCGGCCCGGCGCTGATGTATCTGGGCGCGCTGATAATTGCCTCCCCGTTGGTGGACCGCGCGCTGGGATACGCCGCGAAGGACTTCTTCAGCCTGCGCGTGCAGCTTTCCACCGGCCTCGGCTTGCTGACAATCGCGCTGGGCGTGATTGCCGACGCGATTGTCTGACTCTGCCTATTTCTCGACCTTGAAAACGTAGACCGGGCCGAGGTCGACTTCCTGGACGGTTCCGCCGAAATAAAGCTCAAGCTCGGCACCGCCTGCGCCGTAACCGCGCGGAGCCTTCGTCTCGATCTTGATCAGCTGCCATTGCGGGCCGATGCGGAACCGGTTTGAGGCAAAGCTTTCAAACGGCGGCGAAGTCCCTTGAATGCGCGATGCGGCAACGGCGCGCCCGTCCTCGGTCGACGCGCTGATGGTGCGCGCGGCAATCGCGATCACCAGATCGTCGCCTTCGTTGATGGTGCGATTGATCGGCACGGTCGCGGCCAGATCGGTGAGGTTCGATGCCGGATCATCCACGGTAAAGCGGGTGGCGCGCATCATCCAGATTTCGCGCTCCTCGCGGCTTTCGTGCCTGCCGGTGGAGCCGCCGAACTTCCAGAAATTCTGGCCCGGGTCATTGATCAGCGTGCCTGTCCCTTCGAGCCCTTCGGGCATTTCGAGGTCGGGGATTTGGAAGCTGGCCGCCGCCACGGTTACCGGCCCGGTCTCGGCGATCTTGGCGGCGCCGCTGACGACGATGGCCTGACCGATTTCGATGATTTGGCGCGAGCGTCCGAATTGTAGGGCGATGATCCCGTCGTCCGAACGCAATTTCTGTTCGGCGGTGGCGGTTACTTCGTACCACTGCCAGTCCTTGCCGATGGTGAGCGTCTGTTCGCCAAAGCCGGGATAGGGTTCGACATTGCGCTGAAACCGCACGCGCACAACGCCGTAGCCGTCGGGCTCGTCGCTTTCGATTGTGCGCGCGTAGAATCCGACGGTCACCGTTTCGCCGCGATCGACCGATTCGGTCAGCGGGATGTTGGTACCCGCTGTATAGATGAATTCCGCCGCACGTTTGACCTCGAACCGGCGGGCCGCCCCGCCGCCGGGGATCGATTCATCGACGATCGAGGACGCTTCGAGATCGGCACCGTAGCTTTGCCAGTCGATACGGGAGGGATCGTTGACGAGATCACCGGGCAATTGCGCATCAAGCGCTTCGAGCGCGGCGCGGTTTTGTGCGCCCAGCGGTGCAAGAGCGATGGCCGAAGTGCCCAGCAGCACGGCTGCGGCCAGAGTTGCGACTTGTGTCTTCATCGTAATCCTCCCCAGGTTCCGATCTGTTTATTGAGTCCATGCCTTTTGACAGGCTGTGTTGTACATTTATGAGAACGCTATCAAGATTTGCGGTCGAAAACCTGATGCGTAAATTCCCGCCTATTGCACGGTCATGAATGAAGCGGGTGAAGCGGGGCTTCGGGCTTTCTCAAAACCTTTCAGCCCCGCCTGTGTGTCGTTGAGCCCCCTCAGGCGGCCTTTGCCGGGCAATAGCGTGCCAGATAGTCGCCATGCCCCGGCATGTGCTGCACTAGGAAGCGGATTGACTGTTCCATCTCGTCGATTTCGCGGCGCGTGGTGGCGATATCGAGCGAATCCGCCATCGGATTGTGGCCCGTCATCGCGATACCCTGACCCATCAACACCGCAGCCCAGCTGGTCTCGGTGAACAGTTCGTCTTCCTCGCGGAAGATCTGGCCGTTGGCCTTGAATATCTCGACCTTCTCGGTGAGCGTATCGGGCACGTCCATGGTGCGGACATAGTTCCAGAAGTCGCTGTCGTCGCGCGTGGTGGCGTTATAGTGCAGGATCAGGAAATCGCGGATGCGCGCGTACTCACGCGCGGTCAGGCGGTTGAACGTGTCCTGCTGTGCCTGCGTCACCCCGTCGAGCGAGAGGAGCGACAACAGCTTGTCGATCCCGGTGTTGATAAGGTGGATTGAGGTCGATTCGAGCGGCTCCATGAAGCCCGCGGCAAGGCCCAGCGCAACGACGTTCTTGTTCCAGAACTTCTTGCGCCGTCCGGTGGTGAAGCGCAGGAAATTCGGTTCGGCCTGCGGTTTTCCGGCGATATTGCCGAGCAGGATGTCGAGAGCCTCCTGATCTTCCATGTAGCTGCTGCAATAGACGTGGCCGTTGCCGTTGCGGTGTTGCAGCGGCACCTGCCATTGCCATCCGGCGCTGTGCGCGGTGGCGCGGGTAAAGGGTGGGGGTGGACTGCCATCTTCGCGCTTGCAGGGCAGGGCAACCGCCCGATTGCAGGGCAACCAGTGGGTCCAGTCCTCATACCCGGTTTCCAGCGCCTGTTCGATCAACAGCCCCCGGAAACCCGAGCAATCGATAAACAGGTCGCCCGCAATCTCGCTCCCGTCGTCCAGCGTTACTGAAGTGACAAAGCCGGTTTCGCTGTGGAGATTCGCATTGCTGATGCGCCCCTCCTGCCGCACCACGCCGCGAGCTTCGGCGTATTTGCGCAGGTAGGCGGCATAGCGGCCCGCATCGAGGTGATAGGCGTAGTTGACCGGCGGCAGATCGTCGCGCTGCTTCTGATAGTCCTCGCTGCGCATGAACTTGCCGAAATAGGCGGCCATGGTTTCTACGTTGAAGACCTGAATCGGGCGCTTGTCCCCGTCCTTGGCGAATTTGTGCCAGATGTGGTGGAAGGAAAGACCGCCCATCGTGTAGCCATAAGCGCCGAACGGGTGGATGTAGCTGTCGCCGCGCTTCCCCCAGTTTTCGAACTGGATGCCCAGTTTGAACGTGCCGCCCACTTCGGCGAGCATTTCCGCCTCGCTGATTCCGAGCAGATCATTGAAGCCCACGAAAGGCGGAATGGTTGCCTCGCCCACGCCGACAGTGCCGATCTGTTCCGATTCGATCAGCGTAATCCCCAGATCGCGGTTGGTCTTGAGTCGCGACAGGGCCGCTGCTGCCATCCAGCCTGCGGTGCCTCCACCGACGATGATTATTTGTTGAATTGCCATGATTTCCTCTATCCCGCAGGCCGCTTTAACAGCCCCCGCGCATCCTCTCCACCCGCGCCTCTGTGACTTGTATGCCACAATGCAATGTGAACCTAATATTGCAAGTCTTGAGAACGCTCACAAATGTTGCTACCAGACTTCCAACACGGACGGCAAGAACGCCGCCAGGGGATCTTGGGAGGGGAATTCAATCCATGAATACCAGTCGTACTGCGCCTTCGCGGCGTCTTTTTGCACTCACCACCGCTTCGGGTTTGGCGATGTCCATGGCAATCGCCGGTCCTGCCTATGCGCAGGATGCAGACGAAGGTGAGGACGTCACCGAAGTTGCTGAGGCCAGCAATGAGATCGTCGTCAGCGGTTTCCGCGCCTCGCTGGAAAACGCCCAGAACATCAAGCGTGACGCAGACACCTTCGTCGATGCGGTGACCGCAGAGGACATCGGCGCACTGCCTGACCGTTCGGTTGCCGAAACGCTGCAGCGTATCCCCGGCGTCAACATCGGCCGTTTCGAAAAGACTTCCGACCCTGACCGTTTCTCGGTCGAAGGCACCGGCGTCATCATCCGTGGTCTGCCGTTTGTCCGTTCCGAACTGAATGGTCGTGACATCTTCTCGGCTTCCAACGGTGTTGTCCTCAGCTTCAACGACGTTTCGCCCGAACTGCTCGGCCGCGTCGAAGTGTTCAAGAACGTCACGGCTGACATGGTCGACGGCGGCATCGCCGGTACCGTCAATCTCGTCACTCGCAAGCCGCTCGACAATCGCGGCACCCGCCTGTCGGGCACGATCGAAGCCAACGTTGGTGACCTCGCTGAAGAAACCTCGCCGGGCTTCTCGGTTCTCGGTTCGACCACCTTCGAAAATGAAGGCGGTTCGATCGGTCTCCAGTTTGGCTATGCCCGTTCGGAACTGATCAGCCGCACCGATGCGTCGCAGCTGACTGACCCTTGCTATCGCGCAGACACTCTGGACGGTCCGTGCTTCCGCACGACTTCGGTGAGCTCGGGCGGCGTCGGAGATCCCACCGGCTTCGATTCGTCGAACTTCCCACCTCCGGGCACAGTCATTGCGCCGAAGGGTGCGGGTGTCCGCACGACCGGACTCGAGCGTGATCGTGAAGCGTTCAACGCTGTCGTCCAGTACGAAAGCCCGAACCGCGATTTCCTCGTCACCTTTGAATGGCTGCGTTCGGAAACGAGCTTCGCCACTGACGAAGCTGCGCTGCTCGCGCTCGTCAATGATGATGCGCTGTTCCCGGTCCCGGCTGCTGGCACGACCTGGGAATTCGACGAAAACGGCATTTTCCAGCGCGGCATTCTCAGCCAGCGCATCGGCGATGCCTACGCCAACCCGTTCGGTCGCGGCGGTATTCCGCTCGAATCGCTGCGTTTCCAGCGTGATACGCTTGCAACCACGCAAGATTTCTCGATCGACATTGATTGGGAAGTCACCGATCGCTTCCGCGTAAACTTCGAAGCGCAGCGGATCGAATCCGACCTGCGTCAGGACTCGATCATCGGCGTGATGAGCAGCTGGGCGAACATTGCCATTGATGCTTCCGGCGAGACTCCGCAGGTCGAATTCCTCGCGCCTCCGGGGGCTCCGAGCGATTACTTCACCAGCGGCCAGAACACCTATTACTGGTTCCTGCTCGACTCGCTCGCCCGCAACGAAGGTCAACTGGAAAGCGCGCGCTTCGATGCCGAATACGACATCAGCGACACCGGCTTCTTCAAGAGCGCCCGCTTCGGTGCTCGCTGGGCCGAGCGTGACCGGATCACCCGTGACACCAATTTCAGCACCTGGGGCAACCTTTCGGCTCCTTGGGCTGGCCGTGCAGGCTGCGCTCCGTGGAACGCGGGTCCGGGCTGTGCTGCTACCGGCGGTTTCCAGCCGGGTCGTTTCTTCACCGGCCTTCCGGGTCAGGAATTTGCGATCGCAGGCGGTGCCTATGTTGATGAATTCCCTGGCTTCTCGAACTTCCGGTCACCCTTCGCAGACGGGTTCCAGCGCGGCAATGCGCCGACCCCGATCGCGGGCGGTGGCGCGTTCTTCTACGGCGGCGATGACTTCCTGGGTGAATACCTCTCGGGCGAAACCGCCAATCAGGCGCGCGAGCTGAACATCTTCTCACAAACACCGAACCCGTTCTTCGGCGTTCAGGGTCGTTTCTTCACCGATATCGCCGGCAACACCACGGCTTGCGATCCGTTCTGCCCGCCTGAAGTTTCGGATGTCACCGAAGTCACCAAGGCAGCCTATGCCCGCATCGACTACGGCACGGATTTCGACAATGGCTGGAACCTCGAAGGCAACTTCGGCGTACGTTTCGTCGAAACCAAGGTTCGCACCGGCGGTCTGATCGGTTTCCCGAGCCCGTTCGGCTTTGATGACCCCAGCGTCACCAACGGTCAGGGCAACGGTAACGGTATTGTCGAAGTGTCGGAGCTTAACGCTTCCTGCGGTCGTACGCCTCCGGGGCAGACCCTGCCGGGCTTCTGCGGCCTGTCGGATGCCCGCAAGGCGGAATTCGCTGCGGCCTTCACCGGCGATCTGGTGCTTGATGATCGCGCGATCACCTTCGATCACTGGCTGCCCAGCTTCAACGCACGGCTTGATGTCGGCGGCGGGCTGCTGTTCCGTGCTGCCGTTTCGAAGGGCATTTCGCGGCCTGACTTGCAGCTCTTCCGTTCAGGGGGTGCAATCGGTGACAACACCAACGACCTGCGCGCCGAAGGCACGCTGGAAACCGGTCCGTTGTTCCAGCTCTTCACCGGCAACCGCAACATCCGCCCGGTTGAATCCTGGAACTACGATCTCTCGGTCGAATGGTATTTCGACGATGTCGGCTCGATCACGGTCTCTGGCTTCCTCAAGGACATTCAGGGGATCGTGAACTCGGGTGTCGATACGGTCGATTTCATCGCGCCGAGCGGCAATCTGGTTGTCCCGGTCGAAGTCAACGGCCCAGTCAATGCCAATGGCGGCACGCTCAAGGGCGTCGAAATCGGCTATCAGCAGACTTACGACTTCCTGCCTTCGCCGCTTGACGGCCTCGGGTTCGCGGGGACTTACACCTACATTGATGGTGGTCAATTCTCGAACTCCGATCTGGCGGGCAACACCAGCCTGTTCGCTTCATCGCAGCCGCTTGCCGGGATTTCCGAGCACACGGTCAACGCCACGGTCTTCTATGAAAAGGGACCGCTGTCGATGCGCGCAGCCTACAACTGGCGTTCGGACTTCCTGATCACTCCGCGCGACGACATCTTCCCGTTCTCGCCGATCTGGCAGGAATCGACCGGTCAGCTTGACGCGTCGATCTTCTTCTCGGTCACCGATTACCTGAAGCTGGGCGTGCAGGGCGTGAACCTGCTCGACGAAGTGACCGTGACGAGCCAGGTCGTCGACTTTGACGGAACCCGGATCACACGTTCGGCCTTCCGCAACGACCGGCGCTACACCTTCCTTGCGCGCTTCGACTTCTAAGGGGATCAGTCGAAGCCGTCCGAGCAATCGGGCCCAGTAACTGGGTAGGGTGCAAAGGGGAATCTTGCTTGAGGGGGCAAGATTCCCCTTTCTTGGTTGCCAACCCGATGGCACGACGCCATCGGCTGTGGCACAAATCGATATCCCAAAACGAAGCGGGTGATTGCCTGCATCGGCCTTTGCCAATAATCGGGATATCGGGATAAGGGGGGAGCTGGTTTGCGCTGAAGGGACGCAGTGCAACCGGTCTGAATTGACGGCGAACGGGACATGGCACGGGGTCGAAACAAATCGGTGACAATCCGCGATGTGGCGGAAGATGCAGGGGTTTCGCTGCAAACTGTCAGCCGCGTCATCAATGACGGGCCGAATGTCCGTCCGCAGATGCGCGACAAGGTGCAGGCATCAATTGATCGCCTGGGCTATGTGCCATCGCTTGCCGCCCAGCGGATGAGCGGATCGCGATCCTACATCATCCTCGCCATCAACGATCGCGAACGAACGCTGGCCGACTGGCGCGAGAGGCAGGGCACCGACTGGGTCGACCAGATGCTGCTCGGCGGGATCCTGACCTGTTCGAAGCATGGCTATCGCATGATGGTCGAACTGGTCGACACGCATATGGACCATGTCGAGCGCGAGCTGGACGGCACGATTTCGGCGCTTCAGCCTGATGGGGTGATCCTGACCCCGCCTCACTCGGAAAACCGCCTGATCACCGATCTGCTGGAGCGGCGGGGAATTCCTTTCGCCCGGATCGGGTCGACCGAGGATGGGCCGGGCATTCCGTTGACCATGGGCGATGAGGAAGCCGCCCATCAGGCCACGTCGCGCCTTATCGAGCTTGGCCATCGCACCATCGGCATCATTGCCGGTCCACGCGATTACAGCCTCAGCGGATGGCGTGTCGATGGTTGGCGGCGGGCTATGGAAGAGCATGGCTTGAACGCTGACGGGCTGAGCGAGCGCGGAGATTTTGGTTATGAGTCCGGGACAAAGGCGGCCCGTGCGCTGCTTGATCGTAATCCCGGCATTACCGCGATCATCGGCAGCAACGACCAGATGACACTGGCTGCGCTTGAAGTGGCGCGCGACCGGGGGATGCATGTCCCGCGCGATCTTTCGATCATCTCGTTCGACAACACGCCGATCATCCGTTTTTCGCAGCCGCCGTTGACGGCAATCGATCAGCCGATCGCAAAGACAGTTTCGGCAGCGGTGGAAAAACTCATCACGCTAAAGGATAAGCCATACAAGGGCGGTGTGATTGATGTTCCTGCTAGCCTCGTCGAACGGGCTTCGATCGGTCCGGCGCCAAAGGCTGACTGAGCGCGGGGTTGCAGGCAATCGACAGTCCCGAAAATCGCCAGCCGATCTGGTACCTTGCCCTCTTCGCTTTGGCCGCGGGGGGAGGAGCAATTGCCTATGTGCCGTTCCTGACGGTCCTGTTACCGCTCAAGATCACTGCTCTGATGGGGACGGCGGACGTGCCCGCTCTTGCGCGGGTGACGTTCTTCGGTGCGCTTGTCGCCAGCCTCGCCAACATCGCCTTCGGCATCTTGAGCGACAGGACAAGAACACGCGCTCCGTGGATCCTGCTGGGGCTAGCCAGTTCCAGCGCGCTGCTGATCGCTATTGGACACGCCAGCAGCCTTACCGAACTGGTGATCCTTGTCATGCTTTGGCAGGTGGGGCTCAACATGATGTTGGCTCCGTTGCTGGCGCTGGCGGGGGATTGCTTTCCGGACAGTCAAAAAGGCGTGCTGGGTGGCGCATTGGCACTGGCGCCTGCGATGGGCGCTGTTGCTGGATCGCTGGTGACTTCCGAACACGTAGTCGATCCGCAGAACCGGTTGCTCACCGTCATTCTGCTGGTGACGCTTTGCGTGCTGCCCGCGGCGCTCGCGGCAAGAAAAAGGGTGCGTCCGGAACTGATGGAGGAGGCGCCCCCAACACAAGAGGATACAAGGATCGTCAAGGATCGTGCCACCTTTGCCCGGATGTGGGCTGCGCGTTTCCTTGTGCAGATCGCCGAAGCGGGCCTGTTCGCCTTTCTTTTGTTCTGGCTGCGCTCGCTGGCAGAGGATTTTCACGAAAACACCGCCGCCAACATCTTCAGCATGGTGCTGATCATATCGGTTCCGCTCGCGCTGTTGCTGGGCCGCTGGTCGGACCGGCGCGAACGCCCGATCATTCCGCTGGCGATCTGTGCTCTTGTGATCACCACGGGGTTGGTTCTGATGGCATTTGCGCGCGAACTGGATGTTGCGATTGCGGGATATGTGGTGTTTTCAATCGCCGCATCGGTGTTCCTTTCGCTGCACACCGCGCAGACCTTGCGCGTTTTGCCGCAGCCAAGGCACCGTGGGCGTGATCTCGGCGTATTCAATCTCACCAATACGCTGCCATCGATTGTGATGCCCTGGTTCACCCTGACTCTGGTGCCGGGCTTTGGATTCACAGGACTTTTCCTGCTTTTTGCGCTGTTGGCCGGGATCGCCGGAGCGCTGCTTTTCACCATTCCTGTGCGCCGCTGACACCGCAAAGCTTGCATTCAAAGGCGCGATTTGTAGTATATTGATAACGTTCTCATTTGGGATAAGAGAGCAAAGGTCTTTGGGAGGGACTCTCTGAAAATGCGTAGTAAAGCACGTCTGGTGCTCGCCAGCGCCGTCATGGCGCTTGCCGTTTCCGGTTGCAGCGAAGGAAGCCTGCAATCGGCCAGTTCAACACCTGTGGCTGTGGCCGCTTCCACCTCTGTTGAAGCTGACAGCGAAGCCCGCATCGCGGATATCGTTTCGCGCATGAGCCTGGAGCGCAAGATTGCCCAGCTTATCCAGCCGCAGATCAATTCCGTCACGCCGGAGGAAATGCGCAAGTATCGCTGGGGCAGCTATCTCAACGGCGGCAACGGCGGCCCCTATGGCGACGAATTTGCGCCTGCTTCCGAATGGCTGCGGCTTGCGGACGAGATGTGGGACGCATCGACCGCGCCTCTGCCCAATGGCGAGCCGATCATTCCGACCATGTGGGGCACAGACGCGGTGCACGGTCACACGAATGTGATGAATGCGACGATCTTCCCGCACAATATCGGGCTGGGTGCCACCCGCGATCCCGATATCGTGCGCCAGATTGGCGCGGCAACTGCGGTTGAGATCGAGGTTACCGGCATCGACTGGAACTTCTCCCCCACTGTGGCTGTCGCGCGCGACGATCGCTGGGGCCGGACCTACGAAAGCTATAGCGAAGACCCGGTGCTGACCGGACAAATGGGCGCGGCGCTGATCGAAGGGTTGCAGGGCAAGCCGGGTGACGCAGACTTCCTCGCACAAGGCCGCGTGATCGCGACGGCCAAGCACTTCTTTGCCGATGGCGGAACCGATCAGGGTGTCGATCAGGGCGATGTGAACGGCGATATCGAAGAGCTGATGGCGATCCATGCGGTGCCGTATCCGATGGCGATTGCCGCCGGGGTCGAAACGATCATGGCCAGCTTCAACTCGATCAACGGCATCAAGATGCACGGCAATCGCGACCTGTTGACGGATGTGCTGCGCGGCGAAATGGGCTTTGACGGGCTGGTCGTGGGTGACTGGAACGCGCACGGGCAGATTGCCGGGTGCACCGTTTCGGATTGCCCGCAGTCGCTGCTGGCGGGCCTCGACATCTACATGGTGCCCGATGATGCGGTGGCGCTCTATGAATCGCTTCTGGCACAGGTGCGCGACGGCACCATTCCCGAAGCGCGCGTGGACGAAGCTGTCACCCGCATCCTGCGCGTGAAGATGCGCGCCGGGCTGCTCGGCCCTGATGCGCAAAAGCCATCTGCACGCCCCAACGCTGGCGAGTATGAAAAGCTGGGTCAGGCATCGCACCGAGCGATTGCACGCGAAGCGGTCGCCAAGTCGCAGGTGATCCTCAAGAACGAAGGCGTGCTGCCGATCAAATCGGGCGCGAACATCCTTGTCGCAGGCGAAGCGGCAGACAGCATCGCGCAGGCTGCCGGGGGCTGGACGCTGACCTGGCAGGGCGGGCGCGAACTCACCAATGATTACTTCCCCGGCGCGACATCGATCTGGGCCGGTATCGAAGAGGCTGCTGTTGAAAGCGGCGGTTCGGCGACACTTTCGGTGGATGGTTCTTTCGAACAGCGTCCCGATGTCGCCATCGTCGTGTTCGGTGAACAACCCTATGCCGAATTTGCCGGTGACCGCAAAAACATGGTTTTCGGCGACGAAGAAGGGCTCGAACTGCTGCGCAAGTTCAAGGCGCAAGGCATTCCGACTGTCTCTGTCTTCCTTTCGGGCCGCCCGCTTTGGATGAACCGCGAACTGAACGCTTCCGACGCGTTTGTTGCCTCGTGGCTTCCGGGCAGTGAGGGCGCGGGTGTGGCCGATGTGCTGTTCGGCGCCGTTCCCGCCACGGGCAAGCTGTCTTTCAGCTGGCCGGCAAGCTGCGAAGGAATGCCGCTTAACGGCCCCGACGGCGCGTTGTTCGCTATGGGATACGGCCGCGCTCTTGATGATCACAGCGCGCTTGGCAGGTTGAGCGAGGATTGCGGTTTCCTGAGCCTTTCCGCCGGTTCGGAATGGTATGCCAACGGGCGTCTGGCTGCTGGCGTTTCGGCTATGGCCGGAGGCAGCGACCTGCCCAATCTGCGCGGCCAGGGCGATGGCATCGTCGCCCGCGGGATCGACAAGGATCGCCAGGAAGACGCACGCAGCATCACCTTCGGACCGGGCGGCAGCTTGACGCTGAACGGATCGGGCGAGGGCGCGTTCGTTATCAGCTACAACCTGCCTCAGGCTCCTGCGGGCCAGGTGACGATTTCCAGCGGCGGCGAACCGGTTTCGGTCAGCCCGCAACTGACAATCGCTGCGGGCAAGGGCTGGCGCGAAATGGTGCTGACGCAGGCGTGTCTGGGTTCGCTGGGCGACAGCCTGACGATCGCGACAGACGCTCCGCTGGAACTGTCGGTGGTTGAGATTTCGCGCCGCGAACTGCCCGCCGGCACGCAATGTTCGTTTTGAACGGAACAGTTTGAATGATGATGGCGCATAAGTCGGCGGGGTCTCATTGGAGCCGCCGGCTTGTGTGCTAGTCATTTGAAATCGGGGGAATACGACGCGAGGGCAAACAATCTCGCGCGAGGAGAGGGGATCGGCCGATGACGCTGGAGACAATAGATATCATAATTATCGCGGGCTACGCGCTCGCGCTGCTGGGGATCGCGCTGTTCGTCAGTCGTGAACCGGCAGGTCATGACAAGAATACCGAGGACTACTTCCTCGCCGGACGGGCGCTGCCGTGGTGGGCGATTGGCGCTTCGCTTATCGCGTCGAACATTTCCGCGGAACAGATCATCGGCCAGTCGGGGCAAGGGTTTGCCGTCGGGGTCGCGATTGCGGCTTATGAATGGCAGGCGGCCATCGTCCTGATCATCGTTGCCAAATACTTCCTGCCGATCTTCCTGAAACGCAAGATCTACACCATGCCGCAGTTCCTGATGCAGCGGTATGGTGACGGGGTGAAGAACCTCATGAGCGTGTTCTGGGTCGCGCTTTACACTGCGGTAAACCTTACCACGGTGCTGTGGCTGGGCGGGCTTGCCGTGCAGTCGCTGACGGGGTGGGGCGTCATGTCGTCGATGATGGCGCTGGCCGCGTTTGCCGCGCTCTATTCGATCTATGGCGGTCTGAAGGCCGTGGCGCTGACCGACATCATTCAGGTCGTGATCCTGATCCTTGGCGGTCTGGCGATCACCTGGTTCGCGCTTGACGCGCTGCCGGCGGACGGTGCGGTGGCGGGCTTTGGCTATCTGCTGCAGGAAATGCCGGGCCACTTCGAGATGATCCTTGAACCCGATCATCCGGCCTATTCGGACCTTCCGGGGATCTGGACGCTGCTGGGCGGTCTGTGGGTGCTGCACTTCAGCTATTGGGGCTTCAACCAGTACATCATTCAGCGCGCGCTGGGTGCCGAGAATCTGGGCGAAGCGCAAAAGGGTCTCGCCTTTGCCGCCTTCCTGAAGATCCTGGTGCCGTTCATCGTGGTGGTGCCGGGGATCGCGGCGGTGATCCTTGCGCAGCAGGGCGTGCTTGACGGAGCGGCTCTGGCTGAGAAATCGGACCGCACCTATGGCGAACTGATGGCGTTCGCTCCTGCCGGTCTGCGGGGCCTCGTGTTCGCGGCTCTGATCGCGGCGGTGGTTTCGTCGCTGGCGTCGATGATGAACTCGATCTCGACGATCTTCACCATGGACCTGTACAAGGCGGCCAAGCCTGACAAGCCCGAACAGCATTACGTGACGGTGGGCCGCATCGCCGCCTTCACCGCCATGGCAATCGCGCTGGTTCTGGCCCGTCCGTTTATCGGCGGGTTCGAAAGCGGGTTCCAGACGGTGCAGGAATACACCGGCTTCATCGCTCCGGGTATCGTCGTGGTGTTTCTGCTTGGCTTTTTTGACAAGCGTGCGAATGCCGCTGGCGCCTTCACCGCGCTGCTCGGATCGCTGGCGGTCAACGTGCTGCTGAAATTCGGTATGCCCGATGTACCGTTCATCATCCGCATCTGGGGCGTCTTTGTGCTGGCCCTGATCGCAGCGATGGTGGTGTCGCGCATGACGACGGCTCCTGAAGAGGAACGCACCGTCAAGCTGAGCGACATCGGTTTTGCGACCAGCACGCTGTTCAATACGCTGGCCGCAATGACTGTCGCCACACTGATCGGGCTTTACGTCTGGCTGTGGTGATCGGCTGACTTGAATCAAAAGGGCCGCGGGTGGATAACCACTCGCGGCCCTTTTTGCTGGTCGGGGAGAGAGGATTCGAACCTCCGGCCCCTGCCTCCCGAAGACAGTGCTCTACCAGGCTGAGCTACTCCCCGACCCAATCGATTCCACGCAGATTCGCACCACGCGGATCGAGGCAAGGCGGGCGCTATAGGTGTGGATAGCGCGGGTGGCAAGCATGCATTTGCACCCTATAAACTTCGCATGCCTACGCCCGCGAATCCGCACCCCGAACAGCAATATCTCGATCTCATGCGCCAGATATGGACCGGCGGCAGCGAACGCGTCGATCGCACCGGTGTGGGCACCCGTTCGATTGCCGGGGCGATGCTGCGGTTTGACCTTGCCGGCGGGGCGATGCCGCTGCTGACGACGAAGCGCGTCTACTGGAAAACCGCCACGCGCGAGATGCTGTGGTTCCTCACCGGCGAAACCAATATCCGCCCGCTTGTGCTGCAGGGGGTGAAAATATGGAACGAATGGCCCCACGCGAAATATGTGCGCGAAACGGGCGATGCGATCAGCCTTGACGATTTCGTGCAGCGGATTGCCGATGACGAAACTTTCGCCGCGCGCTGGGGCGATCTGGGGCCGGTCTATGGCAAGCAATGGGTCGACTGGCCGACATTTCGCTATCGCAAGGACGGGCTGTACGAAAAGGGGCCGGGCATCAATCAGGTCGCCGAAGTGGTCGAGAGCCTGCGCACCAATCCCGGCAGCCGCCGCCACATCATCGAAGGCTGGAACGTCGCCGAACTGGACCGGATGGCGCTGCCGCCGTGCCACAAGACCTATCAGTTCCACGTCGCCGGAAATCGCCTGAACTGCATGCTCTATCAGCGCAGCTGCGATGTCGCGCTGGGACTGCCGTTCAACCTGTGGTCTGCCGCGCTGCTCACCCGGATGATGGCGCAGCAAACGGGGCATGAGCCGGGCGAACTGGTGTGGATGGGGGGCGATGTGCACCTCTATCTCAACCACGCCCATCTGATCGACGAACAGCTGACTCGCGCGCCGCAGGGGTTGCCCACTCTGGAAATCACGCGAAAGCCCGAAACAATTTTCGATTACCAAATCGAGGATTTCGTGGTGCATGATTACGCGCCGCTGCCCCCGATCAAGGCTCCTGTTGCGGTGTGATTGCGCGTCCTTGACCGCTCCACATCGGCTGACATAGGCGAGTGTCCAAGAGCACTCTTGGGAGAGCAAGCCTATGGCCGATCCGGCCTCCACAACACCCCCGTCCGGCGACAATCGCCCCGCGCTTGCGCTGCACGTGCCGGAGCCGCGTTCGCGTCCCGGCGACCCGGTCGATTTCTCCGATGTCGACATTGGCGAAGCAGGTGCGCAGCCGCGCCCTGACGAAGGCGCCAAACCTGATGAGATGAAGGATCTCGCCTATGGCCTGATCCGCGTTCTGGGCGAAGACGACAATGCGCACGGCCCCTGGGACCCGAAGCTTGATCCTGAAACCTTGCGCACCATGCTGGGCCACATGGCTCTGGTGCGCGCGTTTGACGAACGCATGTTCCGCGGCCAGCGGCAGGGCAAGACCAGTTTCTACATGAAGTGCACCGGCGAAGAGGCGACCAGCGTTGCCGCGTCGATGGCGCTGGCCAGCGACGACATGGTGTTCCCGTCCTATCGTCAGCAGGGCATCCTGATCGCGCGCGGTTACCCGCTGATCGAAATGATCAACCAGATCTATTCGAACAAGGGCGACAAGCTGAAAGGCCGCCAGCTGCCGATCATGTATTCGAGTCGTGAGCACAGCTTCTTCAGCATTTCGGGCAACCTTGCGACCCAAACGCCGCAGGCCGTGGGCTGGGCGATGGCGAGCGCGATCAAGGGCGACAGCCGCATTGCTGCGACATGGGTGGGTGAGGGCTCCACGGCGGAAGGCGATTTCCATTCCGCCTGCACCTTTGCGACCGTCTACAACGCGCCGGTGATCCTCAATGTGATCAACAACCAGTGGGCGATTTCGAGCTTTTCCGGTTTTGCCGGGGCCGAACGCACCACCTTTGCCGCCCGCGCTTTGGGTTACGGCCTCGCGGGGCTGCGCGTCGACGGCAATGATGCGCTGGCCTGTTATGCCGCGCAGGCATGGGCAGCGAACCGCGCCCGCGCCAACAAGGGTCCGACGCTGATCGAATACTTCACCTATCGCGCGGAAGGGCACTCCACCTCCGACGATCCGAGTGGCTACCGCAGCGCGCAGGAGCGTGAGGAATGGCCGCTGGGCGATCCGATCATGCGCCTGAAAAAGCACCTGATCGCCATCGGCGAATGGGACGAGGAGCGCCACGCGGCGATGGACCTTGAATGCGCTGAACGGGTCAAGGCTACCACCAAGGAAGCCGAAAAGAACGGCATTCTGGGCCACGGCCTGCACCATCCGTTCCACACCATGTTCGAAGACGTGTTCGAGGAATTGCCCTGGCACCTCAAGGAACAGGCGCAGCAGGCCACGCGTGAACGCCAGATCAAATGGCCTGATCACCACCCGATGGACGAGGCTGGCAAATGAGCGCCGAAGCAAACACACAGGCGGCCGTCGAAGCCACCGCCGAACGCCGCATCAACATGATCGAGGCGATCAACGAAGCGCTCGACATCATGCTCACCCGCGATCCCGACGTGATCGTGATGGGTGAGGATGTCGGCTATTTCGGCGGCGTGTTCCGCTGCACTGCGGGCCTTCAGGAAAAGCACGGGAAGACCCGCGTGTTCGACACGCCGATTTCCGAATGCGGCATCATCGGCGTCGCGGTGGGGATGGGGGCCTATGGCCTGCGCCCGGTGCCGGAAATCCAGTTCGCCGATTACATCTATCCCGGCCTGGACCAGCTGATTTCCGAAGCTGCGCGCCTGCGTTATCGCTCGGCCACCGAATATATCGCGCCGATGACGGTTCGTTCGCCCTTTGGCGGGGGCATTTTCGGCGGGCAGACGCACTCGCAATCGCCGGAATCGATCTTCACCCATGTCTCGGGCCTGAAAACGGTGATCCCGTCCACGCCCTATGACGCCAAGGGGCTGCTGATCAGCTGTATCGAAGACAATGATCCGGTGATCTTCTTCGAACCCAAGCGGATCTATAACGGGCCGTTTTCGGGCTATTACGACAAGCCGGTGGAGCCGTGGAAGAAGCATGATGCCAGCATTGTGCCCGAAGGATACTACAAGATCCCGCTCGGCAAGGCGCGCACCGTTCGCGAGGGCGAGGCGCTGACGATCCTGGCCTATGGCACGATGGTGCATGTCGCCGAAAGCGTGTGCCGCGAGAAGGGTGTCGACGCCGAAATCCTCGACCTGCGCACGCTGGTTCCGCTCGATATTGAAGCTATCGAGGCTTCGGTGAAAAAGACCGGGCGCTGCCTGATCGTGCATGAGGCGACCCGCACCAGCGGATTTGGCGCGGAACTTTCAGCACTGGTGACGGAACGTTGCTTCTACCATCTCGAAGCCCCGGTCGAACGCGTCACCGGCTTCGACACACCCTATCCCCACAGCCTCGAATGGGCCTATTTCCCCGGCCCTGTCCGCATCGGCGAGGCCATCGACAAGATCCTCAAGGACTAAAGCGCAATGGCGAAGTTCACTTTCAACATGCCCGATGTGGGCGAAGGCGTGGCCGAGGCGGAGATCGTCGAATGGCACGTCAAGGTCGGTGACACGGTTTCCGAAGACCAGCATCTGGTCGACGTGATGACCGACAAGGCGACGATCGACATCGAAAGCCCGGTGGACGGCAAGGTGCTGGAAATCGCGGGCGAGGTTGGCGATGTGATCGCTGTCGGCTCGATGCTGCTTGTGATCGAAGTGGAAGGTGCGGTCGAAGCAGAAGCGCCTTCCAAGATCGAGGAAAAGGCTGAGGAAGCTGCGCCTGAGCCCACTCCCGCTCCTGCACCGCAACCCACGCCTGAACCCGAACCTGCGCCGGCTCCGCAACCCGAGCCCCCGCCGGCTCCCAGCGAACCGGCAGCAAAGGTCTTGGCGAGCCCCGCCGTGCGCCAGCGCGCCCGCGATCTGGGTATCGACCTTGCCGAAGTGAAACCGGCCGAGGACGGGCGCGTGCGCCACGGCGATCTCGACCAGTTCCTCGCCTACAATTCGGGCGGCGGCTTCAACCCCGCAGGCCGGACGCGCGAAGACGAGGTGATCAAGGTCATCGGCCTTCGCAAGCGAATCGCCCAGAACATGAGCGCGGCCAAGCGTCACATTCCGCACTTCACCTATGTCGAGGAATGCGATGTCACCGCGCTGGAAGCGATGCGCGCCGATCTCAACAGCGCACGCGGTTCAAAGCCGAAGCTCACGATGCTGCCGCTGCTGATCACCGCGTTCTGCAAGCTGATCCCGCAATATCCGATGATCAACGCCCGCTATGATGACGAGGCGAATGTCGTCACCCGTCACGGCAGCGTGCACCTCGGCATGGCGACCCAGACTGACAACGGTCTGATGGTTCCTGTCATCCGCGATGCGCAGGCGAAGAACCTGTGGCAGCTTGCCAATGAGATCGGCCGCCTTGCCAATGCCGCGCGCGATGGTTCTGCCAAGTCGGAAGAGCTTTCGGGTTCGACACTTACGGTGACTTCGCTTGGCCCGCTGGGCGGGGTGGCGACTACCCCCGTGATCAACCGGCCCGAGGTTGCCATCATCGGTCCGAATCGCATTATCGAGCGTCCGATGTTCGTGCCTGACGGCATGGGCGGCGAGCGAATCGAGAAGCGCAAGCTGATGAACATCTCGATCAGTTGCGATCACCGCGTGGTCGACGGATACGACGCGGCCAGCTTCATTCAGGACGTCAAAAAGCTGATCGAGACGCCGGTGCTTTTGCTGTCGGAATAAAGTTCAATTTTTCGCGCAACGGGCCGTTGACACGTCTGACACTCGGCCCTATTTGCGCGTCTCCCAAGAGGCGCTGACGCGTAATTGCGCGGGTGTAGCTCAGTTGGTTAGAGTATCGGCCTGTCACGCCGAGGGTCGCGGGTTCAAGTCCCGTCACTCGCGCCACTTGGGACCTTTTCCTTCTTTTTGAAAGAAAGACGCCTCAGGCGTCACCCCGCTTTTCGGGGTCCGGTTCTTGGGGCGCGCTCCAGTGTCCGGTTTCCATCCAGATCAGGAACCGCTTGAGCGGCAACAGCCAGACGAGGCCGAGGAAGACGTAGATGATGGTCTGCGCCCACCCCGGCCAGTACCGCAGTATGTCAGCCAGATAGACCGCGATCAGCACACCGTAGATCATGAGGCCGATGAACAGGCTGATGATTCCCACGGGGATTCGCCAGGTCGGGGTTTCACGCATCAGTCGAATTCTCTCAGTTCATTCCGTAAAGCCGGGTCGGGGTCACCACTGCATCGAGCGGGATATCATGCGGCTCGACCGGCAGATGCTCAGCCAGCTGCACATCCCACGCAAGGCCAATCGCTATCCGGCCCGGATGTTCCGCCAGCCAGCGATCATAATGGCCGCCGCCCTGGCCCAGCCGATCACAATCCTCGCTAAAGCCCACTAGTGGTACGAAGATCACGTCCGGGATCACTTCCGGCGCGTCGCCTACAGGCTGACGGATCGCGAAGGGGCCGGTTTCTAGATCGCTTTGCCCGTGCGGATCGGTGTGCTGGTGAAACTGCATAGGCGCATCGGCAGCGTTGAAACGGGGAAGGGCAATGGTGTGCCCCGCTTCCTGGAAAAAGCGGGCGTATCCGGCTGTGGGTGCTTCGTCGGGCGTCGCTGAATAGAGGCCGATCACCGCTTCGTCCCCGATCTTCGCCAGCAGCGGTGCCGGGGGGCGGTGAAACAGGAGCGCACGGATCGATTGCGGCTGCGCGGCCACGTGTTCGCGCCGCGCCTTGCGCAGGTGTTTGCGGAGGTCGCTCTTGTCAGGCGTCAGGTCCATGGAATGTTTCGTTACGCTCGCAATGACGAATTTGAAACGGCCCGCCAGGGCCGCTAGGCCACGCGGCCGCCCCACAGCGAAGCAGCGCGTCAAGCGAGAACGAAGGCACGGATGCGCCTTCGCAAAACGAAAATGACGGGACCACCATGGGTCGTTGCCGGGAAATCCTCTGACGCCGAAAACGTCAGGTGGGCGCCGTGTACCCAAGCCGCCGGGATGAACCCGTCAACTCAGGCAGGGACAGCTCCCTTGGATTGCTTATAGCCTCAGGGATATTCTGTGGCTCGTGCCGGGCAGCCCCGCCAATCCTTCACTTAGGCTGCTGGCGCGCTTCCTTCAAGCGCGCTCGCAGCGGATTCGGCACGGAGCGCCAGCGTTTCGAGCTTTTCCGCCAATGCCTCGGCCAAAGCGGCATCCTCTGCCGGACCGCCGAACAGATCGTGCTGGTGGCGCGAACGTTCCTGCAATTCGGCAAGATCGGCCTTCAGCTTCATGTTTTCCTTGCGGGCGGCTTCTTCCGCTTTGCGCAAGGTTTCGATCTCAACCCGCAATTCGGCCTTGCGCGAACCGGACTTGTCGCGATCTGCCTCGCTGTCCTGCTGCGCTTTCTTCACAGCGTTCTCGGCATCGTCGCGGGCCTGCTGCAACTGTTGGCGCAGTTCGGCGACTTCGACCTTGGCATCGCGCGCGGCGGCGCGGGCTTCGTCCAATTCGTCCGCCATGAACAGTGCGGCAAAAACGAGGTTCTGCGCTTCGAGAGCGGCACGGGAAGTGCCGAGCTTGGCGTATTGCGCGTCGATCATCGCACCCAGTTGCGCGACCCGTTCTTCTTCGCCGGGGCCGCAGGCGATGGAATAGGTTTGCGGGCCGATCTTGATCCTGACCTGGCTCACTGTTCGAGTTCCTCGATCAGGGCATCAAGTTCGCCAATCGTATCAGCCACTTCTTCGCGCAATCTTTCATGCGCGTTGACCAGTTCCATGACGCGCGACGATCCGGGAGAGGCGGGAGCTTCGCCCTTGCTCGCCTCTATCCGGGCGCGCGCGGCATCGATCCGCTCCATCGCGGAGCCGATGCGGGCCATCGCCTGATCGATCCGGGTCGCACTCATGGCGCCAGAAATACCAATATTGACCGCCTTCGCAAAGCCTTGGGCACTCCTGTTGATAACTGGTCTGCAAACAGCCGCTGCTGTTGCCCTTCGGGAAAGGGTACGGGGTGAGTGTTGACCTCGGGGAAGCGCTCGGCAATGGCACTTTGCGACAGCCTCGGCAGTACGAATCGAGGGCGCGGAACATTCCGTGCAGTCGCATAAAGGCGCATTGAAAGGCGCCAGCAGGAGGAAATTCGCGCCATGACGATCGACCCAGCCCGCCTCCAGCCGATGGCAAACGCCATTCGCGCTCTTTCGATGGACGCGGTTCAGGCGGCAAATTCGGGCCATCCGGGCATGCCGATGGGTATGGCGGACGTCGCCAGCGTCCTGTTCTCGCGGCATCTGAAGTTCGATCCGGCGCGCCCTGACTGGGCCGATCGCGACCGCTTCGTACTGTCGGCCGGGCACGGTTCGATGCTGATCTACAGCCTGCTGCACCTGACCGGCTATGCTCATCCGACAATGGACGAAATCCGCAACTTCCGCCAGATCGGCAGCCCGTGTGCGGGGCACCCGGAAAACTTCCTGCTCGAAGGCGTCGAATGCACCACCGGGCCGCTGGGTCAGGGGCTGGCCATGGCGGTCGGCATGGCTATGGCAGAGCGGCACCTCAACGCGGTGTTCGGAGACGATCTGGTCGATCACCGCACCTGGGTGATCGCGGGCGACGGGTGCTTGATGGAAGGCATCAACCACGAAGCCATCGGCCTCGCCGGGCATCTCAAGCTCGGCCGGATGATCGTGCTGTGGGATGACAACAACATCACCATTGACGGTACCGCCGACCTTTCCACCAGCGAGAACATCAAGGCCCGGTACGAAGCGACCGGTTGGCATGTCGTTGCCTGCGACGGTCATGACTTTGCCGCTATCGACCGCGCTCTGGAAGAGGCGAAGAACGATCCGCGCCCGTCGCTGGTCGCTTGCAAGACCGTGATCGGCAAGGGCGCGCCCAACAAGCAAGGCACCAGCGCAACCCACGGCGCTCCGCTGGGTGCGGACGAGATTGCTGCGGCCCGTATCGAGCTTGGCTGGGAACCGGCACCGTTCGAAGTGCCTGCCGAAATCCTCGCCGACTGGCGCGCCACGGGCGAGGCCGGAGCGGCCGAGCACGGTGCATGGGAACAGCGCCTCGCAACATCCCCGCACAAGGCGAAATTCGAAGCACAGATGGCCGGCGTTGCCGATCATGCCTCCGCCGCGATGGAAGGGCACATCCGCGCGCTGGCAGCCGATCCGCAGAAGGTCGCGACCCGCAAGGCAAGCGAAATGGCGCTCGGCCCGCTGACGGAGACGCTGCCGCATCTGATCGGAGGGTCTGCCGACCTGACCGGCTCCAACAACACCAAGACCAAATCGACCCTGCCGATGAGCGCGGACGATTATTCGGGCCGCTATGTCTATTATGGCATCCGCGAATTCGGCATGGCCGCCGCGATGAACGGCATGGCGCTGCATGGCGGAGTGGTGCCGTATGGCGGCACCTTCCTGATCTTCAGCGATTACTGCCGCAACGCGATCCGCCTGTCGGCGCTGCAAAAGGTCGGCGTGGTTTATGTCATGACGCATGACAGCATCGGCCTTGGCGAAGACGGGCCGACGCACCAGCCGGTTGAGCATGTCATGAGCCTGCGGCTGATCCCCAATCTCAACACCTATCGTCCGTGCGACGCGATCGAGACGGCGGAATGCTGGGCGCTGGCGCTTTCCACGCCGGAAACGCCTTCGGTGCTTGCGTTGTCGCGTCAGAACCTGCCGCAGCTGCGCGGTGCGTGCGAAAGTGAATGGACTGCTGAGACGAATGCCTGCGCAAAGGGCGGCTATCGTCTGCGTTCGGCACAAAACGCGCGCAAGGTGGTGCTGGTCGCTTCGGGCAGCGAAGTCGCGCTGGCGATGGAATGCGCCGATCAGCTCGAAGCGGCGGGCGTGGGCGCCGATGTCGTCTCGATGCCTTGCACCGAACTGTTCGATGCGCAGAGCGATGCGTACAAGGCGGACATTCTGCCCGACGATGCGCTGATCGTGTCGATCGAGGCGGGCTCGACGCTGGGTTGGGAACGCTACACCGGCAGGGGCGGGCTCAACATCGGGATCGACAGCTTTGGCGCATCGGCCCCGGCAGACGATCTGTTTGCCCATTACGGTTTCACGGCGGACCAGATTGTCCCCAAAATCCAGAACAAACTGAACAACTAAGCAGGAGTTTTTCTTATGGCCACGAAGGTTGCCATCAACGGTTTCGGTCGCATCGGTCGTCTTGTCGCTCGGGCGATCCTTGAGCGGGATGATCACGATCTCGATCTGGTTTCTATCAACGATCTGGCGGATGCGAAGTCCAACGCGCTGCTGTTCGCGCATGACAGCGTGCATGGCCGCTTCAACGGCGAAGTCACCGCCGGCGCGGACAGCATCACAGTCAACGGCAAGACCATTGCTGTCACGGCAGAGCGCGATCCAGGCAAGCTGCCGCACGCGGCACAGGGCGTCGACATCGTGCTGGAATGCACCGGCTTCTTCCAGTCGGACGAAGCCGCCCGTCCGCACATCGCAGCGGGTGCAAAACGGGTGCTGATCTCGGCCCCGGCAACGGGCGTTTCGAAGACGATCGTTTACGGCGTCAACCACGACACGTTGACTGCGGAAGACGATATCGTCTCCAACGCCAGCTGCACCACCAACTGCCTCGCTCCGATTGCCAAGGTGCTGAACGACACTGTGGGCATCACGCGGGGTTTCATGACGACGATCCACAGCTACACCAACGATCAGCGCATGCTTGACCAGATCCACAAGGATTTGCGGCGCGCCCGTGCCGGTGCGGCCAACATGATCCCGACCACCACCGGCGCCGCCCGCGCTGTCGGCCTGGTGCTGCCCGAACTCAACGGCAAGCTGGATGGCTCGTCGGTACGCGTGCCGACCCCGAATGTGTCGCTGGTTGACCTGACCTTCGTTCCGGGCCGTGACACGACCAAGGAAGAACTCAACGCCGCATTGAAGGCCGCAGCCGAAGGCCCGATGAAGGGCGTGCTCGATTACACCGATCAGCCGCTCGTCAGCAGCGATTTCAACCATTACCCGGCCAGCTCGACCGTGGACAGCCTCGAAACCAGCGTGATGGAAGGCAAGCTTGCCCGTGTCGTCAGCTGGTACGACAACGAATGGGGCTTCTCCAACCGCATGATCGACACCGCCGGAGTGATGGCGAAGTTCCTCTAATCCAAGGCACCGGAAGGGCGCGACATGGCCGCATTCAAGACGCTGGACGATTTGGGTGACGTGACCGGGAAGGTCGCGCTCGTCCGGGTCGATCTCAACCTGCCGATGAAGGATGGTTCGGCAACCGATCTGACCCGCGTCGAAGCGGTCAAGCCAACCATCCTCGAACTGAGCGAGAAGGGCGCGAAAGTGCTGCTGCTCGCCCATTTCGGGCGGCCCAAGGGGATGCGCAGCTCGATCCTGTCGACCAGCATGGTGGTGGGTGATGTCGAAGCGGTGCTGGGGCGTGAACTGATGTTCATTCCCGAAGTCGCCGGGCCGGTTGTCGCCCAGTCGATCGGCATCCTGCGCGATGGCGATATCGGCCTGCTCGACAACACCCGCTTCTGGCCGGGCGAGGAAGCCAACGATCCCGAATTCGCCAAGGCGATTGCGGCGAACGGCGATTTCTACGTCAATGACGCGTTTTCCGCCGCGCACCGCGCCCATGCGACGACAGAGGGGCTGGCGCACCTGCTGCCCGCCTATGCCGGACGCGCAATGGAAGCGGAGCTGAAGGCGCTCGACGCCGCGCTCGGCAATCCCGAGGCGCCGGTTGCGGCGGTTGTCGGCGGGGCCAAGGTTTCAACCAAGCTGGCCGTGCTCGAAAACCTTGTCGGACGGGTGCAGCATCTGATCATCGGCGGCGGCATGGCCAACACCTTCCTCGCCGCGCGTGGAGTGAATGTCGGCAAGTCGCTGTGCGAGCATGACCTGACAGACACCGCATCGCGGATCATGGACGAAGCGGACCACGCCGGATGCACCGTGCATCTGCCCTATGATGTGGTGGTAGCAAAGGAATTTGCCGCCAATCCGGCCTCCTTGCGCACCTGCAACGTGCACGAAGTCGCCGAGGACGAGATGATCCTCGACATCGGGCCGCAGGCGACCGAGGCGCTGGCCGACGTGCTCAAGACTTGCCGTACGCTGGTGTGGAACGGCCCGCTGGGCGCGTTCGAGACGGAACCGTTCGACGCTGCCACCGTGGCGCTGGCACGCCATGCCGCCGCATTGACGCAGGAAGGATCGCTGATCAGCGTTGCGGGCGGCGGGGATACCGTCGCCGCGCTCGCCCAGGCGGGTGTGACGGGCGATGTCACCTATGTCTCGACCGCTGGCGGGGCTTTCCTCGAATGGATGGAAGGCAAGGTGCTGCCCGGCGTTGCCGCGCTGCAAGCGTAAATGGCCGAACTGGAACCCGAATTCGAGGTTCTAGAAACGCGCATCATGCGCGCGTGGATGAACCGCGACCTGCGCGAGATAAAGGCGCTGATTTCGGGCGATTGCCTGTTCATGTTCGGCACCACGCCGCCCGCGCTGCTTGACCGTGCGAGCCTGATCGCCGGGATTCAAAGCGATCTGGCGCTGGACGGATTCCGCTTCCACGAAATGACCGCGCGTCGATACGGGCGCGGTGTGTGGTTCACCGCCCATGTCGAGCTCGAACTGAAGGTCAAAGGTCAGGACTGGACCGGGGCCTTTCTGCTCACCGACCTGTGGCGCAAGGGATCCGTGCGGCGCAAATGGAAGCTGGCCGAACGCAGCCTTGCCCCTTTGCGCGGTGACGGCAGCATGTTCCACGCCATCCGTGCGCTGCAATTGTGGCGTTGAAAAGGGCGGACCGATAGGAGCGCCATATGTCTGAAACCCGCCAACTGTTCGCAACCCCCTTCATCATCGATCGCCTGCAAAGCGCGGAAGGGATCAGGGTGTTGCGCGATACCATCCTTGCGGAAAAGAGCCGGGATCAGGCCGGGGTGCAGATATCGAACATTGGCGGATGGCATTCTAACACGCAGATGATCGATTGGGGCGGCGAAGCGGCGCGCGCGCTGGCCTTCAAGGCGATGACGCTGGCTGACGAAGCGACAATCGATGCGGGCAGCCCGCAGCAAAGCCGCTATGGCTGGGTGCCGGAAATGTGGGCGAATGTCAGCGGCAAGACCAACGCCAATTTCCATCACACCCATCCGGGCAGCTTCTGGTCGGCGGTTGCCTATATCGATGACGGTTATGAAGGGTCGGATGATCCGGCGCTGGGTGGGGAACTGCAATTGCTCGATCCGCGCATGCCGATGGTGCGAATGACCGCGCCCGACTTGCGCTTGAAGGATGCCGGGGGCTCCCCGCAGAACAACGAGCCGATGTTGCGGCCTCAGACCGGCATGATCGTGATGTTCCCAAGCTGGCTGCAACACGCCGTGCGTCCTTTCCACGGCAGCGGCACGCGCATTTCCATCGCGATCAACCTGCTGGCGGCGCGCAAGCAGGGGCAGTGAGACAAGGCCTATGACTGAGACAAAGACCGAATACGGCTATGGCAATGCCGTCCAATGCACCGAGGGCGAATTCGCTGGCTGGTACCACTGGAACCATGATCCTTACGAAACCCGTTCCGGCCCGTTCTTCATGCGGCGCGAGGACGACGGGAGCTATGTCTGCGCCTTCCGCGCCGCCGATCAGCACATGAATGGCGCGGGTTTCATGCATGGTGGATGCCTGCTGACCTTTGCCGATTTCGCGCTGTTCGCCATCGCCACCGATGCCTTGCAGGGCGACAGCGCGGTGACGATGAACCTTTCGGGCGATTTTCTCGGTTCGGCCCCTCCCGGTGCATTGATGGAAGCGCGCGGCGAAGTCACGCGGGGCGGGGGAAAGACCATTTTCGTGCGCGGCCTGATTACCGCCGACGGAGAGCCCGCTTTGAGCTTTACGGGCATAATTCGCCGCTTGCGGAAGGGCTGATTATCGGCGCAGTTGCAGCATCTGCAACCGCTGGCTAAAGCCCGCCACAGTTCGACCCTCAGGACAACAGGAAAGGCGCCCTCACGCCATGAATACCCAAGACATGATGGCCCGGATTGCCACCGGGCAAGGCTTTATCGCTGCGCTCGATCAATCGGGCGGTTCCACGCCAAAAGCTCTGCGCGGATATGGCGTCGAGGACAGCGAATGGTCCGGTGATGACGAGATGTTCGCACAGATCCACGCGATGCGCGCGCGCGTCATCACTTCGCCCTGTTTCGGCAGCGGCAAGGTGATCGGCGCGATCCTGTTCGAAAAGACCATGGATGGCGAAGTCGACGGCATGCCCACTGCGGATGCGCTAAAAGCACGTGGTATCGTCCCCTTCATCAAGGTCGATCAGGGCCTGGCGGACGAAGCCGACGGCGTGCAGCTGATGAAGCCGATGGACAAGCTTCCCGCGCTGCTCGAAAAATCGGTGGCCAAGGGGATGTTCGGCACGAAGATGCGTTCGGTCATCAAATCCGCGAACCCCGCAGGCATCGCCGCCGTGGTGGCGCAGCAGTTCGAAGTCGGCAACCAGATCGCCGATGCGGGCCTCGTCCCCATGCTTGAGCCGGAATACGACATCCACGCCGCTGACCGGGCCGAGGGTGAAGACATCCTGCTGGCCGAGATCATGAAGGGCCTCGACGCGCTGCCCGAAGGGCGCAAGGTCATGCTGAAGCTCTCGATCCCGGTGAAGGCCGGGCATTACACCCCCGCAATCAACCATCCCAATGTGGTGCGCGTGGTGGCGCTTTCGGGCGGTTATTCGACGGATGACGCCTGTGACCTGCTGGCGAAGAATCCGGGCATGATCGCCAGCTTCAGCCGCGGTTTGCTGCAGGATCTGCGCAAAGGCCAGTCGGACGAGGAATTCGACGGCACGCTGTCAAAGGCGATCGACCAGATCGCTGCAGCCAGCTGCGCGGGCTAATCACCCGCGCCATCCCGGCCCCTGATCGTCAGGGGCGCGGCAGCTCCGACCGGGCGAAACGTTGATCGCTCGGCGGGGCAGGGATGAATTCGATATCCAGCGCATATTCCTCCAGCCGAAGCGCACCGCGTTCGCGCGGGCGCGTTCCGGGATCGTGCAGGATCAGATAGCCGCCTGTCACCTCCACCGGGCGGCGCAGTTCCAGCACCACCTCGTAAGGATAGGCGCGATCGTGCATGACGACGGAGACGCGCATGTCCTCGGGCCGATAGCAGAACCGGGGATCGACGCAGCGTTGATCGCGCACCACCCCGAACGGTGTGAGTTCGATGCTGCCGACCCGCACGCGCTCGAAAAACGCGACATCGTGGACAAGTCCCGCCTCGTAAACGCCATCGTATGCCTGCGCCGCGGCGGCCTGCGGCAGGGCAGCGGCTGACAGCGCCATGGCGGTGGCGGCGAAAATCCTCAGGTGCTTGAACAGCGTCATCGAAAGGCTCTCCTTTACCTTTCATATACCATGACGCTCGGGCCGGATCGCTCCGGGTTTTTCCCCTGTGCCAAGCCAGAACAGTTCACCGCATTGGCGTTACCATGCAACCCGGCTATGGCGCGAAACATGGATCATCTGACGACACAGCTTTACCTGATTTCCCCGCTCGAAGTGGGCGGAGAATTTCCGCAGCGGCTCGAACGGGCGCTCGTCGCGGGCAAGGGGCTGGTGACAGCGTTCCAGTTCCGCGTGAAGGGGCTGGATCAGCATGACGCGGCGCGACTGGCGGAGCCGTTGCAGGCGATCTGCGCGGCGCATGACGTCGCGTTCATCGTCAATGACAGCGTTGCGCTGGCAAAGCGGCTTAAGGCCGATGGTGTGCATCTGGGGCAGGATGACGGATCGCCCAAGGATGCACGCGAACAACTGGGCCGCGATGCGCAGATCGGCGTGACCTGCCATGCCTCGCGCCACATGGCGATGGAAGCGGGCGAGGCGGGGGCTGACTATGTCGCCTTTGGCGCGTTCTTCGACAGTTCGACCAAGGACAAGGGCGACGCCGAGCGCCCCAAGCCCGAAATCCTGCAATGGTGGAGTTCGCTGTTCGAAATCCCCTGTGTCGCAATCGGCGGGATCACACCGGAAAACTGCGCCCCGCTGGTGGCGGCAGGCGCGGATTTCCTCGCAGTGTCAGGCGCTGTGTGGAACGGCGACGAAGCGGCCGCGATCGAGGCGTTCGAAAAAGCCGTCAAAGGGCGCTGATCGCGCTGCGCCAGCCTAATTGACCCCGGCAAAGCTGAATGTTTCCAGCAGGGATGAAGCGTCCCATGGCACCTGATCGCCATTGGTCATTTCAACGACCTGTCGACGCACCTCACGAAAGGTCACCTCGATAGGACGGTCAGGCACAAGCATCTGTGCGGCAAGTGCTTCGGCGAACGGGCTGTGTATGCCGCCCCCATCGGTCGCCGTGTTTCCAGGTGATGTCGAATAGGCGACGAAGCTGCCGTTGGGTGTGTCCATGCGCGCCAGGCCGCGGCTTCCATCTCTTGTCCTGCGGCGCAACGGCATGTTGCGGCAGGCGTCGAGGATCACGATCCGGGTCGATACATAGGTTTCTTCCAGCTGGGACAGGATCGAAGCGGCCGAAACCGCCTCAAGCTCCAGATCGCTTTCTGCGTCGATGGCCGCTCCGACCGGGATCAGGTAATTAGCCCCATCCGACTGAACGCCGTGTCCGGCATAATAGAACAGGCCGGTTGCATTGTCGCCAGCATCGGCCAGCCGATCGCCCAACCGTCGGACCGCGCGCTTCATGTCTGCCTGACTCGCATCGGTCAAAATTTCGACGTCAAACCCGAGACTGCGCAATGTAGCGCCAATAAGCACTGCGTCATTCACCGGGTTGGACAGGGAGCCCATCGAACCGTCGTATTTCTCATTCCCGATCACCAGCGCAATCCGCGGGCCGGTTGCTTTCATGATCGCAAGTTCGACGCTGTCCGCTGGGGCCGTATCGGATTGCGATAACATTCTGCCAGTGGCTCTGGCTGGCGGCGAAGATTGCGTCCCGCCGGTTGATCGGGTTCCAGCACGCGACTGTGATGGTTGTGATGGCGTGTTTGAAGCGAGCGTTGCAGCCGACGATGGTTGCGAAATGGCAGGGGGCGGCGCGGAAGCTTGGACGGGGACGGGAGGAGCTGCCTGCTTCGCAGCAGGTGCGGCGGTAACCGCTGGCGAGGAAGAATTGCCGGCAAGGGCTGTTGCTGGATTGGGCGGCGATGACGTTGCAGATGATCGACTACCCGTCGGCATCGAATTGGCCAACTGCTGATGGGCGAGGAGATCGCGCTGATAATCGCGTTGCTGCCTTTCGACTTCGGCGACCTCGGCACTATGGCGTTGCAGCCCAAGTTCGTATTCGCGCTGCTTGCGTTCTGCCTCCGCGACTTCGGCGTCGTGCTGCGCCTTTGCATCGTTGAAGTTTGAAACGCGGTTTGCGTTCATCTCGTTGATGGCCTGAGCATAGATGATGGCGTCTTCGACGACGGCACAATCCTCGACGGCCTGTTCGATCGTCTTGGCATCCGCCTCAGCATCCGCCTCAGCATCCGCCTCAGCATCCGCCTCAGCATCCGTCTCAGCGACGATCCGCGTACGGCAATCCACGCGCGCCTGAGCCATGCGCGCGTCGATATCGATCCCTTCGTCGCGCAGCATCTGCATCATGTTGGTGATCCCGGTGTCCGCCGCCGAGACGTTTGTCGATCTGGGGGCAGTTGCGGATGAACCGGTGGAGCCAGACTGGACTTGCTCGCAAGCGTCGCCACAGGCGTCATCGCCGGCAGACGAGACATTCGATTGAGCAGACACGGGTGAATCAGCCAGAATAGGCATTATGACTGCAGGTATCGCTGCGATCGCGAGCATTGCCGGAACCGCGGGCATGACTAATCGTGAAGCTTTATTCGATGCCATAGCTCCCCCCAACGCGCCCCATATACTGGCCTAACGGTTAAACCGGGGGAGTCAAATCGGCTAACCGGGTGGAAGGTGCGCTGCAACAAGCGCTGGCCTTTGATGAGTCGATCAGACGCACGCCGGACGAGGTTGCAAAGAGGGCTGCAGGGATGCAACAAACCCTCATGAAATTTGCACGCGTGATCTCAATACCTGCTGCAGTTCTCGTACTCGGTTTCTCGCCAACCAGCGCCGCCAGTACCGATATGAGCGACAAGCCATGCGAAGCGACGACTTCGGCATCGGGCTGGGTAAAGACTTTGAGGTTCTATCAGTGGGGCAATCAGGTCAGACTTTTACGCAGGCTGGATCACTTGGAGACGGGCATCGGCTTCAGCATCGATATGGCCCAAGGTCGGCAACCAGAGATCAATGGGCCAGACATTGATGCGATAATGAAATCGGAAGCGGTTCAGGCAAGGCTGAAAGGCTTACCCACGAGCACACCGACCATAGTCGATGACGATGTGGTGTATGATGGCGACCTAACCATCATGATCGACCGGCTCGACGGCGGGCCGCAATGGACCATGAAAGGGAAGCTTGAGCGTCAGCGCATCTATCTGCCGCCAGAATGGATCACGAGCTATGCAATCGTTGATCCTTTGTCCGGCACCGGCACTCCGCAACAAATCATGAGGAATCTGGATCAGGGCGGTGAGTTTCGGATCACCATCACAATCACGACCGGGGGTTCTTCCGTGCGCACACTCTACACCCAGCGGTTTGACAGCACCGGGTTTGCTGAGCTGGTGAATTCCAGGAGCAGCGCGGAACTGGAAGCGGCCAGAACCTGTCCCCTTGTAAATTGAGTGATCGTCGGGTCGCGTTAAGCCCGCACGATCTTACGGTCTCGGGGGCTGTATCGTACTGGGCCGGTTTGGCGTCCTGTTCGGATCAGGCCTTTGAAAATTGTCGATGACGGACCTGTTCTGGTTCGATCGCTGGGTGTTCTGGAGCGAATCGAACGCCCGGTCGTAATCTCTCGCGGATCGTCCGCGCCCGGCGAGATAGGGCAGGAAGACGATGCCGGTCACAACCCCGGCTTCATCGTAACGCAGCGTCGCCGCGCCGCCATAATTTGTGCGGCCTGGCCCATGGTAGAACCGGATCGGGAGATTTCCGCCACGCCGCCGACTGGGAACGCGAAAACCGCCGCCTGCAAATCGTTTCAGCCGCGCCTGATCGAAATCGTCCAGATCGATCAGCCCTCCCAGAGTGGGATCGCCGCCACTTACCACGGCTTCACCGAATTCCCGCGACAGCGCGAATTGCTGGTTGGCTTCGGAGCGTTCGAGCGCCGCCTGCGTCGGTGCATAATCTTTCGCGGCGCGGTTGATGGAGAAGCCTCGCAGCTCTCCCTCTTCACCAAAGAGCATCGTTGTCGAACGGCTGATGCCTTCGCCCCCGTCATGCCCGGCGCATGACCATTCGATCACCAGAAACCGGTCGCCGCCGCCTCCTTGAAGTTCAGGTGCGCAACCAGCGAGCTTTTCGACTTCGGAACGCTCCAGCTCGGGAAGCATCGTCAGGAAATCGGGGTTTTCGCGGATCGTCCCCGAATGGATCGCATTCGCGATTTTCGAAGCGGTTTCGGCGTAGCTTTCCGCAGCCGCCGGCGCTGCGCATAGGCCCATCAAGGCGGCGATGATCGCAAGGTTTCTGGCCATTGGTTTTGCCCCCCGGCTCAAACTGGCAGATGGGGCGATGATACCGCAAAACCGGAATGCGGCAAACTTGGCCGCAGAGGTCGAGGGATTTTGGCTTAACGCGATCCCCGGCGGGTGCAGAGCAGGTCGCTGGCTTCGCCGCCGGGCTTCAGCTTGCGCAGCTGGTTGTCGCCCACGCGTTCGAACCGCTCGCCCTTTTTGGGGCCCAGGGTAAAGGTCAGATCCTTGCCGCGCAGGATGTAGGTGCCGGTGCCCTGCGCGGTTTCATAACGGGATGCGGTGAAGATGCGGAATTCCTCCTCCTCTACCACGACATAGGCATCGCCGCCCGCATCGCCGGGCAGGGCGCATTGATAGCGGCCATGCGGCATGGTGCGCAGCATCCCGCCCGGGGCGGGTTCGGCCTGTGCCGTGCCGCCTTGGGAGTCACTTTGGCCGAACACCGGTCCGGTGGCGGCGATACCGGCAGCAAATGCCGTAAGCAGGATGATGTGCAGGGTCTTCATAAGGTGGGGGTCCTTGTTGCCTTATCCTTTAGCAGCGGGCCGGACTTTTGGCCAATTCGTTAACCAACAAACGCGCAATTGCAGGCCAGCTTTCCACCGCGCTTGCCGTGAACATGCCGAGCGGCTATGGGCGCGCTTTGTTTTTCAGGGCCGCGCGCAAACCACATCCCGCGCGCCCATCTACCAGCAAAGAGAAACCCATGAAGATCAGCGGCGTCGATATCCGTCCGGGCAACATCATCGAATACGAAGGCGGCATCTGGAAAGTTGCCAAGATCCAGCACACCCAGCCCGGCAAGGGCGGTGCCTACATGCAGGTCGAAATGAAGAACCTGCAGGACGGCCGCAAGACCAACGTGCGCTTCCGCAGCGCCGACACGGTCGAGAAAGTGCGGCTCGACACCAAGGAATTCCAGTTCCTCTATGAAGACGGCGAAATGCTCGTGTTCATGGACAACGACACTTACGAGCAGATCAATCTGCCGGGCGACCTGCTGGGCGATGCGCGCCCCTTCCTTCAGGACGGGATGCAAGTGAAGCTGGAACTGTGGGAAGAAAAGCCGATCTCGGTCGAACTGCCCGCGCAGATCGAAGCCACCATCGTCGAAGCCGACGCCGTGGTGAAGGGCCAGACCGCGTCCTCCAGCTACAAGCCCGCCGTGCTCGACAATGGCGTGCGCATCATGGTGCCGCCGCACATCGAAAGCGGCACGCGCATCGTGGTTGACGTTTACGAGCAGTCTTACGTCGGGAAGGCTGGCTAAATCCCATGTCGATGTTTTCAGGCCTGATCCGCGTGATGGAACGCGCTGCGCGCAAGGCGGGCGGGCGGCTCCGGCGTGACTTTGGCGAGGTCGAGCACCTGCAGGTGAGCCGCAAGGGCCCTGCCGATTTCGTCTCCAAGGCCGACATGCGGGCCGAACGCGCGATTTATGACGAACTGCTCCACGCACGGCCCGACTGGGGCTTCGTGATGGAGGAAGCCGGGGTCATCGAAGGTGACCCGAACAAACCGCGCTGGATCGTCGATCCGCTCGACGGCACCAGCAACTTCCTGCACGGCATCCCGCATTTCGCGATCAGCATCGCGGTGCAGGAACCGCGTCTGGACGGGAAGGGCTGGGGCGATGTCACCGCCGCAGTTATCTACCACCCGATCGAGGACGCGACCTACTGGGCCGAAAAGACCCGTGGCGCATGGCTTCAGGATGCGCGCCTGCGCGTCTCGGCACGGCGCACGCTCGACGATGCGCTGATCGCGACGGGCATTCCGTTTTCGGGCCATGGCGACTTTGCCGAATGGAGCCGTATCTTCGGTGCTATCGGCCCCGAAGTCGCCGGGATCCGCCGCTTTGGTGCGGCATCGCTCGATCTCGCCTATGTCGCACAAGGGCGCTTTGACGGGTTCTGGGAAGGCGGGCTCAACGATTGGGACACCGCCGCCGGATGCCTGCTGGTGCGCGAGGCGGGCGGATTTGTCAGCGATTATCGCGGACGCTCGGCCCCGATCCACTCGGCGCAGATCCTCGCCGCGAATGACGCCCTGCACTCCAAGCTGCATAAACTGTTGGCCAACAGCTTGAAGTAATTCGCGCGGAAGGCTAACAGCCCGCTTCGCGCACAGGCTGTGCCCCTGTGGTGGAATTGGTAGACGCGCTCGACTCAAAATCGAGTTCCTTACGGAGTGCCCGTTCGAGTCGGGCCAGGGGCACCATCCTTTCATTTCCTCGCAGCTGTTCCTTGCGCTTCGCTTCAGGGCTGCTGCGGGCGGGCGGTCGCCCTTGCGAACCCGCCGGGTTCGGATTCGCCGGAGCATCTCGTGGAAACTCCCTTCGAAACCGGGCCTCAGCGTTACCAGCCTCCGCAAGATTACGTTTACGCCCGCGATCCCAAGCTGCGCTTCGATCAGCGCCGCCTTGCCCGCGTTGTCGGTATCATCGCTCTGGGAATGCCCGTGGTGCTGGGGTTGGGCGGGATGCTGCTGGGCCGGTTCCGCACCGCGCTTTCGGGCTATTATTACGAAGCCATCGTCCTCGGCGATTTCTTCGTCGGCTGCCTGATCGCGATCGGGGCGCTGTTGATGGCCTATCGCGGATGGACGCCTAAGGTCGCACAGCTTGCCACCATCGCCGGGCTTGCCTCTTTCGTCGTCGCCTTCGTCCCGATGTACGGATGGTTCACGGCTTGCGAGCAATTGGCCGCTGACGGCAGCTGCGCCGTGCAAACCGCGCGGTATCCGGTCGCGGGATACTGGATCCACGCAGGCGCTGCCGGATTGCTGTTCGCCATCCTCGCGTTCTTCTGCCTGTTCGTCTTCACCAAAATCCCGGTCGACGAAAACACCGGCACCATCGAACCCACTCCGGCAAAGCGCCGCCGCAACCTGATCTATCGCACATCCGGCATCGTCATCGCAGGCGGAGCGGTTTCCATCGGCGTGGGCGACCTGATCTTCGGCGACTGGTGGAATGCGCGTAGCATGACGTTCTGGATGGAGGCGCTGATCCTGGCCGCATTCGGCACTTCGTGGCTGACGCAAGGCCGTGTTTTCGCGCCGCTATCCGATCCGCGTGACCGGGCCGACGCGGCCATCGCGAAAGAGCATAAGCGCTAAACCACTTGCCAATCGCGCATTGAATTGAGACATCTCGGCTCGCGGATCACATGCTAGAGCTTCCATCATATCACGCCATGGCGGCAATGGCGGTTACCGTGGCGATGTTCGTGGCCTTTGCCCGCGGCACGCTTTCGGTAGAGATCGTTTCGCTGCTGACGATCGCGGTGATCGCCGTCGGCCTGTATTTCTTCCCGCTGGACGGCACCAGCCCGACTGACGGGCTGGCGCTCGCATTCGGCGGTTTCGGCCATTACGCGCTGATCACCATTTGCGCGCTGATGATCATGGGGCGAGGGCTGGTCGTCACCGGCGCGCTCGAACCGGCGGCGCGGTTTCTGGAATCCGTGTTCAAGATCAACCTGCAACTGGGGCTGCTGGTATCGCTGTTGATCGCGTTCTTCCTGTCGATGGGGGTCAACGATACACCGGTTCTGGTGCTGCTCTTGCCGATTTTCGTGTCGCTCGCGGCGAAAGGGGCGATGCCCGCGTCCAAGACGCTGATCCCGCTGAACGCGGCAGTATTGATCGGCGGCATGGCCACCACCATCGGCACCTCCACCAATATCCTCGTCACATCCATCGCGGTTGATCTGGGCCAGCCGCAAATGGGGGTGTTCCATTACACCCCGATCGTGCTGCTCGCATCGCTGATCGCGCTGCCGTATCTGTGGCTGGTGATGCCGCGCCTGCTGGGCGACAACAGCGTCGAGGACGATCACGGCACCCGCCTGTTTCACACCCGCCTTCGCGTCGGCACGGACAGCATTCTGGCCGGAGTGACGCTGGACGCGATCCGCGACAAACTGCCGCGCAACATAACCTTCCACAATCCGCCGTCCGGTGAATTGCAGCCGCAGCAAAGGCTCGACATTTCGGGCACGCATGACGCGCTGGAAGAAGCGACGCGGGTGCTGCGCGGCGAACTCGCGCCCAGCTGGGTTCTCGACAGGATCAAGCGTGTGGCATCGGCCAATCGCGAGGATGTGACGGTGATGGAAATGACCGTCACGGCGGATTCGCGGCTGATTTCGCGCACGCTGCCGACTTCTGGGATTGCCGATCTCTACAGCGTGGCGGTGCTGGGCATCCACCGGCCCGACCGGGTTCTGGGCGAGCGTGATCGTTATTCCGAAGGCGGCGACCTGCGCATCGCCGAAGGCGACGTGCTGCTGGTGATGGGGCTTTCCGCCGATCTGCAAAGCTTTGCCCGCAACGACAGCCTGCTGATGCTTGAAGGGGCGCGTGAATTGCCGCGCCGTTCCAAGGCAGCTCTGTCCGCGATCATCATGGGCGGGTCGATCGCGCTTGCGTCTTTCGGGTTTCTGCCCATCGCCATTGCCGCGCTGGTCGGCGCGATTTTGATGTTTGTCACCGGCTGCGTGAAGTTTGACCGTGTGGGCCGCGCGCTTTCGGCCAAGGTGATCGTGCTGGTCGCGGCCAGCATCGCTGTGGGCCGCATCATCCTTGAAAGCGGGGCGGCGGAATGGCTGGGCGGGGCATTGTCTATCGGGCTTGCCTATCTGCCCCCGGCGCTGGTGCTGGCGGCGATCATGCTGTTCGTGACGCTGCTGACCAATTTCGCCTCCAACGCCACCGCCGCGACAGTGGGGACGCCGATTGCCTTCAGCATCGCGACCCAGCTGGGCCTGCCGCCTGAGCCGCTGATCCTTGCCGTGCTGTTCGGTTGCAACCTCTGTTACGCCACCCCGATTGCGTATCAGACCAACATGCTGATCATGTCCGAAGGCAGTTATGAATTCGGCGATTACATTCGCACCGGGGTTCCGCTGGTGGCGTTGATGGTGACGACGCTCTCCGTCCTGCTGGTGATCTGGTACGGGCTTTGAATTTTCCTACTCGGCCAGCGCGTGCGAAAAGGCGCGCATGGCCTCCATGTTTCCTTATCTGAAGCGCACATCACGGCAATCCCGGCCGGACGGCATGGGGTGGCGGGCGGGTGACGCTTTCGCCCTCGAAAGACGACAGTCTGGACACGCAAAAAGTGACAGTTTGGCCCGAAAGGGTGACACTTCGCTCCGTTCAGTTGACACTTTGCGCGCCAAGGTGACAGTTTGCCGCGCGAAGAGTGACAGTTCGCCCTTTTTTCTTCTGGACCGTGTTCCACATGTTCCAGCCTGTAGGGTTTGGAGAGAGACAACAATGCTGAAACAGATGCTTTGCCTGGGGGCCGCGATGACGGTGCTGGCCGCGACTCCGGCGCATGCCGATGCGCATATGGAGGCCGGCGGCGACGGCCTGCGGGCTGCGGTGATGGAGGACATGCCCGGCTTGATCGAGCTGTATCAGGATCTGCACGCCAATCCCGAACTCAGCTTTCAGGAATTCGAGACCGCGGCCAAGCTGGCGGGGCGGATGCGCGCACTCGGCTTTGAAGTGACCGAGGGCGTGGGCAAGACCGGGGTTGTCGCGGTGATGCGCAATGGCGAGGGGCCCACGGTAATGCTGCGCGCCGACATGGACGGGCTGCCGGTGATCGAACAGACCGGGCTGCCCTATGCGTCGAAGCGGACGGCGGTGCCGGCGACGGGAGTGGAAACCGGTGTGATGCACGCCTGCGGGCATGACACGCACATGGCGGCGTGGATCGGCGCGGCGCAATTGCTGGCGGAGCGCAAGGGTGAATGGTCGGGCACGCTGGTGATGATCCTGCAACCAGCCGAGGAGATCGGCGAGGGCGCGCTGGCGATGCTGCAGGACGGCCTTTACGAGCGGTTTCCCAAGCCTGACTATGTGCTCGCCTTCCACGATGCAGCAGGCGCACCGGCGGGCTTCATCGGCTATTCGAAAGGCTATGCGCTGGCCAATGTCGACAGCGTCGACGTGGTCATCCCGGGCATTGGCGGACATGGTGCCTATCCGCACACGACGAAGGACCCGGTGGTGATCGGGTCGAGCATCGTCATGCGTTTGCAGACGCTGGTGAGCCGCGAGATCGACCCGCTCGATTCGGCGGTGGTGACGGTGGGCAGCTTTCAAGCCGGGTCAAAGCACAACATCATCAGCGACGAGGCACGGCTGCAGATCACGGTGCGCAGCTATTCCGACGAAACACGCGCGCATCTGCTGGACGGAATCGCGCGGATCGCGCGGGGGGAGGCGATTGCGGCAGGAATGCCCGAGGACAAGCTGCCGGTGGTGACGGTGCAGGACCCTTACACCCCTTCGACTTACAACACGCCCGAGTTTACCGAACAGGTTATGGCGGGATTGCAGGATCGCTTCGCCGGACGCATCCGCGAAGTGCCGAGCGTGATGGGGGGTGAGGACTTCGGCCAGTTCTATCGCGCTGATCCGGAGAATGTGGAATCGCTCATCTTCTGGGTCGGCGGCGTGCCGATGGCGCAATGGGAAGCATCTGAGCGCGGCGAGGTGGAACTGCCTTCGCTGCATTCGCCGTTCTGGGCGCCGGACGCTCCGGTGGTGATTGCGACCGCGACAGAGGCGCTTGCTGCGGCGACGCTCGACCTGATGCCTAAGGACGGGGCCGGGGGTTAGGCAAAATCAACGGCCGCCGAATGCAGGGCAAGCCCGGCAATCGACGGCCGTATTCTCCTCCCCAGGAGAACTGGTGTACGCGGCGTTACTCGGCGCTTGGCACGTAGGTGCCGAGCCGGTGATGCAGCGCGTTGATCTTGGCGAGCTCTTCGCGATCCTCGGTGTTGCGGGCGTGGCTTTCCAGCGCACGGCGCAGCAGCTTCATGTCGGCTGTCGAAAGCAGCGCACGGGCGCGCGAGGGTTCACGGTTCGGGGTGTCGGTATCGCTCATGGTCTCTCTCCGAAGGTCCGATGGGGACGGGCTGGTGATGACACCGCTAATGGCGGGATGGATCGGTTCCCGCAAGGCCAGTGTTTGACTGACCTTGCGAGCCCCCTCTCCAGCTCGATCAGGCGGCAGCGAACTGGTTCATGGTGTTGTCCTTGCCACCCGCTTTCAGTGCGGCTTCACCGGCGAAGTACTCCTTGTGATCATCGCCGATGTCGCTGCCGGCCATGTTCTGGTGCTTCACGCAAGCGATACCCTGACGGATTTCTTCGCGCTGGACGTTCTTGACGTAGCCGAGCATCGCCTGGTCGCCGAAGTATTCGCGGGCGAGGTTGTCGGTGCTGAGCGCGGCGGTGTGATACGTCGGCAGCGTGATGAGGTGGTGGAAGATGCCCGCCCGCTTCGACGCGTCGCGCTGGAAGGTGCGGATGCGCTCGTCTGCTTCGGCCGCCAGTTCGGTGGCGTCATAATCGATGCTCATCAGGCCTGCGCGATCATAGGCGGACACATCCTTGCCTGCTTCTGCCCAGGCATCATAGACCTGCTGGCGGAAGTTGAGCGTCCAGTTGAAGCTCGGCGAGTTGTTGTAGACGAGCTTGGCATTGGGCACGACCTCGCGAATGCGATCGACCATGCCGGCGATCTGCTCCACGTGCGGCTTCTCGGTTTCGATCCACAGCAGGTCGGCGCCGTTCTGAAGCGAGGTGATGCAGTCGAGCACGCAGCGGTCTTCGCCGGTTCCGGCACGGAACTGGTAGAGGTTCGACGGCAGACGCTTGGGTGCCATCAGCTTGCCATCGCGGCTGATGAAGACCTGACCGTTGGTGATGTTGGCAGGATCGACTTCCTCGCAATCAAGGAAGGCGTTGTACTGGTCACCCAGATCGCCCGGCTCTTTCGAGAAAGCGATCTGCTTGGTCAGGCCGGCGCCGAGCGAGTCCGTGCGGGCAACGATGATGCCGTCTTCCACGCCCATCTCGAGGAAAGCGTGACGGATCGCGCGGATCTTCTGGAGGAAGTCCTCGTGCGGCACGGTGACCTTGCCGTCCTGGTGGCCGCATTGCTTTTCGTCCGAGACCTGGTTTTCGATCTGCAGCGCGCATGCACCCGCTTCGATCATCTTCTTGGCGAGCAGATAGGTCGCCTCGGCATTGCCGAAGCCTGCGTCGATGTCGGCGATGATCGGAACGACGTGGGTTTCATAGTTGTCGATGCGGTTCTGGATGTCCTTTGCCCGCACTTCGTCACCCGCTTCACGCGCGGCATCGAGATCGCGGAACAGCATGCCCAGTTCACGTGCGTCGGCTTGCTTGAGGAAGGTGTAGAGTTCCTCGATCAGCGCCGGGACGCTGGTCTTTTCATGCATCGACTGGTCGGGCAGGGGGCCGAACTCGCTGCGCAGAGCGGCAACCATCCAGCCCGAAAGGTAGAGGTAGCGCTGCTTGGTGCTGCCGAAATGCTTCTTGATCGCGATCATCTTCTGCTGCGCGATGAAGCCATGCCAGCAACCGAGCGACTGGGTGTAGGCGGCAGGATCGGCGTCATAGGCGGTCATGTCGGCGCGCATGATCTTGGCGGTGTACTTCGCGATGTCGAGCCCGGTCGGGAAACGGTTCTGGATTGCCATGCGAGCGGTCGATTCGGCGTCGATCGCGCCCCAGCTCGGGCCGTTCGCGTTGATGACAGCCTGCATTTGGGCGATGGTGTTCTGGTAAGTCATGGCGTTCTCCTGTGTGAGAGAGGTGAGGAGGAGTTGATGTCCTCCTCTTGCCGTGCCGCAGCGCAGCGCAACAGGAAAAGTTACAAAAATTCTTGTCTGTATCCGCCGATATCGGTCAAATCTTGTGTAACGATGTAAAGATAGTTACAAGAGGCGAATGTCCGAAAACACTCTCCTGGCCGGGCCATCACTTCGCCGCCTGCGCAAACGCGAAGGGCTGACCCAAGCTGCCATGGCCGCCTCGCTCGGCATTTCGCCAAGCTATCTCAACCTGATCGAACGCAATCAGCGCCCCCTATCGGCGCGGGTTCTGGTCCAGGTTATCGAGCGGTTCGATTTCGATCCGCGTTCGCTGCGTGAAGACGAGGCGATCGGCGGGGTGGATGGCCTTGCACGGCGGATGGCGGACAAACGTTTTGCCGATCTCGCGATTGATCGCGAGGAGATACAGGAATTCCTCTCCGCAGCCCCTCAGGCCGCAGCGGCCTTCGCGCGCCTCTATGACCGTTCGCATCCCGATGAGGAGCGGACGGAAGACCCGATCAACGATGCGCGTCAAGCAGTCGAGCGCTGGCAAAACCACTTCGCCGATCTCGATCATGCGGCCGAAGGGCTGGCAGACGAATTGCGCCTGTCACACGGCGATATCAGCGCCGCCCTGATCGAGCGGCTGCGTGAAAAACACCAGCTTTCGGTGCGCGTGCTCCCGGCCGAAGTCGTGCCGGGGATGGTGCAGCGGCTCGATTTGCATGCTCGGCAATTGCAGATTTCCGAGATGCTTCCGGGTGCGGCGCGGCGGTTCCAGATCGCGCGCCAGATCGGAAGTCTGGAGCAGCGCGACGCTATCGAGACACTGGTGGCGGGGGCGAACCTGTCGTCCCCTGAAGCGCGGGAGCGGTTCCGCGAACATGTCACCGATTACGTCGCTGCAGCCTTGCTGATGCCGTACCGCCGTTTTTTGCGGGCGTGCGAGCAGACCGGTTATGACCTCGCCGTGCTGCAACGCCGGTTTGCGGTCAGCTTTGACCAGTTGGCGCAGCGCTTGACGACGCTGCAACGGGTGGGAGAGCGGGGCTTGCCGTTCTTTTGTGCCCGGTTTGGCCGCACTGGCCGCATGGTCCATTTCAGCGCGGGGGCAAGCGGCGCGGTCTATCCGCTCGATGGCGCGCGCTGGCCGGCGTGGGTGCCCTATGCCGCCTTCGAAAACCGTGGTGCGATGCTGATGCAGGCCGTCACCTTTGGTGAAGGGGAGGGCGCGCCGCGGCACTGGTTCACCATCGCTCGCACCATCGAAGTCGACGGGGCGGCCTGTTCCGCCCGGCGCTCGGTTGTGCTGGGGCTTGAGGCGCGGTTTGCTGGCGAGTTGGCGAACGCGCGAGGGATATCGCTCGATCCGCAGGATGCGGTGCCGCTGGGTGTCGGATGTCCGCGCTGCGGCAGGGCCGATTGCCTGACCCCGGCACCGCCGCGATTGGCAACCGGCGCCGCAGTCTGAACTGGCACAAGCGTTACGCGCGTATTAACCGAGAAAGCCCCTGCAATCCTGCGGGGTTGCGATGTCGTTGTAAGGTTTACCGACACTTAATGTCTGGCGCCTAAAGAGGGACCGTAGAAAACCCTCGATGAAGGCCAGGCTCACGCGATGATCCGCTTGTTCAAGCACTATATCCCTCATGCCGTGATGCTGCTCGGCCTGCTCGATTTCGGCTTGCTGATGTTCGCCAGCGAACTCGCATGGAAAGTTCGCGCGGCACAGATCGGGATGGACCCCGGCCCGATTGACGAACGTTGGGTGCCGCTGATTGGTTCGGCGGCGGTTGTCTGGATCGCGATGATCTCCGTGGGTGTTTACGGCCCTTACGCGCTTCGATCCCTGCGCTTTGCCAGCGCCCGGCTGCTGGTCGCGATCAGCCTTGGCATAATTGCACTGGCAACGATCGACTGGGTCTTGCCGGGAGATACGTTCTGGCGCTCCACCCTGCTGTATTCGATGGGGTTTGCAGTGGTTGTGCTGGTGTTCGACCGCGCGCTGCTCAACAGTTTCCTCGGTTCTTCCGCCTTCCGTCGCCGGGTCATGGTGCTGGGTGCGGGCGACCGCGCGCAGCGCCTGCGCGAACTGGGCGATCGGCCCGAAGCCGGATTCGCCATCGTCTCTTACATCGCCATGAGCGAGCCCGAGCGGCGGGTGGAAGAAGCCATCCCGCGCGAGGCGATCCACGATCTTGGCCGGTTTGTCGAAAATCTCGGCGTGAGCGAAGTGGTTCTGGCGCTTCAGGAGCGCCGCAATTCGCTCCCGCTCAGCGACTTGTTGCGCATCAAGACCAAGGGCGTCCACGTCAACGACTTCTCCAGCTTCCTCGAACGCGAAACGGGGCGGGTCGATCTGGATACGGTCAATCCGAGCTGGTTGATCTTCTCGGACGGCTTTTCCAGCGGACGGGTGTTTTCGAGCGCGGTGAAACGCATCTTCGATATCACCGCCAGCATCATCCTGCTGCTGCTCACGTTCCCGATCATCGCGCTGTTCGCGATGATCGTGAAGCTCGACAGCAAGGGGCCTGCCTTCTTCAAGCAGGAACGCGTGGGCCTGTACGGAGAGACGTTCCACCTGATCAAGCTGCGCTCGATGCGCACTGATGCAGAGAAGGACGGATCCAAGTGGGCGGAGGAAAACGATCCGCGCATTACCCGCGTCGGGCGCTTCATCCGCAAGGTCCGGATTGATGAACTGCCGCAAACCTGGAGCGTTCTGAAGGGCGAAATGAGCTTTGTCGGGCCGCGTCCCGAAGTGCCCAAATTCGTTGATGATCTGCAAGAGCAGATCCCGTTTTACCAGGAACGCCACATGGTGAAGCCGGGCATCACGGGCTGGGCGCAGATCAACTACCCCTATGGCGCGTCGATCGAGGACAGCCGCAAGAAGCTCGAATACGATCTCTATTACGCCAAGAATTACACCCCATTCCTTGATCTGGTGATCCTGCTTCAGACGGTGCGGGTGATCCTTTGGCCTGAGGGCGCGCGCTGATGACGCTGGTTGTCGCCCTTGAAACCTATGCCGCGCTGCTCTGCTATCTGATCGGAGCGGTGTTGAGCGTGGGCGCGGGCCTGTGGGTTGCGCGCTACGGCGACCGCGACCGGCCGGACCGCGCGGCGGTGCTGGCGGCGCTGGCGATGATCGGTGTTTGGTGTGTCGTTTCGCTCAGTCTTCCGATGGGCCATCCAGCCATCGAGATCGCGGAGACATTCCGCAATCTTGCGCTCATCGCGGTGATTTTCCGACTGTTCGCTGCTGACGGTCGCGATGAAAGCCTGAAGCCGATCCGCCCGGTGATCATCGCTCTGGCGCTGGTGCAGATGTTCCAGCCCGTGCTGCTGTTTGTCGAGGCGCAGGCGGGTGACTTTTCACGGATTGCGCAGATCACTTTTGAAGTCGGCACCGTGCTCAACATGCTGGTCGCAATCGGCGCGCTGATGCTGCTGCACAACTTGTATGCGGGTGCGGCGGCGTCATCGCGGCGGATCATCCGCTGGAGCGGCATCGGTCTGGCGATGATCTTTGCCTATGATCTGAACCTGTTCACGATCGCCTATCTTGTCGGCGAATACCCGTCCTTGCTCGTGGCCCTGCGTGGCCTGGTTGTCGGGGTGATGGCAAGCCTGCTGGCGTTCGGTGCCAATGCCACCAGCGCGGGACTGCAGTTCCGTCCTTCGCGCGCGGTAACCTTCCAGACGCTGTCTCTGCTGCTGATCGGCAGTTACCTGCTGGTGATGGTGCTCGTCACACGCAGCCTTGCGCTGCTTGGTGAGGATATCGCTCGCGCTACGCAAGTCGCCTTCCTTGTGATCGCCGTCGTCGGTGCGCTTGTCTGGCTGCCGTCCGAACGCGCACGGGGTTGGCTGCGAGTGACGGCAACCAAGCACCTGTTCCAGCACCGCTATGACTATCGCGAGGAATGGCTGCGCTTCACCCGCACGATCGGGCGCGGATCGAGCAGCAGCGCAAGCTTTCACGAACGTGCGGTAAAGGCGATTGCCGACATTACCGATAGTCCTGCCGGTTTGCTGCTGGTTCCAAACGAGGAAGCGCAGCTTGAACTGACGGCGCGCTGGAACTGGCCGACCATTGAGGTGCCTGCAAGCGCGGGCGACTACGCCCTTTCCGGCCTGCTGGAACAGCACAGCCACATCCTCGATCTGGACGAAGTACGCGCCGGGATCGATCATCACGGGGAACTGGCCCATGTTCCGCAGTGGATGAGCGATGCCGAGGATGCCTGGGCGCTCGTCCCGCTGATCCACTTTGATCGCCTTGTCGGCGCTATCGTCCTTGCCCGCCCCCGGATCGAGCGGCGGCTCGACTGGGAAGACTTCGATCTGCTGCGCGTCGCCGGGCAACAGCTTGCCAGCTATCTTGCCGAACAGGCGGGGCAGCAGGCGCTGATGGATGCGAGCCGTTTCGACGAATTCAACCGTCGAATGGCCTTCGTGATGCACGACATAAAGAACCTTGCGAGCCAGCTTTCGCTGCTTTCGGCCAATGCCCAGAAGCACGCCGACAATCCCGCGTTCCGGGCCGACATGCTGGTGACGCTGCGCAATTCGACCGAGAAGCTCAACGCGCTGCTTGCACGCTTGAGCCGCTATGGTGCGGGTCAGGGGCAGGAGGTTCGCGAAGTCGATCTGGCATCGCTGGCCAAGGGTATCGCCGAACGGTTCAAGTCCGTGCATCCTGTCGCCATTACAAAGGCCGAACCGGTCATCGTGCTCGCTGATGTGGAAAGTCTGGAACAGGCACTTATCCACCTTGTGCAGAATGCGATCGATGCCAGCGGCAAACAGGATCCGGTGTTTCTCGATGTCCATAGCGATGGGCTCGCAGGTCAGATCAATGTGGTCGATTCCGGCACTGGCATGTCGCCCGAATTCGTCCGCAACGGGCTGTTCAAACCTTTTGTCTCATCAAAGCAGGGCGGCTTTGGCATCGGCGCGTTCGAGGCGCGCGAAATGATCCGCAGCATGGGCGGACGGGTCAATGTGGAATCCCGCGAAGGCGTGGGTTCGCGTTTTTCCGTCGTCCTTCCGGTTCCCGAAGCTGTGACCCTGCTTAACCGGCACAAACACCAACCAAGTAAAGAGGTCGCCTGATGGCCGACAAGAAACCCACCCTGCTCGTGATCGAGGATGACGAGGGGCTGCAGGCGCAGCTCAAATGGGCTTATGACGATTTCGAAGTCGTGATCGCGGGTGATCGCGACAGCGCCATCGCTGCCCTTCGCAGTGAAGCTCCTGCCGTCGTCACGCTGGATCTCGGCCTGCCGCCCGATCCCGACGGGACAACCGAAGGGTTTGCGGTTCTCGATGCGATCATGGCGCTGAAACCGGATACCAAAGTGATTGTCGCCAGCGGCCATGGCGCCCGCGAAAGCGCGCTTCAGGCCATCGAACGCGGAGCCTATGATTTCTACCAGAAGCCGGTCGATATCGACGCGCTGGGGCTGATCGTCCGCCGCGCCTTCAACCTGCACGAAATCGAGGATGAGAACCGTCGCCTCGTCGCCAATGCGAGCGAAGACAAGACGGTGCTGGGTCGCCTGATCACGGGCGCGCCAGAGATGGTGAAGGTCGCCCGCACGATCGAACGGGTCGCCTCAACCAGCGTGTCGGTGATGCTGCTGGGAGCAAGCGGTACGGGCAAGGAATTGTTGGCGCGCGGCCTGCACGAGGCGAGCAATCGCGCGGACAAGCCGTTTGTCGCGATCAATTGCGCAGCGATCCCTGAAAATCTGCTCGAAAGTGAATTGTTCGGCCACGAAAAGGGCGCGTTCACCGGGGCGGTGAAAACCACCGAGGGCAAGATCGAAAGCGCCCATGGCGGCACGCTGTTCCTTGATGAAGTCGGCGACATCCCGCTGCCGTTGCAAGTGAAACTGCTGCGCTTCCTGCAAGAACGCACGATTGAACGGATCGGCGGTCGCAAGACGATCTCGGTCGATACGCGCATCGTCTGCGCCACGCATCAGAACCTTGAAGCGATGATCGGGGAGGGGACTTTCCGCGAAGACCTGTTCTATCGTCTTGCCGAAATCGTCGTGCGCATCCCCGGCCTGGCCGAACGTCACGGCGATGCGGTGCTGCTGGCCAAGGCTTTCCTCAAACGCTTTGCGAGCGAAATGAACCCCAGCGTCACCGGATTTGCTCCTGATGCGCTGGCAGCGATCGACTCGCATGATTGGCCCGGCAATGTCCGCGAGCTTGAAAACCGGGTGAAACGGGCCGTGATCATGGCTGATGGCAAGCTGGTCAGCGCGGCCGATCTCGATTTCGACACCGACGAGGAAGAGCCCGCCGAAGTGCTCAATCTCAAGGCTGCTCGGGAACTGGCGGATCGCCGCGTTATCCGGCACGCGCTGGCTCGTAGCGAAGGCAATATCTCCAGCACTGCCAAATTGCTCGGGATCAGCCGCCCGACGCTCTACGACCTGCTGAAGCAGTATGATCTGCATGCGTAGCCTGCTTGCCCTCGGCCTTGCCATCGCTCTGGCTGGTTGTTCAAACGAACAATCAGGCGCAGATGCGTCTGCGCTTACGGGAAGCGATACCTTTCTCGAATTGGTGAATGATGCCCGGTTGGCGGTCGAGAACGGCAATCTGCTCGAAGCCGGGCGCCTGTATGACGAGGCGCGCGCACTCGAGCCCGAAAATCCGGGTCTGTGGGTCGACATCGCCCGTTTGCGCTTCCGCGGTGGTGAACATCTGATTGCCATCGACGCAGCGGATTATGCGCTTGAACTGAACCCGCAATACGCGCCAGCGGTGCTGCTCAAGGCGCAAATGGTGCGCGATGCGCATGGTCTGGAGGAATCGCTGCCGTGGTTTGAAGCGGCAGTTGCAGCTGATCCGCGCAACCCTGAGGTGATGGCGGATTACGCGGCCACCTTGGGTGATCTGGGGCGGTATCGCGAGATGTTACGGGTCGTGCGCGAACTCGCCGAATTTGCTCCAAACTATCCGCAGGTGCATTACCTGCAGGCGGTACTGGCGGCGCGTGGAGGCGATCCCGTGCTCGCAAGCAATCTGCTCAACCGTAGCGGATTGCGCGCACAGGGAGTGCCCGCCGCAGTGATGCTCGGCGCGATTGTCGACTTGCAGCAGGGCAATTACGACACCGCATCAGAGGCGCTGGTCGAACTCGCCAAGCGCCAGCCCGACAATATGCGGGTCAAGGAACTGCTTGCCCGCGCGCTGTGGCTGGGCGGGCGTGATCGGGAACTGGTCGATCGTTACGCCTCGCAAGCTGCCAGCCCGTCGGCATCGCCCTATCTCCAGATGGTGGTGGGGCGCAGTCTGGAGCGGATGGGAGATCGCAATCGTGGCCTCGCGTTGATCGAGCGTGCGCGCGAGCCGCGCTCTAACCAACCGGTCGTGCTCGAAAGTTCGGGGCTGGGCGATGCATCGGTGCCGGCGATTACCGCCGATCTTCGCCGAAGCGTCGCCGCAGGCAATGCCTCAGGTGCCGGGGTGCAGGCCGCGAACCTGATCCGCAGAGCGCCCTATTCGGCTGATTTCCATGCGCTCGCCGGTGATGTCGCGCTTGCAAGAGGCGATGCGAAGGCTGCGCTCGAAGCCTATGAAGTCGCTGCAAGGGTGCGGCGTTCATGGCCGCTGACGCGCAAGATCATCAATGCCTATCGCGGCTTTGGCGACGGTCTGGCTGCTGAAGTCCTGCTTGCCCGCTATATCGCCGGGGATCCGCAAAACACCGATGCACTGTTCCTGCTCGCTGAAGAAAGCGCGCAGAAAGAGGATTGGCTGCGGGTGAGTGTGCTGCTGGATACAGCTATTGCGCTGGGCGCAGGCAATGACCTGGAGGTGCTGGCCCTGCGCGCTCAGGCAGCACAAAACCTCGGAGATGAAGCTGAGGCCGCCCGCTTTGCAACCATGCTTGGCGAACTGAAACCGGGCGAATTCCTCAAACGCTGAGGCGCAAACGCTCGACAAGGGACACGACACAAGGCAGTGGCGGGGCGATGCGTTCCCGCCTTTCGATCCTTGCCGACCCGATGATCGCGGTGTTGTTCATTGCCACGTTGCTGGCGGTGATCCTGCCTGCCGCCGGTGAAGCGCGCGCGACCGCTCAGACGGTATCCAATGTGGCGATTTTCGTGCTGTTTCTGGTCAACGGCATGCGCATCGCGCGCGGAGAAATCGCGCGGGGCCTTGCGAACTGGCGTTTTTTCCTGCCGCTGATGTTGTGGGTGTTCGGGGTGATGCCTGTGATCGGGCTGGGTCTTTCGGGGCTTGCCGGGACGGTTTTGCCCCCGCTTGTCGCGCTGGGGTTCCTTTATCTTGGCTGCCTGCCGTCTACCGTGCAATCGGCCACCTCCTATACCAGTCTCGCCGGTGGCAATATCGCGCTATCCGTGGTCGGAGCCGCGCTGATCAACATTGCCGGGGTGTTCATCACCGCGCCCTTGTTCGCGGCGCTTGCAGGCAGCGAAGCAGTCGAGATCGGCACCGAAACGATCGTGCGGATCGGGGTGATCCTGATCCTGCCCTTTGTCATCGGGCAGATGGTGCAAGGCTGGACGATCGAGTGGCTGCGCGAACGCAAGAGCGATGTCGCATGGCTTGACCGGGCAGTTATCGGCATCGCGGTCTATGTCGCCTTTTCGGGCGCGGTGGAGCAGGGGCTGGGGACGATGTTCGGCGCATCGCAATGGGCGGTGCTGATCGTTCTGGTGCTGATCTATCTGGTGGTCGCTAGCGGTGGCGCATGGACTGCCGCAAGGTTCCTTTCTGCACCGCGCGAAGACCGCATCGCTTTCCTGTTTGCAGGAGCGCAGAAAAGCGTCGCCATCGGCGCGCCGATGGCAGCGATCCTGTTTCCGGCAGAAGCCGCCGGCTTCGTCATCGCGCCGCTGCTGCTTTACCACCTGCTGCAGCTGGTGATCGCCGCACCGCTTGCCGGTCTGCTGGCCCGCAATCAGCCCTTGGGTTGATAGGTCTGCTCTTCACCGGGGAAGCTGCGCGAGCGCACTTCTTCGGCGTAACTGGCGACTGTCTTGTCGATGATGGCGGCGATATCTTCATACCGTTTGACGAAGCGCGGCACGCGTTCGAACATGCCGAGCATGTCCTCCGTCACAAGTACCTGGCCATCGCATTGTGCCGATGCGCCGATACCGATGGTGGGGCAAGAGACGGCCTGCGTCGCCTCGATCGCGATCGGTTCGACGACGCCTTCGATGACGATGGCAAAGGCACCCGCCTTGTCCAGCGCGACGGCATCGCTGACGATCTTGTCGGCTTCCGCGTCGGAGCGGCCGCGTGCGGCATAGCCGCCCAGCACATTCACCGCCTGCGGGGTCAGGCCTACGTGTCCCATCACGGGGATGCCGCGCGAATTGAGGAATTCGACCGTCTCGGCCATGGCTTCGCCGCCTTCCAGCTTCACTGCGGCAGCGCCGGTCTGTTTCAGCAGATAGGCCGCGCTCTCGAACGCCTGTTCCTTTGAAGCCTCATAGGAGCCGAAAGGCATGTCAACGACCACCACCGAATGATAGCTGCCGCGCACCACCGCCGCGCCGTGATTGGCCATCATTTCCAGCGTCACCGGAATGGTGGAGGGCAGGCCGTAAATCACCTGACCCAGCGAATCCCCCACCAGCAACAGGTCGCAATGCGCATCGAGCAATTGCGCCTGGCGCGCAGTGTAGGCTGTCAACATCACCAACGGTTCAGCGGTAACGCCGTCGGCCTTGCGCGCGCGGATGCGCGGCACTGTCAGCCGTTTCATCGGCGCAGGGGTGGGATTGGCGCGGCTCGTGCTCGTATCGAGCTGGAATGTGGTCGACATGTTGCCAGCGTCTAGCGCCACACAGGCAAAAGACCAAGCTTGCCCCTTGGCCTCGGCGCCAAAACATTGCAAACAGGTTGCAACAAGGGAATCCGCGCGGGGAAGCGCGCGTCAATTGAGGATAGATTTTCAGACATGGCAGCAGCAGGTTCAGGCCACGAAAACTGGTCATCACGCAGTGCGTTCATTCTTGCAGCGGTGGGTTCTGCCGTTGGCTTGGGCAATATGTGGAGGTTCCCCGCCGAAGCAGGTGAGAACGGCGGCGGTGCCTTTGTCCTGTTCTACATTTTCTGCGTTCTGCTGATCGGTCTGCCGGTGCTGCTTTCCGAAGTGCTGGTTGGTCGCCACGGGCAGGCCAATGCGCCTGAAAGCGTGCGGCGCCTTGCACGGGATTCGAACGCGTCCGAGGGGTGGAGCGTGCTCGCCTCGCTGGGTGTCTTCGCCGCCTTCCTGATCCTCAGCTTTTACTGTGTGGTTGGCGGTTGGGTGGTCTACTACATCGGCGTTTTCGCGGGTGATCTGGTGCAGACCGGGCTTACTGGCGGCGCATTCGAAGGGCGCGATCCAAGCGATATCGAAGGGCTGCTGCCTGCGCTGTTCGGGGATGGCGGATTGATGGTCGGCCTGAACCTCGGGTTCCTTGCAATCACCATGTTCTTCGTCGCTCGCGGTATTTCGAGCGGGATCGAATGGGTGGCGGTTTACCTGATGCCGCTGTTCTTCGTGCTGTTCCTTGGCATCACCATCTATGGTGCCTTCACCGGCAATTTCGGCGATGCGGTGAGCTATCTGTTCACCTTCGATTTCTCCAAGCTGACGGGTGAAGTCATGCTTGCCGCTGTCGGTCAGGCGTTCTTCTCCCTGTCGCTGGGTGTGGCGGGCATGATGACCTATGGCGCATACGCCAATCGCGACACCAATCTGGCTGAGACTTCGGGCATCATCGCCGGAGCGGACACCGCGGTTGCGCTGTTGGCGGGTCTGGCGATCTTCCCGATCGTGTTTGCAGCCGGCCTTTCGGCCAGCGCCGGGCCGGGCCTGATGTTCCAGTCGCTGCCGATTGCGTTTCAGGCCATGCCGTTCGGTTCGCTGATCGGCCTCGCGTTCTTCATCATGGTCTTCTTTGCCGCGCTTACCAGTTCGGTTTCGCTGCTCGAAGCGCCCACCGCCTGGATGTTTGAAAAGTTCAACATGTCGCGCCCTGTGGCGACCGGGATCGTCGGCTTTGGCGCTGCCGTGCTGGGTGTGCTGTCGGCTTTGTCTTTCAACGACATGGCCGATTTCCGTCCGCTGGCGTTCATTCCGATCTTTGCCGAGGCGAATTTCTTCGATGCGCTGGATGGTGTGACGGCAAAGCTGTTCATGCCGATTGGCGCGATTTTGACCTGTATCTTTGTCGGTTGGATCGCGGATGCGCGGCTGATTGACCAAGAGAACGGTCTGGACGGATTGCTGCACCAGTTGTGGCGCGCGCTGGTGCGGTTTGTCTGCCCGGCCGTTCTGGCAGTGATCATGTTCTTCGGCCTGTTCGGCTAACCTTTCACGGAGGCGATTGCGGCCCTGAAACGGGCATTGCAATCGCCTCCCATATATGGAACATAATAGGAACAAATAAGACTCGCATGAGTCTTTACCGGTGTTCCTATGACGATATCTGTTCCTCCTCGCAGCGCGACAGCGCTTGATGCCTTTTCGGTTCCGTCGCGCCCCAAGGGGGGCGGCGCAGGGATCCGGCGTTCTGCTGCGCTATTGTCGGCGAAAGACATCGCCGCGCTGTCAAAGGCGCGGGAGGCGCGCTGGCGTCCGGGTCTTTCCGATCAGCCGCTGCATAGCGAGATATTCGCCCATGCCGATGATGCGAGCGGGGCGGGGTTCGCGCTGGCGCTGGCGCGTGACGCGCTGAAGGTGGCGGGCGGGCAAGGCGAAGACCCTCTGGCAGAGGTGGAGGATCGCCGTCAGGTGCTGTGGGTGCAGGACAGGCGGGCGATCCAGCGTTCGGGCCGCCCCTTTCGCGCCGGATTGCCGCCCGACCTGCGAGACCGGCTGATCCATGTCGAGGCGAAAACGCCCGAAGATGCGCTCTTTGCTCTCGAAGAAGGGGTGCGGTGCCGCGATCTGGCCTGCGTGATCGGAGAGATCACCGGTAATCCGCGCGCGCTCGACTTCACCGCATCGCGCCGCCTCAGCCTTGCTGCGGAAAAGCATGGCGTGGCGCTGTGGCTGGTGCGGCTCGACGCGGAGGCTGACCTGTCATCGGCAAGGATGCGCTGGCAGGTCGAAGCGGCTCCTTCCGTACACCCGCGCTGGAACGCGGAGGCACCCGGCGTGGCTGCATGGAAGGCAAGGCTGTTTCGCGCACGCGCCCACGCGCCGGGCGAATGGATATTGAGCGATGACGATGCAAACCTCCACATCCGCCGATCAGCCCCGTCAAACGCCGCCACGCCGGATATTGGCCATCTGGTGCGCCCGACTGTCGGTCGATCGCTGGCGGCTGTCGCTCGCGCCTGAGCAGGATTGCGACACCAGGCCGACGGTTCTTATCACCGAAACCGCGCATGGACCGCGCATTGATGCGGTGAACGATGCCGCGCGCGATGCCGGAGCGCAGACGGGCATGATGCTGGCGGATGCGCGCACGCTTTGCCCGCAGCTTTGCACCGCGCCATCCGATCCTGCCGGTGATCTCGCCATGCTCGAAACGCTGGCTATCTGGGCGCGCCGCTGGGGCCCGTGGAGCGCGCTCGACCCGCCCGACGGCTTGCTGGTCGATGTGACGGCTGTCGCGCATCTGTTTGGCGGGGAACAGCGGTTGCTGGCCGATGTGGAAGCGGCGTTTGCAAGGCGCAGGCTGGCGGTGCGCGCGGCTATCGCACCCACGGCAGGGGCGGCATGGGCGCTGGCGCATTACGGGCCGCGCCACGCGATCATCGACCCGCATCAGGACCCGCTGCGCGCATTGGATGATCTGCCGGTCGCGGCGCTCAGGCTGGATGACGATGTGCTGACGGTGCTGCGCCGGCTTGGCCTCAAACGGCTTGGCGATCTGGCCGGTATCGCCACAGGCGCGATTGACCGGAGCGAGGCGGCGGCGCGCGATGCGCTGCATCGCCGGTTTCGCAATCGCAAATCGCCCAGCGCCAATCCGCTCGTGCGGCTCGATCAGCTGCTGGGCCGCGTGCCAGAGCCGCTGCTGCCGGTCGAGGTACGGCAGATGCCGCTGGTGCAACGCCGCCTGATGGAGCCGCTGCGCCACCGCTCATTGCTCGACCGGGTGATTGCCGATCTGGCGCAGGACATGGCGCGCGAGCTTGAAGCGCGGGCCGAAGGGGCGCGGCGGTTGGAACTGGGTCTGTGGCGTGTCGATGGCGAGGTGATCGGGTTGCGCATCGAGCTGGCGGCGGCAACACGGGAGGCGGCGCATATCGCCCGCCTGTTCGAGGAAAAGCTTGATAAGGTCGATGCCGGTTTCGGGATCGAGACCGTGCGACTGTGCGCCAGCTGGAGCGAACCGCTGGCGATGATGCAGGCCGATGTCGAGCAGGCGGCGGAGCGGCATGGCACTTCGCTTGCCGCCTTTGTCGATCGGCTGACGGTGCGGTTGGGGGCGCAGGCCGTGCGTCGCCCGGTTCCCAATGCCAGCCATTTGCCAGAGCGCGCGCAGGCCTGGCGCCCGCCGCTTGAACCGCAGCCTGCCTTGCAGGGGGCGTTCGAATTCCATGCAAGGCCGCTCAAACTGCTGGACAGGCCGGAGAAGATTTCCGTCCTCTACGCCTCGCCCGATGGCTGCCCCCAGCGCTTTCGCTGGCGCGGCAATGTGCATGAGGTCGCACGCGTGGAAGGCCCTGAAAGGATCGCGCCCGAATGGTGGCGGGAAAGATCCAGTGTGCGCCTGCGCGATTACTACCGGATCGAGGATGCGAGCGGACGACGTTACTGGATTTACCGCCACGGCCACGCCGCGGATGGGCGGGGAGGGGTTCCAGACTGGTTCCTGCAGGGACTTTTCGCCTGAAAATCCTAACCGCATATTATCCATCCGGTCAGGATTTTTTTACCGGTCGGTGGGATAAGATTCCCATGACAGGTTTCCGTGCTGACAGATCTTCTGAACGTCGGCCTCTTGACCTGATGGTCAAGGGAAGGGTGCAGTCGCGCGTGGTCTTTGTCGATCTGGTCGACATTTCCGAAGGCGGGTGCAAGATCAAGGGCAGTAGCGGCTTCGCCAAGGAAGGCGACCGGATCACGATGAAAGTCGGCGATATCAGCGCGCCACTGGGGACGGTGGCCTGGGTGCAGGATCGCTTTGCCGGCGTGCGGTTTGACGGCGAAATGCACCCTGCCGTGCTCGATCATCTGGTGGCTACGGCGGGCAACAATTTCCGAATGGAAAAGCAGCGGCTCCACCGGCTTTGAACCGGGACTTGCAGGCTTTGCATTTGCCTGAATGAAGATTGGAACATAATAAGAACATTCCGTTCTCATGACTCAATGTTCTTATGATTCCACAGTCTCTCCGCGCAGGTACTGAACGGGCGTCGCCGATGCGCCCTGCGCGGCGTGTCCGGGCGGGGTTTCACCATGCCTGACGCCCCGCTTACCCCGGCCAAGCGCAGCCTTGACATCGATCCCGATCTGATCGCGCCGCCGCCGCGTGCGCCCTTTGTCGAGCTGGGTCTGGTCAGCTGCTTCAGCTTTCTGCGCGGCGCCTCCGATGCGGTCGATCTGGTGATGACGGCGCATGCCCTTGGCTATGACGCGATCGGGATTGCCGATGCCAATTCCATGGCGGGCGTGGTGCGCATCCACAGCGAGGCCGGGACGCTCAAGCTGCGCCCGGTGATCGGTTGCCGGATCGAAACGGTCGAGGGGCTGGCCTTCCTCGCCTATCCGAAAGACCGCGCCGCCTATGGCCGCCTCACCCGCCTGATCAGCGCCGGGCGGATGCGGACGCTCGATGGCGAATGGCAGGACAAGGGCGTTTGCGAGATCTCGCTGGAGATGTTGGCGGAGCATTCGCAAGGTGTGCAACTGATCCTGCTGCCGCCGGAAGACTTGGACAGGCCGTTCACGATCCGGGTGCCGAGCAATGTCGTGGCGATCCATTCGCGCGAGGATGATGCGGGGCTGATGCCTGTCACCGCCGCTTTTGCAGACATTATTCCGCATCTCGTCCGCCAGATACCCACGCTGCGCCATATCGCCGCAAGCTACCTCTATCGCGGTGACGACATCGCCCGGATCGACCGGCTCGACAGCCTTGCGCGCGAACACGGGCTGGCTCTGCTGGCGACCAACGATGTGCATTATCACGCCCCCGAACGCCGCCCCTTGCAAGACGTGATGACGGCAATCCGGCACAAGACCACGGTGGCGGAGGCCGGATACCTGCTGAACGCCAATGCGGAACGCCATCTCAAGGGGCCTGAAGCCATGCAGCGCCTGTTTGCGCGCTGGCCGCATGCGATCACGGCGGCGCGCGAGGTTGCCGATGCCTGCGCCTTCAGCCTCGATGAACTGCGTTATGAATACCCTGAGGAGATTTATCCCGACGGAATGACCCCGCAGGAATATCTCGAGGTCGAGACATGGCGCGGGGCGGAGCGGCGATACCCTTCGGGTGTGCCCGATAGCGTGGCGGAAACGCTGGAGCGCGAACTGGCGTTGATCGCGAAGCTCGATCTGGCGCGCTATTTCCTCACCATCAAGGATATCGTCGATTTCGCGCGTGGCTGCGATCCGCCGATCCTGTGTCAGGGCAGGGGATCGGCCGCCAATTCCGCCGTCTGCTATTGCCTTGAGATCACCAGCGTCGATCCGGCGAAACACCAGCTGTTGTTCGACCGTTTCATCTCCGAAGAGCGCAAGGAGCCACCCGATATCGATGTCGATTTCGAGCATGAACGGCGCGAGGAGGTGATCCAGTACATCTATGGGAGATATGGCCGCCACCGCGCCGGGCTGTGCGCCACGGTGATCCACTATCGCCCGCGCATGGCGATCCGCGAAGTGGGCAAGGCGATGGGCCTGTCGGAGGATGTGACCGGGGCGCTTGCCCGCACGGTGTGGGGCGGGTGGGGGCGCGAGATCGACGAACGCCACGCCGCCGAAACCGGCATGGATGTGACCGACCCGCACCTGCGCCGCGTGCTCAAGCTGACCGAGCAGATGATCGGCATGCCGCGCCACCTGTCGCAGCATGTCGGCGGCTTCATCCTGACCGAAGGCGCGCTGACCGAGACTGTGCCGATCGGCAATGGCGCGATGCCCGAACGCAGTTTCATCGAATGGGACAAGGACGACATCGAGGCGTTAGGCATACTCAAGGTCGATGTGCTGGCGTTGGGGATGCTCACCTGCATCCGCAAATGCCTTGATCTGGTGGAGGCGCATCACGGCCGCGTGCTCACCCTTGCCAGCGTCCCGCGCGAAGACCCCGAAACCTATGCGATGCTGCGCAAAGGGGATTCGCTCGGCGTGTTCCAGGTCGAAAGCCGGGCGCAGATGAATATGCTTCCGAGGCTGCGTCCGCGCGAATTCTACGATCTTGTGATCCAGGTCGCGATTGTCCGCCCCGGTCCGATCCAGGGCGACATGGTGCATCCCTATCTCAAACGGCGGCGCGGCGCGGAGGCCGTGCAGATACCCGCACCCGGACCGGCGCACGGCCCGCCAGACGAGCTTTCCAGCATCCTCGGCCGGACGCTGGGTGTTCCGATCTTTCAGGAACAGGCGATGAAGATCGCATTGGACGCGGCGAAATTCTCCAGCCTCGAAGCCAACCGGCTGCGCAAGGCGATGGCGACTTTCCGCAGCCGGGGAATGGTGGACGAGCTGCAGGACATGATGGTCGAGCGGATGGTGGCGCGCGGCTATGATCGCGACTTCGCGCAGCGGTGCTTCAACCAGATCCGGGGCTTTGGCGAATATGGCTTTCCCGAAAGCCACGCGGCGTCTTTCGCGCATCTGGTTTACGTGTCGAGCTGGCTCAAATGCCATTTCCCGGCGGCGTTCGCGGCGGCCTTGCTGAATTCGCAACCCATGGGCTTTTACGCGCCCGCACAGATCGTGCGCGACGCACGCGAGCATGGGGTGGAGGTGCTGCCGGCGGATGTGAACCACAGCGAGTGGGATTGCACGCTGGAGGAGATCGGGCAGGCAAACCACGCCCGGTCAGGCCGGTTTGATCGTCACATCGCGCTGCGCCTCGGCTTGCGCCAGATCGACGGGCTGCCCGAGCATGTCGCCGCGCAGCTTGTGGCGGAGCGTGCCGAAAATGGCGCCTATCGCGATGTCGCCGACTTGCGCGAACGGGCCGGGCTGTCTCCGGCGCATATCGAACGGCTTGCCAGCGCGGATTGCTTTTCCTCGATGGAGCTTACCCGGCGGCAGGCTCTGTGGGATGCGCGCAGCCTGATTTCGGGGCCGGACCTGCCGCTGTTCCGCGCTGCGGCTGAGCGCGACGAAGGGGCGGAACGCAGCGTCACCCGCCTGCCGCAAATGCCGCTGTCGGAAGAGGTGGTGGCCGATTACCAGACGACCCGCCTCAGCCTGAAAGCGCATCCGCTTGCTTTCCTGCGTCCGCAACTGGCCGAACGCGGCTTTGTGCGTGCCTGTGATCTGCGCGCCCGCAAATACCGGAGCATGGTGCAGGTGGCGGGCGTGGTGCTGATCCGTCAGCGTCCGGGCAGTGCCAAGGGGGTGTGCTTCATCACGCTGGAAGATGAGACCGGGGTGATCAACCTCGTCGTGTGGCCCGATCTGAAAGAGAAGCAGCGCCGCGTCGTCATGGGTGCGCGCCTGATGGAGGTGCGGGGGCGCGTCGAATATGATGACGAGGTGATCCATGTGATCGCCCAGCATATGACCGACGCGACCGGACAATTGTATGCGCTGTCCGACGATATGCTGAACGCTCCGGTGGCGCGGGCGGATCACGTCAATTCACCGCTGCCACAGGGTCGCAATCTGACCAGCCTGACAAGCGAGGAGAGGCGCCGCCGCAAGGGTGCCGAACCGCGCGAGATCATTGATCCCCTGCCGCACGATTTCACGCCCAATGTGAAAGGGCATCCGCGCAATCACCGGATCATTCCGAAGTCACGCGACTTTCATTAGCGCGTTTTCCTACTCGCCAGCGCGCTGCTATGGCGGGGTGGCTTTTTCAAATTGTCGCAATGCAGCCCCCCAAGAGGGAGCAATAATTTTTTTAAAACTGGGTAAGTGTCAATTTCGATTATCTGGCGCAACTGTCTGATCGAAAGGGAAAAAACGGCGCGAAACGCGCATGACGCCGTGTCAGCTTTGTCAATTTCGTTCGCGGGTGCAGCAAAGGCTGCGGGGAGAGCGCGATCAGTTCACTTCGAGCGCGTATCCCGCCGAACGCACGGTGCGGATCGGGTCTTTTGCCCCATCGACTTCGATCGCCTTGCGCAGGCGGCGGATATGGACGTCCACGGTGCGCAATTCGATGTCGGAGCCGGTGCCCCATACGCCGTCGAGCAACTGTCCGCGGCTGAACACGCGGCCAGGGCTTTCCATGAAGAATTTGAGCAGACGGTATTCCGTCGGTCCCAATTGCAGAGCGCGGCCCCGACGCTGCACCTTGTGCGCCACCGGATCGAGCTTGATGTCCCCAACCTCGATTGTTTCGCCCGCCAATGCCGGACGGATGCGGCGCATCACCGCCGCCACACGGGCCAGCAGTTCGCGCGGGGAGAATGGCTTGGTCAGGTAATCGTCAGCCCCGGTTTCCAGTCCGCGCACCCGGTCATCCTCCGCCTCGCGTGCGGTCAGCATGATGATGGGGACATGCGCGGTTTCCTTGTCGCGACGCAGGCGGCGGCAAACCTCGATCCCGCTGGTGCCTTCGATCATCCAGTCGAGGATGATCAGATCAGGCACGTCCTCGCTGGCAAGCACCAAAGCTTCATCACCGTCACCGGTGCAGCGCACGCTGTAGCCTTCGTTCTGGAAACGGTATTCGAGCAGTTCCGACAGAGCCGGATCGTCTTCGACAAGCAGCAGTTTGGCGGCGGACATAGGCTGTCTCCTAGACTACGACCCGCGAGAAAACCGGGTTGCAGCTTTCCCATGTTTCATTTCGGCTACAGTTTGATGAAACAGGGTGGGCGAAATTTTCCACAATCACGCCCTACCGCCAAATCCTCGCCTACCGCTCTTCTTCAGGCGGATAGACGCCCGTCGCCGCAAAGTGGACCATCTCGGCCACATTGGTCGCGTGATCGCCGATCCGCTCAAGATTGCGGGCCACGAACAGCAGCTGCGCCGCGCTCGAAATGGTCGCAGGGTTCTCGACCATGTGGCTCACGAGATTGCGGAAAATGCTGTTGTAGAAGGCATCGACCTTGGCATCGGTTGCGATCACTTCGCGGGCCAGATCGGGATCGCGTGCCGAGTATGCCGTCAGCACGTCATGGACCATTTCGCCGGCAATTTCGCCCATGGCGGGCAGCAAGGTCAGCGGTTCGAAACGGTCGCGCCCTTCGATCATGCCGACACGTTTGGCGATGTTCTTCGAATAATCGCCGATCCGCTCGACAACGCCGGCGATTTTCAGCGCGGCGATGACTTCGCGCAAATCGTCCGCCATCGGTGCGCGCAGGGCGATGATCCTGACGGCGAGCTTGTCCACCTCGGATTCGAGCGCATCAATCTTCTTGTCACGCGCGACAACCTGATCGCCCAGCGCCTCGTCTCCGCGAACCAGTGCTTCGAGTGCTTCCTGAATAGCAACCTCTGCAAGGCCGCCCATCTCCGCGATCAGGCCGCGAAGCCGGGTGATGTCCTCATCGAATGCTTTGACTGTATGATCAGACAATTATCCGTACCTACCTGTAATATAATCACGGGTACGCTCTTCTATCGGATTTTGGAAGATATCCGAGGTGGGCCCGTATTCAATCATCTTGCCGAGATGGAAAAACGCGGTGCGCTGGCTGACGCGAGCAGCCTGCTGCATCGAGTGGGTGACGATGACGATCGCATAACGACCCGAAAGCTCGTCGATCAGTTCCTCGATCTTGGCAGTCGCGATGGGATCGAGCGCTGATGCCGGTTCGTCCATCAGGATCACTTCGGGATCGACCGCGATAGCTCGGGCGATGCAAAGACGTTGCTGCTGGCCGCCAGAAAGCGCCGTGCCCGACTCGTCGAGACGGTCTTTTACTTCGTCCCAAAGCCCGGCACGCCTGAGCGAACGCTCGACGATTTCGTCGAGGTCCGCCTTCTTTTCGCCAAGACCATGAATCTTCGGACCGTAGGCAATGTTTTCGTAAATCGATTTGGGAAAGGGGTTGGGCTTTTGAAAAACCATGCCGACCCGCGCGCGGAGTTGCACCACGTCCATGGCATCGCCGTGGATGTCCTCGCCTTCCAGTTCGATGAGGCCGGTCACCTTTGCCGCAGCGATGGTGTCATTCATGCGATTGAAGCACCGCAGGAAGGTCGACTTGCCACAGCCCGACGGGCCGATGAAGGCAGTCACGTAATCGGGCGAGATGTCGATCGACACATCGTCGATAGCCTTCTTGGAGCCGTAATATACAGAGACATCACGCGCGCTCATTTTCGCGTTTTTGTCTTCTTTGATGCTTTCGTGAATGCGTGTCACCAGGTCTTCTCGAACTTGTTGCGCAGATAAATGGCGAGGCCGTTCATCAGCATGAGGAACAGCAGCAGGACGATGATGGCGGCGCTGGTGCGCTCGACAAAGCCCCGGTCGATCTCGTCCGACCACAGGAAAATCTGCATCGGCAGGACGGTGGCAGGGGACGTGAAACCATCAGGAGGGGTCGCGACAAATGCGCGCATTCCGATCAACAGCAGCGGCGCGGTTTCGCCAAGCGCGCGTGCCATGCCGATGATCGTACCCGTGAGCATGCCGGGCAGGGCAAGCGGCAGGACGTGGTGGAACACGACCTGTACCGGCGATGCGCCGACGGCAAGGGCGCCATCACGGATCGAAGGAGGCACCGCCTTGATCGCGTTTCGTCCGGAAATGACAATGACCGGCATGGTCATCAGCGCCAGCGTCATACCCCCGATTAGCGGCGCTGATCGCAAGTTGGGGAACAGGGTGAGGAACACCGCCAGACCCAGAAGGCCAAAAATGATCGAGGGCACCGCGGCCAGATTGTTGATCGAAACCTCGATCAGTTCAGTCCAACGATTCTTCGGCGCGTATTCTTCAAGATACAGAGCCGCCAGGACTCCAATGGGGAACGCCAGAACAAAGGTGACGATCATGGTGAAGATCGACCCCTTGAGCGCGCCCCAGATGCCGACTTGCTGCGGGCTGGTCGCATCGGACCGGGTCAGGAAGCCCGAGTCCCAGTTCTTGGCAAGCTTGCCCTCGCTGACGAGCCTTTGGGCAAGCGCCTGCATCTCTGGCGATCCTTCGCCAGCGAGGCCTGCGGCTAGGTTTGAAGAGGCGGCGAGGTCGTAACTTGCTGTTCGCCCGATCAGCGTGGGATCGGCCTGCAATTCGGCCGCCACGTCGCGCCAAGCGTCGCGGCTGACTTCTGCTGCGCCATCTGCTCCTAGTTGCTGCTCGGCATAGAAAGCAACGATCTGGTCAAGCCCCTGCATCTCGAGCATCTGTATCGCGCTCGGTGCTGACAGCGAAGCGGCATCACCGCTCAAGCCGCTGGCAGGGAAGTCGATCGTGACTTCGACTTCGGCGCGCTGGAACCCGCCGATACCGTTGATCAGCATGTTGCCCAGGAGGAAGACCAGAACTGAAACTGAGAAAACGATGGCGCCCATACCCAGCGCGCGAAAGCGACGCTCGGCAATGTAGCGCTGCTTGAGCCGTTTCGCGAAAGCGTCTGTACGGGTGGGCCCCAGGTTGGAGGTGTTCACGGCGTTACTCATAAGCTTCACGGAACCGTTTGACGACACGAAGCGCGATGATGTTCAGGACGAGGGTCACGACGAACAGAACGAAGCCCAGTGCGAATGCACTGAGCGTTGCCGGGTGTTCGGTCGTTTGTTCACCGGTCAGCAGCTTGACGATTTGAACGGTCACAGTCGACATCGGTTCGAGCGGGTTGGCAGTAAGGTTTGCCGCAGGCGAGGCGGCCATGACCACGATCATTGTTTCTCCGATCGCGCGGCTCACGGCGAGCATGATCCCCGCCACGATCCCCGGAAGGGCAGCTGGGAAAAGCACGCGCTTGATCGTCTCGGACTGGGTTGCTCCCATTGCGAGACTGCCATCACGCATGGCTCCAGGAACGGCCGCCATGGCATCGTCAGCCATCGAGGAAACGAATGGAATGATCATCACGCCCATCACGACACCGGCGGCTAGCGCGCTTTCCGTCGATGCGCCTGAAATGCCCACCGCAACTGCGGCGTCACGGATGGCGGGCGCAATCGTAAGCGCGGCAAAATAGCCGTAAACCACTGTGGGAACGCCCGCGAGAATCTCCAGCGCGGGCTTGATCCATGCACGCAGGCGCGGATCGGCATACTGGGTTAGGTAGACCGCGCTCATCAGGCCAAGCGGAATGGCGACAATCATTGCGATGATCGCCCCGATCAGGATCGTACCCCAGAACAACGGGATCGCTCCGTAACGTGAACCGTCCGGATTTGCCGGGTTGCTCATCGGATCGGGGGCCCAGAAAGTGCCGAGGAGGAAGTCAATCGGCGAAACCATGCCAAAGAAACGGACGGTCTCAAAAACGAGGCTCGCAACGATACCGAAGGTGGTCAGGATCGCGACGAGCGATGCCAGCAACAGCACAGTCATCACCGTCCGTTCGACCTTGGTGCGAGCGCGGAAATCCGGCTTGACGCGCAGGAACGACCATGCACCGCCAGCGAAAGCGATCAGGGTGGTGATGGCAATGCCGGTCAGATTGTAGCGGCTTATTGCTTCGCGGAAGGGTTCGACCAGCCCTGCGGCTTCTTCGTTGAAGACACCGGCTGCATTGCCTGTGGCAACCGCTCGCGCTTCTGCGATCCATGCTTCGCGTTCAAAGCCGAAGCTCGGGAGGACTTCCGCGGCGGGAGATGCGAGGACGCTTTGCATGATCAGTTGCGGGGCGATCAGAGACCATGCCACCGCGAAAGCCAGAACAGGCACGATGACCCACACCGCCACATACCAAGCATAATACACCGGGCGCGCAGCGGGCCGGACGTCGGGACTTGCCTTCTGAAAACTCCACGCCTTAGCCCTGCCGGCAAGCCAGCCGATGAGACCTAGTCCGACGGCAATCAGAAAAAGAGTGATGGGCGACATGGGTTAACCTGTTTTCCCTGAAGCGACCGGTTCGGTCAGGAGGGCCGCAATTGGGCGGTAAAGCTAGACTTCAGAGGCGTTCGAAATGTGCAATGGAGTGCGAATGTTGAAGAAATAAGACAAAATTACGACACGGCTGTCGAATCCTGATCATCTTGCGCATCAGGAAGCTCAGCAACGGTGGCTGCTGGGGCGGATCCTGATGCCATTCCGGCGGATTCGACTGACGGCAGACGGACAATCACGCGGGTCCCTTTGCCCAGGTCGCTCTCAATGTCGAGCTTTCCGCGATGACGTTCCACGATATGTTTGACGATGGCGAGGCCGAGCCCGGTGCCGCCTGATGCCCTGCTGCGACCCGGATCGGTGCGATAGAATCGCCGTGTCAGGTGCGGGATATGCTCAGGTGCAATGCCATCCCCTTGATCGATAACACTGATTCTCGCCATGCCATCGCGCGCGAGATCTAGACGGACCTGCACGATGCAATCCGCCGCGCCGTATTTCAGCGCGTTATCGACGAGGTTTCGCACCACCTGTTCCAGCTGTTGTTCATCGCCGCGAACGCTCGGGCTTTCTGTCAATTCAAGCGCTAGGCGCTGCATTCTCTCGGAACCCGCTGCATCCCGCGCAGCGCGCTCCACCAGCTTTCCCAGCGCTAGCAACTGCTGAGGCAAATCATGCTTTTCCGCTTCCACCCGTGACAGGCTCATCAAATCGCTGATCAGGCTGTGGAGGCGTTGCGCTTCGCGTTCGATCGTCTCGAGGAAACGCTGCGAGGTGGGCGAATCAAGGTTGCCGCCGCTTTCCCTCAGCGTTTCGACGTAGCCGAGGATCGCAGCAAGCGGCGTACGCAGTTCATGGCTCGCGTTGGCCACAAAATCGGTATGGGCGCGGCTGATGTCGGCTTCGGCGGTCTGGTTGATCAGTTCGATAACGGCGAGCTTGTCATCGACAGCTTGTCGATTGACCTGCCAGATGTCCTGCCGACGCACGAGGCCGCGCACGATGGCCTGCCCATTGCGCTGTTCGCCAACCAATGCTGCCGCCTCCGGGTGGCGAAACGCGACCCGGGCATCCTGTCCGATTATGTGCTGTCCCAACAACTTGCGCGCGACGCGATTGGCGATCACGATCAGGTTCTTTTCCGTCACCAGCAGGGGTGTCGAGGAGTTCTCGATCAGATCGCGCATGGCATCGCGGGTAAAGGATGGCTTTACCACTACCGGAGGTGGCTCAGGTGGTTGGCCTGCGGTTACGAGCAGAGATCCGATCCAGACAATGATGACGGCAGCAGACAGAATCGGATCGGTGCCAAGCAGCAGCAAGGCCACGAAAGCCACCATCGCTAGGAGAATGCCGGCCACAGGAAAGGTCTGCCAAGAGCCCATGGGCAATCGCTCTACAGCGCTCGGCTGCAAGGTCAATTTTTGTGTGATTAACCGGCAAGCCGAGCGTGGAAAGTTGGTGACCCGTACGGGAATCGAACCCGTGTTTCAGCCGTGAAAGGGCCGCGTCCTAACCGCTAGACGAACGGGCCACGCTCGTTGCGGAAGCGCGCATCTAGGGGTGTGCGTCCGACGGGTCAAGCCCGTATTGGCAGGATTTGTGAAAATTTGTGTGCCGCCAAAGATGGTGCACGATTCAATCGGCAAACGCCGCGTCTTCCAGATGCAATTCTGCCGCCGGACGGCTGCCCCAGTCATCCAGCTTGACCCGACCGGCCAGATGGAACCGCCGTCCTTTGCTGCGGTGGATCAGCGTCTGTGCCATCTCGGTCTCAGCCGCACGAAATGCGATGGCCTTGAACGAACGCCCGTCTTGGCCAGCGGCAATCACCCGCAGGTGGTCTTTGCCCACTATGTCTGCCTTGATGATGTGTGCGGGGCCAACGGCGACACGCGGAGCCGGCCAGCCAACACCGAACGGGCCTGCCGCCTCCAACGCGGTGACAAGATCCGGCGTAAGGCCTCCGGGTGCCAGCGACAGGTCAAGGTGCATGACCTGTCCGGCCCGTGCACGCTCGACATCGCGAGCCAGCCGCGAATCGAGAAATTCGGTGAAGGCAGAAAGCTTGTCTGCGGGAATGGTGAGGCCCGCCGCCATCGCATGTCCGCCACCGGCCACCAGCAATCCTTCTTCGCGGGCAGCAATGATCGCTGCTCCAAGATCCACGCCGCTGATCGATCGGCCTGAGCCTTTTCCCGTTCCGTCCGCATCGTCCAACGCAATTACGATGGACGGCTTGCCGGTCTTCTCCTTGATCCGGCCGGCGACGATCCCGATCACTCCGGGGTGCCATCCCGAGCCCGATAGAACTTGGACTGCCATATTGTGCTGACCAGCGAGCTGCGCCTCGGCTGCCTCCTGCACCTCCGCCTCGATGGCTCGCCGTTCCTCGTTCAACCGCGAAAGGTGCTCTGCGATCTCGCGCGCTTCCTCGGGGTCACGGCTTGTCAGCAACTGGACACCCAGTGTCGACTCGCCAATTCTCCCACCGGCATTGATCCGCGGACCCAGTGCAAAGCCCAGGTCTGACGCCACTGGCGCACGGGTAAGGCGGCTTGCATCCATCAGCGCGGCCATGCCGATCCGCTCGCGCCGAGCGAGTATCTTGAGGCCTTGAGCGACAAAGGCGCGATTGAGTCCGTGCAATGCAGCAACGTCGGCCACGGTGCCGAGCGCGACCAGATCGAGCAGGCTCATCAGGTCTGGTTCCTGACGTCCATTGAAGTATCCGTCGGCTCTCAAAACCCGGACGACTGCAATCGCGAGCAGGAACGCCACGCCGACCGCTGCAAGATGCCCGTGGCTTGCCGCGAGATCGTTTTCGTCAAGGCGATTGGGGTTGACCAATGCGGCGGCAGGAGGAAGCTCCGCTGCGCATTTGTGGTGATCCACCACGATGACATCCACACCCGCATCGCGCGCCATAGTCAGCGCTTCGTGCGCCATGGCCCCGCAATCGACAGTGACAATCAGGCTGGAGCCTTCGCGCGCAAGCTGCACCAGGGCTTCACCTGTGGGGCCATAACCTTCGAGGAGCCTATCCGGAATGTAATAACCTGCATCAACATCCAGCGAACGGAGCAATTCCACCAGCAGCGCGGCGCTTGTCGCCCCATCGACATCGTAGTCGCCATAGATCGTGATCTTTTCGCCGGCGGCTATCGCCTTCACGATCCTTTCGGCAGCGCGATCCATATCCCGGAACTCGGATGGATTGGGCAGAAATTCGCGCATGGTGGGCTTCGCGTGTTTCTCCACCTCGTCTGCAGCGACCCCCCGGGTCATCAGCAACTGGGTGACGATGTCGTTATCAAGGCCATGTGCGCCCTCTGCCAGTTCCATATTGCCGCCGCGCCACTGCCACGCACGCCCGTTAAGCGATTGTGCGACACCGAGAACATTGGAGAGGGAACGGGAATTCATCTCGTGACATTAGCCGATACCGGGCTGGTGCGACAGAGATGCGGATTGACAATCGACAGCCCTATTGGCGAAGCCGTGGCATGAGCAATGCCCGCAATCTTCTCGTCATCTGGCACAGCCGGACTGGAGCCAGCAAGGCGATGGCGCAAGCCGCGGCCGATCACCCGAATGCAAATTTGATGCGCGCTCGGGACGTAAGCGCCGAACATTTGCTGGCGCACGCCGGTTTCCTCTTTGTCGGCCCCGAAAATCTTGCGGCATTGTCGGGGGAGATGAAGGAGATGTTCGATGCGAATTACTACCCGGTGCTCGGCCAGCTAGAAGGCCGTGCCTATGCGACGATTATCGCGGCGGGATCGGATGGCGAGGGGGCTCAGCGGCAACTGGATCGCATCGCGACGGGCTGGCGGTTGCGCAGGGTGGCTGACCCGATGATTGTCCGGTTCGACGCTCAGACGCCCGAAGCGATCCTTGCAGAAAAATCGCCATGCAACAAAGTCTTGCATGATTGCCGAGAACTCGGCACCGGGTTGGCCGAGGGGCTGTCGATGGGGCTTTTCTGACTTAACTCGGCTAATTGTGTTGTTTCTGAACAATCGAGACTCGACGCTGGAATGAAATGCGGCCAAGCTTAGATCGCAGCCTACCGCGGGTCGCGGTGAGGAAGGGATTTTAGGGTATCGCTGGGTCATCGGATTCAGTTGCCAAGGGGCTATTTCTGCTGTTTGCGAGAGGCAAGCGGCCTGACCGCGCTGCGATAAGAGCGTTTGTCGCAAGTCAGCGGGCGATTTCGCTCACCCATGATCCGGAGGCGGATCGGTCGATCCATCTGGTTGCCAACGACGGACATTCGCTTGGCCCGAGCGATGATGAACCTTCCGGGTCGAATTCCATTTGGCTCGAATTGCTTCGCGAAGGCCTTGTCTTCGATCTCGTCGGCATCGCACCCGGTGCGAAGGTGGACTTGCCCGTGATCAACCACCAATTCGACATGGCCGAAATGCCTGATCCTCCAGAATGCGATCCGATCCAATTGATGCCAGGCCCACATGTCTCTGCCGGTGGCAACAGCGTGCCGGTGGCCAAGGCACTCGTTGGACTTGCCAGTGATCTGCTTTGCCATTTTGACGATCTGGTTGCTGTGGTCTGGCCACCTTCGAACAGTGTGATCGGCCGGCGCTTCTTCGAATCGACGACAAGTGCCTGGATCTCAGGAGGCCCATTTCCGGCACTTGGCCTGACCGCATTTCGTGAAACGCTCGACGGTGCTGTGCAAAGCGTCGGGCTTGAATACTGGATCGGTCAGGAAATCCGGATTGAACCACCCCTTTCCGCAGACCCGCTTGCCGCCACGCGTCTTGGGGTGCGCCTCGTCAATCAGTTGGTAATTCTCGGCGGCATCGAGGGTAGCGAACGGATCGTCGGGCCGGATGGTTCCCGCTTGCTGTTAACCTTGTCCCGGAACCAGAAGTTTATCAGGGTTTCAAGAGAATAGCCCCCTAAACGAAGGGGTCGCTATCGCTCTTTGTGAACTGCAGTTCCGCGGGCAGGCGGATATTTCGCGCGTCGCGATACCCTTTCGCTCAATCAATCGCCGCGGGTCCAAGGAGCATGACCCGACAATGCAGCGGCATCACTTGCTTCCCCGGCAGTTGCTTGGGCGGCAGTGTTTCGGGCGGATGTTCGCGGCGATCGGGCGAGGGCGGGTACGGTTTGACGACTTTCGCGCCAACGGCCTGCTGCTCCCTGCGACCGAGAAGGCGTCGCTGCGCACTTCGCTGCCGCTGCACCGGGGGCCGCACCATCGCTACAACGAGATGGTGATCGAGCGTGTCGGGGCCATCGAAGCGGACTGGGCCACCACACGCCTCCGATCTCCCGAGGGCGCTGCCGAGCAGGCCGTCTTCCGCCTCGCGCTGCTTCAGAGGGCATTGCGACGGCGGCTGCTGGCGGAACGCAACCGCATCATCCTCAATCGCAACGATCCGCTCGGCACCGGCTTCGACTTCACCGAGCTCGACGCCATGGCCGAGGCGCTGTGGGCAACGACGTGAGGGCGGTTACTCCGCAGCCTCCGCCAGTTGGGTCCACGATGTGTAGTTCGAATTCGCCAGCATCCGCGCCTTGGCTTCGTGATATTCGCGCTCCATCCGCGCCACCAGGTCTTCCACCGTGCCGACCGACTTGATCGCGCCGACGCCCTGGCCCGATCCCCAGATGTCCTTCCAAGCTTTGGCCTTGGTGTTGCCGCCGCTGCCGAAGTTCATCTTCGACGGATCGCTTTCCGGCAGATTGTCGGGATCAAGGCCCGCTGCCTCGATCGATGAGCGCAGGTAGTTGCCGTGCACGCCCGTGAACAGGTTGGTGTAGACGATACCGCTTGCGTCGCCATCGACGATGCCCTGCTTGTAGGCGGCGTCGGCATTGGCTTCCTCGGTCGCGATGAAGGCGCTTCCGGCATAGGCGAAGTCTGCGCGCAGCGATTGCGCGGCAAGGATCGAGGCACCGTGCGCGATCGAGCCGGACAGTGCGACCAGCCCGTCAAACCATTCGCGGATCTCCTGCATCAGCGCAAAGGGCGACAGCGCCCCTGCATGGCCGCCAGCGCCCGCCGCCACCGGGATCAGGCCGGTCGCGCCCTTTTCAATGGCTTTCATGGCAAAGCGGTTGTTGATCACGTCGTGCATCGTGATCCCGCCCCAGTTCTTCACCGCCTGATACACTTCCTCGCGCGCGCCCAACGAGGTGATGACCATCGGCACTTGCCACTTCTCGCAGGTCGCCATGTCGGCATCGATCCGGTCGTTGGTCTTGTGGACGATCTGGTTTACGGCGAACGGTGCAGCCGGGCGATCGGGGTTCTCGCGATTGTGCTTCGCCAGTTCCTCGGTGATCTGGTGCAGCCATTCGTCGAGCAGCGATTGCGGACGCGCGTTCAGCGCCGGAAAGCTGCCGATGATCCCGGCCTTGCACTGCGCGATCACCAGCTCCGGTCCGGACACGATGAACAGCGGCGATCCGATCAGCGGCAGGCGAAGGCGGTCAAACGGGGCGGGAAGCGGCATGGGTGATCTCTCCAGTTGTCTTGCGGCGCGTTAGGTTGCGATCTGCAACTACGCAACCTCCTCAATGCGATAGAAGGCCTTCGCGTTCCCGGCATAAAGCGCCGCTTTCTCGTCCGCGCTGGCCCCTGCCGTGATCCGCTTGAACGCGTTCCACAGCACCGGATAGGTCGCGCCCCAGCGATCGACCGGATAGTTGCTTTCGAACATCGCCCGGTTCGTGCCGAAGGCTTCGATGCATGTCTCGATGTAGGGCTTCCACAGCCGCGCCAGTTCCTCCGATCCGACTCCGGCGGCGGGGCCTTGTTCGGGCAGGGCGCAATTGTGCATCGCCAGCCCGCCAAGCTTCACCATCACGTTTTCGCATTTGCCCAGTTCGATGATCGCATCGCGCCAGATGCCAAAGCGCTCCTCAAGCCTGCCGGTATAGCTCGCCATGCCCAGCGGGGTGCCGCAATGGTCAAGGCAGATGGGCGTATCGGGGAAGGCGCGGGCCAGATCGATCACATCGCCGATCTGCGGCTCCAGTATCCACGCGTCAAAGCTCATCCCGCGTTTGCCCAGTTCGGCAAAGCCTTCGCGAAAGGTCGCATCGCGGTACAGTTGGGGCGGGGCATGGAACGGAGGGCCGAGCACTTCCGGATCGGCATCCCACGCGCCCTGATGGCGGATGCCGCGGAACCGGCCCGGAGCCGCCGCCTGCAAGGCATCGAGAACTTCGCCCGCCGCCGCGCCGCGCGTCAGATCGGCATGGCCCACGATCCCCGCACACAGCCGCGCCTTGCCATAAAGCCCGCTCGCACTCTGTGCTGCGACGCCGTTCACATACTCGACTTCGCCCACCGGCTTCAGAGCATCGCCATATGCCCCGTTGTAGAACGCCCCGCATTCCATGAAGACCGTCGCCACGACATTGTGGCCGCTGGTGTTCACCTCTGCGCTGAACTGGTCGAAGGTGTAGTGCGCCACCGGCACCAGCGTTTCGATGAAGCGATGGCGCGGTTGCGGAAACATCGGCAGCATCGGCCGCAAGTCCCACAGGTGATGGTGCGGGTCGATGATTGGCAGTTCGGGCTCAAGGATCGCTTCGGGTTCAAGGATGGCTTCGGTCATTCAACGCGTCTCCCATGCGCTTTTCCCTACAGGATGGAACATGTGGAACACTGTCCTGAGGAAAGAATCGTTTTCTGTCACTTTTGCGGCCCAGAGTGTCACTTTTGCCGCGCAAACTGTCACCCCGCGCCCCGAAGTGTAACCCGAAGCGGCGATAGTGACACCTTTCACCATCGCAAAGTGTCGCTTTGGACAGTGGCAAAGTGTCACGCGGCAAGGTGGGGTGGCCATACGCGCAGCCTACGCGCCGGAAAGCGAGTAGGAAACGTGCCAGGCTTTCGCGTCAGCCAACCACCCGGCGATACAGGTGCCAGGTCGCGTGGCCGAGGACGGGCAGAGCCACCATCAGGCCGAAGAACGCCGGGATCATCGCGATGAACAGCAGCACCGAAATGATCACCGCCCATGCCAGCATGGCGAACAGATTGGTTTTGACGGTGCGGATGCTGGCGATGATCGCGGTGAGGAAATCGACGTTACGATCCACCAGCATCGGCAGGCTGATCACCGTGACGGTATAGAACGCAAACGCCATCACCGCGCCCACGGCGCTGCCGACTGCCAGCATCGTCAGCCCCGTTGGCGTGAGCAGCGCGGCCAGCGATTCACCGCCGACGCCGTTTTCCGCCATGAAGATCGCAAAGATCGCATGGGCGACGATCATCCAGAACCCGAAGGCGACGAAAACGATCACCCCCATCGACAGGATCTGTTCGTCACCATGCCCTTTCAGCGCGCCCAGCACCTTGCTCCAACTCAGCGGCTCGCCCGCCTCGCGCCGTCTGCTGGCTTCGTACAGGCCCACCGCAATGAAGGGCGCGATCAGCGGGAAACCGGCGGTTGCGGGGATCAGCCACGAAAGCTCGCCTCCGATGAATGCGACATATCCGATCAGGATGCCGGCCAGCACATAGATGCCGCCGAAAAACAGCCCGTATTGCGGCATGGCAAGAAAATCGCGCCATCCGGCGCCGAGCGCGGCGCGAAGATCGGCCAATGCCAGATCATCCGCGACATTCGCAGGTTCCGCTGCTGCGGATTCGAGCGTGGCCATCGTGGTTCTCCCCTCCCAAGGAAACATCACTTTGCCCGATTATCTTGCGCCGATCTTTGACCGGCATCAAGTCGCCGGAGGTCAGCGCCCCGCCACAATCGAATTCGCCGCGCTCAATACTGCGCGTACGCTGGCAGTGGCCACGTCTTCGTCGATGCCGCAGCCCCAGATTATCCGATCACCCGACTGGCACAGGATATAGGCAGCAGCACGTGCGTCGCGGCCCTTGCCCAGTGCGTGTTCGGAATAATCGAGCACATGGATGTCGAGATCGAACGCGCCTTCGAGCGTGCTGACCACGCTTGAGATCAGGCCGTTGCCGCGACCCGACACGCTCTGCTCGCCCCCATCGACCGCGATTTTCCCGGCGAAGATGCGGGTGCCGTCGGTTCCCCGGCTTTCCTCGTAATCGACCAGCTGGAAATGCTTGTCGGCATCGTCGATGTGATAGGCCGTCTTGAACGCCGACCAGATGTCTGCGGCATTGAGTTCGCGGCCCAGTTCATCGGCCATGCGCTGAACATGGCGGGAGAAATCGGCCTGCATCTTCTTGGGCAGTTTGAGTCCCTGATCCTGTTCCAGCACCCATGCAAAGCCGCCTTTGCCGCTTTGCGAATTGACGCGGATCACCGCCTCGTAGCTGCGGCCGAGATCCGCCGGGTCGATGGGGAGATAGGGGACGCGCCACAGCTCGTCATTCTGCTGCTGGTGCGCTTCGAAACCCTTCTTGATCGCGTCCTGGTGGCTGCCCGAAAACGCGGTGTAGACCAGTTCGCCGCCATAGGGGTGGCGTTGGTGGACGGGCAGGTCGTTGCAATATTCGACCGTCTCGATCACCCGGTCGATGTCGGAGAAATCGAGGCCGGGATCGACGCCTTGCGTGTACATGTTGAGCGCCATTGTCACGAGGCAGCAATTGCCGGTGCGCTCGCCATTGCCGAACAGGCAGCCTTCCACCCGGTCCGCTCCCGCCATCAGCCCCAGTTCCGCCGCCGCGACGCCGGTGCCGCGATCATTGTGGGTGTGGAGCGAGATCACCGCGCTTTCGCGGTTGGGCAGGTTGCGGCAGAAATATTCGATCTGGTCGGCGTAGATATTGGGCGTGGCCGCTTCGACCGTGGCCGGCAGGTTCAGGATGATCGGATGTTCCGGCGTGGGCCGGAGCACGTCCATCACTGCCTCGCAAACCTCGATGCTGAAATCGAGTTCGGCGGTGGAGAAGGTTTCCGGGCTGTACTGGAAATGCCACTGCGTATCGGGCTGCTTTGCTGCCTCGTCGCGCATCACCTTGGCGCCAGTCATGGCGATTTCGCGCACTTGCATCTTGCTCATGCGGAACACGATGTCGCGCCATGCCGGGCTGACGGCGTTGTAGAGGTGGACGATGGCCGCGCGCGCGCCGCGCAGGCTGTCGAAACTGGTGCGGATCAGGTCTTCGCGGCTTTGCGTGAGAACCTGCACGATCACGTCATCGGGGATCACGCCCGATTTGACGAGGCCGGAGATGAAGTCGAATTCGGTCGCCCCGGCGCTGGGGAAGCCGACTTCGATTTCCTTGACGCCGACTTCGACCAGCAGATCGAAAAAGCGACGCTTCTTCACAGCGTCCATCGGATCGATGATCGACTGGTTGCCGTCGCGCAGATCGGTGGAAAGCCAGCGCGGCGCGGTGTCGATCACGCGGCCTGGCCACTGCCGGTCTGGCAGGTTGATCTGGGGGAAGGGGCGGTATTTGGCCGAAGGGTTCTTCAACATGGCTTACGCGTGTGCTCTTTTTGAGAAGATTTCAGGGAGATGGCTGCGGACCCCTTGGACGGTGGGCCGCGCCGCTCTCACGCGCGCGTACCCTATGCCGCCCAAGGGCGCATAAGTCGTAGAAGCAGCGTGCCGTGCATAACCATGCCCCTCTCTTTGCCGATAATTGCGCCCGGCGCAAGCCGGGAAGAACGCTAGCTTGGAACGGCACGCAAATCTGCGTGTAACCAAGGGCGCGCAGCTGGCGAAATACAGGGTGTTGCCGGCTGTCCGGCCGTCGGCTGAAAATTCGTCCCCAAGGAGGAACCCGATGAAGAAATCCCTGTTTGCCCCGATTTTCGCCAGCGCGCTGGTGCTTGGCCTTTCCGCTTGTGGCGCGACCGCCGAAACCGCCGAAGGCGATACCGCCACCGCTGTCGAGGCGGCACAGCCTGCGGTCTATGCCGATCTCGGTGGAGAACCGACCGGCCCGGTCTATCGCATGGCCAAGGCCGATACGCTTGCCGTGTCCGGCTTTGATGTCGTCAGCTATTTCACCGGAGACGGCGTACCTGTCGAAGGTTCGGAAGAATTCACCGTCCGCTATCAGGGCTATGACTATCGCTTTGCCAGCGAAGACAACGCCAAGGCCTTTATCGAAGACCCGGCGAAATACGCGCCTGCCTATGGCGGCTATTGCGCATGGGCGATCGGCGCCAATGATGCGCTCGCACCGGGTGATCCCAATGTTTACAAGATCGTCGACGGCACGCTGTATCTGAACTTCAGCGAAGACGTGGCGACCCGCTGGAACAAGGACATCCCCGGTTTCATTGAGAAGGCGGATGTGAACTATCCGACCCACACGCCGGACGAGCACTATCAGGATTGATTGTTGGACCAACCCTGACGGAAGACCCCGTCGCTCAACCGAGTGGCGGGGTTTTCTATTGCCTTAACCGCAACGCGCGTCGCGGATGATACCCTGATTGTCGAGCATGATGTTGAGGCGCGGATTGGTCGGGTCGGGGTTGATGAAATCGCTGCCCGGCTGAATGAAGCGCACCTCTGCCGCGCCTGCCGCGGCGCTCATCACCTCAAGCCGGGTGGCTTCGTCCGCCGTGCGGCCAAGGAACGGCCCCATCTTGTTGGCGTTGCAGGTCTGGCTGGCCGGATCGGTTGCCGTACCGGGAGCAAACGCGCCCGGTGCGGCGTTTTCGCGCGGAGGAGCGATCGTGGGCGCGACCGTCGCTGCAGGAGCAGGCGCATTGCCCGCACCGCCACCGTTGATGCGCGCTGCGAAATCATTCGCCGCTGCCGAAGTATCGGTTTCCTCAGGCGCGCCGCAAGCGGCCAGCGCCAGCAGTGCAGGGACGGTGAAGATGATCGAAAGTCTGTTCATGGGGCTTTCCCGTCGCATCAAGTATTCCCGCCCGCCAAAGCGCCCTTTGCGTTGCGGTTTCATGACAGGATCATAACACCGGCCGCGCGCGCAGGCGATCCGCGGTCAACTGGTCCACGCTTGTCACCCCCATCAGCCGCATCGCCCGCTCGATTTCGTCCTTGAGGATGCCCAGCGCACGCTCGACCCCGTCCTGACCCGCAGCCGCCAGCGCGTAGAGATAAAGCCGCCCGCCGGACGCCGCCGTCGCGCCGCTGCACAGCGCCTTGAGCGCGTGCGTGCCGCGCCGCACGCCGCCGTCGCAGATGATTTCGATCTGCCCGCCCACGGCATCGACTATTTCGGGCAACTGATCGAACGGAGCGCGGCTGCCGTCCAATTGCCGCCCCCCGTGGTTCGACAGCATGATCGCATCCGCGCCCATTTCCACAGCGCGGCGCGCATCGGCAACGCTCATCACCCCCTTGAGCACGAAGGTGCCGCCCCATTGCTGACGGATAGCGGCGGCGGTGTCCCAGTCCATCGAGGTGTCGAGCATGGTGTTGAAATATTCCGCGATACTCACCGCCTTGTTCGTCCCCTCGCTGACATGGGTGTCGAGATTGGGCAGGCGGAATTTCTCGCGCAGGACGTAATCCAGCGTCCAGCGCGGGCGGGTGGCATAGCTCCACACGCTCGCCGGGGTGAAGCGGGGCGGGGTGGTGAAGCCGCTTCTGAGGCAGCGTTCGCGCTTGCCTGAAACGATCGTGTCCACCGTCAGCGCCAGCGCATCAAAGCCCGCCGCCTGACAGCGTTCGATCATATGGGTGTTCAGCCCCGTGTCCTTGTGAACGTAGAGCTGGAACAGCTTTGGCCCAGTGGTGAGCGCGGCGATTTCCTCGATACTGCGGGTCGCAAGGCTGGAAATGCCGAACCACAGGCCGAATTTCTCCGCCGCCTTGGCCACGGCGGTTTCACCCTGCCAGTGGAAAGCGCGCTGCACTGCAGTGGGTGACAGCATCAGCGGCAATGCCGATTTGCGGCCGAGGATCATGCAGGAGGTGTCGATCGTCTCCACGCCCGCCAGCACATCGGGCACCAGATCGACGCTGTCATAGGCGGCGGTGTTGCGCGCCTTGGTCAGTTCGTCATCCGCCGCGCCGTCGATGTAATCAAACACGGGGAAGGGCAGCCGCGCCTTCGCCAGCCTGCGGAAATCGTCGATATTGTGGCAATCTGTCAGCCGCATGAGCCGCCTTTCCTTTCGCCTCCGCCTCTGGCCGATTGGCGATTGCGTGTCGAGAGGCTCGCCGAGGTGAGCGGCTCTGTCCGCAAGGGCGGAAAATATTTTGCCATGCCTGTCACCAAAACCCTCGCGCCCGCGAATGACCTGATGTGCGTTCATCCTGCGGCTTGTGACGAAACGGATCGGTTGGCCACCGATCCGGCCTCTGATGACCCCCGAACCGATCGAGTATCGCAGGATGGACGCCGCAGACACGAAACATCAGGGTTTGCGCGTCGGCTGCCTGACAGGCGCGCATTCTTGGGTGTGGCCGGGGGTGTTCCTCCTAGTCTCCCCGGCTGCACCCATTTTCAGGCAAATGCGGGTGGTCGGGCCTTTCTTGCCCTTGAGCCCGACCATCCGATGATCCGCAAGGGTCGCAGGTTGAGGGATGCGGCGTCCCGTGATTGCCCGCCCCGACGGTCGCAAATGGATAAAGCCCGCAGGAGAGAGGACCTTCTGCGGGCTTTTTCTTTGCCTCAGCAACCAATCCGCAGATCGTTGAATCGCTGTTTCAGGGTGGTGACGGAATAGCTCGGCTCGATCCTGTCGGAAGGGCAGGGGACGTAATTCGGGTCCTGTGTAAGGCATCCCGGCCCGCACACCATCCGCGCGGCCGCGGCTTCATGGTCGATATGCCACAACCTGCCACCGGGGGTGGAGACATAGCCGTCCATGCCGCTCGCGATGTCGCTTTCGATATCGATCAGCGACGGGACTTCGCCATCATACTGCGGGCTGTGGCGCCCGTGGGTGTGGAAGCTGGCGACGGGAACCATGCCCGGTTCGTCGAAATAGGAGATGTCGCAGCTGGCTTCGTCCCCGTCGGTGGGGCGCGACACGCCCAGTTCTCCATCGGAGGTTTCGAAGATGATCCCGCACAATTCGCGGTCGCTGGCAAAGCTTTCGGCTTGCAACGCGTCAAGCTGCTGGCGGGCGAAGGCTTCGACCTGTGATTGCGGCAGGACGGGTTGCAGCGCGTCGGTGCCTTTGACGTTCATGTAGGCGCGCGCGATGATCACGACAAAGGCGACCGCGCAGATCGCGTAGAGAATGCGGGTGGAGCGACCTTCGAACATCGCTCCACCCGATGCCCTTAGTTCTTGGTCTTGTCGACCAGCTTGTTGGCGCTGATCCACGGCATCATGGCGCGCAGTTTGGCCCCGGTCTGTTCGATCGGGTGGGCTTCGGCGCGCTTGCGGGCGGCTTTCAGCTCGGGCTGGCCGGCACGGTTGTCGAGCACGAAGTTCTTCACGAAACGGCCCGACTGGATGTCGTCGAGCACGCGCTTCATTTCGGCCTTGGTGTCGGCGGTGATGATGCGCGGGCCGGTGGTGATGTCGCCATATTCGGCGGTGTTGCTGATCGAATAGCGCATGTTGGCGATGCCGCCTTCATACAGCAGGTCGACGATCAGCTTGGTTTCGTGCAAGCATTCGAAATAGGCCATTTCAGGCGCGTAACCGGCTTCGGTCAGCGTTTCGAAACCGGCCTGAATCAGGTGGGTGATCCCGCCGCACAGCACTGCCTGTTCGCCGAACAGATCGGTTTCGCATTCCTCGCGGAAGTTCGTCTCGATGATGCCCGAGCGCCCACCGCCAACGCCGCTGGCGTAGGCAAGCGCCACGTCCTTGGCCGATCCGCTGGCGTCCTGATGCACCGCGATCAAGCACGGCACGCCGCCACCCTTCTGATATTCGCTGCGCACGGTGTGGCCTGGACCCTTGGGTGCGATCATGATCACGTCGATATCGGCGGGCGGCTCGATCAGGCCGAAATGGATGTTGAGCCCGTGGGCGAAGGCGAGCGCGCTGCCCGGCTTCATGTGCCCGGCAAGATCGTTTTCCCAGATGCCAGCCTGATGTTCGTCAGGGGCGAGGATCATGAGGATGTCGGCCCATTTGGCGGCTTCGGTGTTGGACAGCACCTTGAAACCCGCAGCTTCGGCCTTCTTTGCGGTGGCAGACCCTTCGCGCAGTGCGATGGCGACTTCGGCCACACCGCTGTCGCGCAGGTTCTGGGCATGGGCGTGGCCTTGCGAGCCATAGCCGAGAACGGCGATCTTCTTGCTCTTGACGAGGCCCAAATCGGCGTCGGCGTCGTAATAAACTTTCATGGGTTTTCCCTCTTGTATTCTGGTGTGTTCTGGAATGGAAGTTCAGGCTTCTGACAGGCCGCGCAGCATGCCGACAACGCCGGAACGGCCGACACTGACAAGGCCAAGCTCGCGCATCAGGGCGATGAAGCTGTCGATCTTGTCGGGCGCTCCGGTGAGTTCGAAAACGAAGCTTTGAGTGGTGGTGTCGACCACCTTGGCGCGGAACAGTTCGGCGATGCGCAGCGCCTCGACGCGCTTGTCGCCGGTTCCTGCGACCTTGATCAGCGCCAGCTCGCGTTCGACATGCGGGCCGGCGGTGGTGAGATCGGTGACCTTGTGCACCGGCACCAGCCGTTCAAGCTGCGCCTCGATCTGGTCAATCACCGCGGGCGGGCCGTTGGTGACGATGGTGATCCGGCTGACGGCGTGGTCTTCGGTGATGTCGGCCACGGTCAGGCTGTCGATGTTATAGCCGCGTGCGGTGAACAGGCCGGTGATCTTGGCAAGAATCCCCGGCTCGTTGTCGACCATCACGGTCAGCACGTGGCGTTCGCTTTCGGCGCTCTTGATTTTCATGTGTCGGATTATCCCTTGCGCGCGGCCATGCGGCCGCCCCTTAAACCAGCGCCTTCGCTTCGTCGTCCATGGTGCCGCCGTGGGCGTCGCCATACAGCAGCATGTCGGTGTGCGCCGCGCCTGACGGGATCATCGGCAGGCAGTTGGCGTCCTTGGCAACGCAGCAATCGACGATGACGGGGCCGTCGTGATCGATCATCCGCTGGATCCCTGCGTCGAGGTCTTCCTCGCGCTCGATCCTTATGCCCTTCCAGCCATAGGCTTCGGCCAGCTTCACGAAATCGGGCAGGCTGTCGGAATAGCTGTTCGAATAGCGGCTTTCATAGGTCAGTTCCTGCCATTGGCGGACCATGCCCATGTATTCGTTGTTCAGGATGAAAATCTTGACCGGCAGGCGGTATTGCGACGCGGTGCCGAGTTCCTGGATGTTCATCTGGATGCTGGCTTCGCCCGCGATATCGATCACCAGCGCGTCAGGATGGCCCAGTTGCGCGCCGATAGCGGCAGGCAGGCCGTAGCCCATCGTCCCGAGCCCGCCCGAGGTGAGCCACTTGTTGGGGTCTTCGAACCCGAAATACTGCGCCGCCCACATCTGGTGCTGGCCGACTTCGGTGGTGATGATCGGCTTGCGCTTGTGCGTGAGCGCATAGAGCCGCTCGACCGCCTTTTGCGGCATGATCGCGTTGGGCTCTTTCTTCGACCTTTCGGGGTAGGCGAGGCATTCGCGCGCACGCCAGCCGGCGATCCGCGCTTTCCATTCGCCCATGTCCTGCGCCTTCCGGCTGCCCCATGCGGAGATCAGCTGTTCCAGCACGGTCGCGCAGTCACCGACAATGCCGAGGTCGACAGGCACGTTCTTGTTGATCGAGCTGCGATCGATGTCGATGTGGATTTTCTTGCTGTCAGGCGAAAACGCATCGAGCCTGCCGGTCACCCGGTCGTCAAAGCGGGCGCCGATGCAGACCATCACATCGCATTTGTTCATCGCCATGTTGGCTTCGTATGTGCCGTGCATGCCCAGCATGCCGAGCCAGTCGGGATGAGTGGAAGGGAAGGCACCAAGGCCCATCAGCGTCGATGTCACGGGCGCGCCCGTCAGATCCTGAAACGCGCGCAGCAGGCGGCTTGCCTCCGGCCCGGAATTGATCACCCCGCCGCCGGTGTAGAGGATCGGACGCTCAGCGCTGGCGATCATCTCGACCGCTTCGGCCACCTGTTCCGCCGGGGCGACCATCTGCGGCGCATAGCGATGTGATCCGGGTGCGACGACGGCGTGGCTTTTGGACGGGACGGCGATCTGCACGTCCTTGGGAATGTCGATCACGACCGGGCCGGGGCGACCGGTGGTGGCGATGCGGAACGCCTCCTGCACCGTCGCGACCAGATCGGCGGGGTCTTTCACCAGATAGTTATGCTTGGTGCAGTGGCGGGTGATGCCGACGGTGTCGGCTTCTTGGAACGCGTCAGTCCCGATCAGCGCGGTGGGCACCTGGCCGGTGATGACGACCATCGGAATGGAATCGAGGAAGGCATCGGCAATGCCGGTGACGGCATTGGTCGCGCCCGGGCCGGAGGTCACCAGCACCACGCCCGGCTTGCCGGTGGCGCGCGCATATCCCTCGGCAGCGTGCGCCGCGCCCGCTTCGTGACGGACGAGGATATGCCGGATGCGTTCATCGCCGAACAACTCGTCATAGATGGGCAGCACCGCACCGCCGGGATAGCCGAAGACATATTCGACCCCCTGTTCGATCAGGCATTCCATCAACAAGGCGGCCCCAGAGCGCTTCGCCACTTTATTCTCCTACCTATGAAAACGGCCCGAGGCGGAAGTTCGCATCGGGCCGGTCCGGAAATTCACTGTCGCAAACCCCGAGTCAGCCCGTTTCCCGTACAAGAATGACAATGAGCATGACTTGAGTAACCTTCGCCTTTGTTTGTTTCGCGGTTCATACCGGTGTTTGGCGACAGAGCCAAGCGACCCGAAGGGCCCTGTCTTGCACTCCCGCTAGAAGGCAGAATCTATCGCGTCAACCATTAATCTTGTAATAATGATGCAAAAATCGCCTCAAGGTCGATATTTTGCGATTCAATTCGCGGCCAATCGGGCGGGGACTGGTTGCGCAACCATGTGAACTGGCGTTTCGCATATTGCCGCGTCGCCTGCGAACCGGCGGCGTTGGCTTCTTCCCTGGTGCATTCGCCGCGCACCAGAGCCGCCACCTCGGCCACGCCTATGGCACGCATTACCGGAAGATCGGGCGAAAGATCGCGCGCCAGAAGCGCTTCGACTTCCGCCACCACCCCGGCCTCGATCATCTGGGCAAACCGCAGGTCGCAGCGATCATAGACCCACTGGCGTTCGGGCATCAGGACGAGCGGGTGCAGCGTCACTTCTTCGCCGATCCCGCCGGTTTTGGCCTGTTGCCAATCGCCCAGTGTCACCCCGGTCGAACGCTTCACCTCCAGCGCGCGCGAAATGCGCTGGCTGTCGCCCGGATCGAGCGCGGCGGCGCGCAAGGGGTCTTCGATCATCAGCGCGGCATAGGCGGTTTGCGTCGACATAGCGCGCACCACTTCGCGCACTTCGGGTTCGATTTCGGGGATGGGGGCGATGCCTTCGATCAGTACCTTGAGATACATGCCCGTGCCGCCGACCAGGATCGGCACCGCGCCATTGGCATGGCAATCGGCAATTTCATCCTTGGCCCGCGCGGCCCATGCCGCCGCCGAACACGCCTCTGCGCCGTCCCATGTGCCGAACAGGCGGTGTTCTATCCCTGCCATTTCATCTTCGGTGGGGCGGGCGGACAAGATTTGCAGATCGGCATAGACCTGCGCGCTGTCGGCGTTGATCACCACGCCTGTCTTGCCGCGCTTTGCCAATGCCTGTGCCAGCTTTACCGCAATCGCGCTCTTGCCGCTGGCTGTCGGCCCTGCAATGAGCGCGACAGGCGGCGCACTGGTCGTCTTCATGGGAGATTCCTTGGTGCTCATCGCGCGGCTGATAGCAGACAATGACGATTGGGAAACACGCCTCAATCAGATGAGGGCAACGCTGGAGCAAAGTCTGGTGGGCAGCACCGTCGATCGGGCGCTGCAATCGGTGGAGCGTTTGCCTTTGTCCGAGCCTGTGCTGGAGTTGCAATTCGACCTTGATCAGCCCGACGCTGTCTATGGCTTTATCGAGGTGCATTTCGGCCCGTGCGATACGCTCTTGGCATCCGCGCCGATCACTGTGCCGCAACTGTTCGTATCCGACATGGATTCGACCATGATCGGGCAGGAATGCATTGACGAACTGGCCGACTATGCCGGGATCAAGGACCGCATTGCCGAGATCACCGAACGCGCGATGCAGGGCGAACTCGATTTTCAAAGCGCGCTGACCGAACGCGTGGCGTTGCTTGGCGGGCTGGACGAAGGCGCGATTGCGCAATGTCTGGCAGCGCGGATCACGCCTACGCCGGGCGCAAAGGTGCTGAGCGAAACCCTGAAGGCGCACGGTTGCCGCAATGTGCTGGTGACGGGCGGTTTCCACCATTTCGCCGATCCGGTCGCGGAGATGCTGGGGTTTGATCGGGTGGTGGGCAATCGCCTTGCCGTGGAAGGGGGCAAGCTGACCGGCACGCTTGACGGGCCGATTTCGGATGCAAGCACCAAGCTGGCCGTTTTGCAGGAAGAGGCGGCATTGCTGGGTGAGGGCGCAGGTGTGCTGGCCAGCGGTGATGGGGCCAATGACATTCCGATGATCGAGGCGGCGACTTATGGCTTTGCCTATCGCGCCAAGCCCAAGGCACGGTCTGCGGCGAACGGTCGGATCGACCGGGGCGATCTCACCGCGATTCTTTCGCTGCTGGGTATCTCGCGCAAGGATTGGGCCGGGGTGTGACAAGCTTGCGGTGAATTGACGGAAAATGGGTTTTGATTTTTGAACCCAATGGTGTTATTTACACAAATGTAAGTAAGTGATGCTATCGCGTCGCGATCCGTTTCCATCGCACAAGAGGCCTTGCCCCCAAATGTCATCCGCTGCCGATTATTCCGCCCTGTTCGCCGCTGACGGCACTGTTCTGCGCCATCCCGACCGGCCTGAACCGCGTTATTCGGTGGCGCGCGCGATCAAGAATTTCCGCCTGCTGATGAAGGACAAGGAAGATACCAGCCTTGTTTTCAAGATCTATGAATCGCTCCCTTCGAACGATTTTCTGCCTCGGGTGAAGGAACTGGCGCTGTCGGAACGGGGCGAATTCCTGCGCAGCAGCGAACCGAGCCTGCCCGAAATCCTCGACGATCATGCCGAACTGCGCAAGACGCCCAAGGGCAGTCTGGCCCATGCCTATTGCGACTTCATGGAAACCGAAGGTCTTTCGGCTGCGGGTCTGGTGGCCGAAGCGGAAAAGCTGGGCCGTCCGAAATACAATGATCTGGTTCAGTGGTTTGCCGAGCGTTCGCGCGACACGCATGATCTGTTCCACGTGCTGACCGGCTATGGCCGCGATGCTCTGGGCGAACAATGCGTGCTGCTGTTCACGCACGGCCAGTCGCCCGCGCATGGGCACCTGCTGATCGGCTATGCCGGCGCGCTCAATATCAAAATGCAGGTCAAGGGCAGCAAGGCACCCGTGATGGGCGCGGTCAATCAGGCCAAGCGCACCGGCAAGGGCGCACCGCGCTTGATCGAACAGCCGATCCGCGAACTGCTGAAGCAGCCGATCGAAAGCGTGCGAGCCGCGCTCAACATCCCCGAGCCGAGCGTTTACCGCGAATGTCACCGGGTGTGGCGTTCGGAAGGGATCGACCCTTACAACCTGCTCGCCAGCGAAAACGAAGGCGGCGAACCGCTCACCGCGTAAACCGTTTCAGAGCCAGCTTGAAATCTGGCTCAACGGTTTTTTCTTCAGGGCATGGGCGGGGACGGTTGCGTCCTCGCTCGGCCTGCCGACCACCACGATCATCAGCGGCTTTTCCCATTCGGGCCGCCCGCATGCTTCGCGTAGGAAGCCCATGGGCGAGGGCGTGTGGGTCAGCGTGGCGAGCCCCGCTTCGTGCAGGGTCGCAATCAGCATTCCGCAGGCAATGCCGACGCTTTCGTTGACGTAGTAATTCTGCGTCTTGCCGTCTTCCTCGATCCCGCCCTTGCGCTGCGCGAAGACGACGATGAGGTAGGGCGCGGTTTCAAGGAAGGGTTTGTCCGCATCGGTGCCCAGATCCCTGAGCGCGCCGAGCCATTCCTCGCTCGCCTTGGGATCACCGCCGTCCTCTCCGTAAAAGCGCCGCTCTTCCGCTTCGGCGGCTTCGCGGATGGCGCGCTTCTTTTCCGGCGATCGCACAACGGCGAAGTGCCAGGGTTGGTGGTTCGCGCCATTGGGGGCGGTCCCGGCCGCTTCGATCGCAGCCTCGATCACTTCGCGCGGGACGGGCGCGTCGGAGAAATACCGACAGGTGCGCCGTTGCTTCAGCCGGTCACGCAAGGATTGCGCACGCGCCACGCTTTCGTGATCAGGCAGGGTTTCGAGCGAATAGGGGACGGTTTCATGCGTTTTCATAGGCCGCCGCTATCACCCTTTCCCTGCGCAAAGTGAAGTGGACAATTAACTGACAGAGGTGTAAGTAGCGCGTGTTGAGAGCAGGAGTCCCCGATGGCTTTGATTGATCGTCCGCTGGTATCGCCCGACCGCAAGATCGCCGGTTTCCAACCGGGCAAGGTGCTGCGCCACTTCGCCAAGCTGGTCGAGGACAAGGAAGACACCGAACAGGTGTTCCACATCATCGAGGCGACCAAGGGCCGCAAGAGCCATCGTCAGGCATGGGATTTCATCCGTTCGCCCGAAGGCCAGCGGTTCCTGCGCGACGAAGTCGATATTCCCGCCATGCTCGACGATCACGCCCGCTGGGCCGATCTGCCGGAAAATTCGGTGGGCAAACATTACATGGCCTTCATGAAGCGCGAAGGCCTGTCCGCCGCCGGACTGGTTGCGGAAAGCCACAAATGGGCGCCGCCCGAATCCCGTCCCGACGATCTCACCGAATGGTATTTCAACCGCCTGCGCGACACGGATGATCTGTTTCACGTTTTGACCGGCTATGGCCGCGATGCCTTGGGCGAGGCGTGCCTCTTGGGCTTCAGCTATTCGCAGAACCACAACAAGGGCATCCTGTTCATCGCCTACGCCGGTGCGCGCCAGATCAAGAAGGTGACCGGCACCGCCGCGCCGCTGTTCTCCGCCGTGCGCGAAGGGCAGCGTCTGGGCAAGGCCGCGGCCAAGCTGGCGCATATGGATGTCGAAGCGGTGATGCGCGAAGATATCGACGCCGCTCGCGTGCGGCTCAGCATCGGCAAGCCGGTGATCTACCGCCAGTGCCTTGCCGAATTGCAGAGCGAAGGCTTTGCCGAGGAAACACTCGGTCTGTCGGAAGCCCAAGCCGCTTAGGCGATCAGGCTTGCAATATCGCCTGGCCCGTCTTGAGCAGCCGGGTCGCCAGTTCTTCCGGTCTAGCCGAAAGCTGGCCCGCCACCCACGCGCCAAGCGCGGCCATCACCGTTCCGGCGATCAGGATCGCGTGGAGCCGCGCGTCGGTTTTTCCTTCGAGCTCCTGCAACAACAGCCGCGACAATAGCTTTTCCGTCCGGTCGGCACTGGGGCCTGCCAGCAGATCGCGGCCACGCTCGCGGTTTTCGTAAATGTGCTCTAGCAGCCAGACCATGTCCTCCCGATCATCGGCACCGACAATGGCCTTCGCGATTCGGCCAAGCAGCATCGAAAGGCTTTCATCGAACAGCGCTTCGACCCCGTCGAAGTGATCGTAGAAAGTGCTGCGCGCCACTCCGGCTTCGGCAACGATTTCGGCAACGCGCGGGCGTTTGCTTTCGCCTTCAAGCAACAGTCGATTGAAGGTCGAGACGATCTGCGCGCGGGTGGTGTCGCGGGTTGAACCGGACTTTTGCCCGACATTGTTCATTGTTGTCACTCCCGCATTGGCGCCATTGATTGCCGACCAAGAAGGAAGGCTAATCATGGATATCGAGAAACTGCAATCCTTGCGCCCCACCGGGATCGCGCTGGCCGCGTCGGCGCTGTTGGCGGTGGTGCTGATGCATCATCATCCGCACGGCGGCGACGGTCCGGGTCTGATCCGAGGGGTTCATGGAGCGCTGCTCGCCATGATCGTGGTGCAACCGGCGGTGATGGCGTTGCTCGCACGGGCGCTGGGATGGAACCTCAAGACCGCTCTGGGGCTTGGCCTTGTAATCGTCGGGACGCTGGGGGCGCTTGTCGCAGGAACAATCAACGGCTTTGTCGTGCCTGCAATCGCCGAATATCCGGCGGATGTGATCGGGCCGGGCATCGGTGAACTGGCTTGGGAGATAAACCAGCAATTCGCGCGCAATGGTGCGGTGGCGATGGGGGCGGGGATCGCCTGCTTTTCCGTCGCGCTGTGGCAATCAGGCTGGCGGGTGACCGGGGCGCTGGGTGTTGTTGCAGGACTGGTGCCAGCGGTGCTGCTTGTCGCCGGGGTTATTGACATGCGGTTTTACGGGGCGATGGCGACTTACATCGCGCAGCTCGCATGGCTGGTCCTGCTCGGCATTGTCATGGTGCGGCAGGGGCAGTCTCAGGCGGCTTAAAGCCCCTGCATCGTGCAATCGCCGTAATCGACCGCGAGGTGCCATAGCGCGCCCAGAGCAAAGGCGCGCACCCACCATCGCGGCACCAGCAGCAGAGCGAGATAGGCAAACGCGGCTTCCCACCCGTGCAGCAGGTGGAAGCCGATGCTGCACCGGTTGGGATCAAAGATCGGATCAGCCAGCAGATGATCGAGATCGATCAGGTTCGCCGCGACCATCACCGCCCCGCTGCGTTTCCATTCGCCGCGCCAGATCTGCGCGGCGATCAGGAACGGGACGATGAAATGCCCGCCGTAATGCAGCAGGGGCTGAAGAAGCTCTATGCTTCCATCCATTCGGCAAAGAAGCTTTCGTGCGCCGCCCGCATGTCAGCCAGCGATACGCCAAGCAGGCTGTCGCCGCCGACGGTGCCGATGCGGTGGAAGCCCACCAGTTCGGCCTCGGCAATCTCCGGCCCGCGTGCGAGTTCGGCGTTGAAGGCTTCGAATTGCTCGGGCGAAACGGTGACGATATAGCGCGCCTGATCCTCGCCAAACCACCATTGTGCGGCGGTGTAGTCGGTGCTGGCGGCGACTTCGGCGCCGATCCCGCCGCTCATCGCCATTTCAGCCAGCGCCACGGCGAGCCCGCCGTCGGACAGATCGTGCACCGCATTGACCAGACCATCGCGGATTAGAGCCCGCACGATGTGACCCGCACCGAGTTCTGCTGCGAGATCAACCGGCGGAGCGCGGCCTTCGTCACGGCCCTTGACCACATCGAGCCACAGCGACTTGCCGAGGTGCGAGCGGGTCGGATCGGGCTTGGCCCAGAATTCGGGCGCGATCAGATAGATCGCATCGCCTTCACCCTTGAACGCCGGTGTCACCATCACGCTGGCGTCTTCGAGAATGCCGACGCCGCCGATTGCCGGGGTGGGCAGGATCGCGCTGCCGCCGCCGGTCGCCTTGCTTTCATTATAGAGCGAGACGTTGCCCGACACGATCGGGAAATCGAGCGCGCGGCAGGCGTCGCCCATGCCTTCGAGTGCGTGGACGAACTGGCTCATGATCTCGGGCCGCTGCGGGTTCGCGAAATTGAGGCAGTTGGTCACCGCCAGCGGACGCGCACCGACCGCGCACAGGTTGCGATAAGCCTCTGCAATGGCCTGCTTGCCGCCTTCATACGGATCGGCATGGACATAGCGCGGGGTGCAATCGGTGCTGATCGCCAGCGCCTTCCCGGTGCCGTGAACGCGCACGACAGCCGCATCGCCCCCGGTCTGGAGCGTGTCGGCCATCACTTGGCTGTCATACTGTTCGGCGATCCACCGGCGCGAAGCGAGGTTGGGGCTGGCAAGCATCTTGAGCAGGTCCGCGCCCGGATTGTCGGTATCGGGCACGTCCTGCATCGGGGTGATGCCCGCCCATGCGGTGTATTCCTCTTTCGACAGGTACGGACGATCATATTCGGGCGCATCGGCTGCCAGCGGGCCGAGCGGAATGTCGCAGACGACTTCGCCATTGAATTCCAGCACCATGTGGCGGGTGTCGGTCACTTCGCCGATCACCGCGAAATCGAGCTCCCACTTGCGGAAGATCGCTTCGGCCATGGCTTCCTTGCCGGGTTTGAGCACCATGAGCATCCGCTCCTGGCTTTCCGACAGCATCATTTCATAAGGCGTCATGCCCTCTTCGCGGCAAGGCACCTTGTTCATGTCGAGCCGGATGCCGGCCTTGCCGTTGGTGGCCATTTCGACGCTGGAGGAGGTGAGGCCAGCCGCGCCCATATCCTGGATCGCGACGATCGCATCGGTCGCCATCAGTTCAAGACACGCCTCGATCAGCAGTTTTTCGGTGAAGGGATCGCCGACCTGCACCGTTGGGCGCTTGGCTTCGGCGTCTTCCTCGAAATCGGCAGAAGCCATGGTCGCACCGTGGATGCCGTCACGCCCGGTCTTTGACCCCACATAGACGATCGGATTGCCGACGCCGGTGGCGGCGGAATAGAAAATCTTGTCCGCATCGGCGATGCCGACGGTCATGGCGTTGACGAGGATGTTGCCATCATAGGCGGGGTGGAAATTCGTCTCTCCGCCCACGGTCGGCACGCCCACGCAATTGCCGTATCCGCCGATTCCCGCGACCACGCCCTGCACAAGATGCTTCATCTTCGGGTGATCGGGCCGACCGAAACGCAGCGCGTTCATGTTCGCCACGGGCCGCGCGCCCATGGTGAAGACATCGCGCAAAATGCCGCCAACGCCCGTCGCCGCGCCCTGATAGGGTTCGATGTAGGAGGGGTGGTTGTGGCTCTCCATCTTGAAGATCGCCGCCTGGCCATCGCCAATGTCGATCACGCCCGCGTTCTCGCCCGGACCGCAGATTACCCACGGTGCCTCTGTAGGCAGTTTCTTGAGATGCAAGCGGCTCGACTTGTAGCTGCAATGCTCGGACCACATGACCGAGAAGATGCCGAGCTCCACAAGGTTGGGCTCGCGGCCAAGCGCATTGAGAACGCGCTCGTATTCCTCGGGCGAAAGGCCGTGCTGTTCGACGGTTTCAGGGGTGATCTGGCGGGTGTCTGTGGTCATGGGCGAAGCCCATAGGTCACAGTCTCGCCATCGCCAAGCCACGACGATGCATGAAGTAACGATTCTTCCCCACCCAGAACGCCAGCGCCGTCACCACGCCAAATGCGAACAGCGCCTGGATGTAGAGAAACAGGCCCGCCGCATCCGGGTGCGGCGCAAACCAGTTGAACGCCTGCAACAGCAGCAGGACGGCCATCAGGATCAGGGGCTGGCCCAGCGGGCCGCGCGATCGCATGATGTAAAACAGGAAGGCGCCAAGCGTGATGCCGATTTCGAGTGGCATCGCGACTTCCGGGAAATTCCACAGGCCAAGGCCATAGGTTTCCGGCCCGCCTGCCAGAGTGAGATCGGGGCGGTGGGTCAGCCAGTCCAGCCCCCAGTGCGACAGCACAACGCCTGCCGTAAGCAACCCTGCAATACTGTCGCGGTGCCAGATCGCCACGCCAATCGCGAACACCATCGCCCAGATCGCCGCCCCGGCAAGGCTGTGGGTGTAGGGCATGAAATAAAGGTCGAACGGCACCATCACCGTCGCATCGGGATCAATCCGCATTTTCTCGATGCCAAGGGTGGCAAGGCCGAAGAACCCCCAGTCCACCAGCTGCGCCGCGACGAAATAGGTCCCCAGCTTGGGTCCGCGCGAATAGGCGGCTGCAGCTAGGAATGCCGGTGCGAAATGACCAATGAACATGCGTGCGCCCTGTAGTTGTTATGTCAGTCGGTGTATTTGAGCGTGATCCAGGTAACGATCGCACTGGTCGTGCCAGTCGCAAACGCGCCCCATGCAATGTCGGCCAGCGTCACATGGGTGGCCCACACCTTGAACACCGCCTGGCTCGTCAGGTCGAATGTGGCGTAGCACAGCCCGCCCAATAGCACGCCGTTGAGCAGTGCCACGCTGACCTTGCCCGATTCGACGCCGGGGCGCACCGCGAACCAGATCGTCCCGAGCAGGTAGATGACGTAGAAAGCGCCCGCTGCGATCATGTCGAATTCGTCGGCCATGATTTCGCCGATTACCGGGCGATAGAGATTGTCCGCGGCCCAGCGCAGCCACATAGCGTCCAGCAATCCGAAGATCACAGCCGCGCACAGCGCGGCGATTATCCACCTCATTTGATGCGTTTCCCCGTTTGTTTTTCGATTTGGCCGGCGATTGGACGGCTGAACCCCTTGATCGAACCTTGACCGGGCTTGGCTGCACCGTCAATGCTCCGCTGCATGGACGAGGGAAACAGTTCCGCCACCGGCGCGGATGACATTTCGCAATTGACCTTTGAGCAGGCGCTGGTTGCGCTGGAGGAAATCGTGCAGCAGCTTGAGCGCGGCGACGTCCCGCTCGACCAGTCGATTTCGCTTTATGAACGTGGCGAGAAATTGCGCAGCGCGTGCCAGCAACGGCTCGATGCGGCGCAGGCCCGGATCGAGAAGATCGTTGCCGGGGCCGATGGCAGGCCCAGCGGCACCGTCCCGCTTGACGGAGGCAATTAAGGTGAACGTCGTCGGCGCCGAAGGAAACCTGCTCAGGGACAATCTCAAGCGGGTTCAGGAAGAGGTCGATTCGGTCTTTGACGCCTTCATGCCCGTGCCCGCTGACACGCGCGCCCGGCTCGTCGAGGCGATGCGTTATGCTGCGATCGGCGGCGGCAAGCGTGTACGCCCGCTGCTGGTGGTGAGCACTTCGGAATTGTTCGGGGTCGATCGCAACGCTGCGCTGCGCGCCGGCACGGCGGTGGAGGCAATTCACGTCTATTCGCTGATCCACGATGATCTGCCGTGCATGGATGATGACGATCTGCGCCACGGCAAACCGACCGTGCACAAGGTCTATGACGAGGCAACCGCTGTGCTGGCGGGCGATGCGCTGCACGCGCTGGCGTTCGAGATTTTGGCTGATCCGGGGACTTGCAGCGATCCCTTCGTCCGGTCCGAACTGATAACCACTCTGGGCACAGCCAGCGGCATGAACGGCATGGCGGGCGGCCAGATGATGGACATGGTCGCCGACGAAGAAGGCGTCGAATACGATCTCCACACCATCACCCGGCTGCAACAGTTGAAGACCGGCGCGCTTCTGGCGGCGAGCGTGGAGATGGGCGCGATCCTTGGCCGCGTTGCGCCCGATGGCCGCGCGCATCTGCGCGCCTATGCCCGCGACATCGGCCTTGCGTTCCAGATTGCCGATGATCTGCTCGATGTGGAGGGCGATCAGGAAAAGGCGGGCAAGGCGCTGCGCAAGGATGACGAACAGGGCAAGCAGACGTTTGTCACGCTGATGGGCGTGGAGAAGGCCCGCGAACAGGCGCGCGCGCTGGTGGATCAGGCAATCGCCCACCTCGGCAGCCACGGCAAGGAAGCCGACACGCTGCGCGCGCTGGCGCGGTTTATCGTCGAGCGGGACAGATAACGGGAAAGCCGGGCAAAGAACCCGGCGGAGCGAGAGGAATAGAACATGACACGCCGCGTCGGGATCTATCCCGGAACATTCGACCCTATCACTCTGGGCCATGCCGATATCATCCGGCGCGGGGCCAAGCTGGTGGACGATCTGATTATCGGGGTGACGACCAACCCGTCGAAGAACCCGATGTTCTCGACCGAGGAACGCTTTTCCATGGTGGAGCGCGAGGTGAAGGACATGGGCCTCGACAACGTCAGGGTCGTCGGATTCAACGCGCTGCTGGTGAAGTTCGCGCAGAAGCAGGGTGCATCGGTGATTATCCGCGGGCTGCGCGCCGTCGCGGATTTCGAATACGAATACCAGATGGCGGGCATGAACCAGCAGCTCGACGACAATATCGAAACCGTATTCCTGATGGCCGATGTCTCGCTGCAACCGATCGCGTCGAAACTGGTCAAGGAAATCGCGATCTACGGCGGCGACATCACCCCCTTCGTCAGCGCGCCCGTGCGCGAGGAAGTGGTTGCACGGGTCGACCAGATCGGGCGCAAGGGCGATTATTAAGACTGGTGACGTTCACCCAGTCATTCATTGAAGTGTCAGCCGCACACGGTTAGATGCTGCTGCACAATCCGGATCACAAGATGAAGACCGCAATGCTGAAAAACACTCTTGGCGCTTTTGCCGCGCTCGCGCTGCTTACCATTCCTGCCACCGCCTTTGCGCAAAGCGACGAGGGCGATCAGGACACTTCGCGCGATGACGAAGTCGCCGCCAAGGAAGTCGACCGCCGGACCTATCCCGATATCGTCTATGATCAAAGCGTGGAGCCGGAAAACGTCTGGGTGCTCGATCTGTCCAATGGCGAGCGGGTGAAGATCCGCCTGATGAAGGAATGGGCGCCCAAGCATGTCGAGCGGATCAAGACGCTGACCCAGCAGGGCTTTTACGACGGCATCATCTTCCACCGCGTGATTGACGGCTTCATGGCGCAGGGCGGCGATCCGACGGGCACCGGGCAGGGTGGGTCTGAACTTCCCGACCTCGAAGAGGAATTCAATCCGATGCCGCATGTGCGCGGCAGCGTGGCGATGGCCCGCGCGAATGAGGAAAACAGCGCAAACAGCCAGTTCTTCATCGTGTTCTATCCGCGTTTCAGCCTCGACAAGCGGTACACCAATTTCGGCCGCGTGATCGAGAACATGGCCGCTGTCGATGCGATCAACCGCGGGGAGCCGCCGCAGAACCCGACGCGCATCCTGCAGGCATCGCTGCTGAGCGATGGCAAACCGAAGCCGGTCGCCGCGCCGCAACCGCAGCCCGAAGCGGAAATCACCGCCGATCTGCTCAACGCGCCGCTGCAGTAGAAACAGGCTTCCGCAGGGCGCGCGCAGGCACTAGACGCGCGTGCCATGCGTGTTGACCTGTTCGATTTCGACCTTCCGCAAGACCTGATCGCGCTGCGCCCGGTGCGCCCGCGCGATGCTGCGCGCATGCTGCTGGTGCGCGGGCAGGAAGCTGCTTTCGAAGACAAGGGTGTGCTGGACCTGCCCGGCCTGCTCGAACCAGGCGATGTGCTGGTGTTCAACGATACCCGCGTGATTCCAGCCCAGCTCGAAGGGCGGCGTGCAGGAGGCGAGGCGAGGATCGGCGCGACGCTGCACAAACGCATCGACTTGCGCCGTTGGCAGGCCTTTGTACGCAATGCCAAGCGGGTGAAGGAAGGCGACCAGATCGTTTTTGGCGGCGGCGTCACCGCGATTGCCGAAGCGCGCCATGGGGACGGATCGATCACGCTGTTCTTCGAAGGCGAGGAACCGGTCGAAGTGCTGCTGGACCGCGCCGGAACCATGCCCTTGCCGCCCTATATCGCGCAGCGGCGCGGCGTGGATGAGCAGGACCAGCAGGATTACCAGACGATGTTCGCGAAGGAGGACGGCGCGGTTGCCGCACCCACCGCTTCGCTCCATTTCACGGATCGGCTTGTCGCCGCGCTGGATGCACGCGGGATCAAGCGGGAGATGCTGACGTTGCACGTAGGCGCGGGAACGTTCCTTCCGGTGAAGGCGGACGATACCGACGATCACCAGATGCATTCCGAGTTTGGCCGTATCAATGCCGCCACTGCCGCGCGGCTCAATCAGGCGCGGGCTGAGGGCGGGCGGATCATCGCAGTGGGCACGACTTCGCTGCGGCTGCTGGAAAGCGCGGCGGATGAAAACCGGGTGATCCACGAATTCGCGGGCGACACCGATATCTTCATCACGCCGGGCTACACCTTCCGCGCGGTGGACGGATTGATGACCAATTTCCACCTGCCCAAATCGACCCTGATGATGCTGGTCAGCGCTTTGATGGGGCGCGATCGGATGATGGCGGCCTACGCCCACGCGATCACGGGCAAGTATCGCTTTTACTCCTACGGCGATTCTTCCCTGCTTCTGCCGTAGCCCAAGCTTGCAATCGGTCGTGCCTGTGCCACATGACGGGGCGTGACCGAAATTATCCTCGACATCAAGGGCCTGACCAAGGTCTACAGCGGCGGCACAAGGGCGCTGGACGGGGTGGACCTTGCCATCCGCAAGGGCGAGATCTTCGCGTTGCTCGGCCCCAATGGCGCGGGAAAGACCACTCTTATCGGCTCGGTCTGCGGGCTTGTGCGGCCAACATCAGGCACAATCACCGCTTTCGGCCATGATCTAGCGAAAGATTGGCGCTCGGCGCGGGCGCGGATTGGGCTGGTGCCGCAGGAACTCAGCACCGACATGTTCGAAACCGTCGAGCGCGCGGTAGCCTATTCGCGCGGCCTGTTCGGCCATTCCCCGGACAAGGCCCGGATCGAGGAGATCCTGCGCTCGCTCAGCCTGTGGGAGAAGCGCAGCAGCCAGATTCGAGAATTGTCGGGCGGTATGAAGCGCCGCGTCCTGATCGCCAAGGCGCTGGCGCATGAACCCGACCTGCTGTTCTTGGACGAGCCGACTGCCGGGGTCGATGTCGAACTGCGTAAGGGCATGTGGGATCAGATCGCCGCGCTGCGCGAACGCGGCACCACGATCATCCTCACCACCCATTACATCGAGGAAGCTGAACTAATGGCCGATCGGGTCGGCATCATTCGCAGCGGCCGCATCCTGATGGTGGATGACAAGGCCGAGATCATGCAGCGCATGGGAACGACCGAGGCGGTGATCGCGCTGTCGCAGCGCGTGACCAAACTGCCCGCCAGCATTGCCGCGTTCCCTGTCAGCCTGAGCGAAGACGGGATGCAACTGACCTATCGCGGAGGCGACGGCAGCGGCACGGGAAGTGAGGAAGTCGCTGCGCTGACAAAGGCGCTGGTCGCGGCGGGGATCGATTATCGCGGGATCGACATTCACGATTCCTCGCTTGAAGACATCTTCGTCGATCTTCTGAGCCAGGAGGAAGCGGCATGAGCGGCTTCAACGCCAGAGGCGCCTGGTCGATTTACCAGCGCGAACTGATGCGGGCGATGCGCACCGCATTTCAGTCGATCCTGTCGCCTGTGCTGACGACCTCGCTCTATTTCGTCGTGTTCGGCACGGTGATCGGCGCACGGATGGAGCCGATTGGAGGGGTGCCATATGGCGCATTCATCATTCCCGGCCTGCTGATGCTGACATTGTTGGGGGAGACGACCAGCAATTCCAGTTTCGGCATCTACATGCCGCGCTTTACCGGCACGATTTACGAATTGCTGTCCGCCCCGGTGGGGGTTGCCGAAACGCTGATCGGATTTGTCGGAGCGGCAGCGACCAAGGGTTTGATCCTCGCCGCGATCATCCTCGGCACGGCGACCTTCTTCGTCGATTACGAGATCGCGCATCCGGTTTACGCCATCGGCTACATCATGCTGGTCGCCGTGAGTTTTTCGCTGTTCGGCTTCATTCTCGGCATCTGGGCCGACAGTTTCGAGAAACTCGGCATCATTCCGATCCTGATCCTCACACCGCTGACTTTCCTTGGCGGCACTTTCTATTCGATCGGCGATCTGCCGGAGCCGTGGAGCACAATTGCGCTCGCCAATCCGATCGCGTTTCTGGTCAGCGGGCTGCGCTGGACATTCTATGGCACTTCGGATGTGTCAATCTGGCTTTCGCTGGGTCTGACGCTGGGATTTCTCGCGATCTGCACGGCCATCATCGCCTTCATCTTCAAGACCGGTTGGCGGCTGCGCGAGTAGGAGTTGCGCCCGCATGCGGATATCCGCACTGGTCGAACATTTCCGGCGTTTCATCGGCTCCCATGCACCCTTGGTGCATTCATTCACCTCGCAGAAATCCCCGGATTCATAGCCACTTGCATGCCGTCGCGCCCCCTGCGGCGGCAATGTGAAAGGATATGAGAACATGAGGAAAATCGCATTCACCACGCTTGCCGCGATGGGCGCGATGGCACTTCCGGCTGCGGTTCAGGCGCAGTCGAACGACACCCCCGCAGTAGAAACCTATATCGGCGCCTCTGCCGGTATTCACGATCTCGGAATCGGCCTGCCGGGCGACGATGGCGGCATTTACGGCGTCGTCGCGGGTGTGGACGTCCCGGTTGGCGATACCTTTTTTGTCGGGGCAGAGGGCAACTTCCACCTCGGCGATGGCGCGATCGACAGCGAATACGGCGTTGCAGCCCGCGCAGGCGTGCGCGTCGGCCAATCTGGCAAGCTGTTCGTTCGCGGCGGCTATCAGGAAGTCGACGTTGATCTCGGCCGGTTTGTTACCCCTGCGGTAGTCGGACTGGACGATACCGATGGCGATTACCTTGTCGGCGCTGGTGTCGAATTCGGACTTGGCGACGGCCCCATCCGGATGCGCGCAGGCGTGGACACGATCTCGTTTGATTCGACCCGCGCAACCGTGGGTCTGCTGTTCAACTTCTGATCAGCCCTTACTGATCCGATGGCAGGGGTGGTTTCGCGACCGCCCCTGCCATTTCGCCATTGCCCTCGGGCCGACTTCCCACTCGACATCCTTGGGCGAGACACTAGAGCGGGCGGCCATGGCGACCCGCTTTTCCTTCACCCTTCATGCCACTGACGGCAAGGCGCGAACCGGCGTAATCGAGATGATGCGCGGGGAAATCCGCACGCCCGCATTCATGCCCGTCGGCACCGCTGCCACGGTCAAGGCGATGAAGCCCGAAACCGTGCGCGCCACGGGTGCCGACATCATCCTTGGCAACACCTATCACCTGATGCTCCGGCCCGGAGCGGAACGGGTGGCGCGGCTTGGCGGGCTGCACCGCTTCATGAACTGGGATCGCCCGATCCTGACCGACAGCGGCGGCTATCAGGTGATGAGCCTTTCTGAGCTGCGCAAGCTGACGGAGCGGGGCGTCGAATTCCGCAGCCATATCGACGGGTCGAAGCATATGCTCACCCCTGAACGATCCATGGAAATCCAGCGGTTGCTCGGTTCCGATATCGTTATGGCGTTTGACGAATGCCCCCGTGCCGACCGTCCCCGCGACGAAATTGCCGACAGCATGGAACTCTCGATGCGCTGGGCACGCCGCAGTCGCGACGGGTTCAACAGCGGCGAGGAACATGCGGCGCGCGCCGCGCTGTTCGGGATTCAGCAAGGCGCACTTGACCGCGAATTGCGGGCTATCAGCGCGCAGAAACTGACCGACATCGGTTTCGACGGCTATGCCGTGGGCGGACTTGCCGTGGGTGAGGGGCAGGAGGCGATGTTTGGGGTGCTCGATTACGCGCCTGACATGCTTCCGGTTGATCGTCCGCGTTACCTCATGGGGGTGGGTAAGCCCGATGACCTGGTCGGCGCAGTCGAACGCGGGATCGACATGTTCGATTGCGTGCTGCCGACGCGTTCGGGGCGCAACGGGCAGGCCTTCACCTGGAACGGCCCGCTTAACCTGCGCAATGCCCGCCATGCGGAGGACACCGGCCCGCTCGACGATAAATGCGGCTGTTCCGCCTGCACCCATTATTCGCGCGCCTATCTCCACCATCTGCACAAGAGCGGCGAAATCCTTGGCGCGATGCTGGTGACGGAACACAATCTGTGGTTTTACCAAGCCTTGATGCAGGCGATGCGCGATGCCATTGGGGCGGGGCGTTTTGCCGACTTTGCCGCCGAATTCCGGCGCAACTACCTTGGAAGTACGTGATTGATGCCAAAGCTGCCCGAAGACTGTGAAACCATGATCGATGTGCGCGCGGGTGTCGATGCGACGGACCGGGAGCTGGTCGCGCTGCTTGATCGCCGCTTCGGCTACATGCGCGCTGCTGCGCGGATCAAGGGGACGCGCGATGCCGTGCGCGATGAAGAGCGCAAGGCCTATGTCATCGATCAGGCGGTGAAGGATGCAGAAGCGCGCGGCATTCCCGGAGACGTCATCGCCGACATCTGGGAGCGACTGGTCGAAGGCTCGATCGCCTATGAATTCGTCGAGTGGGACCGTATCAGGGACTAGGCCTGCTTGCGGCCAAGGAACGCGTCGAGGCGAAGCTGCTTCTTGGCCGGTTCGGCCTGCCTGACCGTTCGGGCCAGCTTCTCGATCTTCGCCGTCCATTTCGCGGCATGCTTTTCCGCACCCCCGAACTTGACCTGGCCAATCGGCAGGATGCGCACCGGCTTCATTCCGCAAAACTCGAGAATTTGTCCTTTCCAGCGCTTGATGATGGAATTGCCATAGGCCAGCCAAAGGAAGATCGGTGGGGTGTCCATGGTGATGATCACGTCGGCTGATCGTCCCGCCATGTTGCGATCCCACCATGTGTCGTTTTCGTGATAGGCAAAGGTGAAACCGGGCAGCAGCACCCGGTCCAGCAAGCCCTTCAGCAGCGCGGGTTCTGCGCCCCACCACATCGGGAACACGAAAGTGACGTGGTCGCAGGCGTCCAGTTGCTCCGCAAAGGCGGCGACATCCGGTTCCCAATCAGTGCGGATGCGATAGCCGTGGCTGAGATTTGGGGTGAACTCCATGTCGCGCACGGCGATACGGGTTACCTCGGCATCTTTTGGCAGCGCGGCCTGATAAATGTCGAGCAGGTGTGTGCAATACCTGTCCGTATCGGGATGGCCGTCAACCAGCAGCACTTTCATAGGGTTCTCCCGGAATATATCCCGCAGCATGACTGCACACAGCGCAAAAGAAAAGGGCGGCCCCGTAAGGCCGCCCTTTCTTGTTCCGGATGTGCCGAAAGATCAGCGCGAATAGAATTCGACGACCAGGTTCGGTTCCATGGTTACCGGGTAGGGCACTTCGTCGAGCTTCGGCACGCGGGTGAACTGCACCTTGTCGTTGCCGTCGGGCGCGACATAGTCAGGGATTTCACGCTCGGGCAGGCTCTGTGCTTCGATCACGAGTGCCATTTCCTTGGCCTTGTTGCCGAGGCTGATCACGTCGCCCACGTCGCAGCGACGCGAGGCGATGTTGCACTTCACGCCGTTGACGTAGATGTGGCCGTGGCTGACGAGCTGACGAGCGGCGAAGATCGTCGGCGCATACTTGGCGCGGTAAACGATCATGTCGAGACGGCGCTCGAGCAGGCCGATCAGGTTCTGGCCGGTGTCGCCCTTCATGCGAGCCGCAGCCTTGTAGGTGGCGCGGAACTGCTTTTCGGTGACATCGCCGTAATAGCCCTTGAGCTTCTGCTTGGCGCGCAGCTGCAGGCCGAAGTCGCTCATCTTGCTCTTGCGGCGCTGGCCGTGCTGGCCGGGGCCGTAGGAACGCTTGTTGACCGGGGAATTCGGGCGACCCCAGATGTTTTCACCCATCCGGCGGTCGAGTTTGTACTTGGCGCTCTTGCGCTTCGACATAAGTCTTTCCTTCAATTTGCAGGATCACCCCGATGGTGACCATTGAACCCGGCATCGCACCACAAGAGCAATTGTCTTGTGCGGCCACCGCTTCACCGGGGTGCGGGGCCAATCTGCGAAGGCGCGCCCTTAGCCGGGGCGCGTCTGCACGTCAAGTTTCAGGTGTAACCCTGCGCTCTCAGAAGCCAATCGGGCAGGTATCCCTATCGGTACGATGCGGAATAGCTGCCGGTGGCATTAAAACCCTGATTGCCGCCGAATGCGCTTCTGTCTTGTTGCGGAATGAAGGGACGCGGGCCGCCCTTTGGTGCGGTTTCGGCCAGAGCGATCGCCTGAAGCCATTCCGCTTTAGTAAGGCAGATGGACCGGTACCGTTCGTATCTTGAGCGATCGAGGCAATAGACCGAGTCCTCGCCCTGTTCGAGCACTGCAACCGCTTCTGGCGAGACGAATGTCCCACGCTTTTCGAAACGCGCATCATCAGCGGCAACGGGAACGAGCGGCAAAACCGCAGCAGCAATCAGAAAAGACATGGCGACCTCCTTCTAAGAGGTTCAAAGTTTTGCGGATTTCACCTTGCCCTTAGATGAACGGGCGTTTTCGTCCGCCCGAAGATCGATCACCGCTGCTGGTTGAGCTGGCGCCAGCCTTCCTCGGTGCGGCACACGCGGGTCTTGCGGCGGCTCGACATGTCGAGGCGGATGCTGCGGCAGATAAGCTCTTCCTCCGCTTCGGGCGCGTCGGTGGTTTCGGCCGGGGCGGCATCAGGAGCGGTGATGGCCGGGATTTCGATCACAGCCGGGGCGGTCTGCTCGTTGGCAGGTTGCTCTTGCTCGGTTTGCTGCTGAGCGGGCGCATCCTGTGCCGGGTTCGACAAGGCAGGAGCGGCGAACACAAGAGCGGCGGCAGCCGCAGCGAGCGGTGGGAGCATTTTCATCGATATTCTCACAGCTTAGGGGAGAGGGAGAGACAAGGGCTAACGAGGCGGCGCGGCCATGTCCAGCGCGGAACTGGCAGAAATCAATCGAGATTTCGCGGTTCGCGTTCAAGTGTGCTCAATATGCCGCGCAGGGTGCGAACCTCGAGATGGTTCCAGCCCGGTTTGGTCAGAACACTGCGAAGAGTGCGTGCGGTCGCTTCTCGGCGACTTGGAGGAAGGAAATACCCTCTCGGCTCCAGCAACTTCTCGAAATGCCCGATCAACCCTTCGAGCTCGTCCTGCGGGGCAGGGGGCAGGGTTTCCTCTTCGGCAGTGGGCTGGACCAGCCCGGTAGGGTCTTCGGCCAGTTCGCGCCCGATGCGCGACCATTCATAGGCCACGAGGATGACCGCCTGAGCGAGGTTCAGCGAGCCGAATTCGGGATTAATCGGCACGGTCAGGATGTGCCGGGCCAGGGCGACGTCCTCGGTTTCAAGTCCCGATGCCTCGCGCCCGAACAACACCGCGTGGCGCCCCGGATTGGCGTGCATCAGCCGCGCTGCGCCATCCGCCCCGACGACCGGCTTGGTCACTCCGCGCTTGCGCACCGTGGTCGCATAGACGTGTTCGCAATCGGCCACGGCTTCGGCGGCGGTGTCATAGATCTTTGCCTGATCCAGCACGAAATCCGCGCCCGCCGCAGCCGGCCCGGCCGAAGGGTTGGGCCAGCCGTCGCGCGGGTTGACGATGCGCATTTCGGTGAGCCCGAAATTGAGCATGGCACGCGCCGCCTTGCCGATGTTCTCGCCGAGTTGTGGGCGCACGAGGACGATGATGGGCTTGCTGGCTTCTTCGGCCACGGGTCTAATCCTTTGCCGCTTCGGCTACCGTGCTGGCGAATTCCTCAAAGTCCCTCGCTTCAGAGAAGTCGCGGTAGACGCTGGCGAAGCGGATGTAGGCGACCGAATCGATCTGCTTCAGCCCTTCCATCACCATTTCGCCGATGCGCGCTGAAGGAACCTCGGGTTCTCCGGCGGTTTCCACCTGCCGCTGAATTCCCGAGATCAGCTGGTCGATCCGCTCCTGCGTCACATTGCGTTTGCGACAGGCAAGCGCGACCGACTGTTCGATCTTGGACCGTTCAAAGGCCTCGCGCCGATCACCCGATTTCACCACGGTCACTTCGCGCAATTGCACGCGTTCAAAGGTGGTGAAGCGAGCCCCGCAGGACGAACACTGCCGACGGCGCCGGATCGAGGTGGAATCCTCGGTCGGGCGCGAATCCTTCACCTGCGTGTCGTCATGGGCGCAAAACGGGCAGCGCATGGCGGGGCCGGATCAGCTTTCCGGATAAACCGGGAAGGCCGCACAAAGCTTGGCGACTTCGCCGCGCACCTGCTCTTCGATCTGCGCGTCGCCTTCGGGGCCGTTCTTTGCAAGGCCGTCGACAACGCGGGCGATCAGTTCTCCCACCTTGCGGAATTCGACCGGGCCAAAGCCGCGGGTCGTGCCCGCGGGCGTGCCAAGGCGGATGCCGCTGGTGACGAAGGGTGAGCGGGTGTCGAATGGGATGCCGTTCTTGTTACAGGTCAGCCAGGCGCGATCGAGACCCTTTTCGGCGTCCTTGCCGGTCACGTCCTTGGACGTCAGATCGACCAGCATCGAGTGGTTGTCCGTGCCGCCCGAAACGATCCGCAGGCCGTTTTCTTCGAGGCTGGAAGCCAGCGCGCGCGCATTTTCGACGATTCGATGGGCATAAGTCTTGAACTCGGGGCGCAGCGCCTCACGGAAAGCCACCGCCTTCGCTGCAACAACGTGCATGAGCGGGCCGCCCTGCAAGCCGGGGAACACCGCCATGTTCAGCGGCTTTGTGAACTTCTCGTCATTCCACAGGATGATGCCCGAGCGGGGGCCGCGCAGGCTCTTGTGCGTGGTGGAGGTGACGATGTCGCAATGCGGGAAGGGTGAAGGGTGAGCGCCGCCCGCGACGAGGCCGGAAATGTGGCTCATGTCGCACAGCAGCACCGCGCCCACTTCATCGGCGATGGCGCGGAATGCCGGGAAGTCCCATGTGCGCGAATAGGCGGTGCCGCCGCAGATGATGATCTTTGGTTTGTGCTCGCGTGCCTTGGCGGCGACCTCGTCCATGTCGATCAATTCGTCACCCTGGCTCACGCCATAGGATACGACGTTGAACCACTTGCCGCTCATATTGACGGGTGAGCCGTGGGTGAGGTGTCCGCCTGAATTCAGGTCCAGACCCATGAAGGTGTCGCCCGGATTGAGCAGGCCGAGGAACACGGCCTGATTCATCTGGCTGCCGCTGTTGGGCTGGACGTTGGCGAAATTGCATCCGAACAGTTGCTTGGCGCGTTCGATCGCCAGCGTTTCGACCACGTCGGCATAGTCGCAGCCGCCGTAATAACGCTTGCCCGGATACCCTTCGGCGTATTTGTTGGTGAAGACGCTGCCGGTCGCTTCAAGCACAGCCTTCGAGGCGATGTTTTCCGACGCGATCAGTTCGATCTTGTCCTGCTGCCGCTTCAGCTCCTTGCCGATGGCGGCTGCGATTTCGGGATCGGCGGTGGCAAGGTCATCATGCCAGAAACCGTGCATCGGGTCGGTCGAGTGATCAGGCTGGGTGCTCATTGGTGGGTCTCGATATGGTCGGGGCCGGTGGGTGGATTGCCGAGTTTTGCGACGCGACGCTGGTGGCGGCCAGCCGGATTGTCCGCATCGGCAAAATCGGTGTTCAGGAATGTAGCTACGCAGGACTTCGCCATTTCGATGCCGACAAGTCGCGCACCAAGCGCAATGCAATTGGCGTTGTTGTGTTCCCGTGCCAGCGCCGCAGAAAGCGGCTCGGACACGTTGGCGCATCGCACCGCCGGGTGACGGTTCACCGCAATCGATATGCCGATCCCGCTGCCGCACAAGGCGATGCCGAATTGCGCGGTGCCGTCGGCCACCACTTCGGCAAGCTTGTAGCCGTAATCGGGATAATCGACGCTCTCCCCCTCGTCGGGGCCGAGGTCGGCGACTTCGTGGCCTTCGTCCATCAACCATTCGGCCAGTTCGGCCTTCAGATCAGTGGCGGCGTGATCGGATGCAATGGCTATACGCATGCGCGCTCCATAGAGGGCCTCCGGTCGCAACTCCACCCCGCGAATGCCGCTTTTCTACGCCAGAAGCAGCCTGATGCTGAGATTTCGCCGATTGTGCCTCTTGTGCCGCAGGCGATCATGTTTCATTCCTTTGGCCTGTCGCACAAGAATAGACCGGGTTTCGCATCCATGCGCACCATTCTTACAGCCTTGATACTCGCCTGCATGACGGGCCTTGCGTCGGTGCCTGCACTGGCCGATCCGGGCATGGCGGCAGAACGAGTTTCGCGCGCCGGCGCGGTGGATGACGGGCATGGCGCGGTGATCATCTCGATCCGCAGCGAGCTGTACCTGGACGATCCGTTGCAGGTGTATTTCCTGCGCGAAGGGGGCAGTATCGCCAATGATCGCGATGTCGTGCGGTTTGAGCGGCGGCAGGGCTTCTTCGCTTTCGGCAACGACACGGTCGAATACCAGATCAGGGCCTATCAGCTTGCGCCGGGCACCTACCGGCTTGTCGCGCACGGCATGAATTGTCCCAAGGTGCCTGCGGAGGACGAACGCTGCCTGATCGACGTCCAGGGGATTGCCGGGGCCGAAGTGCTCTCGCGCCCGTCGCGCGGCTATGGCGAAGATGCGCCCAGCTTCCAGGTTCGCGCGGGTTCGCTGACCGATGCGGGCGATTTTGCACTTACGGCGCGCAACACGATCGAGTGGTCGCCGATCCCGGCGCATGAAATCGACCGCGCACGCAGAGGCTTTGCCCGGTTGCCGATGGCGCCCGCGCCCGAAGTGCCCGAGGATTTCAAGCTGAAATACGGCCTTCACGCCCGGACTTTCGAGGATGATCGCTACCGGCGGTATTAGCCCCGTCAGATCATCAAGGTGCGCGGGCGCGGCATCGGCTTGTGCCGCACCGCGTTCAGCATTGCGTAGACGGTGCGCGCCGCGGCCAGAATGAACGCAGCAAATGCCATCAATGCAATCAGCAGCACGCCGACTATACCGCCATCGTCACCTTTGCTGATCAGCACGGCGAGCCCGCAGAAAACCGCGATCACGAATGATCCGACCATGATCCAGAACGTCCGGATCAGATATTGGAACTGGCTGCGCTCCCATTCCTCTGACTTGCTGTCGTAAAAGACATAAGCGAGCACCACGCCGACGACGCAGGAAAACACAGTGAAATAGGTGCACAGATACAGGACGCAGATGACGAAGGGGCGATTGGCGAGCAGATCGCCTGCGCTCCAGCCGCGTTCTTCGGGAGTGGGCAGGCGCGGCGGCGCCTTGGGGCTCACTTCTTCTGTTTCTTGAGCGTCTTTTTCAGCCATTTCCACAAGGCCTCTATCTCTTCCGCAGCTTTGCCCGAGGGATCGATTTCCGCCGCGGTTTCGCCCTTTGCACTGGAGCGATGGAACGCGGCGCGATCGCCGATTTCGACCGGGCAGACTTCCAGCCCCATGCCGCCGGCGACCTTGCGCGCTTCCTCCGCCAGCACGGTCGCGCCGGATGGCACCGCGTTGAGCACCACAAAGGCGGGTGTCTTGGCGAAGCCGACAAGATCGGCAATCGGTTCAAGCGCGGCCAGATCGAAGGCACGCGGCTTTGTCGGGATCAGCACGATGTCCGCCGCCTTGATGGCCTCTCGCGCGGCTGCGTCGGCGTGCGGAGGCGTGTCGATGACGATGAAATCAACGCCGTTCTTCTTCGCGCTCTCAATCGTGCGGGAGAGGCGGGCAGGGGGAGCCGTCACCACCACTGGCAAAAAGTCCCCGCGCCAGTCCGACCATGCCGCCGCTGTCGCCTGCGGATCGAGGTCGATGATGCAGCTTTCATGCTTCGACTGCGCAGCGCGCGTGCCCAGATGCACGGCGAGCGTGGTTTTGCCTGAGCCCCCTTTCTGGGAGACGATGGCGATAGTGGTGGGAGCAGATTTGGACATGGCAGGCTGGACCCTTGAACGAGACTGGACGTTGCTTCTTCTCCCAGACACGTATTTGTCAGTCTTGCTTGCAATAGTCCACTTTTCGAAAGAGATTGCCGGGAACAGGAGGCGGGACTGACGCAGGCTCTGGAGCTCTGGCTCAATCGCATCTTTTCCGATGGTGCCAAACGCAGTTTCGGCCATGGCTGGTTGAGCGGCGTGCTGTCCATTGTGCTCGGCATTCTAGCGAGCCTTTCGGTCCTTGCGCTGCGATTTCCCCAATGGCTGACGCTTCCGGAACTGCGCGAGCTCTATCCGCTCGAATACGTCCGGTTGGCGATCGATGCAGGCATCTGGGCTTCGCTGGCACTGGCGGGCCTGTCGATGGTGCTTCGAAAGCGCAAGCGATTGGGGCTGACCGGATTGGCGATGGCGGCGATTGCCATGGCATTGGGCGGAGGTGATGCGCCCCTTGGCCCGAACGAAGGCGACGACATTTACCTCGGTCTCGACTGGTTTGTTCTGGGTGTGCTGACGACGGCGGGCCTGTTCGTGCCGCTGGAGAAGGCATTTCCCTTACGGCGAGGGCAGGGCGCGTTTCGGGCCGGTTGGCTTACCGACACCCAGTATTTCTTTGCGAGCCATGTGCTCGCGCAAGTAATGAGTGTGGCGGTGCTCGCCCCTGCTGTGGCGCTGGGCGCGGTGCTGGCGGTGCCTTCGGTGCAAGCGCTTGTGCAGAGCCTGCCGTGCTGGTTCAGTTCGGCCTGGCGGTGCTGGTGGCGGATCTCGCCCAATATGGCGTGCACCGCGCCTTTCACGCCGTCCCGCTCCTGTGGCGCTTCCACAAGGTGCACCACTCGGTCGAGGCGATGGACTGGCTTGCCGGATCGCGCCTCCATCTGGTCGACGTGATCGTCACGCGCGGGCTGGTGCTGCTGGCGCTGCTGGTGGCAGGTTTCGCCCAGAGCGTGGTCTATGCCTATCTAGCACTGGTGAGCTTCCACGCGGTGTTCATCCATGCCAATTTTGCACCGCGCCTGGGCGGGCTGGAGCGGTGGATTGCCATGCCCCGGTTTCACCATTGGCACCACGGGGTGGAGGAGGAAGCACGGGACGTGAACTTCGCCGTACACCTGCCGATGATCGACCGCTGGTTCGGGACATACCACATGCCGGAAGACGGCTGGCCTGCGGGCTATGGCATCGCCGGGGAGCGCGCACCCGTGGGCTGGGCGCGGCAGTTGGTGTGGCCCTTCGCGCGCAGTCCGTGAAAAACCCCGCCGAAGCGGGGCCTTTCGTGTATTACTGATCCAGGAACGAACGCATTTTGCGCGACCGGCTCGGGTGCTTGAGCTTCCTAAGCGCCTTGGCTTCGATCTGGCGGATACGTTCGCGGGTCACCGAGAACTGCTGGCCGACTTCTTCCAGCGTATGATCGGTGTTCATCCCGATGCCGAAACGCATACGCAGCACGCGTTCTTCGCGCGGGGTGAGCGATGCAAGGACGCGGGTGACGGTTTCCTTGAGGTTCGCCTGAATCGCGGCATCCACCGGGATGATCGCGTTCTTGTCCTCGATGAAATCGCCGAGGTGTGAATCTTCCTCGTCCCCGATGGGCGTTTCGAGCGAGATCGGCTCCTTGGCGATCTTCATCACCTTGCGCACTTTTTCGAGCGGCATCGAAAGACGCGCTGCCATTTCCTCAGGGGTCGGCTCGCGGCCTTCTTCGTGCAGGAACTGGCGGGAAGTGCGGACCAGCTTGTTGATCGTCTCGATCATGTGGACCGGAATACGGATCGTGCGCGCCTGATCGGCGATTGAACGGGTGATCGCCTGACGGATCCACCACGTCGCATAGGTGCTGAATTTGTAGCCGCGGCGGTATTCGAACTTGTCGACCGCCTTCATCAGGCCGATGTTGCCTTCCTGAATAAGATCAAGGAATTGCAGGCCGCGATTGGTGTATTTCTTGGCGATGGAAATCACCAGGCGCAGGTTCGCCTCGACCATTTCCTTCTTCGCGATGCGGGCTTCACGCTCGCCCTTCTGCACCATGTTGACGATGCGGCGGAATTCGGGGAGCGACATGCCGGTTTGCGAGGCGATATCGGCGATTTCGGAGCGGATACGTTCGATCGCGTCCTCTTCCTTCTCGGCGAAGGCGGCCCACTTCTTGTCCTTCTTTGCCTTTTCCTTGATCCACGCGTCGTCAAGCTCGTTTCCGACGTAGGAATTGAGGAAGTCGATGCGCTTGATCTTGTGCCTTTCGGCAAGGCGCAGCATCTGGCCGCCAAGCGCGGTCAGGCGACGGTTGAAGGCATAGAGGTTGTCGACCAGGAATTCGATCTTGGTCGCGTGGAACTGGACGCTTTCGACCTCGGCGGTGAGTTGTTCGGACAGTTCCTCGTACTTCTTTTCCTTGGCCTTGGGGAACTCGTCACCGGCGGCAAGGGTTTCGACCCGCTCTGCCTGCAGCTTCTCGAAGGTCTTGAACAGCTTGGTGATGCGGGCGAAGCGTTCGAGCGCATCCGGCTTCAGCGCAGCTTCCATCTGAGCGAGGGAGAGGGTGTTGTCTTCCTCGTCATCGTCTTCGCGCTTGGACCGGCCTTCGCCGTCCTCGTCGTCACCGTCTTCTTCGGCCTCGTCCTCGACTTCGTCATCCTCGCGGATGGTCGGGCCGGCGGTGGCTTCTGAGATTTCGCCGTCGTCATCGTCATCGTCGGCATCGTCCGACATCTTGTCGGCCGGCGGTTCCTTGGAAAGCATCGCGTCGAGATCGAGAATTTCGCGCAGCTGCATGTCTTCGGAATTGAGCGCTTCGGACCACTGGATGATCGCGTGGAAGGTGATCGGGCTTTCGCACAGGCCCATGATCATCATGTCGCGCCCGGCCTCGATCCGCTTGGCAATGGCGATTTCGCCTTCGCGGCTGAGCAGTTCGACCGCGCCCATTTCGCGCAGGTACATCCGCACCGGATCGTCGGTGCGTTCGCCGGTTGCCGCTTTCTTGGCCGGGCTGGCCTTGGCGTCCTTGCGAGACGCCTTCTTGTCCTCATCATCGTCGTCGACATCAACTTCATCGACTTCGGAATCGGCCTCTGCCTCGGCTTCCGCCTCCTCGTCATTCTCGACGATCTGGACACCCATTTCCGAAAGCGCGGTCTGGATGTCCTCGATCTGATCGGGGCTCATCTCGCCAGAGGGCAGCGCCTCGTTCAGCTCGTCATAGGTGATGTAGCCCTTTTTCTTCGCCTTGCTCATCAGCTTCTTCACCGAAGCTTCGTTGAGATCGATCAGCGGGGCGTCGTCTTTGTCGGCGGAATTTGCGGTCGAGGCCATGTAGTTTTTTAGTCCGTTCCCGTGTGACCTGTCCGGAGTTGTTCAATGCCGCGAGCAGCATCGGCCAAGCCACAAATGTTTATCCCACACCGGCAAATATTGTGCCGGCTTAATCCTGTTCGGCCGGGGTCCCGGCCTTCCTGCGCCCGAATGCCTTCAGCCGCTCGTCAACTGTCGTGAGCTGTTCACGCAAGCGAGCCTGTTCGGCAAGGCACCCTTCGGGGTCCTCGTCAAACCGAGCGATCGTTGCCGCCATAGCGGCTTCGAGCGCTGGCTTGAGGGCCAGCAGCGATACAGCTTCGGCCAATTCCTCGCGCGCTTCACCGGGGGATGTGCCTTCTCTGAGGAAGGCGTAGCGTTGGTCTTCCGGTGGGGCAGGATAGCCTTGCACGTCAGATATGGCGTTTGGCGGCTGCGAATCAAGCGTTTCCGACAGTTCAATCAACGATTCGATTGCGGGTGCGACTTTCGGGTCAAGCCGGGCGAGCCGGGAAAGGCTCTCCGAGTGGCGCGAAATTTCACCCGGATGGCGTACCAGTCCGGCAATCACCGCCGACAATAGTCCTTCGCGCTGGCCGCCTGCCATGGCTCGTTGCAACAGGTCGCGAGCCGATTGCGAAAGGCCCGATTGCGCCGGTTTCGCAGGCGACCAGGCACCGCGCGGGCGCTGCTGCTGGCGTTGTTCACGCGGGGGGTAGGCAAAGGCGGAAAACCGATCGAGCAATTCGCGCCGGTACAGCGCACGGATATCGCTATCCTGGATCGTATCGACATGCTCCATCAGCCGCGCCTTCAATCCGGCCTTGGACTCAGGGCTGTTCAGCGGCTTTGCGTCGCGTTCGTATTCCCACAGCGTATCGAGCAGGCTGGCAGGCTGGGCGAGCAGCCTTTCCATTGCGGCAGCCCCTTGCTGCCGGATCAGGTCATCCGGATCGAGCCCCGCGGGCAGTCGCACAATTGCGAGCGATCGCATTGGTGCGAGCATCGGCAGCGCGCGGGAGACGGCACGCATCGCGGCACGCTGTCCGGCGGCGTCTCCGTCAAAGCACAGCACCGGCACTTCCACTATGCGCCACAGCATCTCAAGCTGCATTTCCGTGAGCGCAGTGCCCAGTGGCGCGACGGCATCGGCGATGCCGGCCTGTGCCAGCGCGATCACGTCCATGTAACCTTCGACGACCACGATCCGGCCTGTCTGGCGCGAGGCGGGCGCGGCGCGGTGCAGATTGTAGAGCGTGCGCCCCTTGTCGAACAACGGCGTGTCAGGCGAATTGAGATATTTGGCGACCCCATCGCGCTTTTCCAGAATGCGCCCGCCGAATGCAATCACCCGGCCTCGCGCGTCCTGAATCGGCAGCATGATCCGGTCGCGAAAACGATCATAGGTGGTGCCGTCATCGGTGCGGATTCTCATCCCGCTTTCGACAAGCATCCTGTCGTCAAAGCGGGACAGGGCACTGGGCAGTGCCTGTTTGCTTTCAGGAGCGTATCCGAAACCGAATTCGCGCAGGGTTTCCGGCTTCAACCCGCGATCATTGAGGTATTTCGCCGCCGCACGGCCCGCGCCGCTGTGCAGATTGTGCACGAACCAGTCCTGTGCCTCTGTCGTCACATCGACCAGTTCGGCGCGCTTTTCGGCCTTCTTTGCCGCGACCGGATCAGGCGCGGGTACTTCCATCCCGGCTTCTGCCGCGAGCTCCTTCACCGCGTCGATAAAGGGCAGGCCGCGCTGTTCCGTCATCCAGCTGATGACATCGCCATGCGCGCCGCAGCCAAAGCAGTGATAAAACTGCTTCTGATCGTTGACGTAGAAGCTGGGCGTCTTTTCGTCGTGGAACGGGCAGCACCCTTTCCATTCACGACCCGCCTTGGTGAGCTTGGTCGTGCGCAGGATCACGGTGGACAGCGTGATCCGTGCGCGCAGCTCGTCCTTCCATTGCGGGGTAATGGCCATCAGCGTTTAGTGCGCCCGAACGCCGCAGCGTTCAAGCGCACATTGTGGAGCAGTCTGTTCTTAACTCAGGGCAGCCTTGACGAGGCCGCTTGCGAGCTTCCCGTCAAGCACCGCTCCATGCTTCGCCTTCAGTGCGCCCATGACCTTGCCCATGTCGGCCATCGAAGAAGCACCGGTTTCGGCTTTGATCGCCTCGATCGCGGCCTTGGTTTCTTCCTCGCTCATCATCTGCGGCAAGAATTCCTCGATCACGGCAAGCTCAGCCTTTTCCTTGTCCGCGAGTTCCTGACGACCGCCGCTTTCGTACATCTCAATCGATTCGCGCCGCTGCTTCGCCATTTTCTGGAGCACGCTCGTCACCAGTTCGTCGTCAGGGATTTCCTTGGCGCTGGTGCGCTCCTCGATATCGCGGTCCTTGATCTTGGCCGAGATCTGGCGAAGCGCCGCTGTGCGGTCCTTCTCGCCGGCTTTCATGGCGGTGATGGTGGCGGCCTTGATGTCGTCGCGGATCATTTCTTGAACTCTTGTGTCTGGGTTTAACTGTGGATGGATCGGTATATGGGCGCGCTCTAACGCATTGCGAGGGTCTCGCCTAGGTTGACGAGGGGGCGGTGTGCGCCTAGCGGGTGAGACTTAGCAACATTGCTGGAAATCACTCTGAACGGAGCGCCTCATGGCCGACACCGCATCTACTCCTGCGCAACCGAAAGATGCGACGGGTTGTCTCGTTCTGGCTGATGGGACGGTGATCTGGGGCAAGGGCTTTGGTGCCGAGGGCAGCGCGGTGGGCGAAGTGTGCTTCAACACCGCGATGACGGGCTATCAGGAAGTGATGACCGATCCCAGTTACGCCGCGCAGATCGTCACCTTCACCTTCCCGCATATCGGCAATGTCGGTGCCAATCCCGAGGATATCGAAAGCCGGGTCGAAGGAGCAGTCGGCTGCGTCGTGCGCGAAGATGTGACCGCGCCGAGCAATTTCCGCAGCGTGGAAGGTTTCACGAAGTGGATGGAAAGCAACGGCAAGATCGGCCTGTCGGGTGTCGATACCCGCGCGCTGACCCGCCGCATCCGCCTTTCGGGCGCGCCCAATGCGGTGATCACCCATGCGCCCGATGGCAAGTTCGACATTCCCGCGCTGATCGCCCGCGCGCAGGAGTGGGCAGGGCTTGAAGGGATGGATCTAGCCGTGCGCGTCACCCGCGAGGAGCGCGAGGATTGGGCCGGGGGATACTGGCGTCTGGGCCACGGCTATGCCCGTGCGGATTGGTCGAACAAGCCGCACGTTGTCGCGGTGGATTACGGCGCGAAGGACAACATCTTCCGCAATCTGGTGAAGGCCGGGGCTAAGGTGACGGTAGTTCCGGCCAAGACTTCGTTTGACGAGATCATGGCGCTGAAGCCCGATGGCGTGTTCCTCTCGAACGGCCCCGGCGATCCGGCGGCGACGGGTGAATATGCCGTGCCGGTGATCAAGGCGCTGCTGGATGCAGACATGCCGCTGTTCGGCATCTGCCTTGGCCACCAGATGCTCGCTCTGGCGGCGGGGGCAAAGACGGTGAAGATGCACCAAGGCCACCGCGGTGCGAACCACCCGGTTCAGCGTGTGGGGACAAGCTGGGGTGAGACTTCGGGTCTGGTCGAGATCACTTCGATGAACCACGGCTTCGCGGTCGATGCCGACACGCTCCCGCCCGAAGTCGAACAGACCCACGTCAGCCTGTTCGACGGATCGAACTGCGGCATCGCGGTGAAGGGCAAACGCGCGTTCGGCGTGCAGTATCACCCGGAAGCCTCGCCGGGGCCGCAGGACAGTTTCTACCTGTTCGAGAAGTTCGTCGGGGGGTTGGGGTGATGCTGACCCTTGTCTCCTTGGCCTTGCTTGTCGCCGCAGCCGACGACGTAGCCGTTATTCGTGCAGGTTCGTGGCAGGCACGATGCATTAGCGAACGCCGTGGGGCGTGTGTGCAATACGAGGCAGAGCTGAATGAGCCTGTAAAGCTGATATTGCAGCGGAGCGCGGATGCAATCCTGCTCTACGTCCAGCCCTCTGATTGCGAGGGCGCATCGAGGCCGTCTTCGGTTAATCCCGCCTATTCAGCCACAACGATGAAGTACATGATTCAGGGGCATATCGTTATGGCAATGCGGGGATGCGGTTCTGAGCTGCCAATTCCGCAACTGGATGCGGAGGAACTCGCGGAATTGCTTAAACTCACGGAAGGCGTGGCGAATTGATACGGGTGTTTGCATCAGTTCTGGCCCTTTTGCTTGCTTCTGCTTGCTCTGTCCTCTTTCCCGAAGACCCGCGTGAGGGTGTGGAAACGCTCGAAACCTGCCTTGGCCGCGTGGCCGCGAAACAGCGCGATTTGCTGGCCGAAGCGGCAGCGGACGATGTGCTGGTTCCGACTTACACCTATGACATTACCAAGCTCAGCCTTGAGGATTTGCAGGCGTTGACGGTTGCGGGGGCGGACGAAACCGCCGGAACGCGCGAACGCAGGCAGACCAATCAAGCCTCCACAGCCGTCGAAAATTTCATGGCGACACCGGTCGATGAAAATGGCGCCTTCTACATGGGCCGCGACCCCGCGTTGTACCGCGTGCGCGGCGAGGCGATTGCGGCAGGCGAGATCGCCACGGCAGGGTGCGAGCGCCAGAAGACCGGAATGCGCCTGATCGATTTTACCGCGAGCCCCGTGCCCACAGAACCTGAACCCGACGCCTCTGGCGAAACAGACAATTCCGGCGAAAACGAGAACCAGAACTGATGCCCAAACGCACCGACATCTCCTCCATCCTCGTCATTGGCGCTGGCCCGATCATCATCGGCCAGGCGTGCGAGTTCGACTATTCGGGCACACAGGCGATCAAGGCGCTGAAGGAGGAAGGCTATCGCGTCATCCTCGTCAATTCGAACCCGGCGACGATCATGACTGATCCGGAGTTTGCCGACGCGACCTATATCGAGCCGATCACGCCCGAAATCGTGGCCAAGATCATCGCCAAGGAACGGCCCGACGCGCTGTTGCCGACGATGGGCGGGCAGACCGCGCTGAATTGCGCATTGGCGCTGGATGCGGATGGCACGCTGGAGAAATACGGGGTCGAGATGATCGGCGCGAAAGCCGATGCGATCGACAAGGCCGAAAACCGCCAGCGTTTCCGCGAGGCGATGGACAAGATCGGGCTGGAAAGCGCGCGTTCGGGCGTTGCCAACACGCTGGATCAGGCACGCGAAGTGCTGGAACGCACCGGCCTGCCTGCGATCATCCGTCCCAGCTTCACGCTTGGCGGGACGGGCGGTGGCATCGCCTACAACACTCAGGAATTCGAACGGATCGTGCGCGAAGGGCTCGACGCGTCGCCCACCACAGAAGTGCTGATCGAGGAATCGCTGCTCGGTTGGAAAGAATACGAGATGGAAGTGGTGCGCGATCGCAAGGATAACGCGATCATCATCTGCTCCATCGAAAACGTCGATCCGATGGGCGTGCACACCGGTGATTCGATCACCGTCGCCCCGGCACTGACGCTGACGGACAAAGAATACCAGATCATGCGAACCGCCAGCATTGAGGTGCTGCGCGAAATCGGCGTGGAGACGGGCGGCTCGAACGTGCAATTCGCGGTCAATCCCAAGGACGGCCGCCTGATCGTGATCGAGATGAACCCGCGCGTGTCGCGTTCCTCCGCGCTTGCGTCCAAGGCCACTGGTTTTCCCATCGCCCGCGTCGCGGCGAAGCTGGCGGTGGGTTACACGCTGGATGAGATCACCAATGAAATCACCGGCGCGACGCCTGCCAGTTTCGAGCCGACAATCGATTACGTCGTCACCAAGATCCCGCGTTTCGCCTTTGAAAAGTTCAAGGGATCCGAAGCCGCTCTGTCCACGGCGATGAAATCCGTCGGCGAAGTCATGGCGATTGGCCGCAACTTCCAGGAGAGCCTGCAAAAGGCGTTGAGGGGATTGGAGACAGGGCTGGACGGGTTCAACCGTGTGCCAGAACTCGAGGGCGTGGCCCGCGATGTCATCACCGCCGCGATCTCGCGCCGCACACCCGACCGGCTGCTGAAAGTCGGGCAGGCATTCCGCGAAGGGCTGAGCGTTGAGGATATCAACGCCGTCACCGGATATGATCCGTGGTTCCTGCGTCAGATCGAGGCGATCATCGCGGCCGAGCGCGAAGTGCAGTCGGACGGTCTGCCCAACGATGCCGCCGCGCTTCGCCGGTTGAAGGCGATGGGTTTCTCCGACAAGCGGCTTGCAACGCTTGCGGTGCGTTCTGTCGGTGTGGCGGGAGGTCTTGCGGAAACGCAGGCGCGGCGTTCGGGCTTGCTCCACGATGCGCTGGTGGCGATGGCCGGTGCGACGAGCGAGGATGAAGTGCGCAAGCTGCGCCACAAACTTGGCGTGCTGCCCGTGTTCAAGCGGATCGACAGCTGCGCCGCCGAGTTCGAGGCGATCACGCCCTATATGTATTCGACCTATGAAGCACCCAGCTTCGGGCAGGCCGAATGCGAGGCTGCGCCTTCTGATCGCAAGAAGATCGTCATCCTTGGCGGTGGGCCGAACCGGATCGGGCAGGGGATCGAATTCGACTATTGCTGCGTCCACGCCTGCTTTGCCCTTGGCGAGGAGTGGCACGGCCCGGCGTTCGAGACGATCATGGTCAATTGCAACCCGGAAACCGTATCGACCGATTACGACACGTCAGACCGCCTCTATTTCGAGCCGCTGACGGCCGAAGACGTGCTCGAAATCCTGCGGGTCGAACAGCAGGCGGGCGAATTGCTGGGCGTGATCGTCCAGTTCGGCGGGCAGACCCCGCTCAAGTTGGCGCAGGCTCTGGAAGATGCAGGCATCCCGATCCTAGGCACCTCGCCGGACGCGATCGACCATGCCGAAGACCGCGAACGCTTCGCCAAGCTGGTCGACAAGCTGAAGCTGAAACAGCCCGACAACGGCATCGCCTATACGCGCGACGAAGCGGCGGCGGTGGCTGCGCGGATCGGCTATCCGGTGCTGCTGCGCCCCAGCTTCGTGCTTGGCGGAAGGGCGATGGAGATCGTCGATTCCGAAGCCCAGCTGGATGACTACATCAAGACTGCCGTGACCGTGTCCGGCGACAGCCCGGTGCTAGTTGACCAGTATCTGCGCGATGCGATTGAATGCGATGTCGATGCGCTGTGCGACGGCGAGGAAGTCCGCATCGCGGGTGTGATGCAGCATATCGAGGAGGCCGGGGTCCATTCGGGCGACAGCGCCTGCACTCTGCCCCCCTATTCGCTGCCCACAGAAATTGTCGCCGAAATGGAGCGTCAGGCGGAAGCGCTTGCTCGCGCCCTTGGGGTTCGCGGGCTGATGAACGTGCAATTCGCGGTGAAGGACGGGGAGGTTTACCTGATCGAGGTGAACCCCCGTGCCAGCCGCACCGTGCCTTTCGTCGCCAAGGCCATCGGCCAGCCCGTCGCCAAGATCGCTGCGCGGGTCATGGCAGGGGCGAAGCTCGCCGAATTCGAACCGTTCCGCCGCGATCTGCCCTATATGGCGGTGAAGGAAGCGGTATTCCCGTTCAGCCGTTTCCCCGGAGCCGATCCGATCCTGACCCCGGAAATGAAATCGACCGGGGAAGTGATGGGGATCGACACCAATTTCGAGGCGGCCTTCCTGAAATCGCAGATTGGCGCCGGCATGGCGCTGCCGCGTGAAGGGACGGTGTTTGTATCGGTCAAGAATTCGGACAAGGCCGGGATCGTGCCGGCGGTGAAGAACCTGATCGAGCAGGGCTTCAGCGTGATCGCCACCGGCGGCACGCAAAGCTATCTGGCAGAGCAGGGTCTGCCGGTCGAACGCGTCAACAAGGTGGCGGAAGGTCAGCCGCATATCGTCGACAAAATCATCGACGGGGAAGTGGCGCTGATCTTCAACACCACCGAAGGCTGGCAATCCTTGCTGGACTCCAAGTCGATCCGGGCGACTGCGCTTGAAAAGAAGGTGCCGTATTACACCACGGCAGCCGCTTCACGCGCAGCATCGGCAGCGATTGCGGCGATTACGCCATCGCAACTTGAAGTCCGTTCGTTGCAGGACTATTATAGCTAAGCATTCAAGCTGCCCCTCCTGAAATTCAGAAGATTTCAAGGCCGCCTCTTTTCGAAGCGGTCACAGCCGAAATCACTGATTTGAGATTTCGGGGGCGGGCACAGACAAAGAAAGAAACGGGAATGGCGACGATGGAAAAGGTTCCGATGCTGGCCGAAGGGTACGAGCGGTTGACCGCCGACCTCAAGGCGCTGCGCGAGGAACGCCCTCGGATTGTCGATGCGATCGAGGAAGCTCGGGCGCATGGCGATCTGTCGGAAAACGCCGAATACCACGCGGCCAAGGAGCGTCAGGGCCAGGTCGAGGCGCAGATCGGCGATCTCGAAGGCAAGATCAGCCGCGCCCAGATCATCGATCCCAAGACGCTTTCGGGCGACAAGATCATCTTTGGCGCGACCGTCACCCTGCTCGACGAAGACGACAAGCCGGTGAAGTATCAGATCGTCGGCGAGACCGAGGCTGATGCTTCAAAGGGGCGCATTTCCTATTCGTCGCCTCTGGCACGCGCCATGATCGGCAAGCAGGTTGATGATGAGATCGAGGTGACTGTCCCGTCGGGCGACAAGTTCTATCTCGTCGAAAAGATCGAATTCATCTGAGAAACCGAGGAAAAGCTCCTCAGAAAAGGAGCTTTTCCATTGCGTAATTATGGATCGCGACGGCTGTACCGTCGTTTTCGATTTCAAAATCCCTGCGATGTTGCACGGAGAAACCGGCGCGTTCGAACGCTGGCCGGGCAAGCTCGCTAGCCTCTGTATACAGGCGGGTTATTCCCTTCGCTCGCGCATGCGTCTCAGCTTGCTCAAGAAGCCGGGATGCGAGGCCGCGTCGGGTATGGTCGGGATGGTTGTAAAGCCTGTCGAGATGCCCGTCCGGCTCCAGCAGCGCGTAGGCCACGGCCACATCATCACTGTCAACCGCAACAAAGATAATGTGGCCTTCTGCTGCCCGCCGCCGGTACATCTGCGCACCGCCATGTCGGCCAGACCATGCGCGAACCTGTTCCGGCGTATAGGCGTGTGAGCCGATCGCCGTGATCGCCGCCAGCGCGATTTGCGACAACTGTTCCGCATCGCTTTCGCGATAGAGGCGGATGGAATAAGCCATGTGGGCTCCGGCCCAACCGCAGCTTAGGCGTCGGGCGTCAGCAGCTTGTGGATGTGCACGACGACGTATTTCATCTCGGCATCATCCACAGTGCGCTGTGCCTGCGCGCGCCATGCATCGACCGCCGCGTCATACGAGCTGTAGACCCCGACAACATGGATGCTTTCGGGATCGGCGAATTCGTGGCCGCGCGGATCCTTGACGCGTCCACCCATGACAAGGTGGAGCCGCTGGGCGGGGGTGGTTTCTTCCATGATCAATATCCCTGGGGAGGTTTGTCTGTTGATGCGCGCGCTTTAGCGAAGCGCGCGTATCTGGCAAGGTCCAAGGCCCGGCTAACCGGCGATCAGTTCCTGATCCGGTCCGTCAGATCACGCACGGCCCGTTCGGCTCGCCTGCGGGTGCGCTGGGTAACCGTGCGCCCCTTGTCGCTCGCTGTCCCTGCGTAATAGGCGGCGTCGCGGCGTAGTTCCCGTGCCTTTGCAGTGGCGCTGTCGGAAATGTCCTCGAACTTGTCCTGACCGGCGCGCGCTCCGTCCAGAGCCTCGTCGATCAGCTTGATTCCGTAAGCCACAACGGCATCGGTGACGAGCGCGCCGATAGCGGATCCCCGCTTTTTCGCGGCATCGCCAACGCCTTTTGCAGCGCCGGATACCGTGCCGCCAACCGCGCTGGCCGCACTGGCCGCGCCGGTTGCTGCCGTGCGGACGACGCGGCGACCGGGGCTGGTCATCGCCCCGACTACAAGGCCGACAGCGACGGCTCCTGCAACCACGGTAAGCGGGTTTTTGCGGGTGTATTCGACGGCCGCTTCGGCGGCTTCCTGTGCCTGGTCCGCGAGCGTTCGTTGCGCAATGCGCCGTTCGCTTGCTTCGATCCGGGCGCGCAATTCGTCGCGCGGGGTAGGGGTGAGGTCACTGCTCATTGTCATCTCCACTCGGCATTGCTGCCGAATTCAGGGGGTGTGTGTCTGCCTCGGGCAAGCCATCCGACGACGCTGCTCCTTGCTCGATGTCGGAATCCTCCGCCAAGTCCGCAAGGCCGAGCAATTCCATGATCGGTTCGCGCGCTAGCCACAAGAGCACCGCGCCGATCAGTAAGGCGAGGATGCCGCGATTGTCTTCGGCCTGCGCCTTGGCGGCTTCGAAAACGTCCTTTGCCCCGTCACCTATGCGGCCGCCGACCCGGTCAGCCACTCCCTTTGCGGTCAGGTTTGTGCGGGCATGCTCGATATCGGCCAGCAACACGGCCTTTGCGGCATCGCGCAGGGCGCGGTCTTCAATGAACTGCTGCTCAAGCGGGCTCATGATGCATCATCCGATGATGATGCGGCAAACAGCCCGGACACTTTTGAGCCGCTTTTGGCCGCCACCCAGACGAAGAATGCCATTCCGGCAAGCAAACCTCCGACCACGATGGCGATCGCACCCCAGATCGTCACCAAGGGCGCCAGCGCGATGACCAGACCCACGGCGAGCGCGAGCAGGGCAATGTGCAGCAGGATAATGGCGAGGACGAGACTGCCTGCCGCGACACCGATTGTGCGACCGGCCAGTTTTGCCCGGGTTTTCTGAAACGCGATTTCGGCTTCGGCATAGGTGCGCCCGTCGTCGATCAGCGCGCCAATTTCTCCCATCAGCGAATCGTCGAAATCATCCTCTGGCGTTGCGGCTGTATCGTCGGCCGGGGCATGGATGTCAGCCGGGGCATCGGGCAGGACAGCGTCTTCCTGCCCAGCGCCATCTTGCCGGTTCTGATCATCCATCAAATGCCCCCGTCCCGTTCCAGCCGGTCCCGTCGGTCATTCCGACGGAGCCGATCCTAGTCGCGCGATCCGCGGAACAGGCGTGCCAGCAGGAATCCTGCAACCGCTGCAATGCCAACGGCCACTGCCGGGCTCTTGCGGACCATTTCGCGGGCATCCTCGCCGAGTTCCTCAACGCTCTTCGCTTCCAGCTTGGCCGAAGTTTCAGCAAGGCTGCGCGATGCCGAACGGGCATAGTCGCCGTACTGTTCGCCGAAACGTTCATCGATCTGGCTGGCGGTGTCACCCACGACCTTGCCGAGCGAGGACAAGGCATCGCTCGCTGCCGACTTGCCTTCGGTGGCAAGCTCGCCTGCGCGGGTCTTGGCTTTCTCGCCGTACACTTTTGCTTCGTTCATCAAATCGTCTCCGCGGCTCTTGGCCTGTTCGCGATATTCACCCGCACGGTTGCCGGCCTCGGCCCGCAGCGCAGCAGCACCGGCCTTTGCCTCTTCGAGCGCTGCGTTGAAGCGGCTCTTTGCTTCCGCAGTGCCGGTTGCGGTCGCTTCATCGGGCTTGTTCGCGCTCGCGCCGGTTTTCTTCGGAGCGGCCTTCTTGGCGCCGGATGAACGCGTCGTCGCGCCCTTGGTCGATGACTTTGCGGGGGTCTTGGTGGTTTTTGTCTCTGCCATGGTGCGTATTTGCCCTCCATTCATGCGCTTTGCCAGTATGAAAGCGCTGTGTAGCCACATAAATATCTACGTCGCTTGCGCCGGCTTGTTCCGGGGAATAGGGGTGCGCGGGCAAGCGTTCGATACCCGGAATCGAGTGAACTCCGGGTGTCTTATTCATATACAACACTTTCCGTCCGGAGCCAACCATGACCACCATCATTGACATCCATGGCCGCGAAATTCTCGACAGCCGGGGCAATCCGACCGTCGAAGTCGATGTTCTGCTCGACGATGGGAGTTTCGGGCGGGCCGCTGTTCCATCCGGCGCTTCCACCGGTGCGCACGAAGCTGTGGAACTGCGCGATGGAGATGCCGCCCGGTACAAGGGCAAAGGGGTGCTCAAGGCGGTCGAGGCAGTGAACAGCGAAATTCGCGACCTGTTGATCGGTGTCTTCGATGCAGAGGACCAGCGCGACATTGACCTGTCGCTGATCGATCTCGACGGAACTGCCAACAAAGGAAGGCTGGGGGCCAACGCGATCCTTGGCGTGAGCATGGCCGTGGCAAAGGCCGCAGCGAACGCGCGCGGTCTGCCGCTCTATTCCTATCTCGGAGGGGTTTCGGCGCATGTCCTTCCGGTTCCGATGATGAACATCATCAACGGTGGTGAACATGCGGACAATCCGATCGACATCCAGGAATTCATGATCATGCCCGTGGGTGCGGACAGCATCGCCGAAGCGGTGCGTTGGGGATCGGAAGTGTTCCACACGCTCAAGAAGGGTCTTGCGGCAAAGGGGCTTGCCACCAGTGTCGGGGACGAGGGTGGCTTTGCCCCCAACCTTGCCAGCACGCGTGCGGCGCTCGATTTCATCATGTCTTCGATCGAGGAAGCCGGTTTCAAGCCGGGCGAAGACATCGTGCTCGCGCTCGATTGTGCGGCGACCGAATTCTATCGCGATGGCAAGTACGAGATTTCGGGCGAAGGCCTCAGCCTCACCGGAGCGGAGATGGCCGAATACCTCGCCAAGCTGTGCGACGATTACCCGATCAAGTCGATCGAGGACGGCATGAGCGAGGACGATTTCGAAGGTTGGGGCGCGGTGACGCAGTTGATCGGCAATCGCGTCCAGTTGGTGGGTGACGACCTGTTCGTGACCAATCCGGTCCGCCTATCCGATGGTATCGCGCGGGGCCTTGCCAATTCTCTGCTGGTGAAGGTCAACCAGATCGGCACGCTCACCGAAACGCTGGCCGCTGTCGATATGGCGACCCGCGCACGCTACACCAGCGTGATGAGCCACCGTTCGGGCGAAACCGAGGACGCGACTATCGCCGATCTGGCGGTTGCCACCAATTGCGGTCAGATCAAGACAGGTTCGCTTGCGCGATCAGACAGGCTTGCAAAATACAACCAGCTGATCCGTATCGAGGAAGAACTGGGCGACAGTGCGGTCTATGCGGGCAAGGGATGTTTCGGGTCACTGCCCGGCTGATCGACATTGGGGACAGACGATCAAGCCGGACAGCTAAGGCAACAGGTTAGGGCGCAGAGTTCAGCGCATTGGCGAAATATTCGTCCATCGCGGCAACGCCGCGTTCGGTCAGTCGCACCAGAACCCGGCGTTGGTCTTCCTTGTCATGTTCGCGCATGACGAGTCCGATATCGGCGAGAACACCCAGCCAGCGCAGGCCCGTCGTCGGTGGGGCGGCTGAGCCGATGCAGGCGCTCGACACAGAAACCGGCTTTTTCTCGGCATGGGCGATGTAGAGATCGAGCAATATATCCCAGGCCGGTTCGCCGAAGATGTCGCCATTGCCGAAAATTGATGCTCTCGTACGCCGCCTTGCATAGGTGTGGCGGGCTGCGGCTGCAAAAGCGGCGCGGTTTTGCTCTTGAATTGATGGACCCTGCGGGATTGCCGCAAACCTGGCTGTTGCTTCGGGCCAGCCGGAGGGTTTCTCAAGATTGATGGGCCCCCTCCCATCCGAGCCAATCCTGTCACGTCGACGCAGTTCGTTCGCGATCGCGAACAATTCGTCGGCAAGAAGGCCGAGATCGTGCGCCTCAGACGGGGCAGCCTCGCTTGACGCAAGAGCGATGCCTGACAAGATGCGGTTGCCCTTGACCTCTTTCATGGTTCGACCCGGAAATCAGCGGGTGGTGCTGCCCGCAAAGGGGCCGGTTGAAGCTCTGAACCGCGCAAAAACAATTCGCCCTCCAGCATAGGGCGCCCCTGACCAGCAGCCTTGCAACAGCTGCCTGCGCCCCTGACCCTTCTAGGTGAGGGGGGTAGTGCTGCACATTAAGGGAAACCTCCTAGGTTCAATCCCTTAGTTGCGGATTCAGGCCGTGACAAAACGGCTTTGCGTCAATCAATGGATCATTCGTTGCACCTTGAATGCGCAAATCAGATCGGGATCGAAATCGAACTGACTCTCAGCCTCTTCGATTAGACGAATGTTTTCCCGCAATTGCTGAATTGCTGCGTCCACATGGATCGCGGCAATGCCGGCGCCCAAGCGATCAAGCCTGCATAGCGTCATCTCAAGTACGCGCTCGCAATCGGACAGTTCGAGCCTGTCGCTCGTTCTTGTGTTTTTCACTTTTTCCCGCCCCAACGCGACCCGGAGATTTCAGGAATGTTACTTACCGATTGGTCTGATAGTCGGGGCTTATGAAGAACTGTATCCGTGGAAATACGTAGTTTAGGGCGCGCCAAAGGTTGGCGTCCCGATCTGGCACGGAACAGGTTCAGGATACCGTCAGCGATCGAACCTTGCAGCAATATCCAGCAGCGCAATTGCGGCCTTGGCTGCTTCGCCACCCTTGTCCTTTTGGGCCGGGTCGGCGCGGACGATTGCCTGCGCTTCATTCTCGACCGTGAGAATGCCGTTGCCGATAGCGATCCCGTCCATGGTCAATGCCATGATCGCACGCGCGCTTTCGCCTGCGACAATCTCGAAGTGGTAGGTTTCCCCGCGAATGACTACGCCGATTGCCACGAAGCCATCATAGTCACCGCTTTCTGCGGCAAGAGCGATGGCACCGGGGATTTCAAGCGCACCAGGGACGGTCAGCACTTCGGCTTCGTGACCTGCGGCTTCGAGCGCTGCCTTGGCGCCGGCAACAAGCATGTCGTTGAGCGAGGCGTAGAAGCGCGCCTCGACAATCAGGAATTTCGCCATCAGGAATTACTCCGGGATCGGTTTGAAATCGGTGATCGAGATACCGTAGCCATCAAGTGCCACCAGATCGGGTCGCGAGTTCGATAGCAGCACCATGTCGTGAACGCCAAGATCTGCAAGGATCTGCGAACCAATGCCGATGTTGCGGATTTCCTCGTCCTGGCTCCATTCCCCGCTGGAACCGACGCGTTGGGTAAGGATCACGATCACGCCAGAACCGTGATCGCCGATTGCACCCATTGCGCGCTGCAAGGTCCGCTTGCGTGGCCCGGGCGCACCAAGGACATCGTCGAACACTGAAATCGGGTGAACGCGGGCGAGGGTGGGTGATTCTGGGGAAATATGCCCTTTTTGAAGGACATATGCTTCATTGTTAGAAATCTTGTCACGATAGGTGATCAGGCGCCATTGGCCCCCGTAGTCGCTCTCGAAACTGCGTTCGCCCAGTCGTTCGACAAGGTGATCGTTGCGCATGCGATAGGCGATAAGATCGCGGATCGTCCCGATCTTCAAATCATGCTTGCGCGCAAACGCGACCAGATCGTCCAGGCGGGCCATCGTCCCGTCTTCATTCATGATCTCGCAAATCACGCCGCTGGGATTGAGGCCTGCTAGGCGCGAAATGTCCACTGCGGCCTCGGTATGGCCGGCGCGCACCAGAGTGCCGCCATCGCGAGCAGCAAGGGGGAAGACATGGCCAGGCGTCACAATGTCATCAGGCCCTTTGGTGGCGTCAATCGCGACGGACACGGTGCGCGCCCGGTCTGCCGCGGAAATGCCTGTGGTCACGCCTTCCTTCGCCTCGATCGAGATCGTGAAGGCGGTTTGCATGCTTTCCTTGTTGTTGCGGCTCATCGGCTCAAGGCCAAGGGCATCCACACGTGCACGGTCCAGCGCGAGGCAGATTAGGCCACGACCGTGCGTTGCCATGAAGTTGATCGCCGCCGGGGTCGCCATTTGCGCCGGTATGATCAGATCGCCCTCGTTTTCGCGGTCTTCGTCATCGACAAGGATGTACATCCGGCCGTTGCGCGCTTCGTCGATGATCTCCTCGATCCCGACCAGCACCGGGCGGTCGTCATTGGCGTCAAGAAAAGCTTCGAGCTTGGCAAGGGTTTCCGCGGTCGGGTTCCAGTCCGGCTCGCTCGCATCGCGAAGCGTATTGGCATGCAGTCCCGCAGCCCGGGCAAGGCCGGCCTTGGTCATTTCCCCGCTCTCGACAAGATTGCGGACGCGTGTGATGATCGATGTGTCCATTCCGTGCATGTAGCACATTAAAATGTGATTGCAAGCTTGAGCAGTGTCGGTTTCACCCGCTTCAACCGGCATCGTGATCGATCCGATGGAGGGTCCGGTATCGATAATTTCAGTCCGCCCATCCTTGTCTTCGGCGATGTGGATCGCGCTATCAAGCTTGGCTTGGATGTGGTTCCGGATGGCATCGAGCGAGCGGGCCGAGCCGTTGGCATTGTAGAAGATCGGTCGGTTCGCCCGGGCCTCGCGCGGGAAAAGGGATGCCGCCGTCCGTCCGGGATTGCGGCGCCATTCGGAAAGAAAGCGCACGGCGCCTCCCGTACCGAGGAAATGGGCGAGGTACAGCTCCGCATGACTGGCCTCGCGTCCCAGTGTCCGCCTCAGTCGCTCGCCATTCTCCAGCGCATAGGCTGCCGCCATCAAAGCGGCGATCTGCGGGTCTTCGCGCAGTTCCAGGCGGGCCTGACGAGACTTGCGGACATGCTCTGAAATGCCGAGACTCTCGCCATTGCTTTCCAGATTGGCGAGCCAGGTGCGCTCAATGAACTGGAACAGTCCGGTTGCACTGGAATTTCGCGCCTTTGCTTGCGGATTGAGCCCGGATTCGATCTGCGCCTTGGCCAAGAGGTAATGGTAGTCGACCCCGGTGCGATCCGATGCCTGCCGGATGGCGAGCTTCACCTGATGCTCCCGTGAGAATTCGGTGGAATAGCGAGCCGTCAACTCCATCGATTGTGCATGCGCAGAGGCGCCGCCCGTCAGAAGGAGCGTCGCAAGGGCCATACCGAAGAGGGCAAACAGCCGCGCCATGGCGGCCGGTGTAGGGGAGCGGGGTTAACGCTTTTCTTCAGAAAACGCGATTTTTCAGGCGTTTGGCCACGATGATGGTTAAGATCGGTATAAGGGTGGTGGACGCACTAGGGCTCGAACCTAGGACCCGCTGATTAAGAGTCAGCTGCTCTACCAACTGAGCTATGCGTCCATGCCGATTCTACATCGGGACACCGGATTGGACCGAAAACTCGAGGCCACGAATCAGGTGAGGCGCTGCATATAGCGTGCCTTCTGCAGATGAAAAGCCTTATCCGACCGCTATGGCACCTGACTGCCGGAATCGCGTGCGAGGCGCCAGCGCGCATCATCGGTCAACGCCACCACTGAATCGAAGCGGTTGGTGTGGTCTGGCTCGATCTCAACCATGCCAATCCGCTCCAATCTGGCTAGCGCACTCAAGGCTTCGGGCTGCGTCAGGCCTGTGATCCGATGCAATTCGACGAGCCGGGTCGGGAGCCCTTGTTTTTCACGCTGGTGGATCGCCATGACAAGCGGTGATGCGAGTGTGGTGTCTCGGACGCCTTCTGGTTTCTTGCCGCGTATTCGCGTAAGCAAGCTGGCAAGCGACGCTCTGGTCGCATCCCGAAAATTTCGCATCACTATCCCTATAAATCAGGGCCTTGCTCAAGGAAGCTGATGCCTGTCGACAGGTGCGCGCAGCCAGGTAAATGCACCTGCCGACAGGACTTGGGACAGCCAGTTGCCCTTTGAGCAAGACCGGCAATGCGACCCGGTGACCCTCGCTCCTCAAAGCGTGTTAACCATATGGATCGGAGGGGTGGAGAAGATAAAGTCGCCCACTTGGGTGACGTATATTTCTGCAAGTTCAATGGTATCATGACGTCATGCAAAGCCATTACGATCGCATAGAGACGCTCGTCGATATCGGCGCCGTCCTCACCTATCTGCGAGACTTGGCGATTTCATCGGGCGTTGCCCGCATGAGCTATTACGTGAAGCCGCAGTTCGAGAACGCCGCTTCGGTGGCCACCAGCGTTTTCTCCTACGGCTATGATCCCGAGTGGCTCGCCCTGTATGATGAACAGGGCTTCCGACTGCTCGATCCGATCCCAGATCGCGTCATGGAGTTCGGGGCGCTGATGACATGGCAGGATGCAATGGGCTGGAAGCCCAACACGTCCGAGCAGGAAACCTGTTTCGAGCGGATGCGCGAATTCGGCCTGCTGCATGGCTTTGGCCTCCCGCTTTATGGCCGGAACGGGCGGGACGCCTATGCGGCCTTTGATTTCCTGCGCCATGTCGACGAGGTCGATCCCGATGCGGTCGGACTGATCCGCAGCATGGCGCAAGCCGCGCACCAGCGGATCTCGATCATCGTCGAATACAAATATGGCGGGCCCTTGCTGTCAGAGCGCGAAGCGGAGGTGCTCACTTGGCAGGCGCGCGGCAAATCGAACAACTCGATTGCGACTATCCTCGACCTGTCGCCGGATACGGTGAAGACCTACTCCAAACGGATCTACGCCAAGCTCGAAGTGACCGACCGGGTCGGGGCCGTCGTCAAGGGGCTCAAGCTGGGTCTGGTCAAGATCTGACCGGCCTGATCAACCGCTCAGCCCGCCCCGTGGTGCGTTACGGTTCCAGCGGTTCACCATCATCAGGGCGCCGATGCAGATCATGTTCGTCATCATCGACGATCCGCCGTGGCTCATGAACGGAAGCGGTATGCCGACGACAGGGGCAAAACCCATCACCATCAACAGGTTAACTGCCACATAGAAGAAAATGGTTGCGGTCATCCCGGCAGCAAGAAGGCTGGCAAACCGATCTCTGGATTCCCGGGCGACCCGCATGCCCCAGCGCAGGATTATGCTGAACACCGCAAGCACGAACAGGCCGCCGACAAGGCCCCATTCCTCGGCCATGGTGGCGAAGACGAAATCGGTGTGCGGTTCGGGCAGATACTGCAGGTGGCTTTGCGAGCCGTTGTTGAAGCCTTTGCCGAACACGCCGCCTGATCCGATCGCGATCTTGGACTGGGTGATGTGATAGCCCGCGCCCAAGGCGTCGGCTTCCGGATCGAACATCGTCATTACGCGGCGTTGCTGGTATTCCTGCAGGCCGAAATAGAAGATCAGCGGCGCAGCTGCGACTGCCGCAACACCCCCGCCGATGAACCAGCGCAAAGGCAAGCCGGCCAGCAGCATGACGACTGCTCCGCCGAAACCGATGGCCAACGCCGTACCGAGATCAGGTTGCAGTAACACCAGCGCCATGGGCAGCGCGACAAGCGCACCCGGCAGCACCAGAGCCCGCCACCCAGTGATCAGACCCACCGGCAGGGTGGAGTAGAACTGCGCCAAGGTCACCACGATCACTGGCTTCATCAGTTCGGATGGTTGCAGCACCATGAAACCGAGATCGAGCCAGCGCTGGCTACCACCGCGTAGTGCACCCATAGCCTCAACGGCCATTAGCATAACTAGAACAACGATATAGGCAGGATAAGTCATAAACCGCACGAATTCGCGCGGCAGGCTCGCGATGACCGCAGCCATGATCATGAAGACGGCAAAGCGGACAAGATGCGACGCAGCGAAGGGCTGCATCGATCCGCCAGCGGCGGAGTACAGAACCGCCGCGCCAAAAGCGACCAGCATGAACAGCGGGATCAGCATCGACCACGGCTGCCGCGCGATCGGTTCTGGGACTATACCGGTGCGTTCGCGTTGCATCACTGCGCCTCCGCCTGCGCAGCGGCATTATAGGCATCGGGCGGCGGGGAGCCGGACGCGGCCTGATTTTCGCGCGGCTCGACAAATTCTTCGCCGATTTCCTGTGTCCGCGCCGCATCAAGCCTTGCTTCGGCCTCGACCCGGTCGAATATCTCCTCGTCGCGTCGCGGGGGCGGAGTGACAGCTGCGCCCCGTTCGGCTGCATAGGCGGCGTAGCGCTTCTCCAGCCGTTCCTGCGCTGTGCCTCCCCATTGCTGCTCGAGAGCGCGCAGCGCCTCCAGCCCCTTGGCCGGATCGAACATGAAGGTCATTACGTCGCGCGCAATCGGATAGGCCGCGCCTGATCCGCCGCCATGTTCGATCACGACAGCGCCGGCGTAGCGCGGTTTGTCAAATGGGGCGAAGAACACGAACAGGCCGTGATCGCGGTATTTCCAAGGGCCGCTGCGACCATCGGAAATGCTCAGGGACACGACCTGAGCTGTCCCGGTCTTCCCGGCAATCTGGATGTCAGGGAAGGGCAGCGCCGCGCGCCGCGCCGTGCCAGCGCCATTGACGACATTGCTCATCGATTGGCGGATGAACTGCACCTGGTCTTCCGGGAAATCGACCTGATCGAACCCGCGCGGCGGTGTGTCGAGCGTCAGGCGCGGTTCGACGTGACGCCCCGTTGCGAGGCGGGTACTCATCACCGCCAATTGCAGCGGGCTGGCGAGGTAGTATCCCTGTCCGATGGAGGCGTTGACCGTATCGAACGGTTGCCATTCGCGCCCGAACTTGTTGAATTTCCAATCGGAACTGGGGACGGTGCCATAGAACTGGCTGGTCACGGGCAGATCGAATTCCTGCCCCATGCCGAGGTATTTCGCCATCTCGGCGACCTTGTCGAAACCGACCTGCTGCGCGAAGTGATAGAAATAGCTGTCACAACTTTGGGCAATCGCCTTGTCCATGTTGACGACGCCGTGATTGGAGTGACAGCGGAAAAAACGGTTGCCGATCCGGCGTCCGCCGCCGCACACGATGGTTTCTTCCGGGCGCACACCCTCTTTCAGGAAGGCCATGCAATGCATCGGTTTCACCGTGGAGCCGGGTGGATACAGCCCTTTAAGCACCTTGTTGCGCAGTGGCACGCGCTGGTCGTCGCGCAGCATCGCGTATTCGACGCTGCCGATCCCGTCGGAAAAGCTGTTCGGATCGAAGCTGGGCATGGAGGCCATGCACAGAAGGTCGCCCGTGGCGCAGTCCATCACCACCACGGATCCGCTTTCAAGGCCGATGCGGCGCGCGGCGTAATCCTGAAGCGGTCCGTCGATGGTAAGCCGTACCGGATCGCCCTGAATATCCTCGCGGGTTTCGAGATCGCGCACGATGCGCCCGCCCGCCGTCACTTCCACCCGGCGCGCTCCGGGTACACCGCGCAGTTCCTGTTCAAACTGCTTTTCCAACCCGTCCTTGCCGATCTTGTAGCCCGGTGTGATCAGGATCGGGTTGCGATCCTTTTCGTATTCCTCGGCCGATGCCGGGCCGACATAGCCGATCAGATGCCCGACGGATGATGCGGTAGGGTAGTAGCGCGAAAAGCCGCGCTGGGGGACGACACCCTGCATGTCAGGCAGGCGTACGCTGAGCGCGGCGAATTGCTCGTAATTCAGGCCGCTGGCGACTTCGACAGGGGCAAATCCGCGCGCGTTTGCAACCTCGGTCTTGAGGTCGGCGATGCGGTCCGCCTCAAGCTCCAGCAGTTCGCCGATCTGGTCGATCATCGCATCGGGATCGGTCAGGCGATCAGGAATGATATCGACGCGGAAGTCGGCGCGGTTCGAGGCAAGCGGTGCGCCGTTGCGATCAAGTATCCATCCACGGCGAGGCGGGATCAGCGTGAGGTTGACCCGGTTGCTTTCGGATTCCAGCCGGTATTTCTCGTTCTCGGCAATAGCGAGATAGGCCATGCGTCCGGCCAGCAATATGCCGACACCATACTGCACCGCACCGACGACAAATGCGCGCCGGTCAAACGTGTTCTTGAGCGTTGACGCGTTGACCAGCGGTCCACGCCTTTGCACGCCGGTTTTCAACTTGAAAAACCGCTTCACCCTATCCTCCGCGTGCGCGAAAGGCGGAACCGGTCAAGCCAGGCGACAAAGCGGGCGAACAGCGGATACAGCAGAACCGCGAGAACAAGCTGCGGAATCGCCGCGATGAGAAGATGCGAGGTCAGGTTTGCGCCCGTGGCCACCATGGCTGCGATGATATAGAGCACAATGCCTAGACCGGCGGTGAACCAGTCCTGCCAGAAGCCCCGCCAGGGGAACCGGGTTTCAATGATTTCCAGCACGATCATGGTGACTGACCATAGCAGAATGGCGCTGCCGAAGGGCTGCCCGCTGAACAGGTCATCAAATGCTCCAAGCGGAGCACCCGCCCACAACGGCAAGAGGCCGGGCCGCATCATGCGCCAGACAAGGAACATGAGATAGCCGAGTGGCGGCACGAGCGGCATCACGTCGGCCATCAGCAGGAATGGCAGAAGCGATCCGAGCATGATCGAAACGTAGGGCACTGAAAGAGCGCGCCAAGGTGACTCGACGCGGTTGATGCCTCCGCGACCATAGGCCCGGCGCTGCGTCGGCGGGGCAAGACGATCAATCAATCCTCAAGCTCCGCATCGCTCAGTTCGTCGCGCGCGCGCACTTCAGATGCCTGCACCGCCAGCGGTTCGTAAACAGGTTCGACCACGACGAAATTGGTCGCCGCCGGTTCTGCGATCAGGCGGGCGATGCCGCCATCGGCGGTCTTTTCGCTAAGGACGGCGACAGCAACACCGGGGCGGTAATATCCGCCTGCACCGCTGGTGACGAAGACGTCCCCGACTTCGAGCGGGTTGAGACCGAGATTGATCAGCCGGATGCGCAGCATTCCATCGCCGCGCCCTTCGGCAAAGGCAACGGTCTGATCCTTTGCCCGGCGAACAGGGAGCACGCTTTCGCTATCGGTCAACAAGAGTACGCGTGAGGAAAAGCGCGAAGTTTCGAGCACCCGCCCGATTACGCCGCGTTCTGAATGCACCGGCATACCGATTTCGACACCGTCATTCTTGCCGACCCCGATATAGGCAAACCGCCGTGCGCTGGTCGCACTTGACCCGACGAGCCGCGCCGATGCGACGGGCTTGGTGGTCTCGCTGGCAAGGCCCAGCAAAGCCTTCAGCCGCCGGTTTTCGGTTTCAACCGCTTGCGCTTCGGCAAGCCGGATGCGGGCAAGTTCGACTTCGCGGCGCAATTCGGCATTCTTGCTACCGGCGCGCCAGTATCCTGCGATGCTTGCAAGAATGCCCTGGCTTTCGCCGCGCACGGTTCCGGTGGCTTCACCGACCGGGCTGACAGCATCGGTCGCGGCTCCGCGAAGGGGCTGGAACGTCGCGGGCTGCCACAGCGATATCGCCAGCAGGCCAAGCCCCGCCAGCGCACCGAGCGTAGCCAGCAGATACCCGGTGAAGACCGAATATTGCTGCTTCTTCGAAAAGCCCGATCGACGCGATGATGGCGGCGCCATGGCCTGATATTTCCCTTGTCTTCATCTCCCCCGCAGCGGCTGCGTGGAATTGCACTTATGCAGTCATCAGAACGCCGCGATAGACCGGATCTTCCATTGCCCGGCCGGTGCCGATTGCAACGCAGGTCAACGGATCTTCAGCGATGGATACCGGCAGGCCGGTTTCTTCGCGCAGATGTTCATCGAGGCGGCGGATCAACGCGCCACCACCGGTAAGCACGATACCCTGATCGACGATATCCGCCGCCAGTTCGGGTGCGGTGTTTTCAAGCGCGATCCGGACACCCTCGACGATGGCGCCGATCGGTTCGGACAGCGCCTCGGCGACGTGCGCCTGATTGATCGTGATTTCCTTGGGCACGCCATTCACAAGGTCACGGCCTTTCAGCGTGATGGTTTCGCCCACGCCGTCTTCGGGAACCATGGCGATGCCGTAGTCCTTCTTGATCCGTTCGGCGGTTGAGTCGCCAATCAGAAGGTTGTGGTGGCGGCGGACATAGCTGACGATGGCTTCGTCCATCTTGTCGCCCCCGGTGCGGACCGAGGTGGTGTAAGCAAGACCGCGCAGGCTCAAAACCGCGACTTCGGTGGTGCCGCCGCCGATATCCACGACCATGCTGCCCACCGGCTCGGTCACGGGCATGTCAGCCCCGATTGCCGCCGCCATGGGCTCAAGGATCAGGTGGACTTCCGACGCGCCCGCGTTCGAGGCCGCGTCGCGGATTGCGCGCTTTTCCACCGAGGTTGAGCCCGAGGGTACGCAGATCACGATTTCGGGATAGCGGAACAGGTTGCGCTTGCCATGCACCTTGCGGATGAAGTGCTTGATCATTTCTTCCGCAATTTCGATGTCGGCGATCACGCCATCGCGCAGCGGGCGGATGGCTTCGATGCTGTCCGGAGTCTTGCCCATCATCATCTTCGCATCATCGCCCACGGCCTTGACGCGCTTGATCCCGTTGATCGTCTCGATTGCGACAACGGACGGTTCGTTGAGGACGATGCCCTGATCCTGGACATAGACCAGCGTGTTGGCCGTCCCCAGATCGATGGCCATGTTTTGCGAACCGAATTTGAACAGGTTGTTCCAGAAGCTCATTTTATCGTTTTCCGTAGCCGGGAGCAGCCGTGGCGGAAGCCTGTGAGGGGAACCCGCAAGGGGCAGGGTGTCCGCAACCGATCCCAAAATTGACAAGACCCAATGCGCCTAGCGAAACCTTGACGCAATTGCTAAAATTTTTGTTGACTGAAGGGGGGATTTTCCCCCGCTCCCCTCGAATTTGCGGCGTGTGAGGGCTAGCATGCGACAAATGGCCCAAATTCGCCGCCTTCCCAACGAGCTTGTGAACCGTATCGCCGCCGGAGAGGTGGTAGAACGGCCTGCTGCCGCGCTGAAAGAGCTGGTCGAGAACGCGATTGATGCGGGCGCGCGGCGAATCGCTGTCGCTTTGGTGGATGGCGGGCTGACCCGGCTCGAAGTCACCGACGATGGTTGCGGCATGAGCGCGGATGACATGGCGCTGGCGTTGGAACGGCATGCCACATCGAAACTGCCCGATGATGCGATCGAGATGGTGACGACGCTGGGTTTTCGCGGCGAGGCGCTGCCGTCGATTGCCAGCGTCGCGCGCCTGACGCTGGAAAGCCGGGTGGCAGGAGCAGCGGACGGGTGGCGCCGGGTGGTCGACCACGGGCAACTGGTCGAGGACGGACCGGCTGCCGTGCCGCATGGAACGCGGGTGAGGGTGGAGCAGATCTTTGCCAAGGTGCCCGCGCGCCGCAAGTTCCTGCGCACTCCACGCAGCGAATACATCGCCTGCCTCGATATCGTCCGGCGACTGGCGATGGCGCGGCCCGATATCGCCTTCACGCTGGAAAACGGGGCGGAGGGCAAAACCCGCAAGGGGCTTTCGACGCAAAGCGACGAGGCGCTGTCGACCCGCGTTTCGCAGATCGTCGCGCGCGAATTGAAGGACAATGCGGTCGAAATCGATCTTGCGCGGGAAACACCGCACGGGGTCATGCGGCTGACGGGGCTGGCGGGCCTGCCGACCTACAATCGCGGGGTTGCCGATCACCAGTATCTGTTCGTCAACGGCCGTCCGGTGCGTGACAAACTGCTGACTGGGGCGGTGCGCGGGGCCTATTCCGACATGCTGGCGCGCGATCGGCACGCGGTGCTGGCGCTGTTCCTCGACATCCCGCCGCAGGACGTCGATGTGAACGTCCACCCGGCGAAAACCGAAGTGCGCTTTCGCGACAGCGCAGGGGTGCGCGGCTTTATCGTCAGCGGACTTCGTCAGGCGCTGGCAACCGGCGACAGGCGCAGCGCGCAGGGGCCGGACAGGGGCGCCATGGCACGCTGGCAGGCGGAGCCCGTTGCGGAGCAACCCGCCGCCATGCGCTCGATCTTCGAAGGGCGTGATTGGGCCGCGCAGCCCGCGCCATCAGCAACACTTGGCGAACCGCGCCCGGCATGGAATGCACCCGCGCCAATCATACCCTCTCCCGCGCTTCCTTCCGGCCGAGCCGAGGAAGCAGCGCCTCTCCCGCAAGATGCTGCTCAATATCCGCTGGGCATCGCGCGCGGGCAGGTCGCCAACACCTATATCGTCGCGGAAAGTGCCGACGGGCTGGTTCTGGTCGATCAGCACGCCGCGCACGAGCGACTGGTTCTCGAGCGGCTGAAACGGGCAGGGGCGGAGGAGGCCGTTACCCGGTCTCAGGCATTGCTTGTCCCTGATGTGGTGGAAATGGACGAAGCCGATTGCGATCGTCTGGAGGACGCAGCCGAGGGGCTGGCGCGTTACGGATTGCAGGTCGAACGCTTCGGCCCTGCCGCCATGCTGGTGCGCGCCGTACCAAGCGCGATTGCCAAGGCCGACACGACCAAACTGCTGCGCGACCTTGCCGACGATATCGCAAAGCACGGCAAGCAGGACGACAGCGGATCGCTGTTGCTTGCCGAACGGCTCGAATATGTTCTCGCGACCATGGCCTGTCACGGATCGGTCAGGGCAGGGCGGGCGCTCAGCGTCGCCGAAATGAACGCCCTGCTGCGCGAAATGGAAGCAACTCCGCGATCAGGCCAGTGCAATCACGGGCGCCCGACCTGGGTGAAGCTGAGCATGGAAGACGTCGAAAAGCTGTTCGGGCGGCATTAGGCCCGCGAAAGGGGTGCCATGAAGAAGATTGTCCTTGGCGTGATTGCGGTTTTGATCGTCGGGGCCGCCGTATTGGCAATCTATGCCACTCGCGATGGTTCGCCGGTGACACCCAAAGGCGCGGGCACTGTCACCACCGCATCAGGCGAGTTCGAAGGCTTTCCTGTCCCCGATTATGCGCAGGCAATGATCGGGCCGGATTACAAAAGCTATCTTGTCGAGGTGGAGCCGGGCATAAAGATGCACGTGCTGGAAGTCGGCGAGGGCTACCCTGTCTACATGCAGCACGGCAATCCGACTTCGGGCTTCCTTTATCGCAAGGTCGCCGACGTCCTGCCAAAGGACCAGTTCCGGATCATCATGCCGACACTCGTCGGGCTTGGCTTTTCCAGCAAGGTTCCGGCCAGCGAACACAGACTTGAAAATCACCTGCGCTGGACGGCCAAACTGATCGAGCAGCTCGATCTGGGACAGGCGATCTATGTCGGTCAGGATTGGGGCGGGCCTATCGGCATGGGCGCGCTTGGGCGCAATCCGGGTGTCATTTCGGGGGCGGTTGTGATGAACACCGGCTTCAACGCCCCCACCGAAAAGGGCGACATTTCCGCCGCGCACGCTGCGGTGAAGACGCCCGTAATGGGCGAGTTCATGCTGGAAACATTCGGTTCGATCTTCGACCGTCTGCCGGGTGCTCAAGGTGATCCGGATTCAATGCCGACCGATGTCTTGCAACTCTATGGCCAGCCATTGCGCGATGACGGGAACATCAAGGCACCGCTGGCCATGATGCGGATGGTTGCGGACGGCCCCGATCATCCCAGCGCCACCCAGATGCGCGAGATTGAAAGCTATGTAGCAACGCTTGATCTGCCCGTGCGGATAGTCTGGGGCATGGCGGACCCGATCCTGGGCAGCAGGCTGGACCTGATGCGGGCCAATTTCCCCGATGCGCCCGTCACCGAAACCACGGCAGGACATTTCCTGCAGGAGGAAGTGCCCGCCGAGATTGCGGCCGCGGTGATGGACGTCTTCGCAGCGGTTGATGCGCAGAAGGAATAAACCCTGCCGGTTAAGGCGCGAGGGCGCTGATTTGCCTAGACGTTGAACTTGAACAGCAGCACGTCGCCGTCCTGTACGACGTATTCCTTGCCTTCCTGCCGCAGTTTGCCTGCTTCCTTCGCGCCCGCTTCGCCGCCGAGAGTAACGTAGTCCTCATAGGCGATGGTTTCGGCGCGGATGAAGCCGCGTTCGAAGTCGGAGTGGATCTCGCCCGCCGCCTGCGGAGCCTTGGCGCCGTCGGGGAAGGTCCAAGCGCGCGCTTCCTTGGGGCCGGCGGTGAAGAACGTTTTGAGGCCCAGCAGCTTGTATCCGGCGCGGATCACGCGGGCGAGGCCGCTTTCGGCAAGACCCAGCGACTCCAGATATTCGACGCGGTCTTCGGGCGGCATGCCAACCAGTTCGGCCTCGATTGCGGCGGATACCACCACCGCCTGCGCGCCTTCGGCTTCGGCCTTGGCAAAGACGGCTTCTGACAGGGCGTTGCCGGTCGCGGCTTCGTCTTCGGCCACGTTGCAGACGTAGAGCACCGGCTTGGCGGTGAGCAGTTGCGCCTGCTTCAAGACGCGCGCTTCCTCGTCATCCTTGGGTTCTGTCAGTCGGGCGGGCTTGCCGTCCTTGAGCAGTTCGAGCGCCTGACCCAGCACCGATGCCATGATCTTGGCTTCCTTGTCCCCGGTGGTGGCGCGCTTGGCCGCGTTTGCCACCCGCTTTTCGAGGCTTTCGAGATCGGACAGCATGAGCTCGGTCTCGACCACTTCGGCGTCCGCGATCGGATCGACCTTGTTGGCGACGTGCTGGATGTCGTCATCCTCGAAACAGCGCAGCACGTGCACGATGGCGTCCACTTCGCGGATGTTGCCGAGGAACTGGTTGCCCAGACCTTCGCCCTTGCTCGCGCCTTTGACGAGTCCGGCGATATCGACGAAGGCGAGCTGGGTTTCGATCACCTTCGCGCTGCCCGCGATGGCGGCGATCTTGTCGAGCCGCTCGTCCGGGACGGCGACCTGGCCGACATTCGGCTCGATGGTGCAAAAAGGATAATTCGCGGCCTGTGCGGCCTGCGTTTCGGTAAGGGCGTTGAACAGAGTGGACTTGCCGACATTGGGCAGGCCCACGATCCCGCAGCGGAAACCCATTGGGCTACTCTTTCGTGAAAGCGTTGAGAAAGAGCCGCGCCTTAGCGCCGCCTGTCGCAATTGGCCAGAGGGTGCACGCCAACGGGAAAGGGCGCGCCCCGCATAACGGAACGCGCCCTTCGAAGACTCATTTGCCGTATGTGGCGATCAGGCGGCTTGCTTGCGCCGACGCTTGGTCAGCATGAAAGCGGCTGCGCCCGCACCGAACAGCATCATGCTGGAAGGTTCAGGCACCGGAGTGCCGCCAGAAGACCCACCCGACGACCCGCCCGAGCTGCTGCTGATCGGCGGTTCCTGCGGCGGAGGCTTCAGCGCGTGGACCGGAGCCGCGGCGATACCGATCGCGGCAATCACGATGAGCGCGTGAACGAAATTGATGGAACGCATTGATTGAGACCCTCAAATTGATTTTGGGCAGTAGACTTACGCCCTCACAATTCGACTGTATATCAACGCCTTGTTTCGTGCAGTCGGGATTGCCAGCATGTCCCATTCTGGCTCAGGTTACCGGCGCGTTAACCCTGTTTTGCGTGATCAATCCTGCATCCTCAGGGCAATGTCGCTCATGAATCGGGCATCGTCGCCTGCGGCCAGCCATTCCGATTCTGCCGCGATTGCACCGAGCATGGTGGCGAGATCATCCTGTTCGTCCTTGGCGTAATTGCCCAGAACATGGCCGGTGACGCGATCCTTGTGGCCGGGGTGGCCGATGCCGATGCGAACCCGGCGAAATTCAGGCCCGATGTGCCGGTCGATCGATTTCAGCCCGTTGTGCCCCGCAGTTCCACCGCCCTGCTTCACCTTGACCTTGAACGGGGCGAGGTCGAGCTCGTCATGGAAAACCGTGAGCGCAGAGGGATCGAGCTTGTAGAACCGCAGCGCCTCGCCAACCGCGCGCCCGCTTTCGTTCATGAAAGTCGCGGGTTTCAGCAGCAGAACCTTGCTGGACCCGATCCGGCCTTCCTGGACCCAGCCGGAAAATTTCTTCTGCACCGGGCCGAAGCCATGCATGTCGGCGATCACGTCGAGCGTCATGAAGCCGACGTTGTGCCGGTGCAGCGCATAGCGCGGTCCGGGATTTCCTAGGCCAGTCCAGATCTGCATGAGCGCGCTGTAGCGGCGGGAATTCCAAAACAAAACACCGGACTGGTTTCCCAGCCCGGTGTCTTGGTGATTTCAATCGTCAGAGGGGGAGGATCAGTCCTCGCCACCTTCCTCTTCGGCTGCTTCATCATCAGCAGCTTCGGTGCTGTTGTCGCCTTCGCTCTTCTTGAGCGAGGACGGAGCAACGAGCGTAGCGATGGTGAAGTCGCGATCGGTAATCGCGCTGGCGCTGCCTTCGGGCAGGTTCACTTCGCTGATGTGGATCGAATCGCCGACATCCTTGCCGGTCACGTCGATTTCGATTTCGCCCGGAATCTTGTCTGCAGCGCAAACCAGTTCGAGTTCGTGACGCACAACGTTGAGAACGCCGCCCTTCTTCAGGCCGGGCGACTTTTCTTCGTTGATGAAGATCACGGGAACCGAAACATCGACCTTCGCATCCTTCGACAGGCGGAAGAAGTCCGCGTGCGTCGGGCGATCGGTCACGGGATGCAGCGCGACATCCTTGGGAAGGGTGCGGATCGTTTCGCCGCCCACTTCGATATTGACGATCGAGTTCATGAAGTGGCCGGTCATCAGCTGACGGACCAGTTCCTTTTCCTCGACGTGGATCGTCGTGGGTTCTTCCTTGCCACCGTAGATGACTGCGGGAATCCGACCTTCGCGGCGAAGTGCTCGGGAGGCTCCCTTGCCTGCCCGTTCGCGGCGTTCGGCCGGCAAAGTGAGAGTGTCGCTCATTGCATTTGCCTTTCGAAAGCGTGTTAGAGAGTGTTTTGCAGCGCGCCGCCTCCAGGGATGACCAGAGCGCCGAAGCGCGGGCACATAGCGGGATCGGGGGAAAAGGCAACCGCGAAGTGCGCTTTTCGGCTGCGCGACGGTTTCATCTATCGGCGGGTGAGGGTGTACCCTTCGGCTTCCAGCATCGCAACGAGGCCGTCCGGGCCGACCAGATGCGCCGTGCCGACTGCCACAAGAGGCTTCGGCTGTTTGCCAAGCTCAGGCAGCAGCGATGCGACCCAACGACGGTTCCTGCCCGCCAGCAAGGCTTCGTGCAGTTCGGGGTAGGCAAGGATGCCTTCGCCTGTGGCCCTGGCCAGGGTGGCTTCATCGCCCGCCAGCCATGCCTGTAACAGCCAATCGGGATTGTCGCGGGAGGCCATCCATTCGCGCACGGTTCCTTCCAGCAAGTCTTGCTGATCCTCATCCGGCAGCGTGTCGAATATGCCCAATTGAGATGCGGTCGTCTCAAAGCCGCGTATGGGGCGGCCTTCGAAATCGCGGATCACCGCACGATCGACCCCGTTGGCAGGTTTGCCCTTTGCATCCACACGCGCCAGCAGGATCGCTGCGGCCCAGTCCTCGGTAGAATGAAACTGATCGAGCGGGATGTCGGAGCGGGCCAGGATCATTTCGAGCGGCTCACGCAGGTCTGGTGCCACCCGCTCTTGAAGCGGATCGAGTCCCGGTGTCCTGGCCAAACGGGCAAATATCTCGGCCCTTCCGGCGTCATTGGTCTGATCGTCTATTTCGACCCACAGTATATCTGCCGCCTCGATCGCGTCTTTGATAGCGGCGGTGCGCCACGAAACGCCATCGGGGAGGGCGTGGATGGTGCCAAGCAGCCATCCTTCGACCTCCCCGTCTGCGTTCGCGATTTCATAAAGCAGCGGATTGGCGGTGGTTTCGTCACCGCCATCCGGTTCGCCCCCGCTGCATGCCGCGATCAACAGCGTACAGGCGAGGGCGATAGATCGAAACAGGCTCACTGCACCCGCGTGGTTTCGATGCCACGCTCAGCCAGGTAATCCTGTACGCTGCGTTCGCCCGCGAGGTGGCCTGCTCCGACAGCGATGAACACGGTGCCGGGAGTGGTTTCGAGACGGCTTTCAATCCATTCCGCCCAGTTGGCGTTGCGATTGTAGAGCAGCACTTCGGCGAAACCTTCGCCTTCCATGCCCTCATTCATCACGTCGGCCAGCCCTTCGGCGTCACCTTCGACCCATTCTGCCACCATCTTGTCGAGCATGGCTTCGGCTTCGCCCGCACCCTCGGCGGCGGAGATCATGAACTCGACCTGCTGGTCCATCGGCATCCCGTCAAAGATGCCAAGCTGGAATTCGACCGTCTCAAGCGCGTCCTTCGCCGTGTCTCCAGACTTGCCGAGGATAATCTTGTCGACGCCCGAATTGGGATCATACCCCTTTTGCAGCAGCGGCAGCATGGTGAGCGTGAGACCGGCCATCCACGGCTCGAACGGGTCGAACGTGGCCGCGGGAATGCCCATGCCCGCCAGTGCGGCTTCGTATTTGGCGGTCTGTTCTTCGTCGAGGACAGAACGCAGCGTGGTGCCATCGGTGAACATCCCGCGTTGCAGTGCCATCTGCTGCATTGCCGCTTCGCTTTCGGGGTCCATCTTGATTTCGGTAACAACAGTGTCTGCCGACTGGAGCGCCGCGTCGATTTCGGCGTCATACCATTGCACGTCCGGCTTCAGCGCGTGAACCGTGCCAAACAGATAAATGGTGGTGTCTTCATCGGCGACCTTCCACAGCGCCGGCCCTTCTGGGCCGCTGGGCAGGGCGGTTTCGCCCGCTGCTTCCATATGCGCGTCGGCAAAGGCCGGGTTGGCAGCGAACAGGGCAAGGCTGGCAACCGAAGCCGAAACGATAGAGCGGAGTTTCATTGGGGCAGTTCCTTTCGAGGGTGAGTATCTAATGGGACGATTTGACTGTAATTTGAACGGGAAAGAAGAATTTACCGGGTAAGCCAGGCGTAAAGATAGGAGAGGGCCATCGCGACGAACCCAATTGCCCAAACGCCAAAGGCATGGGGCGGGGGCACGAACCCTCCGGCGTAAAGCACCGCCCAGATCGGGAAGCCCGCCAGCACCGCCAGCGAACCGCCGGTGAAGGAGATGTAGTTCAATTCACGCTTGTAATCGTCGATCTGGGTGAAACCCCAAAGCGGGAGGGCGAGAAAGCCGACGAGCAAGCCGAATGCTATGCCGATGGCTACGCCAGACGGCAGCGAAAGCTCCTCCCAGTCTCCGCGAAACAGGTTGCCGTCGCCCTGATCGAAGAAGCCGGTGAAGAAGCCGATCAGTCCGCCGATCAGCATGGCCACGCAGAAATAGATGATCTGGCGGCGCTGGCGGGCCTTGTGGCGTGCCTCTCCGGGGTTGAGGGTATCGGTATCGGTCATGAATTTTCTCCGTCGTCGAAGATTTCTTCAATGGACATGTCGAACAGCCGCGCGATGCGGAAGGCGAGGGGGAGCGAGGGATCGTGCTTGCCGGTCTCGATCGCGTTGACGGCCTGGCGTGAGACGTCGAGCCGTCCGGCCAGTTCGGCCTGCGACCAGTCGCGTTCCGCGCGGAGGACTTTGAGGCGGTTTTTCATGGCGGTTACAGGCCGAGGGTAGCCGTGCTTTTTGCGAGGATGTTGCCGACTGCAAATCCGCTGAACCCAAGCAGGAGAATTGCCTGCCAACGTTTCATGCGGACCGTTTCCGAGAGCGATTTCATGGCGGACCTCCATCAGGTTGTTATGACTAAATGTCAGGGTGTCCTGACTATATGTCCTGATTCGCTGACAATGTCAACATAACCTGACTTTTGGTAATGAAGAGGCGACTTCTGCCGCTGGAATTCGTGCAGGGAAGGTCGGGATGTTGCGTCGCACCATTGACGCTTCACGGGGCATGAGCCATGGGCCAAGCGCCATGAACAGCCACCCTCAAGCTGCGGGCCTGCCCGCGCGTGATCCGACCCGCTCTTTCCAGGACATGATCCTGACGCTGCACGATTTCTGGGCGGCGCAGGGCTGTGTCATTCTCCAACCCTATGACATGCGTATGGGGGCGGGGACATTCCACACTGCAACCACGCTGCGCGCACTGGGGCCGGAGCCGTGGAATGCGGCTTTTGTCCAGCCGTGCCGCCGCCCGACCGACGGGCGCTATGGCGAAAACCCGAACCGGTTGCAGCATTACTACCAGTATCAGGTGATCCTGAAGCCTTCGCCGGGTGACATTCAGGAACTGTATCTCGACAGCCTGAAAGCCATCGGCATCGATCCGCTGGCGCACGACATCCGCTTTGTCGAAGACGACTGGGAATCGCCCACGCTCGGGGCATGGGGGCTGGGCTGGGAAGTCTGGTGCGACGGGATGGAAGTCACCCAGTTCACCTATTTCCAGCAAATGGGCGGTTTCGACTGCAAGCCTGTGGCGGGCGAACTGACCTACGGGCTCGAACGGCTCGCCATGTACATTCAGGGCGTCGACAACGTCTACGACCTCGCCTTCAACGATCGCGGGGTCAGCTATGGCGAAGTCTTCCTCGAAAACGAAAAGCAGATGTCGAAGTGGAACTTCGAAGTGGCGGAGACAGACGCGCTGTTCGACCTGTTCACCAAGGCCGAGGCAGAGTGCCGCAACGCGCTTGCCAATGACGTGCCGATTGCCGCCTATGAACAGGCGATCGAGGCCAGCCACATCTTCAACCTGCTGCAGGCACGCGGCGTCATCAGCGTGCAGGAACGCGCCAGCTACATGGGCCGGGTGCGCGATCTGGCGCGCGGTTCCTGCGAGAAATACGCCGAGCTGATGGCCCCGCGCTGGGCCGCGCAATATCCGGAATGGAGCCTCAACTGATGGCTGATTTCCTGCTTGAACTGCGTTGCGAAGAAATCCCTGCCCGGATGCAGGCAGGGGCGCGTGCCGAACTGGAAAAACTGTTCCGCCGCGAGCTGGAAGCTTCTGGCATTGCTGCCGGTGATCTCACCGTGTGGTCGACACCGCGCCGCCTTGCGCTGATTGCGCGTGGACTGCCGCTGCAGACCGAGGCCGTCACCGAAGAAGCCAAGGGTCCGCCGGTGGGCGCGCCCGATCAGGCGATCGACGGTTTCTGCCGCAAGAACGGCGTGACGCGCGATCAGTTGGAAGAGCGCGACGTCAAGGGCCGCGCCACCTGGTTCGCGGTGATCGAGAAGCCGGGGCAGACCGTTGCCGATCTGCTTGCTGCGGCGATCCCCGCGATCATCCGCGACTTCAGCTGGCCCAAGTCGATGCGCTGGGGCGCAGCCTCGATCAGCAGCGAAAGCACCCGCTGGGTCCGCCCGCTTTCGGGCATTGTCGCGCTGCTCGATGGCGAAATCGTGCCTTGCGTCACCGACGGGCTGGCCTCGGGCCGCACAACAAGCGGGCATCGCTTCCATTCCGAAGGCGAGATCGAGATCGCAGGTGCGGACGATTACGCCGCCAAACTGCGCGCCGCCCATGTCATCGTCGATCATCAGGAACGCGCCGCGATCATCCGCGAAGGCGCGGCCAAAGTCGCTGCCGAGGCCGGCCTTAAGCTGGTCGAGGATGAAGGGCTGGTGATCGAGAACGCCGGGCTCACCGAATGGCCGGTGCCGCTGCTTGGCCGGTTCGACGAAAGCTATCTCGACGTGCCGCCCGAGGTCATCCAGCTGACCGCGCGGGTGAACCAAAAGTATTTCGTGTGCGAGGACAGCGCCGGGAAACTCGCCAACGCATTCATCTGCACCGCGAATATCGAAGCGGTTGACCCTGCCGTGGTGGTGGACGGCAACCGCAAGGTGCTGGCCGCACGGCTTTCCGATGCACGGTTCTTCTGGGAACTCGACCAGAAAACTTCGCTGGCGGATCATGCGAAGAAGCTGGAGCGGATCACCTTCCACGAGAAGCTGGGAACCGTCGCAAACAAAGTCGAGCGCGTGGCGAAGCTGGCAAGGTGGCTGTGCGAGGAAGGGATTGTCGCGGGCGACCCGGACCTCGCCGAACAGGCCGCGCGCCTGTGCAAGGCCGATCTTGTCACCGAAATGGTCGGTGAGTTTCCCGAATTGCAGGGCCTGATGGGCGGTTACTACGCCGAAAAGGAAGGCCTGCCGGTCGAAGTCTCGGACGCGATCCGCGATCATTACAAGCCGGTGGGGCAGGGCGATGATGTGCCGACTGCTCCAGTGACGGTGGCGGTGTCGCTGGCGGACAAGCTGGATACCTTGCGCAGTTTCTTTGCGATCGACGAAAAGCCGACTGGATCAAAAGATCCGTTCGCCCTTAGACGCGCCGCACTCGGGATTATCCGGCTCATTACCGAAAACCGACTGCGGATGGGCGTTGCAGAGGGTGAACTCCTCGACTTCTTCGCCGACCGTCTCAAGGTTCAGCAGCGCGAAGCGGGTGTCCGTCATGATCTGATCGACGCGGTGTTCGCACTCGGCGGAGAGGACGATCTCGTCCGGTTGCTCGCCCGTGTCCATGCGCTTCAGTCGTTCATGGAAACCGAAGACGGCGCGAACCTGCTTGCCGGGTACAAGCGCGCGGCGAACATCCTCAAGAAGGAAGGTCATGCCGGCCAACCCGGCGATGACGGGACGAAAGTCGAACTTTCCTACTCACCTGAAACAGCCGAAAAGGCGCTGATCGATGCTCTGGCCGATGCCGCGCCCAAGGCGGCGGCTGCGGTGGCGCAGGAGCGGTTTGAAGATGCCATGGCCGCGCTCGCCAGCTTGCGGGCAGCCGTGGATGCTTTCTTTGATGAGGTGACGGTGAATGATGATGACGCGACAAAGCGCGACGCCCGCCTCAACCTGCTGGCGCGCTTCACCCGCGCCGTCGGCAATGTCGCCGATTTCAGCCGGATCGAAGGCTGAACGGAAAGTCACGCATCGCATGCCCGCAAACACGCAAAACCTTTGGAATTACCGAGAGATGGACACGGCACGGACTTTTTCAAAAGGGCGTGATCAGTGTTCCATGAAGGGGAACCAGCAATGACGAAATCGGTCTACACCTTCGGCGGCAACGCGCCTCATGATGATCCCCGGCAGGGCGACAAGACTGTCACCGGTGGCAAGGGCGCGAACCTTGCGGAAATGGCCAGCATCGGCCTGCCCGTGCCTCCGGGTTTCACCATCACGACCGAGGAATGCGTCAACTATCTGCAGCATGGCGCGGAATTCAGCGATGCCCTGCGCGCCGAAGTTGCCAAGGCGCTGACGCATATCGAGGAATCGGTGGGCAAGCGTTTCGGCGATGCAGCCGATCCGATGCTGGTGTCGGTGCGTTCGGGTGCGCGGGTTTCCATGCCCGGCATGATGGACACGGTTTTGAACCTTGGCCTTAACGACGCCACCGTCGAAGGGCTGGCGGCGACCAGCGGCGATGAACGCTTCGCCTGGGACAGCTATCGCCGGTTCATCCAGATGTATTCCGACGTTGTGCTCGGCCTGGATCATGGCCTGTTCGAAGAAGCGCTGGAAATCGCCAAGGAAGACAACGGCTTCTACAACGATACCGAGCTTTCTGCCGAAGACTGGCGCGCTCTAGTTGGCGAATACAAGGGCATTGTCGAACAGGAACTGGGCAAGCCGTTCCCGCAGGATGTGAACGAGCAATTGTGGGGCGCGATCCGCGCCGTGTTCGACAGCTGGGACAGCGACCGAGCAAAGGTCTACCGCCGCCTCAATGACATTCCGGGCGACTGGGGTACGGCGGTCAACGTTCAGGCCATGGTGTTCGGCAACATGGGTGACACGTCGGCGACGGGCGTGGCCTTCACCCGCGATCCGGCGACGGGCAACCGCGCCTATTACGGCGAATACCTGATCAACGCGCAGGGCGAGGACGTGGTGGCAGGCATCCGCACGCCGCAATATCTGACCAAGGCCGCGCGTGAGGCCGCCGGAGCCAAGCCGCTGTCGATGGAAGAGGCCATGCCCGAAGCCTATGGCGAGCTGGCCCGCGTGTTCGACCTGCTCGAAGCGCACTACAAGGACATGCAGGACATCGAGTTCACCGTGGAACGCGGGAAGCTGTGGATGCTGCAAACCCGTTCGGGCAAGCGGACGGCCAAGGCCGCGCTCAAGATGGCGGTGGAAATGGTGGGCGAAGGCTTGATCGACAAGCGCGAGGCAGTGCGCCGGGTCGATCCGATGGCGCTCGATCAATTGCTGCACCCCACGCTTGACCCCGATGCCCCGCGCAATGTGCTGACGACCGGTCTGCCCGCATCGCCAGGCGCGGCAGCGGGCAAGATCGTGCTGGATGCCGATACGGCAGAACAATGGGCCAATCGCGGCGAGAAGGTGATCCTTGTCCGGGTCGAGACTTCGCCGGAAGACATCCACGGCATGCACGCCGCGCAAGGCATCCTGACCGCGCGCGGCGGGATGACGAGCCACGCGGCGGTGGTGGCGCGCGGTATGGGCCGCCCCTGCGTCTCGGGCGCGGGTGCGGTGTCGATTGACCGTGCGAACCGCACATTGCGGATCGGCTCGCAGGAACTGAAGGAAGGCGACGAGATCACGCTCGACGGGGCGAATGGTCAGGTGATGCTCGGTATCGTCCCGACGATCGAGCCGGAGCTGGTGGGCGATTTCGCCACGCTGATGGAATGGGCCGATGACCTGCGCAGGATGAAGGTGCGCACCAACGCCGAAACGCCCGCCGACTGCAAGATGGCGCGCCAGTTCGGCGCCGAAGGCATCGGCCTGTGCCGGACGGAGCACATGTTCTTCGACGCAAGCCGGATCAGCGCGGTGCGCCAGATGATCCTTGCCGAAGACGAGCGCGGACGGCGCAAGGCGCTTGAGCAGTTGCTGCCCGAACAGCGGGCCGACTTCACCGCGATCTTCGAGGTGATGGCGGGGCTTCCCTGCACGATCCGCCTGCTCGACCCGCCGCTGCACGAGTTCCTGCCGACCCGTGACGAGGAGTTTGCCGAGCTTTCCGATGCGACCGGGCTGGGTGTCGATCACCTCAAGCGGCGCGCGGACGAACTGCACGAATTCAACCCGATGCTGGGCCATCGCGGCTGTCGTCTCGGGATCACCTATCCCGAAATCTACGAGATGCAGGCGCGGGCCATCTTTGAGGCGGCGTGTGCGGTAAAGGCGGCTTCGGGTGAAGCTCCTCTGCCCGAGATCATGATCCCGCTGGTGGCGACAAGGCGCGAGCTGCAATTGCTGAAAGGGCTGGTGGACAAGGTGGCGGCCGAGGTGTTCGGCGAAAAAGGCACCGTGGTCGAGTATCTGGTCGGCACCATGATTGAACTGCCGCGCGCGGCGCTTATGGCAGGCGAGATCGCGCAGGAAGGCGCGTTCTTCAGCTTTGGCACAAACGACCTGACGCAGACGACGCTGGGCGTGAGCCGTGACGATTCGGCGCGGTTCCTTGCTCCCTATGTCGACAAGGGCATCTTCCCGCGCGATCCGTTCGTCAGCCTCGATATCGAAGGCGTCGGCCAATTGGTCGAACTGGCGGCAGAGCGGGGCAGGGCGACGAGGCCCGATATCAAGCTGGGAATCTGCGGCGAGCATGGCGGCGACCCCGCTTCGATCGCGTTCTGCGAAAAGGTGGGTCTCGATTACGTCAGCGCCTCGCCCTATCGCGTGCCGATTGCGCGGCTTGCGGCGGCTCAGGCTGGACTAGCTGCCGGCAAGTGAGCGGCGGCCGGTCAGGGTGACGATCTCGAAGGTTTCGGATACCTTGCCGTCGGCATCGGCCTGATCGAGGAAGGCGGCTCTTGCGCGGGCGAGGGCGGCCTTGCCGATTGGGGGCGCACGGTCGGCGAGCGCGCTGGTCAGCCCCTGATCGCGCAGGTCGCCGACCAGTCGATCAAGCGAGGAATAGCGTACCGTCAGCGTGTGCGTGTCGACCACTGGGTCCTTCCACCCGGCCCGCTGCAGCAATTGCGGTGCGGCCCGCGCATCGACCATCGGGTGAATGCGCGCCGCCGGTCGATCGCCATCAGCAGCCAGCATCGCGGCCCGAAGGCGCGGCAGGCTCTGGCCCCCGATGAAGCTGGCAATGGCAAGACCGCCCGGCCGCAACGCATTGCGCATATGGATCAAGGCACCCGGCAGATCATTGACCGCATCAAGCTGGCCGATCACCGCGACCAGATCGAATGGACCGCCCGCTATCGGTTGGGTCGGGTCCGCAATCGCAGCTTCGCACACCGTGGCGGAGCCTTGCGCGAGGTAGGCAGACAGCTCCGTCGAACCAGGCCCGAAGAGTATCGAACTGCGCGCCTCATGCCGGACGAAAGCAAGCCGTTCGACGATGTCGTCGCAGATGTCGTCTAAGATGAAGCGCGCAGCATCCCCACGCCGCTCGCGCCGCAAGATGGATCGCGAAACCCTTTGCACGCGGCGGGTTTCGGAAAAGATGCGGGGAACGGAAGCCTCATTCATGCATCTCGCCCTGCCGCGCTTGCGTGCGCGGCGCAAGGGGTGCACAGATCGAGTCATGGGGTGGGGGTCGCATCTTGCCGAGGGTCTGAGGCCGGTCGTCGATCTGGTCTATCCCCCTCGTTGTCCGCTTTGCGGCAGCGCCCTTGCCACGCAGGGTGGCTTGTGTCCCGATTGCTGGAGCGAACTGGAAGTTCCCGGCGATCCGTCGTGTTCGACCTGCCAACGTCCGATGGGTAGTGCCCAGGCTATGAAGGCCGACCAGTGCTATGCATGCCTTGCCGATCCGCCAGAGCATTCGGGGATCGTGGCGGCGACAGTGTACAACGATGCCTCCCGCCGCCTGATCCTCAATTTCAAGCATGGTGGCAGAATTGCCCTTGCGCCCTTGCTTGCCCGGTTGATAGCCGCTCGGATTGACGAATTGTCTGGCGAGCCTGCGCTCCTTGTCCCGGTCCCCTTGCATCGCTGGCGGCTTTGGCAGCGCGGATACAATCAGGCGGCGCTGCTGGCGCGTGAGCTTGCCAAGACCGGCAAAGGCGAACTGGAAGTCGATGCGCTGGTAAGGCGAAAGCGCACACCCAGCCTTGGCGGCCTCGGACGGGAAGAGCGTGAACGGGCGCTTGCAGGAGCAATTGAGGTGCGCGCGCGTTCGGTTGCGCGGGTCGCCAAACGCGACATCATCCTGGTTGACGATGTTCTCACCAGCGGTGCCACGAGTTCTGCCTGCACCGTCGCGCTGTTGAACGCGGGGGCAAAGAGCGTGCATATCGCATGCTTTGCGCGGGTCATTGACGGAAGTGGAATGGGCAAGGCGAGGCCGGAAACCGAAACGCCCGAGGCCATTACAGCCCCGGGCGCCACGTGACGAAATGGTTCGGAACCGCTCAAAGAGAGCTCAGATGACGACCCCCTAACTTCGTCATCAGGATCCTGTCCCTCATCGTTCAACCGGAACTACCGACACCCCGCTGTCGGCTTGAACCGGTCACCCCCTGAACCTGGCACCTTGCAATGCCGTTGTCTGGTGGCCGAACGCCGTAGCGTCCGATGGCGTTGTTCTTCCACCACCTTTACCGATGGTGAAGTGCAAAGGCTCCTTTCAATGGATTTTGATCCGCATCTGTTGTTATCGTGCAACAAACTGTCGCATAGGGTGAACCGTCCATCGCCCATGCGAGCAAATATTCCACCAGGAGAACACCTTTGTCCGACCCACAGCAGCTTTCGACTCAGGAACGGGAACAAGGCACGCAGTTCGCGCCGCGGTTCGATTCTCGCGGCCTGATCACCGCCGTTGTCGTGCATGAGGAGACAAAGGATGTGCTGGTGGTAGCGCACATGAATGCGGAAGCGTTGGCTCTGACGAGAGAGACCGGCCGGGTGCACTTTTGGTCACGCTCGCGCGGCAAATTGTGGCTCAAGGGCGAGACTTCGGGCCATTACCTGAACCTCCGCGAGATTCGCGTCGATTGCGATCAGGATGCGCTGGTAATCCTGGCTGAGCCTGCGGGGCCGACCTGCCACACAGGCGAACAATCGTGCTTCTACCGCCGGATTGATCCCACTGCGGATGACGCCAGCGCTCTCGTAAAGGTCAAGACTTGACGCTCACGTAAAGGTAAGGTAGTCCATGCTCATGGCTACCGCACCCGAAAACGATCACGAAGGCACCGGTTCGGCCCAGCGCCGCAACGGGGCCCATCTCGACCGCCCTGACAAGCTGAGCAGGGAGCAGTTCTCGATTTCCGATCTAACCTCGGAATTCGGCTGCACCGCACGCGCTCTCAGGTTCTACGAAGACGAAGGACTGATCAGTCCGGCTCGCGTCGGGCTGACCCGCGTTTATTCCAAGCGTGACCGGGCTCGGCTCGCTTGGATCATGCGCGCCAAGAACGTCGGCTTCAGCCTGACCGAAATCCGCGAGATGATCGACCTTTACGACCTTGACGATGGACGCGTCGAGCAGCGCCGCGTCACGATCGAGAAGTGTCGCGAACACATCGCAAAGCTCAAAGCACAGCGCGCCGATATCGATTCATCGATCAAGGAACTGACCCAATTCGTTGCCGAGATCGAACAGCTCGATCTGGGCTGACCTCGCACCAAACTCTCATCCATCTCCATCAATCCACGCTCAGAAGGGATCACCTGATGCCGACCTATACCGCCCCGACCCGCGATACACGGTTTGTCCTCAATGAAATGCTGGAGCTGGCAAGCTACGGAAACCTGCCGGGCTTTGAAAATGCCACGCAGGACATGATCGACACGATCGTGAACGAAGCGGGCAAATTCTGTTCGGAAGTCCTCGCGCCGCTCAACCAGATCGGTGACGAACACGGTTGCACCCGTCACGAAGACGGCTCTGTCACGACCCCTCCGGGCTTCAAGGATGCCTACAAGGCCTACACAGAGGCGGGCTGGGGTACGCTTGCCCAGCCTGAGGAATTCGGCGGACAAGGGCTGCCGCACACTTTGGCGATGGTGCTCGAGGAATACACCGGCACGGCGAACCAGGCGTTCGCCATGTACCCCGGCCTTACCACTGGTGCGATTGCCGCTATCCTTGCTGCGGGATCGCAGGAGCAGAAAGAAACCTATGCACCCAAGATGATTTCGGGCGAATGGTCGGGCACCATGAACCTGACCGAGCCGCACTGCGGCACCGATCTGGGCATGATCCGCACCAAGGCCGAGCCGCAGGCGGATGGCAGCTACAAGATCACCGGCACCAAGATCTTCATCTCTGCGGGTGAACACGACCTCACCAGCAACATCATCCACCTTGTGCTGGCAAAGACGCCGGGTGCACCGGACAGCTCCAAAGGGATTTCGTTGTTCATCGTTCCCAAGTTCATTCTCGACGAGAACGGCGAGCCGGGCGAGCGCAATGGCGTGTCCTGCGGATCGATCGAAAAGAAGATGGGCATCCATGGTAATGCGACCTGCGTGCTCAACTATGACGGCGCGACCGGATACATGGTTGGTGAAGAGAACAAGGGTCTTGCCGCCATGTTCGTCATGATGAACGCGGCTCGTCTGGGTGTAGGCCTGCAAGGGCTTGCGCAGGCAGAAGTGTCCTACCAGAACGCCGTCACCTATGCGCTTGATAGGCGTCAGGGCCGTGCATTGTCCGGGCCTGCCGATCCCGAATCGAAGGCTGATCCGATCTTTGTTCACCCCGACGTCCGTCGCATGCTGATGGACGCCAAGGTCTTCAACGAAGGCATGCGGGCGCTTTGCATGTGGGGGGCCCTGCAAGTGGACCTCACCCACAAGGCCCAGACCGAGGAAGAGCGCCAGCTTGCCGATGACCTGATCGGCCTGATGACCCCCGTGATCAAAGGCTATGGCACCGACAAGGGCTATGACATCGCCAACAACATGCAGCAGGTGTACGGCGGCCACGGCTACGTACGCGAATGGGGCATGGAGCAGTTTGTGCGCGATAGCCGGATCGCGATGATCTACGAAGGCACCAATGGCGTGCAGGCCATGGATCTTTGCGGACGCAAGCTCGCCAGCAAGGGCGGCCGCGCGGTGCAGGCTTTCTTCAAGATGATCGACGAAGAAATCGCCGCCGCCAAGCAGGACGAAATGCTGGCCCCGATTGCCGAGAAGCTTGAAAAGGCGCTGGGCGAGCAGAAGGCCGCAACCATGTGGTTCATGCAGAACGCCATGGCCAATCCGAACCACCTGGGCGCGGGCGCGCACCACTACATGCATATCATGGGTATCGTGACGCTTGGCTTCTTCTGGCTGAAGATGGCCAAGGTTGCGAAGGCGGCTCTGGCGGCCGGAACCGAAGAAAAAGGCTTCTACGAGGCAAAATTGACGTCTGCGTCCTATTACGCGGAGCGGTTTTTGCCCGATGCAGGGGCTCTGCGGCGCAAGCTGGAAGCGGGCAGCGACAATATGATGGCGCTCCCGGCAGAAGCTTTCGCAACCGCGGCCTGACGAGTTACCCGGTTCGTCATGTGAACAAGGCCCGGCTCTGGGGGGAGCCGGGCCTTTTTTCGTGCACTGCGATGTGACGCGGAACTGGTTATTCGACCGGGAGGAAATCCGGTACACTCAGATACCGTTCGCCGGTGTCATAGTTGAAGCCGAGGACGCGCGTGCCTGCGTCCAGTTCGGGAAGCTTCTTTGCGATTGCGGCCAATGTCGCTCCTGAAGAAATGCCGATCAGCATCCCTTCCTGACGCGCGGCGCGGCGGGCCATTTCCTTGGCATCGTCAGCTTCGACCTTGATCGCACCGTCGATGGCGTTGGTATGGAGGTTGTCCGGGATGAAGCCTGCTCCAATGCCCTGGATCGGGTGCGGGCCTGGTTCGCCGCCGTTGATCACGGGGGAGGCGGCGGGCTCTACCGCATAGGCCTTGAATCCCGACCAGTGCTTCTTCAGTTCCTCGGCGCACCCGGTCAGATGGCCGCCTGTGCCGACACCCGTGATCATCACGTCGACCGGTGCGTCGGCAAAATCCTTGAGGATTTCCTGTGCGGTGGTGCGGGAGTGCACTGCGGGGTTTGCGCCATTGTCGAACTGGCTTGGCATCCACGCGCCCGGAGTGGTCTCGACGATTTCGGTCGCACGCTCGATCGCACCCTTCATGCCCTTTTCCTTGGGCGTGAGGTCAAATGTCGCGCCATAGGCGAGCATCAGGCGCCGCCGTTCGATCGACATCGATTCAGGCATGACCAGCACGAGCGTGTAACCTTTCACCGCGGCGACCATTGCGAGCCCGATGCCGGTGTTGCCGCTGGTGGGTTCAACGATCGTGCCGCCGGGTTTGAGCAGGCCCTTGGCCTCGGCGTCCTCAACCATTGCCAGCGCAATGCGATCCTTGATCGATCCTCCGGGGTTGGCCCGTTCCGACTTCAGCCAAACTTCGTGATCGGGAAACAGGCGCGACAAACGGATGTGCGGGGTGTTGCCGATGGTTTCGAGAATGCTGGCAGCTTTCATGGCGGATGGCCTCCTGTGAATTATGGTTTCGACCCTTCTAGCAGATCGTCTGGCGGATCGAAGGTCTTCGTTGTCCTGAGAACCGGGAAAATACGGCTCCAAACGGCAACGGTTACAAGCGCACCAACGCCCCCGGCGACGATTGCCGCGACCGGCCCAAGGACATAGGCAAGTGCGCCAGAGAAGGCGTCGCCGCCCTCGTTCGAGGCGCTGATCGTCATCATGCTGACCGAGGAAACCCGGCCGCGCTTGTCATCGGGCGTGTGCAACTGGATCAGTGATTGGCGGACATAGACGCTGAACATGTCGGCAGCGCCGATGACGAACAGCATGGCAAGGCTGAGCGGCAGGCTGGTCGAGAATCCGAAGATGACGGTTGCCAGCCCGAACACGGCCACAGCCCAGAGCATTTTCGGGCCGACATTGGTGCTGAGCGGGCGGAATGAAAACCACAGTCCTGCCAAAATCGCCCCTGCAGGCGTCGCCGAGGCTAGCATCGCAAGGCCGGTTTCATCGGTGTGCAGAATATCGCGGGCAAACACCGGGATCAGCGCATTTGCCCCGGCAAGGAATACCGCAAAGAGATCAAGCGTGATCGCCCCCAGAACCATCTTGTTCCGGCCGACATATTGCAGGCCGTCGATGATCGCACCGATAGGTCTCTGGTCCTTTCGCATCGCCGGTTGGGGTACCTTGCCCACCAGCGCCAGTGCGGTTCCGGATACGGCAAACAGTGCAGATGCCATGAGATAGGGCAGGGATGGTTCAAAGGCGTAGAGCACCGCGCCGATTGCAGGGCCAACCAGCCTTCCGACCTGCCACGATATCGAAGATAAAGCGATAGCGGTGGGCAGGATCGGCTTTGGCACCAGATTGGGTGAAAGCGCGGAGAGAGCGGGGCCCGAAAAGCAGCGGGCAATCCCAAGAACAATGGCGACGGTGAAGAGAACCGGCAGACTCACCGTTCCGCTTGCGGTGAAACCGAGCAGGGCCGCAGCGGAAGCGAACTGTGCAAGGATTGTGAGCAGCGCCAGCTTGCGGCGATCAAACCGGTCCGCCGCCAGTCCCGAAAACGGCGTGAGAACGAACAGTGGCAGGAATTGCAGCAGGCCGATGATGGCGAGCTGGCCTGCACCTTGAGCGATGTTCATCCCGCTGTCGCGCGCCAGATTGTATGCCTGCCACTGGATCACCAGCAGCATGGCGTCCTGCGCTAGCGTCATTGTCAGGCGCGAAGCCCAATAGGCGCGGAAATTGTGTACCTGAAACGGGTGCGTTGGTTCTGTATCGCTCACAAGAGCGCCCATGGCAGGCGTGCGAGCGCCTGCCAAGCAATCGCTTTCATTTGGTTGTGTGGTCGCGGATCAGCGCGAACGGCGAAGGCGCGGGTTGGGCTGGAGCGTGTCGATGATAGCGACGAAATCATCCAGACGGATGATCCGTTCAAACTGGAAGCCTGCGCGCTTGTCGCGGGTCCAGATGACATAGGCTTCGATCCGGCCGACAACGGGCAGGCGGATGATGACCCGGTCACCGCGGTTAAGCTTTTCCGCATCATCAACCATGAAGCCATGGGCAGAAATGTTGCAGACGTGCAGGTTCAGATCGCCATGGGCGAAGTGTTCGACGATCACCGGGAAATCGACCGGATGCCGCGCCGCACGGCGCATATCAGTAACGCTCAGGTTCGCTCCGACTGACACAGCCTAAGTCTCCATAGTCATGTTCGGCCCGCTCTTGCCGAGGCCAACACACCTAATGGCCCATAAAGGCTGACAATTGGTAAAGCTGCGTAGTCTGCATCTGGGCCCGCATCCGGGCTTCGGCGGACTTATCGCAGCACGAGGCCGTGCTTCTTCTTGCCAAGGCTGATTTTCAACGATCCGCTTTCGGGCGGAATGACGAGCATTCCGGGGTCCAGCACGATCTCACCATCGATCTTTACCGCGCTTTCGGCGATCTTGCGCTTTGCCTCTCCGTTTGAAGCGGTGAAGCCGATTTCCGTCAGCAATGCGCCAAGCCGCATGCCTTCGGGCCCGACATTGACCGAGGGGAGGTCGTCTCCTGCTCCGCCTCCGGCAAAGGTTTCGCGCGCAGTCGCTTCCGCCGCAACGGCCGCCTCGCGCCCGCGTACAAGAGCGGTGACTTCATTGGCCAGAACCACTTTTGCCGCGTTGATCTCTGCCCCTTCAAGGGCTTCGAGACGGGCGATTTCGTCGAGGGGCAAGTCGGTGAACAGCCGCAGAAAGCGACCGACATCGCGATCATCGGTGTTGCGCCAGTATTGCCAGAAATCATACGCCGGCAGCTGTTCTTCGTTGAGCCAGACTGCGCCCGCCGCCGTCTTGCCCATCTTCGCACCATCGGCAGTGGTCAGCAACGGGGTGGTCAGCCCGAACAGATCGCGCGATTCCATCCGGCGGCCAAGCTCCATGCCGTTGACGATATTGCCCCACTGATCCGATCCGCCCATCTGCAAGCGGCATTCGTACCGCCGGGCAAGCTCAACGAAATCGTATGCTTGCAAAATCATGTAGTTGAATTCGAGGAAGGTAAGCGGCTGTTCGCGATCAAGGCGCAATTTGACGGAATCGAAGGTCAACATCCGGTTGATCGTGAAATGGGGGCCGACGTCGCGCAGCAGGTCGATATAGCCGAGCTGCGACAGCCATTCGTCATTGTTGACCATGATCGCGTCGGTCGGGCCGTCGCCAAAGGTCAGCAGCTTTTCGAAAACCGTCCGGATTGAGGAGATGTTTTCATCAATCACCTCGGGCGTAAGCAGCTTGCGGCTTTCATCCTTCCCTGAAGGATCGCCTATCTTGGTTGTCCCGCCACCCATCACGACGATCGGCTTGTGCCCTGCCTGTTGCAGGCGGCGCAGCATCATGATCTGGACGAGGCTTCCGACATGCAGGCTCGGTGCGGTAGCATCGAAGCCGATATATCCTGGCACGATCTGTTTTGCCGCAAGCGCGTCGAGCGCTGCCGGATCGGTTACCTGATGGATATAGCCGCGCTCTTCGAGCAGGCGGAGCAGATCGGATTCGTATGTCATGTGCGCGCGCTTATCAGTGTGGGCCATGCGCTTCCAGTGGCTTGCTCGCCTTGCGCCGATGCGCGATAGGAAAATTATGCACCCACTCATGCTCCATCAGACCTGCGATCTCGGCCCGATCAAGGGCGTCACCGCAGGTATCAAGGCAACCCCGACCGGATGCGAAGCGGAATTCCGCCTCGATGGCGGGGTCGATTCGATCATCCTGCCCGAACCCGGGCCCTCGGTGCGGACCGACGATCTCTGGAAGACGACCTGTTTCGAGATATTCTGGCAGCCAATCGGCGGAACCTATTATCGCGAATTCAACCTGTCGCCGTCCGGACGCTGGGCTGCCTACGATTTTGATTCCTTCCGGCAAGGGATGCGTGATGCCCCCGTCGACGCAATCTCGCTCAGCACCTCGATGGGGAGCGTAGACGGGCGCGGCGAACTGGTGCTGAGAGCAACCATCTCAACTGACTTGCCAACTCCTGCGCAAGTCGCGCTCAACGCTATTGTCGAGCATCGCGATGGCGGGCTGCAATTCTGGGCCTTGGCATTTCCGCCGGGCAAGGCCGAATTCCATTCGGAGGCTTGCCGCCAGGTGATTATCGAGCGGGATTGAACGGCCCGTTCAGTTGGACAATCTTCCAGTTCAGCACGAACGCGAAGCTGACCCAGACGAAGTAGGGGACATTCAGCCACCCTGCGAAGCTTTCTCCGACGAGCCGCGGCAGCACGACCACCAGCGATGTGACTGAGCACCAGAGCAGGATATTCTCATACAGCGCCCAGTCGGGTCGTTTCGCTTTGAAGAACAGCGGCGACCACAGGAAATGCAGCACGAAATTGGCCGCAAACAGGGCGTAGACACCCAATCGCTCTTCGGGTGAGGGCGCCTGTGTGAGCCCTACATAGAAACTCCATCCGGCAAGGCCCAGGATCACTGTCCAAGCCGGGCCGAACAACCAGTCAGGCGGTTGCCAGCTTGGCTTCTTCAGTCCGCGATACCATTGGCCGATTTCGGTCAAGGCACCGCCCGCGCCGCCTAGGATGACTGCCCAAGCGGCGGCGATCAGTGCTGGTGTCCATTCGATGTCCATATGCAATCAGCGTTACAGCACGGCACCGGTTCCCGCCAGCGTGGCGTCACCGCTTCAAAACAGATTGCCTTTGCCGCGCGCCTGATCCACCCAGCGGGCATGACTGGACGCGTAAAATTCGGAATAGACCGGCTTCTGGCCGATCGTGCCTTGCTGAACGAACTGGATGGCCGCAGGGTCGCTCTTGTCGCTCACCCTGCGAGCGTGACGGAGGGGCTGGTTCACAGCCTCGATGCGCTGATTGCCGCCGGGGTCAATGTGACCAGTGCGTTCGGCCCGCAACACGGGCTGAAAGGCGACAAGCAGGACAATATGGTCGAAACCGCGGACGAGATGGATCCGCATTACGGCATACCCATCTTCTCGCTTTATGGTGAAGTACGCCGTCCGACGGAGCAGATGATGTCGAGCGCGGATGTGTTCCTGTTCGACCTGCAGGACCTTGGTTGCCGCATCTACACCTTTGTCACCACGCTGCTTTACCTGCTGGAAGAGGCTGCCAAGGCGGGCAAGGAAGTCTGGGTGCTTGACCGCCCCAATCCCGCCGGTCGCCCGGTTGAAGGGACATTGCTGGTGCCGGGCCAGGAAAGCTTTGTCGGTGCCGCGCCGATGCCGATGCGCCACGGCCTCACCATGGGGGAGATGGGCCACTGGTTCATCGAGCATTTCAACCTCGACGTCACCTATAAGGTGGTGGCGATGAAGGGTTGGCAGCCTGACGCGGATAGCGGAGCGGTGGCGAGCGGTTTTGGCTGGCCGGCGTCGCGCATATGGATCAACCCGTCACCCAATGCCGCCAGCGTCAACATGGCGCGCTGTTATGCCGGGACGGTGATGCTTGAAGGAACCACCTTGTCAGAGGGCAGGGGGACCACCCGCCCTCTGGAGGTGCTGTTCGGCGCGCCTGACGTGGATGCCAAGGCGGTCGCGAAGGAAATGCTCGCCCTCGCGCCGGATTGGTGCGCGGGTGTGCACATGCGTGATTGCTGGTTCGAACCGACCTTCCACAAACACGCGGGCAAGCTCTGCAACGCGCTGATGATGCACGCCGAAGGCCCGGATTACGATCATGACGCCTTCAAGCCGTGGCGGATGCAGGCATTGGCGTTCAAGGCTATCCGGCGGCTGTACCCGTCTTACGATTTGTGGCGCGATTTCCCCTATGAATACGAACTCGACAGGCTCGCCATCGACGTGATCAACGGCGGCCCTTCGCTGCGCGAATGGGTCGACAATCCGGATGCCGCACCCGATGATCTGGACGGGTTGGCGTCAGCCGACGAAGCGGCGTGGGTGCAGATGGTGCGGGGTCACTTGCTGTACTAATCGCTAGCGGACGGCTGTGACCACTGTTCCTCGCCCGGAAACGGGTATCGCAAGCTTACTGCCCACTTTTGACCGTCGATTTCGACGGCACCACGCTCTCGCCTTGTACCAAGAAAGGCAAACAATTCTTCACTATGGGCGCTCGGAAAGAAGATGCTGAATGAATTGCCTCGACGCACTGTTCTTGCGTCGTTGATCCCAGGCCAATCGCGTTGCCAAACGATAGATTCTTCGGGCGCATATTCATACGGCCAGATCATCACTTCGATGAAATCTGGGATCCAAGGCTCCGCGTCCGTCACTCGGAATTCGCGCAAAACCTTTATCATTCGCAAAAGCGGATCGTCCCCGGACGGAGCATTACGCCAACGAGACACCGCTCCATACGCCCAAACCGCACGCTTCTCTCGGAAATCGTAAATGATCGAACTTGGTTGGTCGCTCGCGGTCAGGTATTCAGTGTAGGGCTCGAGGCCATTTAGCTCGATTGCCCCCTCGATTTCTGCGCGTTGCTCGTCATCCAGTTTCGATCTGCGATAACCTTCCGAAGTCCGGAAGATCACGGTACCATCGGCATAGAGAGCGAACTGCGGAGAATCAGATCCGATTACCATCAACCAAGGATTGGTTTCGATATAAACGATAACCGGTTGCGCAGTATCTGCAGGGGTTTGCGCAATGCTTGACTGGGCCGCGAACAGGTTCAGCAAGACAGTTAAGATCCCTGCAAGCAGCGTTCTCAACTCAATGCCCCTGCTTGCGGCTCAGCTCCCGCATGGCATCGTCCAGACCGTCGAGTGTCAGCGGATACATCCGGTCATTCATCAGCTGCTTGAGCATCTTGGTCGACTGCGAATAGCCCCATTGCTTTTCCGGAACGGGGTTCAGCCACACTGCTGCGGGATAGGTGTCCGTCACGCGCTTCATCCAGACGGCGCCGGCTTCTTCGTTCATGTGTTCGACGCTGCCGCCCGCATGGGTGATCTCATAGGGGCTCATCGCCGCATCGCCGACGAACACGATCTTGTAGTCATGGCCGTATTTGTGGAGCACGTCCCATGTCTTGGTACGTTCCTGCCAGCGGCGCTTGTTGTCCTTCCATACGCCTTCATACAGGCAGTTGTGGAAGTAGAAGAATTCGAGGTTCTTGAACTCCGCCGTCGCCGCGCTGAACAGTTCCTCGACCAGCTTGATGAAAGGGTCCATTGACCCGCCGACATCCAGGAACAGCAGCAGTTTGACCGCATTGCGGCGTTCGGGCCGCATCTTGATGTCGAGCCAGCCCTGCTTCGCGGTGCCTTCGATCGTGGCGTCGATATCAAGCTGATCCGGATTGCCCTCGCGCGCGAACCGGCGCAGGCGGCGCAGCGCCATCTTGATGTTGCGCGTGCCCAGTTCCTTGGTGTTGTCGAGGTTCTTGAACTCGCGCTTTTCCCACACCTTGACGGCGCGCTTGTGCCGACTTTCGCCACCGATCCGCACGCCTTCGGGATTGTAGCCGGAATTGCCGAAAGGGGAGGTGCCGCCGGTTCCGATCCACTTGTTGCCGCCCTGGTGGCGCTTTTCCTGTTCTTCGAGCCGCTTCTTCAGCGTCTCCATGATCTCGTCCCAGTCGCCCAGCTTTTCAATCGCGGCCATTTCCTCTTCGGTGAGGAATTTCTCGGCCACGGCTTTCAGCCAGTCTTCGGGGATATCGACGGGGTTCTGGCCGTAATCGGTCATGATCCCCTTGAAGACCTTGTGGAACACCTGATCGAAGCGATCGAGCATCCCTTCGTCCTTCACGAAAGTCGCCCGCGACAGATAATAGAACGCCTCGGGCGTCTGCTCGATAACGTCCTTGTCCAGCGCTTCGAGCAGGGTGAGATGCTCCTTGAAGCTTGCCCCGATGCCCGCTGCGCGCAGTTCGTCGATGAAGTTGAAAAACATGGCGCAGTCCTAAACCCGGCAACGGGGATTTACCAGTCCCACAATCGAGAGTGCGCAGCCCCGATTTCACCCGCGGATTTAAAGCTTCGCTAACCATATCGGGGCTAGGGCAGTCGCAAACAGGGGACTGATCCGAATGCAGAATATCGCCATCGACACCGCCAATGCCCGCGCACTGGACAAGATCCCGGAGAAATGCGGCGCTGTCACGGTCGGTTGCACCGATGTTGCCGGCGTTGTCGAAGCAGTTATCCGCTCGTCCGAAGTGCTGCGCGAAGAGCATGAAGCGCTGCGCGGCACAGTGAAGGCTCTGGAAGCCGATCAGAACAAGGTTGCCGAAGCGAGCGACGAGGCTCGCCTCCTTTCCGAACGGGCGATCGAGCGACTGGGGGAGGGTACTGCCCTGATCCAGTCTTCGCTTGGCCAGATCGCGTCCCTGCTCGATCTGGTTGATGCGCTGGGCCAGCATGTCACCAGTTTCTCCGCCGCGATGGAGCAGGTGCGCCGCAGCGCCAAGGACATCGAGGATATCGCGGAGACGACCAACATCCTCGCGCTGAATGCCACGATCGAGGCAATGCGCGCCGGGGATGCTGGCCGTACCTTCGCCGTGGTCGCCAGCGAGGTGAAAAGCCTCGCCAACGATACGCGCAAGGCGACGGTCGAAATCGCTCAGACCATCGACGCATTGGGTGAAGAAGCAAGCGTGGTGATCGGCAGAATCGAAGAAGGTGCTCGCGCCAGCGGCGATGCCAAGGAATCGGTCGCCCGGATCGAGAACACGATCGCCAGCGTTGGCGATCTGGTGGAAGAGGTCGACAAGCAGAACGACGTCATCGCCCGCTCTACCGGCACGATCAGCAATCATGTCGATGCCGTGCAGAAAGTGCTGATCAGTTTCGACGAGGCCGCGCGCACCAATGAAGAGCAGCTTCAGGGCGCGCACGCGCGCATGGAAGAGCTGGAAATGACGGCGAGCGAAATGTTCGATTCGCTGGTGCAGGCCGGGCTCAGCCCGCAGGACAGCGTGATGGTGGAGAAAGCGCAGGATGCAGCCCGCGAACTCGCCGAACTTACCGAGGCTGCGATTGCGCGCGGCGAATTGTCAGCGAACGACCTGTTCGATCAGGATTACGTTCCGATCCCCGACAGCAACCCGCAGCGTTATCGCACCGGCCTAAACGATTGGGCTGATCGCAACTGGCAGCCATTGCTGGATGCGGCGAAGGATTCCGATCCTGCCATCAGCGCCGCCGCCTGCACCGATACCAAAGGCTTCCTGCCGACGCACATCAGCGAGATGGCCCGCAAGCCGACCGGCGATATCGTGCACGACACCAAATACTGCCGCAACGGCCGGATCCTGTTCGACCCAATCGACAAGAAAGCCAAATCCAGCACCGCGCCTTACATGATGGCGGTCTATCGCCAGGAAGGCGACGGGCGCCAGTACCGGGTCGTGCGCAACGTCTACGTCCCGCTGATTATCAACGGCCGTCGCTGGGGTGATTTCGAGGTGGCTTACAGCTTCCGCTGATAACAGCGATCAACTCGGATTACGGCGCGCCATGAAGGCTAGCCGTTCGAACAGCATCACGTCCTGCTCATTCTTCAGCAGCGCGCCATGCAGCGGCGGGATCGCGCTGTTGGGGTTGCTGTCCTGCAGTACGTCGAGCGGCATGTCTTCGTTCAGCAACAGCTTGAGCCAGTCGAGCAGTTCGCTGGTTGACGGCTTCTTCTTCAAGCCCGGCACTTCGCGCAGTTCGTAGAAGATATCCATCGCCTTCTTCACCAGCGTCTTCTGGATGCCGGGGAAGTGCACGTCGATGATGGCCTGCATTGTCTCGCGATCAGGGAACTTGATGTAGTGGAAGAAGCAGCGGCGCAGGAATGCGTCGGGCAATTCCTTTTCATTGTTCGACGTGATGACGACGATCGGGCGTTCCTTCGCCTCGATCCGCTCCTGCGTTTCGTAAACGTCGAAGCTCATGCGGTCGAGTTCCTGCAACAGGTCGTTGGGGAACTCGATGTCGGCCTTGTCGATCTCGTCGATCAGCAGCACGGGCAGTTCGGGGCTGGTGAAGGCTTCCCACAGCTTGCCCTTTTTGATGTAGTTGCGGATGTCATGGACCCGCTCATCACCCAACTGACCATCACGAAGGCGCGCAACCGCGTCGTATTCGTAGAGACCCTGCTGCGCCTTGGTGGTCGACTTGATGTTCCATTCGATCAGCGGTGCGTTGATCGCCTTGGAGATTTCGTGCGCAAGGACCGTTTTACCGGTGCCTGGTTCGCCCTTGACCAACAACGGCCGGCGCAGAGTCACCGCAGCGTTTACGGCGACTTTCAGATCATCGGTCGCGATGTAGTTGCTGGTGCCTTCAAAACGCTGCGTATCGGTCGTGTTGTCGCTCATGGGTTTCCCTTCGAGACTGAAAATTCAAGCGACGCGATACGGGGCGCGAGGGCAGCGCGCAAGGGGCAACCACCTCTCGCTTTAGCGAGGGAGGGCGAGCATCCGCTGGGCGATCAGTTCCAGCGCATTCTGGTCGACATTGGCATCGTCATTGCGCCAGCTGAGGATAAGCGCGTGGTCCCGGCCTTGCTGGTCGGTCAAAAGCCAGGTGAGGTTTAGCACGCCGGGCTCCGACCCGCCCTTGTATCCGGCATAGGTCCAGTTACTGCGGGCGTTTTCAGGCAGGTTTGGGCTGATCGCCATGATTTCGAAAGCTCTTGGATCGGCGGTGCGACGCATGAAGCGCATCAGCCCAGCAAGATCGCGCGCGCTGGCAAACCACTCGACATCCAGCGCGACTGGTCCCCCAGAAAACGCAGCCTGCACAGTGCTCATCGGCAGGACGGGTTCGTCTATCCCTTCAAGGATTTGGTTGCGGACATCGGAGTCGGCTTCCCTGTAGGTGCGCAACCTGCCTTCGGGCCCCGCCTTCAGCAGAAACATGTCGCGTGTCTTCAGGAACGGATCGTTGAGGTCTGGGCTGGAATGCCCGCTGTCGACAACTGCCTGAAGCACGGCATCGCGTCCCAGCACATCGATCAACGTATCGGTGGCGGTGTTGTCGCTGATCGAGAGCATAAGGCTTGCCAGAGTTTCCAGCGTCACCGCCGCTCCCTTCGGCCAATCTTGCATCATGCCGCTAGGGAAGCTGCGCGCATCGCCGAGGTTCACGACATCGCCCCATGCGCGCTTTCCTGCTGCAATGTCCCGGGCGAGGGCGGCCATGACATAAAGCTTGAAGGTTGAGCCGAGTGGCATCTGCTCGCTGGCACGGTCCGCGATCACGGGGGCTGACGGTTCTTCAATCGCACCGAACCACCAACTGACTTCTCCCGGCAGGTTCGCAAGGTCAGCCTCGATCTTGGCCGGGCTGTCGTCAATCGCGTCGAAGCTCTGGAAAAGCAGCTCGCTGACTCGGTTTTCGGACGTAGGATCAATCGCGATTCCGCCGCGGGCGATGGCCTTTTCCATCCGGATCGCAAGGGTGGCGCGGGTGCCACCGGGTGGGTCGAGACTTTCGACCGCGATTGCCTTGCCGAATTGCCCCGTTAGTTGAGCCGAAATTGCTGCGAATTGGGCGGGCGGAACCGCGTTAAGAAATGCCTCGCTGAAGACCTCCTGTGGCTCCAATTCGCCATTCACCAGCGCAACGATCTGTTCGGCACGAAATTCGAGCGCGCTTTGTTCATCCGTCTGCGCGACAGGCGGAGGCACGTCTTGAGCATCAGCAGGAACGGCAAGGGCCAGCGCCGGTGCAGCCAGCATGACGAGAAAAAGCTTCGATTTCATCATGATCCTCCGTGGGGACGAGACTCTAGGGAGATGGGCGGCATCAAGCCAGCGCGTCGATCTCTTCGATCTTGCGCCGGAGCGATCGGGCGGCGATCCAGTTGGCAAGCGCGATAACGCCGAACAGGCCAATGGTCGCCACAACCGGCCAGGCTATTCCCCGCAAGGCTTCAACCCAGCCCGTCACCTCGGCGGTGCCCAGAGTGACCGCGATGTAGAACAGCGCCCACCCGGGGATCAGCGGGCCGAGATACCACTTGGGTACGTCCCGCAAGGCTTCGAACTGGCGTTCGTATTGGCGGCGCAGGTGCAACACGCAAGGGTCTTCGGGACGACGATCCAGATTGCTCGCGCGGCGACGCAGTCCCAACAGCACAATCACAGCACCGACCACCGTGAGAGCCATCGACAGCGCAATCAGCCATTCGCCTTTGAAGGCGGCTCCTGCGGACGAGGCCGTGAACAGTACAATCACAAACGCGCCCGCCGCATATTCGATCAGGTTGCGGCGACGGATCGTGCGCTCGAACTTCGATGCGCGGGCCGCGCAGGTGGCGGGATCGCTGAAAGAGGCTTCGCTGGCGGCATTCTGCCAGGCGGGGAAGGGGGGGAGGCTCATGCCTTGGCTCCTTTGTCTGTCGGTTGTTCGAAATGTCCGGCGAGCAGCGCCTTGATCCGATGGACGCGCGTGGCGACGGCTCCGGATGACAGGCCGGTGATTTCCGCGATTTCGGCTGCGCTCTCACCTTCTAGCCACAGAACGATGGTTTGCGCGTCGACCGGGGGCAGGGCGCGGATCAACTGGGCGACCTGTTGCAGCACCAGTGCTTCGGCAGCATCGCTTTCGGGATTTCCCGCCGCCGGAAGGGCATCGATCTCTTCCAGCGGAACCTTTTTCGGGCCGCGCGTCGCCTTGCTCACATGATCGGCCGCGACATTGTGCGCGACGCGGTAAACCCAGGTCTTCAGCGCACAGTCCCCCTTGAACCGGGCAAGGCTGGTCCAGAGCGCGCAGTGCATTTCCTGTTCGAGATCGCGCGCCTTTTCAGCATCGCGCTCCACCGCTCGGGCGAGACGCGCAAGGGCAGGGGCAAATTCCTCGCCTGCCTGCCGGTAAAGCTGATCGACTGTCTGTGTCATGCCCCCCTTAGTCTGGTACGCGCCGAATTTCTTACGCGGTCGGGGCAGAAAAATCCCGGATCAGGTCCTGCTCGCCGCCGCAAAAGCGAACAGCGCGAACCAGAACAGCAGCATCAGGACAGTTGCCACGCGCCAGCCCATCCCGGCTTTCCCCATGCCGCGCTGCCACGTCCATGCGCCGATGGCGCCGCTCGACATTGCAGTCAGGGCAATCGTCAGCCACCCGCTCTTGCCAATCAGGACGAGGAACAGGAAGCCGGTCAGGAAAATCTGCGCAAACAGCGCGCCCGTAAACCAGACGATCGGAACCGGGCGATAGCTGCCATCGGGAATGTCCCAATCGGGCAGCTGTACATCGGGCCGCGATATGCGGCGATCACCGTAGACGATGTCTTCCTCGCGCGGGTCCTTGTAATCGGTCACGCGTCGATCATGTCGCGGTCCATTTCGCCCGCGCGGTTCTGGATGAAGTTGAAGCGGTGTTCCGGATTGCGGCCCATCAGCTGATCGACCAATTCCTTTACGCTGGCGCGCTGCTCGAATTCATGCGGCAGGGTGATGCGGATCAGACTGCGCGTATCAGGGTTCATGGTGGTTTCGCGCAATTGTTGCGGGTTCATTTCGCCTAGGCCCTTGAACCGTGAAACGTCGACCTTCTTGCCCTTGAAAACCGTTTCTTCAAGCTCGGCCCGGTGCGCATCGTCACGGGCGTAACGGCTCTCCTTGCCGGAGGTCAGCTTGTAGAGCGGCGGCTGCGCGAGATAGAGCCGCCCGTCACGCACGATTTCCGCCATTTCCTGAAAGAAGAAGGTCATCAGCAACGTCGCGATATGGGCGCCGTCGACATCTGCGTCAGTCATGATGATGATGCGATCATACCGCAGATCTGACGGATCGCAGTCCTTGCGCGTGCCGCAGCCCATGGCGAGCGTCAGGTCGGCAATTTCGGAATTGGCGCGGATCTTGTCGGCGGTGGCGCTGGCGACGTTCAAGATCTTGCCGCGGATTGGCAGAATGGCCTGCGATTTCCGATCGCGTGCCTGCTTCGCGCTGCCGCCTGCCGAATCCCCTTCGACGATGAACAGTTCGGTTTCACGGTCGCCTTCGCCGCTGCAATCGGTCAGCTTGCCCGGCAGACGCAGCTTCTTCGCATTGGTCGCGGTCTTGCGCTTGATCTCGCGTTCCTGCTTGCGCTTCAGGCGCTCGTCCATGCGCTCCATCACCTCGCCCAGAAGCGCCTTGCCGCGCTCCATATTGTCGGTGAGGAAATGGTCGAAATGATCGCGCACCGCCGCTTCGACTAGGCGTGCGGCCTCGGGCGATGTCAGGCGGTCCTTGGTCTGTGACTGGAATTGCGGATCGCGAATGAATACGGACAGCATTACTTCCGCCCCGGTCATCACGTCATCGGCGGTGATGTCCTTGGCCTTCTTCGCGCCAACCAGCTCACCGAACGCGCGCAGCCCTTTGGTCAATGCGCCGCGCAGGCCCTGTTCATGCGTACCGCCATCGGGTGTCGGTACGGTGTTGCAGTACCAGCTGGTCGAACCGTCCGAATAGAGCGGCCAGGCAATCGCCCATTCCACCCGGCCTTGGGTCGTGCCATCCTGCTCCGGGAAGTCCTGCCGTCCGGCAAAAGGCTGTGCGGTGACGCATTCACGAGTGCCAACCTGCTCGGCCAAGTGATCGGCAAGGCCGCCGGGGAATTTGAAGACTGCCTCGGCGGGGACTTCCTCGCTGGCGAGGCCTTCCGCGCATTTCCAGCGGATTTCCACCCCTGCGAACAGATAGGCCTTTGACCGGGCGAGTTTGAACAGGCGCGCTGGCTTGAAATTGCGATCGCCGAAGATTTCGATGTCGGGGGTGAAGGTGACGCTGGTGCCGCGCCGGTTCGGCGCCGCGCCAATGACCTCAATCGGGCCGAGCGTCTGGCCTTTGGAGAATTCCTGCGCGTAAAGCTGCTTGTCACGTGCCACTTCGACGCGGGTGTGCGACGACAGCGCGTTGACAACGCTGATGCCCACGCCGTGAAGGCCGCCGCTGGTGGCATAGGCCTTGCCAGAGAATTTGCCGCCCGAATGCAGGGTTGAAAGGATCACTTCCAGCGTGGACTTGCCCGGAAATTTGGGGTGCTCGTCCACGGGAATGCCGCGACCGTTATCGGTGATGGTCAGCCGGTTGCATTCGTCGAGGCGCACCTCGATCCGGTTCGCATGGCCCGCGACCGCTTCGTCCATAGCGTTGTCGAGTACTTCGGCAGCGAGATGGTGGAACGCGCGATCATCGGTCCCGCCGATATACATGCCAGGGCGGCGGCGCACCGGTTCGAGCCCTTCGAGAACTTCGATGGACGAGGAATCATAATCGCCGCTGGATGTGGGCGTGTTTGCAAACAGGTCTTCGGACATGTTCCCGCTATAGGCCCGCGCGGCGAATTCTCACAAGCTTGCCGCGCGGGTTTTGCGCCGGTTTCACCCGCCGAAACTGCTCGGTGCAGGATCGACAGCGATAACCTGATTGCCGCTCACTTGCCGCACCTCCAAAGCGCGTTCGGCAATACCGTCGCGGCCGAAACGGAACGGGCCGTCAACGCCCAGGAAACCGCCACGATCATACAGGCGATCCTGCGGGAAATCGCTGCCCACCCGCCAATCGCGCGCGATGCGCAACGTCAGCAGTACCGCGTCATAGCCAAGCGTGGCGATGCGATAGGGTTTCGTCCCAAAGCGTGTTTCATAGCTGTCGGAGAACCGCCGGAAGCGGCCATCGGACACCGCCGAAAACAGCGCGCCGTTGATCGAACCGGCTCGCGTCAAGTTGGACTCACCGCTCCACAATTCGGTGCCGAGAATACGCACGCCTTCGGCGCCGTCAGCGCGAAGTTCACCGCCAGCCTGGATCGCAAGCCGCGCTCCGTCGGCGATCAGGACGGTGTCATAGCCTCCCCTTGTGCGCAGCCGCTGGGCCGCGCCGACAATAGAGGTATTGCCGCGTGCGTAGCGTTCAAACGCGACCAGATTGCCGCCGTAATCGCGCAGCGAATTGGTGAGCGCGCTATAGGAACGCTGGCCGTAATCTCCTTCGGGCAGCAGCGCGCCGAAATTGTTGGAGCCATTGCGCCGGGCGTATTCGATCGAGCGGCGGATCGATTGTTCCGGGATGTGGCCCATCACGAAGACATCGGCACTCGCGATGCTTGTATCGTTGGAGAAGGCGATAGCCGGGACGCTGGCCGGACGCGCCGCGCTTTGCACCGCAGCCACATTTTCCGAAAGGAGCGGGCCAAGGATCAGCTTGTTGCCATCCGCAATCGCCTGACGCGCAGCCGCAGCCGCCCCACGCGAAGTGTCATAAGTGGTGATGCGGAGGTTGTCGGCATTGGTATCAAGCAGCGCCATCGTTGTCGCATTGGCGAGCGATTGGCCAACCTCGGCGGCGCTGCCAGACAGCGGTACCAGCAGGGCCACGCGGTGCCGGGTGGAATCGGTGGGCAGGGCGGTCGGTGTGGGTTCCGGCGTCGCTTCCGGCACGGGAACTGTCGCAACCGTTTCGGTCTTGGGGATCACCTGACACCCGGCAAGCAGCGCGGCGGTTGCAGCCACGGCCAGATTGCGCCGGTTGAGCATCGCGGCAGCCTTGCGCAGCCAGCGCGCCTCCGAAAGCGATTGCATTGTAAGCTTCATTCTTGCCGACCCCTCGTCGCTGCTTCATTACACGCGGCGTGAACACACCGTCTTCTGAATCCGTACCCGTCAAAGCACTTGATCCGGGTCTCTATATTGTCGCGACGCCGATTGGCAATCTTGGCGACATAACGATGCGTGCTGTCGACGTATTGCGCAATGTGAGCGTGATTGCCTGTGAAGACACCCGGGTGACGGGCAAATTGCTCAAGGCAATTGAGGCAAAGACGCGGATGCAGCGGTATGACGATCATGCATCGGAGGATGTCAGGCGCCGCCTTGTCGAGCTTGCGGCGCGCGAGCCTGTCGCACTTGTCAGCGATGCAGGCACGCCGCTTGTTTCGGATCCCGGATACCGCCTGGTGCGCGAAGCACGGGCTGCCGGGGTTGCAGTCACAAGCCTGCCCGGGCCTTGCGCGGCGGTGGCAGGGTTGACACTTTCCGGCCTTCCCAATGACCGCTTTCTGTTCGCCGGGTTCCTGCCGGCAAAAGACAAGGCGCGCGGCGATGTGCTGGAGCAATTGGGCGGGATCGACGCCACGCTGGTATTCTACGAAACCGGTCCGCGACTGGTGCGGAGCCTGAACGCGATGGCTGAGGCATGGCCCCGGCGAGAGATCGCGGTCGCGCGCGAGATCACGAAATTGCATGAGGAATGCCGGACAGGCACGCCTGCCGATCTGATCAGGCATTACACTGCCCATCCGCCCAAAGGCGAGATCGTGCTGCTGGTTGGTCCTCCAGCGGAAGATGCCGCAGTCCATGATTCAGATGCCATGCTGCGCGATGCCTTGTCGGAGATGAGCGCGAGCAAGGCGGCGGGCAAGGTTGCCAAGCTGACCGGGCTGGACCGGCAGGAACTTTATGCCCGCGCAGTAGAGATGAAATCGCAATGAGCGAAAAGCGCGTCATTGCAGACCGGAAAGGGCGAGAAGGTGAGGCCCAAGCGGCGCAATGGCTGATGCAGCAGGGCTGGCAGGTGGTCGCCGAGCGCCTCAAAACAAAGCTTGGCGAGATTGACCTGATCGCCCGCAAGCCCGGTATCGTCGCCTTCATCGAGGTAAAGTGGCGCAAGCGTGCAAGCGATCTCGACACGGCCATCGACGAACACCGCCTTTCCCGCGTCGCCGCCGCGGTTGAGGCTGTCGCGCACGAATATGCCAAGGACGGCGAAGACATTTCGATCGACGTCATACTCCTTGCACCCGGCAGCAAGCCACGCCACATCCCCAACGCCTGGATGCCTTAGGAAATCACATGTCCCTGAAAATCGCGGTCCAGATGGACCCCATCGAATCCATCAACATCAAGGGCGACAGCAGTTTCGCGCTGATGCTCGCCGCGCAGGAACGCGGGTATGAGGTGTTCGAATACCATGTCGAAAGCCTGACGCTCGATGCGGATGACCGGCTCTATGCGCAATGCTTCCCGGTGAAGGTGCGGCGCGTGGTGGGCGACCATTTCGAAAAGGGCGAGGTGCAGCGGCTTGATCTGGGGCGCGATATCGACGTGGTGCTGATGCGGCAGGACCCGCCGTTCCACATGGGCTATATCACCGCCACCCATCTGCTTGAGCGGATCAAGGACGAAACATTGGTGGTCAACGATCCCGCCAATGTCCGCAACGCGCCGGAAAAGGTGATGGTGCTCGATTACCGCCGCTTCATGCCGCCCACGCTTGTAACCCGCAGCGTGGACGAAGTGCGCCGCTTCATGGCCGAACATGGCGCGGTGGTGGTGAAGCCGATCCACGGCAATGGCGGCAAGGCGATTTTCCGTGTGCCCGAAAGCGGCGACAACCTGACGGCGTTGTTCGAGGTGTTCAACCAGACCTGGCCCGAACCGCACATGGTCCAGCCCTTCCTCCCCGAAGTGGCCGAGGGCGATAAGCGCATCGTTCTGATCGATGGTGAGATTGCGGGCGCGATCAACCGTATTCCGGGCAAGGGCGAGTTCCGGTCAAACCTCGCCATGGGCGGCAGCGCGCAGAAAACGGGGCTAACCGAGCGCGAGGTGGAAATTTGCGAAGCCCTGGGCCCGGATCTGAAGCGCCTCGGCCTGACCTTTGTCGGGATCGACGTGATCGGCGGCAAATGGCTGACCGAAATCAATGTGACCTCGCCCACCGGGATCGTCGCGATTAGCGAGTTTGACGTAACCGACCTGCCGGGGATGATCTGGGACGCGATTGAGGCGCGGTTGCAGCTGTAAGCGCGAATTCAATCGGGCTTTTCCGGAACGCAAGAAGCTGGTTTCATTGCGAGCTTGAGCTTTCAGTTGCATCGCCCGGCGAGGGCCGGGTATCGTCGGGTGCGATGGACAATTCATCGGAAGTCGGTTTCTTGCCGGTCGTCTGTGTGATTGGCAGCTGGTCATCCGGAACCACAGCGGTAACCGGTTTTCTGGCTCGACTTGGCGCGTATTCCTGCCCACCGCATTTCCGGACCAACGATCCTTTGACGCCCGACAGTCATGAATCGATCGAACTGAGAAACCGGCTGCTCAGGATTTATGATGAGCAGACCTTGCAGCGGATAGGCCAGCCCGAATTGCTTTCGGCGTGGCTGCGGCCGTGGCTCGTTGAGGAGTCGGCCAAGGCAAGACGCCAAGGATGCACGCATATCGTTATCAAGCACCCTTTGCTCGCCACGCTCGTCAGCCTGCTGGTAGAGGTGTGCAACCCGACCTTTGTAGTGGTAACCAGGCCTTTGCCAGCCATTGAGCGAACCCGCCTAAGGCGGAACTGGCCTGAGGTGTACGGAGCGAAGGGAGCGCCCGCGATCTACTCCACCGCCTTGAATTGCCTTATTGATGCACAGCAAAGCTTCCTGACAATCGCCTTTGCCGATTTCCTTGCTTCACCTGCGACCCGGGATTTTCTCGTTCGGACGCTGGAACTAACTCCGAGCGAGAGCCAGCGGCAGTCAGCCGAAGCATGGCTGCGTCCGTAAGAAACGGCGGATTGTGGAGCGTTTGACGGGACCGAACTGCCGGGGATGATCTGGGATGCGATTGAGCGGCGATTGGGGTGACAGCTGGACCGAATTCCACCCAATTATTCTGATCGCACACCCGACGCGTTGATAAATTTAAGGACTTCGAACAGATCACGTGGATCGGTTTGAATTGTGACTACCTCACCGAACTGCGTCTGAATGATCAGTCGGTTTTCTTCCTGCTCTATGTTCCTGATGTTTAGGAACTTTATGCGCGAACCGAGGAACTCGAGGTGGTCATCGCTCAAAGATAGATATGGCCGTGCCAAGAGCGCCCACATAACTCTTCGACCCTTTGTCGCGCCGAGGAAGATTGGGTATATTATTGCGAACAAGTACACCAACCAAAACGGCATTTGAGCCCGTCCGGGCGTCTGCCTAGCAAGATTGATCTCACCTGTGGTTGCAAGTTCAAAAATTGGGAACGCCATGAGTGCGACGCACATGACGGCTTGTGCAACCAACTTCGGTCCATCCGGGTCATCGAAGTGCTTAACGCTTGTCATTTGACCACTTAGTAAATCCCGAAAACTAAATGCGCCTCTTCCGGCCTGTTGATCGCCATAACCATCGGCGAGGCGATCACTCGGCAAGCGCGGATGTCAACCGCTCCTTCAGTGACATCAACATTGCCTCTCTCTCTTCGTAGGAACTAAGCACATTCCCAGTGCGACCGGAATTATCGAAGAAGTCGTTCAGGAAAGACTGGTTTTGCCGGATATGCTGAATGTTACAGCTGGGCCGCCAGCGGTAGCCCTCGGCGCTGAGCCATGTCCAATCGCCGTCATAGTCTGGCGTGCGAGGGACGGATGTGACGCTGATCGCATCGGGATGAAGGTTGGAAAGCCGGAATATCTCGTTGGTGCGTTCTTCATGACGGCTGCGCAAATCATCGCGGAACAGGATGTATTCGCGCAGCATCTGTTTGACGCCATCGTCCCTCAGCCGGTCAAACCGGCCAGTCCCGATCAGCTCATTCAGGATCGGCAGTTCGTCTGATCCCAGTCGGTAAATGTGCGAAAGGGCAACCGCCTCGCATTCTTCATCCGACAGCGGCCTTGCTGCCTCGACGGAATAGATCACCGGCTGCACATTGATCAGCAAATCTGTCTTTTGCCGGAGGGTCGCCGTTTCCCTTTGGACTGCGGAAAGAAGCACATCGGTTTCGTCCGAGAGGCGCTTCAGGATCTGCCTTTCGTCCTGACGTTCCTGATATTCGGCGTTCCAGTTGGAAACCTGGATACCCAGAAAAACGCCGGTGACGACAATCAGGAATTCAGCAGCCACCGCAAACCAGTTTTGCTCTTTGAGATGCGTCCCGATGCGCCGCAACAACAAGTATTTTTCGCTCATGATCCCCCCAATCCTCGCCGGCATGCGAGGACATCTGACGCATTCTCACCCGTTCTTTTTCGCCCTCGGATGCGCGTTGCGATAATTCTCCAACAGGCTCGCCGCATCGACCTTGGTGTAGATTTGCGTCGAACCCAAGGAAGCATGTCCGAGCAATTCCTGCAAACTTCGCAGATCCGCTCCTGCCCCCAGCAGATGGGTCGCAAAGGAATGGCGCAAGGCATGGGGGGTTGCCGTATCGGGCAGGCCCAGCGCGCGCCTTGCCCGGGCCATCGCCTTTTGCACCATGCCCTGTGACAGTGCGCCGCCCTTGGCTCCGCGAAACAGTGGTTCCTTGGGCTCAAGCGGGTAGGGGCAGGCCTTGGCATATGCCGCCACCGCCTGCCGCGTGATCGGGAGGATCGGGACCAGCCGCTGCTTCCCGCCCTTGCCGGTGACTTGCAGCGTCTCCCCCAGCACCGCGTCACGGCCAGTCAGCGACAGCGCCTCTGCGATCCGCAGGCCGCTGCCATACATCAGCAGCAACACCGCCCGGTCGCGCGCGCCGATCCAGTCTTCGGCAGCCGTCCCGTCGACCAGATCGGCTAGGTTCACCGCTTCATCAGGGGTGACAGGGCGGGGCAGTCCTTTCTTGAGGCGCGGTCCGCGCAGGCGAGGGGCGGCGGGATCAGGGTCGCCGCTTTCGGTGCGTGCATAGGCGATCAGCGCCTTCAGCGCCGAAAGTTCGCGCGCGGCGCTGGCATTGGCGAGGCCTTCTGCCCGGCGCGCGGCGAGATGGGTGCGCAGGTCGCTCGCTTCGAGGCTCGCGATCGCTTCCCAATCCTCCAGCCCGCGAGCCGCCATGATGCGCTGCGCCGCGCTGACATAGGCGCGCACGGTGTGGGGGGATCGGCGGCGGGCGTCGGTCAGATGGCTGCGCCATTGTTCGAGGATCTCTGCGGCGCTCATGCCCGCACCAGATCGTCTGCCACCAGCGCCTCGATCAGCGTGTTGAGTACGCCCATGCCCTGCGGCTCTACCCCGATGCGGCTGCCGCGCTGCCATACGAAGCCGAGATCGATGTAGGTCGCCAGCGCCTTCGCATTGAGCATGGTCGAACGCGGGCGTTCAAACCGCCATTCGAGCGCGGCCAGATCAATCCCATCGGCAAGGCGCAGGCCCATAAGCAGCGCCTCGGAAATCTGCTCGTCTGGCGAAAGCATGGTCTGCTCGGCGATGCCATGCCCGCGTTCGCTCACCGCTTTCAGGAAATTCTCGGGTTTCTTGTGCCGGACAGTCGCAAACCCGCCGCGCCTGCCATGCGCGCCGGGACCGATCCCGGCGTAATCCTGATAGCGCCAATAGGTGAGGTTATGGCGGCTCTCCTCGCCCGGCCTCGCGTGATTGCTGGTTTCATAAGCGGGCAGTCCCGCCTCGCCGGTGATTTGCCGGGTGAGGGCATAAAGATCGGCGGCACGATCATCGTCAAGCGGGGTGAAGCGGCCCAGTCGCACATCGGTTTCAAAGCGTGTCCCCGGCTCGATGGTCAGCTGGTACAGCGACAGATGCGAAGTGCCGAAACCGAGCGCGCGATTGAGCTGCGCCTCCCATTGCTCCGGGGTCTGATCGGGCAGGGCATAGATCAGGTCGAAACTGACCCGCTCAAAATGGTTCTGCGCGGTTTCTAACGCCTTCAGCGCCTCTTCAGCCCCGTGAAGCCGCCCTAGCCAATGCAGCGTTTCATCCTCCAGCGACTGCACGCCGAGCGAGACGCGGTTGATCCCAACAAGCGAAAGATCGGCGAAATTGGCGGCTTCGACAGAGGAAGGATTGGCCTCCAGCGTAATCTCTATATCGGGGCTAAACCCCCATAATGATTGTGCTTCTTGCAGCAGCATCGCAACCAGCGCAGGCGGCATCAGCGAAGGCGTGCCACCGCCGAAGAAGATCGAGGTAAGGCTTTCCCCGCCCGCAACCGCCGCTTCGGCGCGCATATCGGCCAGCAAAGCCGCCTGCCACGCCTCAACATCGACGCGATCCCGGACATGCGAGTTGAAGTCGCAGTAAGGGCATTTCTTCGCGCAGAAGGGCCAGTGAATGTAGAGCGCGCGGGCCATGCGCTAAGCTTTAGCGGCCAAACTGATCCGCGACCAGTTTTGCAAAGGCATCGGCGCGGTGGCTGATTGCGTGCTTTTCCTCGGGCGGAATTTCCGCAAAGGTTTCAGAGCCTTCGCGCTGCTGCGGGACGAAGACGGGATCATAGCCGAAACCCATTTCCCCGCGCGGTGGCCATGTCAGCGAACCGCGGCAGGTACCTTCATAAACGGCGTGTTCGCCATCGGGCCAAGCCAGGGCAAGCACGCAATGAAACGCGGCGCTGCGATCGGCATCGGGCCCGATTGCTTGCAGCATCCCTTCGACCTTGCCCATCGCTATGTACCAGTCGCGGCCCGGCTCGCCTTCGAACCATTGCCGCTCCGCCCAATCGGCGGTGTATACTCCGGGTCGACCGTCCAGCGCGTCGACGCTTAACCCGCTGTCATCGGCGAGCGCGGCAAGGCCCGAAGCCTGCGCCGCAGCGCGGGCTTTGAGCAGGGCATTCTGGACAAAGGTGGTTCCCGTTTCCGCAGGCTCGGGCAGGCCGAGCGATCCTGCGGAAATGCACTTGATCCCATAGGGTTCGAGCAGCGCCGAAATCTCCTTCAACTTGCCCGAATTGTGCGTCGCTATGACAAGCGAACCACCACCCAGCCTGCGCGTCATCTGGTTGCTTCCAACTGTGCGGCAAAGATCCGGTCACAGCCGATCCGCGCGAGCCGAAGCAGGCGCAGCAGGCCTTCCTCGTCATACGTCGCGCCTTCGGCAGTGGCTTGCACTTCTGCCATCTGGCCTCCTGTCAGCAGGACGAAATTGGCATCGGCATCAGCGTTCGAGTCTTCGTCATAATCAAGATCAAGCACAGGCGTGCCCTTGAAAATGCCGCAAGAAATCGCGGCGACCTGCGCGGTTATCGGATCGTGTTTGATGTCGCCCGCCTTAATCAGCCCGTTGACCGCAAGCCGCAACGCCACCCAAGCGCCCGAAATCGCCGCAGTGCGTGTGCCGCCATCCGCCTGGATCACGTCGCAGTCGAGCGTGATCTGGCGTTCCCCAAGCTTCTGCAAATCGACCACGGCGCGCAGGCTGCGGCCGATAAGCCGCTGGATTTCCTGCGTGCGGCCCGATTGCTTGCCACGGGCGGCTTCGCGTGCGCCGCGGGTGTGGGTCGCACGCGGGAGCATGGAATACTCGCCCGTGACCCATCCTTCGCCTTTGCCGCGCATCCAAGGCGGGACGCCCTTTTCGACACTGGCGGTGCACAACACCTTGGTGTCGCCAAAGCTGACTAGACAAGAGCCTTCGGCGTGTTTGGTGAAACCGGTTTCGATGGTGATGGCGCGCATTTCATCGGGCGCGCGTCCTGAAGGGCGCATTGGTCTGTCCTTTGCGTTGTTCGAGTCGTGTCTTGCCCGGGGGTGTGGCGGTGTTGTCCGCTCTGGGCAAGGGCGCGATGGGCAAGGCTTGGCGAATTCGCGGGGATTGCTAAATTGAGGCTCATGGCATCGCTCCCGATTTCCGAACTGACTGGCCGCGCGCGAGAGATCTTCCGGCTTGTGGTCGAAGGTTATCTTGAGAACGGTCAACCTGTGGGTTCAAAGACTCTCGCTTCGGATGGCGGATTGAACCTGTCACCGGCTTCAATCCGTTCTGTGTTGGCAGAACTCGAAGCGCTCGGGCTGCTGGCGGCCCCGCACACAAGCGCCGGTCGGATGCCGACTGACGCGGGATTGCGCATATTTGTCGATGGAATGATGCGGGTGGCAGAACCCACGGCAGAGGAGCGCGCGCGGATCGAAGCTCGCCTTTCCGAAAGCGGACCGGTCGAACAGGCGCTGCACCAGACGAGCGTGTTGCTGTCGGAACTCTCCGGTGCGGCGGGGATGGTCATGGTGCCCACCCTCGAACAGCGCCTTGCCCAGTTCAGCCTCGTCAGTCTGGGACAGAATCGCGCGCTGGCCGTTTTGGTAGGAGAGGATGGCGGGGTTGAAAATCGCATAGTCGAAATAGATGCCAGCATGGCCGGCTCGCTTGAAGCGGCAAGCAATTACGTCACCTCGCGCCTGATGGGACGTACTCTGGCAGAAGCGGCTGCGGCCATGCGTTCCGAAATCGCAGCGGGCAAAACCCAACTTGACGATGCGAGCCGCAATCTTGTCGAACGCGGTCTTGCCGTGTGGAGCGAGGATGCCAACCAAAGACCGGTCCTGATTGTGCGCGGTGCAGCCAACCTGCTCGACGATGATGCTCTTAACGATATCGAGCGCGTCCGGTCGCTGCTCGAAGACCTTGAGGACAAGCAATCTGTTTCGGCCCTGCTGGAAAGCGCGCGGGAGGCGGATGCGACGCGGATATTCATTGGCAGCGAAAACCGTTTGTTCGGCCTTTCCGGGTCCTCTGTTATCGCCTCTCCCTATCGTGATCGCGAGGGCAGGGTGGTTGGCGTGGTCGGTGTGATTGGCCCGACGCGCTTGAATTACGCGCGCGTGGTCCCCATGGTGGATCTCACAGCGCGATCGCTCGGTCGCTCTCTCGAGCGCGCTCCGGGCCGATCGCAGGGCAAACTCATTGCTTGAATGGAAATTCTGGAAAAATGAACGACAACGATAAGTCGCAGATGGATGCGGCAGCAGCAGAAGAATTGAAGGGCGTACCCGAAGAGTTTCTGGACGACGGAAGCGAAGATGAAGGCGAGGGCGCTGATGCCCTGTCCGAAGCGCTTGAGAACCTGCGCAACGATCTGGAAGCCGCAAAGCAGGACGTGCTTTACGCCAAGGCCGAAACGCAGAACGTGCGGCGGCGGCTTGAGAAGGACGTGGCCGATGCGCGCGCCTATGCCGCGACCGGCTTTGCTCGCGACATCCTTTCCGTGTGGGACAATCTTTCGCGTGCCGTCGATGCGATCCCGGAATCGCTGCGCGACGATGACAAGATGAAAGGTCTGGTCATCGGGATTGAGGCGACCCAACGCGAGCTAGAGAAAGTGTTCGGCCAGCACGGCGTTACCCGCATTGCATCCATGGGTCTGCCGCTTGATCCCAATCAGCATCAGGCGATGATGGAAGTGCCCAGCGCCGATCACGAAGCGGGCACTGTCGTTCAGGAAATGCAATCGGGCTGGATGATCAAGGATCGGCTCCTGCGGCCCGCTATGGTGGCCGTTTCGAAGAAACCGGATTGAGCCTCAGATCAGGTAAATCACCAAATATCTGACGCATAGTGCGACAAGAAGAACCGCCTGAAAATGGCGGTTCTTCACTATCATCGTGGCAGCCATCATACCGACCAGCATCGCGGTCAGGCCCAGCGTCATTGGCGTGAAAACCGCCGCCCGCACTTCCTCGACGGAATAAAGAAATGCCCATTGCGCGAACACCAGCGCGATGAGGATGCCCATTACGGTCCGGCGGACACGATAATAGTGGGTGTCGAGATCCTCGAACAATTCGGGCCGCGTCGGAAACACCAGCCGGGCTGCCAGATAATAGCTGGCTGCGAATATCATCACGCCCAGCAAGGCCGAAGGACTGACTGTGATCAGGCTCTGGATCGTCCATGCGAACATCCAGAACGACAGAAGATCAAGCAGCACGAAGGCGCCAAGAAGAGGCGTCAGCCAACCGAAACGGAAGCGGGTTCCATCAGCGTCGCTCTCGAATTCGTTTTCAAGCGTCCTCCCGAAGCCTGCAAGCAACTCGACCAGCGAAAGACCGAGCACGAGGGCATAAAGAACGAAGATGAATTCGAAGTCACTCACAGCGTAGCTCCCTCGAACCGGACAAGCACATCATAGGCGGATTTGTCCCCGACGCCGGGGATGCGCGCGCCATGACGCAGCCAAAAGCTGTGCTTCACGATTTCGGCCTGTTGTTCGATCCCGTACGCAGACAGCGGCTGCCCGGGTTTGAGCGCATAATCATACCGGCAAAATGGATGGCGATGGAGGATCAGAAACCACTCGCCCAGCGTCTGGGTCTGCCAGACATGGGTCAATTCGTGGATCAGCAGGCCCTGCCGTTTAATGTCAGCCAGTGAAAAGTCATCGCAGTAAGTCGAGCCTTGCGGGTGGAAATGCAGGTGTCCACGCGGGGCCATGGTGATCCGTTTGGGCTGAAACGGAAACCATTTGCGGCGCTTCAGCTTGACAGCGCCATAATTGATCGCGTCACCAAAAACCGTCCGCGCAAGCTCGACTTCGCCCGGCGTCAGATGCCGCTCGCCACCCACCGGACAGGCGGGGAGCGATGCGGTATCCTGAAAGCCGGGCAAATCGTTCAGCGCTCTTCCCCTGCGGCGCGGATTTCAGCGTCAAAGATATGCTTGTTGCCACCCGAAACCGTAAGCGTGACCTTGGTCGTTCCGCCGGGCTTGAGATCGGGTGACGGCTCCATCGCCATGACGTGAAGATCGCCCGGTTTGAATTCGACCTTGGTGCCCTTCGTCACCGGGATCGGCAGTGCTTCCATCATCTGCACCTTGAAATCATATTCGCCATATTGGTGCATCATGGCGCTGGCCGCACCTTCGACTTCGACGCGACCGAGCGAGAATGAACGGTCCCCGTCATAGGCGAAGTCGAAATAGATCGCCGCCGGATTGCCCTCTACCGGGGCAAGCACCATGCGGGCGTTTTCGATGGTCACGCCCTCGATCACGCCTTCGGGCGCGGCCTCTGCCACATCGGCTTCGCCGCCACAGGCGCTGAGCGCCATCATCGAACCCCCGGCAAGCGCCAGCGCAAACGCCTTCATCCTCGATCCCGTCATTCTTCTATCCCTTTTTGAAAGCTGTCCCTGTTGTGGATGCGGCAAAAACTACGGCCTTAGAGTTCTTGTGCCAAGCAAAACCGCACCTATATCCGCCTCATATTCGAGCCGCCGAGCCGTCTTGCCATTATCGGGAGACGCGAAGGCGCGGTGTCCAACAACATTCCAATGGATGGGAAGATAATGGGTAAAGTAATCGGTATCGACCTCGGCACCACCAACAGCTGCGTTGCCGTGATGGACGGCGGAAAGCCGAAAGTAATCGAAAATTCCGAGGGTGCGCGCACCACGCCTTCGATCGTCGCCTTCACCAAGGATGGTGAGCGCCTGATCGGGCAGCCGGCAAAGCGCCAGGCGGTGACCAACCCCGACAACACCTTGTTCGCGATCAAGCGCCTTATCGGCCGCCGCTTTGACGATCCCACCACCAAGAAGGATATGGACATCGTCCCCTACAACATCGTCAAGGGCAAGAATGGCGATGCATGGGTTTCCGCTGGCGGCGAGGAATATTCGCCTTCGCAGATTTCGGCCTTCATCCTGCAAAAGATGAAGGAAACCGCCGAGAGCTATCTTGGCGAAACCGTTACCCAGGCCGTGATCACCGTCCCTGCATACTTCAATGACGCGCAGCGCCAGGCGACCAAGGACGCAGGGCAAATCGCCGGACTTGAAGTGCTTCGCATCATCAACGAGCCGACTGCGGCTGCGCTCGCCTATGGCATGGACAAGGAAGACGGCAAGACCATCGCTGTCTATGACCTTGGCGGCGGCACCTTCGACGTCTCGATCCTCGAAATCGGGGACGGCGTGTTCGAAGTGAAGTCGACCAATGGCGACACTTTCCTCGGCGGTGAAGACTTCGACAACGCGATTGTCGAGCACCTTGCCGCTGCCTTCAAGAAGAAGGAAAACATGGACCTGAAGACCGACAAGCTCGCGCTTCAGCGTCTGAAGGAAGCTGCCGAAAAGGCGAAGATCGAGCTGTCGAGCTCGGCCACGACCGAAGTCAACCTGCCCTTCATCACCGCGCGTATGGAAGGCGGCAGCACCACTCCGTTGCACCTCGTCGAAACGATCACCCGAGCCGATCTCGAAAAGCTGGTCGGGGGTCTGATCGACCGCACGCTTGAGCCGTGCAAGAAGGCACTGGCCGATGCCGGTGTGACCAAGGACGAGATTGACGAAGTGATCCTTGTTGGCGGCATGACCCGCATGCCCAAGGTGCGCGAAGTCGTTGAGAAGTTTTTCGAAGCCAAGCCGCACACCGGCGTGAACCCCGATGAGGTCGTGGCCATGGGCGCCGCCATTCAGGCGGGCGTGCTTCAGGGCGACGTCAAGGACGTGCTGCTGCTCGACGTGACCCCGCTATCGCTGGGCATCGAAACTCTGGGCGGCGTCTTCACCCGCATGATTGATCGCAACACCACGATCCCGACCAAGAAGACCCAGACCTACTCGACCGCCGAAGACAACCAGAACGCGGTTACGATCAAGGTTTTCCAGGGCGAGCGCGAGATGGCAGCAGACAACAAGCTGCTCGGCAATTTCGACCTTGTCGGCATTCCGCCAGCACCGCGCGGCGTGCCGCAGATCGAAGTCACCTTCGACATCGACGCCAACGGTATCGTCTCAGTCTCGGCCAAGGACAAGGGCACCGGCAAGGAACAGACCATCAAGATCCAGGCTTCGGGCGGTCTGTCCGATGCCGACATCGACCAGATGGTGCAGGATGCCGAGAAGTTCGCCGAAGAGGACAAGAAGCGCCGTGCCGCGGCAGAAGCCCGCAACCAGGCCGACAGCCTTGTCCATGCGACCGAAAAGCAGCTTGAGGAAAACGGCGACAAGATCGACGCCGAAACCAAGTCTGCTGTCGAAGCCGCGATTGCTGCGACCAAGACCGCGCTTGAAGGTGGCGACGCCGACGACATTAACGCCAAGGCACAGGAACTGACTCAGGCGGCGATGAAGATGGGCGAGCAGATCTACAAGCAGGATCAGGAAGCTGGTGCTGCCGGTGATGATGCCGGGGCCGAAGCTGCCGCTGAAGACACTTCCGACGAAGAAGTTGTCGATGCGGAGTTCTCCGAAGTCGACGAAGACAAGAAGGGCTAAGCGATTAACCCTCTAAACCCCCTTGCTCTGCCCGCCGCGTGCGGGCCGGGCGAGGGCGGTTGAAAGGCACGATAATGGCTACCCAGACCGACTATTATTCCACTCTCGAAGTATCGCGCGATGCCGATGGTGCGACGATCAAGAGCGCCTATCGCAAGCTTGCGATGAAATGGCACCCAGATCGCAACCCCGGTGACGCTCAGGCAGAGGCCAAGTTCAAGGCATTGGGCGAGGCCTATGAATGCCTGAAGGACCCGCAAAAACGCGCCGCCTATGATCGTTATGGCCATGATGCCTTTACTCAGGGCATGAATGGCGGCGGAGGCGGTTTTGGTGGCGGTTTCGGCGGTCGCGGCCAATCCGATTTTGCCGATATTGGCGACATTTTCGAAACCATCTTCGGCAGCGCCTTTGGTGGCGGGATGGGTGGTGGTCGCCAGCAACAGCGGCGCGGCGCGGACCTCCGCTTCGACATGCATGTGACGCTGGACGAGGCGTTCCACGGCAAATCCACCGAAATCGAAATCGAGGTTTCGACCGCTTGCGACAGCTGCGACGGCTCGGGCGCTTCCCCCGGTACGGCTGAGCGAGCTTGTAATCTGTGCCACGGACACGGGACCGTGCGCGCGAAGCAGGGCCTGTTCGTGGTCGAGCGGCCATGCCCCACCTGTGGCGGGCGCGGTCAGGTGATTGAAGACCCCTGCGGCGATTGTCGCGGCGAAGGCCGGGTAGACAAGATTCAGAAACTGGCGGTGGAAATTCCTCCCGGTGTGGACACCGGGACGCGCATCCGCCTGTCGGGTAAGGGCGAGGCGGGCCAGCGCGGAGCGCCTCCGGGTGATCTCTACATCTTCGTCCACGTCAAGCCGCACCCGCTGTTCGAACGCGAAGGCACGACTTTGGCGACACGGGTTCCGGTAAGCTTCACCACCGCCGCACTGGGCGGCAGCGTGGACATTCCCGATCTCGACGGCAGCACCAATTCGGTCGACATTCCGGCGGGGATCCAGTCCGGCAAGCAACTGAGAGTGCGCGGGGCAGGCATGCCCGTGCTTCAAGGGCGCGGACGCGGTGACATGGTGGTCGAGATCATGGTAGAAACCCCGACCAAGCTGAGCCGCAAGCAGAAAGAAATTCTCGAGGCTTTCCGCGAAACGGAAACCGGCGACGAATGCCCGGAGAGCAAGGGGTTCTTCTCAAAGCTCAAGGATGCCTTCGGAGCCTGAGGCTCGACACATCCGGACCGCAGGCGTAGGCATACGCCACGTTTCCGGGAGAGAGCCATGATCCACGCCCGCCGCATTGCCTCAAGCTTGGCCGCTGCCACGCTGCTTGCAACACCTGCCATTGCCCAGCGCAATTTCGACAATGTCGAGATCAAGACCGAGGAGATTGCTCCGGGTGTCGCCGTGCTGTTCGGCGCCGGGGGCAATATCGGCGTGAGCCATGGCGAGGACGCGACGCTGATCATCGACGATCAGTTTGCTCCGCTTTCCGAAAAGATCGAGCGTGCGATTGCCAACCTTGGCGCGACTCCGGTGAAGTATGTCGTGAACACGCATTGGCATTTCGATCACACCGGCGGGAACGAGAATTTCGGCAAAACCGGCGCGACGATCTTCGCGCACGACAATGTCAGGGTGCGGATGGAGGCCGGAGGAGAGGCAGCCGGCAACAGCACACCTCCTGCGCCACCCGAAGCCTTGCCCGTCGTCACATATGCGCAAGGCCTGCGGTTTCACCTGAACGGCGACACGATCAATCTGATGTTCCTGGGCGGCGGCCACACCGACGGCGACAGCGTGGTGTTCTGGGATGAGGACAATATCGTCCACATGGGCGATCTCTACTTCAAGATCCCGGGCTATCCCTTCATCGATGTAGGTTCGGGCGGTAGTGTCTACTCTGCGATGCGATCACTCGATATCGTGATCGCGATGATCAATGATGAAACCAAGGTCATTCCCGGCCACGGTCCGATGTCGAACAAGGCCGAACTGGTGGCCTATCGCGAGATGATCGGGAAGGCTGTTTCGCGGGTCGAAGAACTGCGCGCGCAAGGCATGACGCTGGAACAGGCGGTAGCGGCCAAGCCGCTCGCCGATTTTAATCGCGGGGAGGGCTTTATCGGACCCGATGCCTTCGTGACCGCGATCTGGAACAGCGCAGCAATCGCTGACTAGACGAATTTCTGCTCTATTTCGCTGCGGATGGTTTCGATCAGGCCCATCCCGCAACGGCCCGCTTCGGCTTCTTCGTCCAGAATGGCGAGGAACGCCTCATGCTTGGTTCGGCGAAGCATTTCGCCCGGAATGCCGCCTTCCACGGTGGATGCGACAAGGTCGATCATCCGCTCCGCGCCGTGCAGGCGCCCCCAAAGGTAGTCGTTCTCGCGATAGGCGCGGCTGAAGAACGCGCCGAAATTGTAGAATTCGATCCCGCGCAAGGTTGACTGCGTTCCCCCTTCGCGGATCGAGAGCGCGTCCTCTGGCGATATCCGGTCAATCTTGACCGGGTTGTATTCCACCAGACCTTCCGACCGGGTCAACGGCAGAGTGGCTACGTCATAGAACGGGAAGCCGAGATAGGTCAGCAGCATCCGCCGCTTCAGGTTTCGCGGCATTTCGGCCAGTGCATCGGCAAGCATCCGCTCCGCTTCGAGATCCTGTTCCGGCAGCAGCCGCCGCTCAGCGAGGAAATCGAGTAGTTGGCCGGGTTCCTCGAGCACTCGGCGGGCAAGTGCCCGGAATCCATCCCCGAGCTTCGCGCCCAGGATCGCGTTGTCATCGGCCCTGCGATAGAGCGCAAGGATTTCGTAAATGCGCCCGCGCGCCACATCGAGAGCGTCGTCGGGAATTTCCGGATCGACTTCCCAATCGCGGGACAATCGCCGGGCGAGCAATTGCAGACGGCGCACCCGAAATCCGATGTCATGCGCGCGGAAGAATCCGATCGCCGCCGCGTTCGCGCCGCCGCTTTCGTCGGTAAGGGTAGTCAGCCCCCGGTGCTCCAACTCGTGCCGCAGCGCGTTGGCGATGGGCGCGCAATCGGCGAGGGCAAGTTCCGGAGCGGCGGAATGCGTGAGCTGCGCCAAGCGATCAATAATCGCGCTGTATTTGGTCTGGGCATAGGCTCCAAAGGCGTAGCCTGCCCTCTGCGCAGCGGCGTCTTGCGCTTTTGCGCGCCAGTTCGCGAGGCGTTTTGGTGTCGGGCTGTCGAGAAAGAACGTATGCCCGAACAGCTTTTCGACTGCGCGGTCAATCTCCGGTCGCAACCCCATGACGATGCGCTTCAGGCTCGCTGCGTCCTTTGAGCGCTGCTCAATCCGTTCAAGGTCGTCCCTGATCGGTTGTTCGCGTGGGATGGTGGAAAGCGAGCCGAAGATCGTGCCGAACCAGCCAACCGGCCGGGATGCGGCTTCGTCGTTTTCGTTCCGGCGGATCGGGCGGGGTTCGATATAGACGAACCTGCGATCGACCTCACGCTGCGAAGTTCGCGCTTCGATCGCTGAAAGCGCCGCGCCGAACGGGGCGTTGACCAACACCGATCCGTCAATCAGCGCGACGCTTTCGACCGTTCCCTTGCGAACATGGCCGGGCATGATCCTTGCCAGGAAATCGCCGCGGCTTTCCCAATGGTGCCCCGCTTGTGCGGCAAGTCTGTCGATCTCGTCGATAACGAGCGGGGGAAATGCACCGGGAAAGCTCGCGGTGGAACGCGCAGCCAGTACCAGTTCGAGCGGATCGGCAATACCGGCACCGGCATCAGCAGGCGTTATGCCGCGAAAATCAATTGGCATCCGGTGTTCAGTCTCCTCAACCACCGAAGGGGAATTGAGCCGAAGCATTTCGGGATGTCCGCGAAAATCGGTCGCGGTGACGAACAGGTCTATTGGGTGAAGCGGCGGCAGCAGCGGCTTGCCTGCCGGCGTGTCAGCCATGCTTTCCAGCGCTTCGTAGAGCATCTCTGAAAAGCGCGACCCCGAAAACGGCGGATTGAACCAGCGCCCACGCACCAGATTGGAGACCTTGGTGCGAACTTCATGCCGGGTTTCTGGCGATACGCTTTCGGTCACCGCGTTGCCGGGCCGCGACAGGAACCATTCGGCAATCGGTTGTGCCCAGAATTTGGCATAGCGCCAGACTGGCTGCGCCTCCGGGTCCATCAACTCGCTGACATCGGCGTTTTCCAGCCAGAGGTCAGTCAAAGGCTCGAGGCTTTGCCCGGAATGGATCGCCTGAGCCAAAAACACCGCGTTGATCCCACCCGCGCTTGCTCCGGTGAGGATATCGGGCAGCACCCGGAGGCGCAGATGGCTGGTCTTTTCGATTTCTTCCAGAAAATCGCGATAGACCCCTGTCACCCCTTCCAGCACCTCGCCACCGGGGCAGTGATAGGCACGGCTCGCGCGGGCAAGGTGCCATATCTCTTTGGTGACACCATGCATGTACACCGCGAGACTGACCCCGCCGTAGCATACCAGTGCAAGTCTGAGTTCCTTTTGGCGCATGATACTGATCCTACTGTGCAAGTCTCCCAATATGCAATTGCGTTCAGCATTTGTTCTGGTTACATCTCGCGCCGATGGCAAAGGTAAAAAAGCGTTTTGTATGCGCCAATTGCGGCAGCGTCTCGCCCCGGTGGCAGGGGCAATGCGGCGATTGCGGTGAATGGAACACCCTGACCGAAGATGTTCCGGCGACCGTGTTTTCGCAGAAGCATGACCTGTCCAGCGGAGGGCGGGCGCTGCAATTTGTGCCGCTGAACCGCCCGGCGGAATTGCCCGTGCGCAAATCCACCGGGCTCGCCGAATTCGACCGCGCGCTGGGCGGCGGCATAGTTCCTGGTTCGGCGATCCTGATGGGTGGTGATCCGGGTATCGGGAAATCGACGCTGCTGCTGCAGACCGCTGCCACTATCGCGCGCGGCGGGAATGATGTCGTCTATGTCAGCGGGGAAGAGGCCGCAGGTCAGGTGCGGCTGCGGGCCAAGCGGCTTGGAGTGGCTGACGCTCCGATCCGTCTCGCTTCGGAGACTTCGGTCCGCGATATCCTCACGACGCTGGGGCAGGGCGAACCGCCCGCTTTGTTGGTGATCGATTCGATCCAGACCATGCATTCGGACACGATCGAAGGGGCGCCGGGAACGGTCAGCCAGGTGCGAGGATGTGCGCTTGAGCTTATCCGATACGCCAAATCCAGCGGCTGCGCTCTTGTCCTCGTCGGCCATGTGACGAAGGACGGCAACATCGCCGGGCCGCGGGTGCTGGAACACATGGTTGATGTGGTGATGAGCTTTGAAGGGGAGCGCAGCCACCAGTATCGCATCCTGCGCGCGCTCAAGAACCGGTTTGGCGCTGTCGATGAAATCGGCGTGTTCTCGATGGCGAGCGAAGGGCTTGAGGAAGTATCGAACCCTTCGATGCTGTTCCTTTCCGGGCGTGATCAACCGCTGGCCGGGAGCGCGGTGTTCCCGGCGCTGGAAGGCACGCGGCCGGTGCTGGTGGAAATTCAGGCGCTGATTGTGCGCCTGCAATCCGGGGCGACCCCGCGCCGGGCGGTGGTTGGCTGGGATAGTGGGCGGCTTGCCATGCTGCTGGCCGTGCTGGAATCGCGGTGCGGACTGAACTTTTCTTCCGCCGAGGTCTATCTTAACATCGCGGGCGGCTATCGCCTGTCCGATCCCGCCGCAGATCTCGCGGTTGCTGCTGCATTGGTTTCAGCCCTTGCGGATCGCGCCTTGCCCGACAAGTCAGTCTGGTTCGGCGAGATTTCACTAGCCGGAGAGGTCAGGCCGGTGGCGCATTCGCAATTGCGGCTGCGGGAAGCCGCGAAGCTGGGGTTCGCGCAAGGATACGGCCCGTCAGACACCCGTTCATCCGATGCAGGAGGCGGCTCGTCGACGCTGACTTACCGTGCGGTGAACCAGCTCGCCAACCTCGTTGACCGAGTGATGGGCACGCAATAAGCCCCTGTTCCCATGACGGGTTTCGACATCATCGTGCTGTTCATCGTCTCGGTCGCCGCGATCGGCGGGTTCTTGCGCGGCCTGGTGCAAGAGGTGCTTAGCCTTGCGGCATGGATCCTCGCGGCATTTTCGATCTACTATCTGCACGGCCCGCTGACGGAATTCTTGCGCGATTACTATGATGCCGATCCCGCCACTTCCGTCCTCTCTTTCGCGATCTTGCTGTTGATCCCCTATGCCGCGATGAAGGTCATCGCGGGCAATGTGGGCGAGGCTTCGCGCGGCTCGATCCTTGGCCCGATTGACCGTGTCCTCGGCTTTGGTTTCGGGGCAATCAAGGGCGCGATGATTGTGGTCTTTGCATTCTCGGTGCTCGTCCTCGGGTTTGATACCGTTTGGGGCTACAAAGGCCGCCCGGACTGGATCACGCTGGCGCGCACCTACCCCGCAGCCGATGCGTTCTCCCGTGAACTGGTGCAGATGATTGCGGAGCGCCGCGAGCGTTTGCTTCGTGAGGAAGACGCGCGAAACGAAGCGGGCGAGTGATGCCCGAGGCCGCAAGTGGAAACGCAGCAAAGCTCTACACCCCCAGCGTCCTTGCGCTTTCGGTGGAGCTTGCAGCCTACCCGTTAGACACTGATTTCCCGGCTAAGGGCTACGCCAAATCGCGTACTTGCGGCAGCGAAGTGCGTGTCGGCCTTGAAATCGATGACGCCGGGGCGGTCCGGCGGATCGGAATGGCAGTGGCTGCGTGCGCCGTGGGTCAGGCAAGCGCAGCGCTGTTCGCCGCGGATGCGAAAGGCCGCATGGCTGAGGAAATCAAAGACCAGATGGGCGCAATGGATCGCTGGATCGCAGGCGAGGGACCTGCCCCGGCGCTGCCCCGGCTGGAATTGATCGAACCGGCCCGCGCCTATCCGGCCCGGCATGAGGCAATCCTCTTGCCGTGGAGAGCGGCGCTCGATGCGCTTTCCCAAGCCGGGAACAGCGGCTAGGACTGCAGGTTCATGCTTGCATAAGTCCGGGCAACACGGACGCGAAAACGGGGATATTCGCCAGATGGCAGAGGCACAAAGCGAAGCAGCGGCGCTGGCCGACCGGGAACCGACGGCCAAGGAAATCCGCCTTGTCGTCGGCGCATCCAGCGCTGGGACGGTGTTCGAGTGGTACGATTTCTTCATCTACGGCACGCTCGCCTACATCCTGAAGGACGCGTTTTACGACGTCGATGATCCGACGCTGGGTCTGCTGCTGGTATGGTCGACCTTTGCCGTAGGCTTTGCTTTCCGGCCTATCGGCGCGATCCTGTTCGGGTTTCTGGGTGACAAGCTTGGGCGCAAATATACCTTCCTCGTCACGGTGACGCTGATGGGCATTGCCACCGCAGGCGTCGGTTTCATTCCCACGGTCGACACCATCGGGGTTGCCGCGCCGATCATCGTGATCATCCTGCGCGTGCTTCAAGGGCTTGCGCTGGGCGGTGAATATGGCGGCGCGGCGATTTATGTCGCGGAACATTCCCCGCCGGACAAGCGCGGGTATTACACCAGCTACATCCAGGCGAGCGTGGCGGGCGGTTTTGTCCTCTCGATCATCGTGGTGCTGGCCTGCCGGTTCTTGATCCCGGCGGAGGATTTCGAGGCATGGGGCTGGCGCGTGCCGTTCCTGCTGTCGATCATCCTGTTGGCGATTTCGCTTTGGATGCGATTGATGTTGTCTGAAAGCCCCGTATTCCAGGCGATGAAGGAAGCCGGGGAAACCTCGGGCAATCCCTTTGTCGAAAGCTTCACCTACCCCGGCAACAAGAAGCGCATTTTCGTCGCACTGTTCGGTGTCACCGGCATTCTGACGACAATCTGGTACACCGCATTCTTCTCCGGAATGAGCTTCCTGCGCGGGCCGATGCATGTCGAAGACCTGACGGTGGAGTTGATCCTGCTGATCTCTGGCGGCATTGCCATGTCATTCTACATCCTGATCGGGAAATGGTCAGACAAGGTGGGGCGCAAATTGCCGATCATTATCGGAGCGCTGGCGACGCTCGTGCTGCTGTTCCCCGCTTTCTGGGGGCTGGGAAGCCTCGCCAACCCGGCTTTGGCCGAGGCGGCAGAGCGCACGCCGATCACAGTAAGCGGGCCGGAATGCGTGACCGATCCTTTTGCCGAACTGTTCGACCGTGATCAGACCGACTGCGGCAAGATTCTCGGCACGCTTACAGCGTCCGGCGTTACCTATACGCTCACGCCGGGTGAGGAATTGACGCTTTCGGCAGCTGGCAATCCGATCGCGATTGATCCCTTGTGGTTCGAAAGTGGCACCGCCCGCACTGAGGGCATCCATGCCGCGCTCAGCGAGTTCGGGTTCGACTTTTCCAAGCAGGAACCGAGCCTCGGCAATATCGCCGGGATTATCGGGATCTTGCTGGGTCTCGGAATGCTTTCTGCGCTGACTTACGGATCCGTAGCGGCGCTGCTCTCCGAGATGTTCCCGCCGAAGATCAGGTATTCGTCCATGTCGATCCCGTATCACATCGGTGCAGGATATCTCGGCGGGTTCCTGCCGCTTATCGCCGGGGTCATCGTGGCGAGCACGGGGGATATCTACTCCGGACTATGGTACACGTGGGGCGTCGTCGCCTTTGGCGTGGTGGTCGCATGGTGGGGCATCCCCAGCGGCCCACCGAGGGATTTTTCGGACGAGGAAATCTGAGTTTGAACTCGAGCCAAATGGCCGGTTTGCTCGTGCTGGGGTGGGGGTTGCTTGGCGCGGCTCCCGCCGTTGCTCAAGACCGGCCACCTCCTTTGGAAATTCCCGATGAGATGCTGGCGGATTACCGGCAGTATTGCAGCGATGGCATTCCAAGTTTCGCTATCGACGTAGGCAAACCGCTTGAGAGAGTACGCACCAGTTTCGACACAAGCGGAAAGTTTGCCGTCACCACGGTTTGCATCGATGAATTCAAGTTCGGACTTGCGTATGAAATCCGGACGGTGTCCGAGGCGCTGACCTTCTTAGCGTTGCGCGAAGCTGAACCAGTCTGGTCAGTGGCCGAGGCCAAGTGGGGAAGCGATCTCGGGAAATTGCGCGCCGATCTTCGTAACGCAGCCCTTTCGGGTGAAAGTGAAACAGCCTTCAGGCAAATTACCAGCGGCCAGACTGACAAGGTCAGGGGCGCAGCCTATGAACTCGCCAAGATCGGCTATTTCGAAGAGGCTCTTGGATTGCTGGAAGCAGAGGCAGCCCGCCTCGGCACCGAACGGATGCTGCGGCGCAGAAGCCTGGATTTCGAAAGAGTGCTGGTCGCTTTGGCGCGCGCGACGATTACCTCCCACGCATCCGGGGATGCGGAAGCAGCGGCGCAGCTCGGGGCATTCATCGCGGCCACTCCCGATACAAACCAACACTTGCTGAATACGAAGATAAACAGGGCCGCGTTTCTGGCTGAATCGGGCCAGTATCGCGAAGCTGTGGAATTGCTGGAACCCGCCTATCGCGAATTTCGCGCCTTTCAGGAGGATGCCCGCAATTACAAGATCAGCGGCAGCGACCGTGAATTTGCGTGGATTCTAGCCTGTGCGCATTTGGGTCTGGGCAGAACGCTTGATGCGCAGCCATACCTTGAGATTGTCAATTCGGCTGAGGAAACGCCGAAGGATCAATATTTACCTCAGACCAAGCCAAGTTCGGTGATCAAGCTCCGACTGGCAGCCTGTACGAATGATCAGGCTGAGTATTTCAAAATCCTCTACAGCGGGTCATTCGCTCGCCTGACAGGAATATGGTCCGAAGTGCAGGCGCCCCATCCCTCGCTCGAATTTCACTTCCGCCCGGAGTGGGAGCTGCCCGAGGATATTCGCGAACGCTATCTGGCGAGCTATCGTATCCTGCCCGACAGCTACGCTGATGCGCTCGCCGGGTGGAAGAACGCTGCTGCAACCCGCGATTGAGTGCTCTAAGGCTGATTTGATGCACGAAACCTCGGCCCCGCCTGCAAGCCTGCGTTTGACGGTCAACGATGACGCGTTGGGTGCAAACTGGCGTGCTCTCGATGCGATGTCGGGCGCGGCGAGGGCAGCTGCGGCGGTGAAGGCGGATTGTTACGGCCTTGGCGCGGACACATGCGTGCCGATCCTGCGCGATGCCGGGTGCGACCAATTTTTCGTAGCGCACTGGAGCGAAGTCGCGGAGGTCATCCGTCATGTCTCGCCAGAGCAGATTGCGGTGCTGCACGGGCCGCTGCGCGATGCGGATGCCGACTACGCGATGGCAACGGGCGTGGTCCCGGTGATCAATTCGCTCGATCAGGCCCAACGATGGATCGCGCGGGGCGGAGGACGTTGCCATCTGATGATCGACACCGGGATCAACCGGCTCGGCGTGTCGCCGGATCAACTGTCGGACTCGGTAATCCAGTCGCTTAGCATCGACACGCTCTTGAGCCATCTTGCGAGCGCCGACGAAGACAGCACGATGAATGCCCGGCAGCTTGAAGCGTTCCGCGCCTGCCTGCCATTGGTGCAGCACAAAAGCGCAAGCCTCGCCAACAGTGCTGGGATCGCCCTCGGCCCCGATTACGCTTTCGACCTGACCCGCCCCGGCCTAGCGCTTTATGGCGGCATTCCGCGACCGGAACTGGAAGATGCCATCCGGCAGGTCGCCTCAATCGAAGCGGCCATCATCCAGACGCGCACTATCGGCCAGGGTGAAAGCGTGGGCTACAATTGCACCTTCACCGCCGATCGTGAGATGCGGGTGGCAACGGTCTCCATCGGCTATGCCGACGGTTTTCTGCGCGCTCGCGGGCCGGGCGGAGTGCTGCAGCATGGGGGGCGCGAACTGCCTATCCTCGGCAAGGTTTCGATGGACATGATTGTCGTCGATCTCGCCAATGCGCCGGGATTGGAAGAGGGGGACTGGCTCGAGGTTCCGTTCAATCTGCCCGATGTTGCGCGGCAAAGCTCTGTTTCACAATATGAATTGCTCACCACAATCGGACGCCGCCTGCGTCACTGATTGCGGCTGCGAACAAAATTGCCCCCGTTATTGCGCTGCACATTGTGCAAGTGCTAAAAGGCAAGAAAAGTCGCATCGGGACAAAACATGGCACGCAAATCATCCGAAACCGCCGGGGACGTATCCAGCGATACGATCATCATCAAGAAGTACGCCAATCGGCGGCTCTACAACACGGCCTCGTCCAGTTACATTACGCTGGAAGACCTCGCCAAGATGGTGCGCGAGAATGTCGAATTCGTAGTCTACGATGCGAAGTCCGGTGACGACATCACCCATTCGATCCTCACACAGATCATCATGGATGAAGAGGCGAACGGCGGCCAGATGCTGCCTGTGAGCTTCCTGCGCCAACTGATCGGCATGTACGGCAATTCGATGCAGGCGCTGATGCCAAGCTATCTTGAAGCGAGCATGGCGAATTTCCGCGAGAACCAGGCGAAAATTCGGGAAGCTTTTGAAAAGGGCCTGTCGAACAATCCGCTTGCCGCAATCCATGAAACCAACATGGCGATGATGCGCGCTGCGGCGGAAACATTTATGCCCGGTGCTGCCTCGAAGCGTTCCGCACCGCCGCCGCGAGAGACTTCGAATGACGATATTGCCGCCCTGCGGGAACAGATGGCGGCGATGCAAAAGAAGCTGGACGATCTGAGCAAATAGCGCCACTTGCGCCTGCATCAAATCAAGCCCCAAAGCAGGAACTACCCGTGTCAAACATTCGCCACGCGCTCAATGTGAAGCGCGAAGACGATTTCGCCAAGTGGTATCAGGAAGTCATCGCCGCAGCCGACCTCGCGGAGGAATCGGGCGTGCGCGGGTGCATGGTGATCAAGCCGTGGGGCTACGGCATCTGGGAACGCGTCCAGCGCCTGATGGATGACCGGATCAAGGCCGCCGGTGTTTCCAACGCCTATTTCCCGCTGTTCATCCCGCTCGCCAATTTCGAGCGCGAGGCCGCGCATGTCGAAGGCTTTGCCAAGGAGATGGCGGTTGTCACCCACCACCGTCTGATCGCAGACGGGAAGGGCGGTTTGATCCCCGATCCCGAGGCGAAGCTGGAAGAACCGCTTGTTGTCCGCCCGACCTCCGAAACGATCATCGGCGATGCCATGGCGCGCTGGGTGCAGAGCTGGCGCGACCTGCCGCTGATGCTCAACCAGTGGGCCAATGTCGTGCGCTGGGAAATGCGCACCCGCATGTTCCTGCGCACCAGCGAATTCCTCTGGCAGGAAGGGCACACCGCCCACGCCACGCGCGAGGAAGCTCTGGAGGAAACGCACCGTGCGCTGGAAATGTACCGTGCCTGTGTCGAAGAAGATCTCGCCATGCCCGTGATCGCGGGTGAAAAGCCTGAGAACGAGCGGTTCCCCGGCGCGGACGAAACCTGGTCAATCGAAGCGATGATGCAGGACGGCAAGGCGCTTCAGGCTGGCACGTCACACTATCTCGGCACCAATTTCGCCAAGGCTGCGGGCATCCAGTATCAGGACAGCGAAGGCACCCAGCAATATTGCCACACCACCAGCTGGGGCACATCCACCCGCATGATCGGCGGCGTGGTGATGACCCATGGCGATGACGACGGCCTGCGCGTTCCTCCCCGGATTGCTCCGCACCAGATCGTGATCCTGCCCATGCTGCGCGACAAGCCCGAAGACGATGCTGTCATCGCCTATTGCGAGGAACTGCGCGCCGCTCTGGCCGATCAATGGAGCATGGGCGAAAAGCTGCGCGTCATGTTTGACAAGACCCCCGGCAAGGCGACCGCCAAAAGGTGGGACTGGGTTCGCAAGGGCGCGCCTGTCATCATCGAGGTCGGCCCGCGCGACATGGAAGAGGGCAAGGTCGCCATGCTGCGCCGCGACCGCCTGTGGAATGCCGACAACGGCAAGCCCAACATGCACTTCACCCCGCGTGATGAATTCGTGTCCGCTGCCGCTGCGCTGCTGGAGGAAATCCAGACCGGGCTGTTCGAAGAAGCCCGCGCCCGCCGCGATGCCAATATCACACGCGGTCTGACGCAGTGGAGCGAAGTCACCGATTTCTTCGCCTCCAATGGCAAGTATCCGGGCTGGGTCGAAGTGCAATGGGCCAAGCCGACCGGCGATGCGTTGGAAAAGGTGGTCGAGCAGCTCAAGGGCGAGAAGCTGACCATCCGCAACGTGCCGCGTGATGGCGAACCGGCTGATGGAACCTGCATATTCACCGGCGCACCTGCGGTGGAGCGCATATTGGTGGCTCGCGCCTATTGATCTGCCTGTCGCTCCCTGCGACATCGGGGCATGATCAAACGCATTGCGCTGCTTGCAGCTTTCATCTCCGCCCCTCTTGCCGCTCAGGACAAGGGGACGACCGATCCCGGCCCCGAGGTTTCCGAGGAGCGCCTGCGCGCCGACATGGACACCATCGTCAGCTTTGGCACGCGCCACACGCTTTCGACCCAGAGCGATCCGGATCGCGGTATCGGTGCGGCGGTGGACTGGGCGCTGGCGGAGTTCGGGCGGATCGGGGCCAGGTGCGGGGACTGCCTCGAAGTGCTTCCCGTGGGCCGCGTTGTAGAAGCCGACGGACGCCGGATTCCCGCGCCGACGCTGGTGCGCAACGCCGTGGCGATCCAGCGCGGAACCGAGCGCCCCGATGAAGTGATCATCGTGCAGGCGCATTACGACAGCCGCGTCAGCGATGTAATGAACGGTGTGGACGACGCGCCCGGAGCGAATGACGATGGTTCGGGCAGCGTCATGGTGCTTGAGGCGGCGCGCATCCTGTCACAGCGGCAATATCCGTCCACCATCATTTACGCCCTGCTTTCGGGTGAGGAACAGGGGCTGATCGGCGCAGGCCTGCTGGCCGATTGGGTCGGCGAACAGGGCATGACAGTGAAGGCCGTGCTCAACAACGACATGATCGGCAATTCGTGCGGATCGGACGGTTTCTGCGATGCCGAGCATGTGCGCGTGTTCTCCGAGGGATTGCGGGCCGATTCCACTGAGCGGCTTCGCGCGCAGCAGCGCCGCTTTGGCGGGGAGAACGATTCCCCGGGCCGCAACCTCTCACGCTGGCTCGCCGATCTGGCTGCACAATATCCAGACGGCATGCAGGTGCGACAAATCTGGCGGACGGACCGCATGGGGAGGGGTGGGGACCAGATCCCTTTCCTTGATCGCGGATACCCGGCGGTGCGCGTCACCGTGGCGGTCGAGGATTACGAGCATCAGCATCAGGACCTGCGGACCGAGGACGGGATCAAATACGGCGACACGGTGGACGAGCTCGATTTCGACTACCTCACCCGCGCCAGCATGCTGAACGTGCGCGCGCTGCACCATCAGGCGATGGCGCCGATGCCGCCACGTGTGACTGCGGATGCGGCGGTGCGACTGGATACGGAAGTGAAGTGGACTGTACCCAAAGGCGGACGTCAATTTCTTGTCGTTAGCCGCCGCACCGATGAAGCGCATTGGGGCGATGACACAAACATCGTTACGTATGTTGGGCGTGAGTATGAAGCCAATCCACGTCGGATAGAGGGCGAAGAAAGGTCAATTTCCATCGGAAAGCGTGGTGACGATTGGCTGTTCGGAGTAGCCGCCTGCAATGGCGAATTCTGTTCACCCGTCTCCAGCGCGGTCCCCGGCGGGGCGTTCGAACCGGTGGAGCAGCCGGAGTAATTACTTTCACGCTAGCGGTTGAAGGGGTAGGGGATCAGCAATGCCAAAATCCCCCAAACTTCCGCAGGGCTTGCCATCGAAGCAACAGGTCCTCGATTTCATCCAGTCCAGTGAGATCCCCGCTGGCAAGCGCGAGATCGCGCGTGCGTTCGGCCTGAAAGGGCAGGAAAAGATCGCGCTCAAGGCGCTGCTCAAGGACATGGCCGAAGAAGGGTTGATCGACGGCAAGAAAACCGCGTTTCACCGCATGGGAGGGCTGCCAAAAGTCACCGTCCTGCGCGTCGTGGCGATCGAGGATGGCGAACCGATTGCCGAGCCGGACAACTGGTCCCCCGATGCCCCCGGAAAGCCCCCGCGCCTGACCGTGCGCGAGATTAAGGGCAAGGGTGGCAAGCGCGCCCCGGCGTTGAAACGCGGCGACCGCATCCTTTCCCGCACCGAGGAAACGCATAGCGGATGGGTCGCCTATCCGATGAAGAAACTGCCCGCCCGCACCGAAGGGCTGATGGGCGTCGTCGAGATTGACGGATCGGGCAAGGCATGGCTTGCCCCGGTGGACAAACGGGTGCGCAATTCCTCCCCGATCAGCGACCTGATGGGCGCGGAGGAAGGGCAATTGGTGCTGGCCGAACGCACTGGCCGCTCCGAACGTTCGGGCGTCAAGGTTGTCGAGGTGGTGGGCGATCCGCTTGCTCCAAAGAGCTTCAGCCTGATTGCGATTGCCAAGCACGGCATTCCGCACGTCTTCCGAGACGCGGTGCACGAAGAAGCCGAGGCGGCAGTGCGGCTCAAGCTGTCGCAGGACAAGCGCGAGGATCTGCGGAGCCTCCCCATCGTGGCGATCGACCCTGCCGATGCGCGGGATCACGACGATGCGATCTGGGCGGAGCCCGATGGCAGGGGCGGCTACAACGCCGTCGTCGCGATTGCCGATGTCTCGTTCTACGTGCGCCCAGGCTCCGCGCTGGATCGCGAGGCACGGAAGCGCGGCAACTCGGTCTATTTCCCCGACCGCGTGGTGCCGATGCTGCCCGAGGTGCTGTCTGCCGATGTCTGCTCCTTGCGCGAAGGTGAGGACCGCGCGGCGATGGTGTGCCACCTGCATATCGACGCCGCAGGGCAGGTCGAGAACCGCGGCTTCACCCGCGCCATCGTGCGCATTCATCACAATATCGCCTATGAGGATGCTCAGGCTGCGGTGGATGCGGGCGATGCACCCGAACACCTGACCAATCTGTGGGGCGCGTGGAAGCTGCTGGCCGAAGCGCGTGCCAAGCGTGATCCGCTGGAACTGGAGCTGCCCGAACGCCGCGTCGTGCTGAACGAGGAAGGGCAGATTGCCGAGATCGCCGTGCGCGAACGGCTCGATGCGCACCGCGTTGTCGAGGATTTCATGATCGCTGCAAATGTCGCCGCCGCTCGTGCGCTGGAGGCGAAGACCCATCCAGTCGTCTATCGCGTCCACGAACCGCCGAGCCGGGAAAAGCTGATCGCGCTGCGCGATTACATGGCGACGCTAGGCAAGAAGCTGGCGCTGGGTCAGGTTGTGACCCCCGGCTTGTTCAACCGCATGCTGAAAGACATCACCGACGAAGCGGAAAAGGCGCAGGTGATGGAAGCGGTGCTGCGCAGCCAGACGCAGGCCTATTATGGGCCGGCCAATGCGGGGCATTTCGGCTTGTCGCTGGGCTCCTACGCCCACTTCACATCGCCGATCCGTCGCTATGCCGATTTGCTGGTGCACCGCGCGCTGGTCGATGCTTACAAGCTCGAACAGCCCAAGCCGCCGGGTTCACTGCCGGACACCACCGGGCTGTCGGACAAGGACCGCAAGAGCCTGCAGGAAGTCTCCGACGCGATCAGCCAGACCGAAAGGCGCGCGATGGAGGCGGAGCGCGATACTATCGATCGCTATGTCGCCGCGTGGCTTTCGGGCAGGGTAGGCGAGGTGTTCGACACACGCATTACCGGAGTTCAAGGCTTCGGCTTTTTCGCCACGATTGTCGGGCTGGGTGGCGACGGGCTGGTCCCGGTGTCGACACTCGGCGCGGAACATTTCCGCCATGACGAGGCGGCTCAGGCGCTGATCGGGGAAGACACCGGTACAACCTATGCGGCGGGCGACAGGCTCAAGCTGAAGCTGGCGGAGGCCAATGCGCTAACCGGAGCGCTCAAATTCGTGCCGGTGGATGCCGATGGCAATGCGATCGAGCCAAGGGGCGCGCGGCCTGCGCCGCGTTACCGCAAACCGGGTGGCAAGCCCAAAAAGGCGGGGAAATTCACCGTCGGCAAACGCGGCCGCCCTGGCAACATCCGCCATCAGGGCCGTCGCAAATAGCGGCGTCGATCACGCTTCGTGATCGCTGTCCTTTTCGTCATAGTCATGTGGGATGACGTATAGCGGGCAGGGCAGATTGCCCGCCTGCGCTGCGAAATATGTCACCAGCGGTCCCGGCGCTGTCCCTTTGGCCGCGCCCAGCACCAATGCTGCCACTTCGCTGTGCCCTTCGAGGAATTCGCTGACGATTTTCTGGCCATTGCCGATCTTCACCGAGATCGTCGGCATGATGCCGCTTTCGGCTAGCAGATTGCCCGCCACGCCATGCGCGAGCATTTCCGCCCGATCACGCGCTTCCTCTTCGATGGTTGCCTGAACCCCGCCGAACGCGCTGAAGTTCTGCTGCGGCACCAGAGCCAGAATATGCACCGCACCGCCCACCTGCACGGCCCGGCGCGCGGCAAACCGCAGCGCGGCGCGCGCTTCATCGGTTTCATCGATGATCACGAGGAATGTGCGCATCTGCTTCTTTCGCCGTTAATTCGACCCGTTCGCAGATATCCTGTCAAAAACATTCAAAAGCAAGCGGCGCTGCACCCTTGCTCCTGCCGCAGGTCTGTATAAACGTGGCCCCGACAAGCCAAATCGCACGCACAGACGGGAGTATCGCGCAGCTCATGGCAATTGAAATCAAAATGCCCGCCCTTTCGCCGACGATGGAGGAAGGCACCCTGGCCAAATGGCTGGTGAAGGTCGGAGACACGATCTCTTCGGGCGATATCATGGCCGAAATTGAGACCGACAAGGCGACGATGGAGTTCGAAGCCGTCGACGAAGGGACGCTGGCCGCCATCCTGATCGAGGACGGCGCGGAAAATGTCGCCGTCGGCAAAGTGATCGCGATTCTCGCCGAAGAGGGCGAAGATGTGGACGCAGTGGGCAAGGGCGGAGCGGATGCCGCACCCACAGCCGCACCCGCTCCCGCACCGGCTCCTGCTGCTTCAGCACCTGCCACGCGCGATGAAGGCCCCGCCGCCACGCCCACGGCACGCCGGCTGGCTGAAGCCAACGGTGTCGATCTGGGCAGCATCGAAGGCACCGGCCCCAATGGCAAGATTACCAAGGGCGATGTTGAATCCGTGATCGAGGCCGGAGGCGGCAGTGCCTCGCCTGCGCCCGCCGCACCCGCCGCTGCGGCTCCTGCCGCAAGTGGCGGCCGGGTGATCGCATCTCCGCTGGCAAAGCGCATTGCCGAACAGAAGGGCATTGATCTTTCTGCCGTGTCAGGATCCGGCCCCAACGGCCGCATCGTCAAAGCCGATGTCGAAGATTTCGACTCGGCGAGCGTTGCCGCTCCGGCACCCGCCGCAAGCGCGGCTGCGCCCGCAAGCGCCCCGGCGGCTGCACCGGCTGCCCCCGCCAACGATTACGATGCGCCGTTCGAGGCGATCAAGCTTAACAATGTGCGCAAGGTCATCGCGCGCCGCCTGACCGAGGCGAAGCAGACCATCCCGCACATCTACCTCACCGTCGATGTCCGGCTCGATCCGCTGCTGGCGCTGCGCAAGCAGCTTAACGACAGTCTTGAGGCTGACGGGGTCAAGCTGTCGGTGAACGATCTGATCATCAAGGCGCTCGCCCGAGCCTTGCAGCGTGAGCCGCAGTGCAACGTCAGTTTCCAGGGCGATGTGATGCACCAGTATACCCGCGCCGATATTTCGGTGGCGGTGGCGGCGCCTTCGGGCCTGATCACGCCGATCATCCGCGATGCCGGGCGCAAGGGGCTCGCCGAAATCTCGACCGAGATGAAGGAGCTGGCTGGCAAGGCGCGCGACGGGAAGCTGCAACCGCATGAGTATCAGGGCGGCACGGCATCGCTGTCGAACCTCGGCATGTTCGGTACCAAACAGTTCGATGCGGTGATCAACCCGCCGCAGGCGATGATCCTCGCGGTGGGTGCGGGCGAACAACGTCCCTATGTCGTCGATGGCGAATTGCAGGTGGCAACGGTGATGAGCGTCACCGGCAGCTTCGATCACCGCGCGATTGACGGTGTGGACGGTGCCAAGCTGCTCGACCAGTTCCGCAGCCTGATCGAAAACCCGATGGGTCTAGTGGTGTGACGCTGGCCGTTTTCGGCAAGGCGATGATCATAGCTATTGTCGCCGCGCTGATTGCATGGGCATACCTCTTGGCCTTCTCGGAGATTTCGGGCGGAGATAGCGTCGCTCCCGGTTCGAGGGAGATAATGCTCTATGGTTCGTTGACCGGAAGTTTTGCGATTGGTTTGCCCGTGGCGCTGCTGGTGTTCTGGATGTCGCACCGCCATCTGGCGGCGTCCCCGACGACTCTGGCGATGATTGTTGTTCTTGCCGGAATCATGATGCTGCTTGCCAGTTTCGTGATCGGCGATGCCGAGGGAATGATCGTGCTGGGCGTACCGGCGTTTCTGGCTGCGGCGACGTTCGGTGTCTTGGGCTGGTTCTGGATCATCCGTCCCATGCGGAATAGTCCGAAATGAACGAGGCAAATCGCTTGAACCTTGGCGGACGGGCCGCGCTCAGCGTGCCACTGATTGCAATCGTTGCCGCCCTGTTCCTTGCAGCATTCGAGTGGGCTTTGCGCCCGGAAAACAGCATGTTCGACGGCCCTACGGTGTTCAAACTGGTGTTTGCCTACACCGCCATTTTCGCGCTTCCTGCGGGGGCATTTCTGGCCGTACCGATGCTGATTTTCGGTGGGCACCTGCCGCAGCCTCGCAGCCTATGGCTGGCGATTATCGGGCTTTGCGTCGGGATCGGGCTGTCGATCCTTCTCGCGGGCGGATTTGAGCCCCGGGGAACGGCGGGCCTTGGCTTGATGGGGCTCATTTGCGGTCTTCTGTGGTGGCTATGTGTCGAACGTTTCCGGGAGGAGCCCGTCTATGACTGAACCCCAACTCATGATCCGCGCCACCGCCATGCCGACCGATCTCAATCCCTATGGCGGAGTGTTCGGCGGGTGGCTGATGGCGCAGATGGCTCTGGGCGCAGGCGCGCTGGCAAGCCGTGTGGGGAAGGGCAAGGCGGTGGTGGTCCACGCCACCGATTTCACCTTTCCGGGCGCGATGCAGGTGGGGGATGAGCTTTCCGTCTATTGTCACGTGATCGCCACCGGCAACACTTCGCTCACCATCCTTGCCGAAGGCGAAGGGCGGGAACGCAACGGCGAAGCTGTAACCAAGGTTTCGCGGGGCACGTTCAAATTCGTACTGCTGGACGATGATGACCGCCCGCGACGGGTTGATGGCACCATCGCATAGGCTGGCAACAATGGCTGTCCTACTCGCGTTTGAAATGCGATGGGATGGCTCATGAAACTTTACCGCTTCCCGGTTGATCTTCACACCTTTGCGGGGATAGTGCGGGGGACGAGTTTTTTCCTTCAGGACAGTGTTCCATGTGTTCCATCCTGTAGGGTTTCACGGAGGGATATCGAGTAATGTCAGCCACTTACGACGTCATCGTGCTGGGTTCGGGACCCGGAGGCTATGTCGCCGCGATCCGATGTGCGCAGCTGGGCCTGAAAACCGCCATCGTGGAGCGCGAAAACCTCGGCGGGATCTGCCTCAACTGGGGCTGCATTCCGACCAAGGCGCTGCTGCGTTCGGCCGAGATCAAGCATTACATGGATCACGCGGCATCCTATGGTCTGAAGGTCGCGGGCAGTATCGAGGCTGATCTGGATGCCATCGTGAAGCGTTCGCGCGGGGTGGCAAAGCAGCTCAATCAGGGCATCGGGCACCTGATGAAGAAGAACAAGATCACCGTCCACATGGGCGAGGGCACGCTGACCGGTCCGACTTCGCTGACGGTGAAGGGCGACAAGGGCGAGGAGAAGCTGACTGCCAAGCACGTGATCGTCGCCACCGGCGCCCGCGCCCGCGATCTGCCGTTTGCGCCGGCTGACGGCAAGCGCGTATGGACCTATCGCCATGCGATGGTGCCGCCCGAAATGCCCAAGAAGCTGTTGGTGATCGGATCGGGCGCGATCGGGATCGAGTTCGCAAGCTTCTACAACGACATGGGCGTTGATGTGACGGTGGTCGAAATGCTCGACCGGATCGTGCCAGTGGAAGATGCGGACGTATCCACCTTCCTTGAAAAGAGCCTCAAGAAGCAGGGCATTGGCATCATGACCGGCGCCGGGGTCGAAGACCTGAAGGTCGGCGCAAGCGGCGTGACCGCAAAGATCAAGGACAAGGCAGGCAAGGTCGAAACGACCGAGTTCAGCCATGTCATCGTCGCCATCGGGATCGTCCCCAACACCGAGAACATCGGTATCGACAAGCTGGCGGACATGGATCGAGGCTTCATCCAGATCGACCCTTATTGCCGGACCAAGACCAAGGGGCTGTGGGCCATCGGCGATTGCACGCCCGGCCCGTGGCTGGCGCACAAGGCCAGCCACGAAGGTGTGACCTGTGCCGAAGCGATCGCGCAGGAACTGGGCAACAAGGATGTGCACCCGCACCCGCTCAATCGCGATGCGATACCGGGCTGCACCTATTGCCATCCGCAAGTCGCCAGCGTCGGCCTGACCGAAGCCAAGGCGAAGGATGCCGGTTACGAGGTGAGGGTCGGCAACTTCCCCTTCATCGGCAACGGCAAGGCGATCGCGCTCGGTGAAGCGGAAGGCTTCATCAAGACGGTGTTCGATGCAAAGACCGGCGAACTGCTGGGCGCGCACATGGTCGGCGCGGAAGTGACCGAGCTGATCCAGGGCTACACCGTGGGCAAGACGCTCGAGACAACCGAAGCGGAGCTGATGCAGACCGTGTTCCCGCACCCGACCTTGTCCGAGATGATGCATGAAAGCGTGCTCGACGCATACGGCCGGGCGATCCACTTCTGATGGGGTCGGAAACGCAGGAGCCGCTGAAGGGCGAAGACTGGGCAGGCGAAATGGGCGAGCGGTGGCTGGCCAATCTCGACCGGTTCGAAGCGATGATCGCCCCGATTGGCGAGGCACTGCTGGCACGCGCGGCCTATGCTCCGGGTGAACGGGTCGTGGACATCGGTCCCGGCGGCGGCGCGACGACGCGCGCGATTGCCGGGGCAGTTGGCCCGGATGGCGAGGCAGTGGGCGTGGACATCGCCCCGATGCTGGTGGCCGAAGCGGAACGGCGGGCGGAGGCAGTAGGCATTGCCAATGCGCGCTTCGTGTGCGCTGACGCGGCGACTGCGCAGCCCGATGGAGCGCCTTTCGACAGGCTGCATTCGCGGTTCGGCTCGATGTTCTTCGAAGACCCGCATGGCGCCTTCGCCAACCTCCGTGCGATGGTAAAGCCGAAGGGCCGGATCGATCTCGCGGTATGGGGGCCGCCGCGCGACAATGCGTGGATGATGGAGATGATGGGCGTCGTCCGCGCCCATGTCGAAGTGCCGCCCGCAGAACCGCGCGCACCCGGCCCGTTCGCGTTCGAGGATCTCGGCTACCTTGCCGAAGTGCTCGACGCTGGCGGTTTCGGCATGATGGATGTCGAGACTTACGAAGGGCTGCAAGCCATCGGCGGCGCGGGGACTTCGCCTCAGGACGCTGTGCGTTTCGTGCTGTCTTCGCTCGGTGTCGGCAGGGTGCTGGCGGAACAACCCGAAGCGATCCGTGCAGCAGCATCGGCCGATATGCTTGCGCTGTTCGAACGGAACTATCAGCCGGATAAAGGCGTGATGCTCGGCTGCAAGGTGTGGCTGGTGAGCGCGATTGCCTGACGCGGGCGCAAATCGTGTGGCGGACAGGGTGGGATTCGAACCCACGGTGGGCTTGCACCCACGCCGGTTTTCAAGACCGGTGCATTCAACCGCTCTGCCACCTGTCCGCGCAGCAAGGCTCGCTAGCGATGCTTTGCGCGCTTGTCACTATGCGATGAGCGATTAGGGAAGACTGATGGCAAATCAAACCGCTCTGGGCACACACGATTACGCGCCCGATCCCCGCAACGAAGCAATCCTGATCAACGTCAATGGCACGCTGGTGCCCCGGGCGCAGGCGAGCGTTTCGGTCTTCGACAGCGGCTTCATGCTGGGCGACGGGGTGTGGGAAGGCTTGCGCGTCCATCGCGGACGGATCGCGTTTCTCGATGCGCATCTCGATCGGCTGTACGAAGGGGCGAAGGCGATTGCGATGGACATCGGGCTGACGCGCGATGAACTGATTGCTCGACTTGACGAGACAATCGATGGCAATGGAATGCGCGATCAGGACGGCGTGCACATTCGCCTGATGGTAACGCGCGGCATTCGCTCGACTCCCTATCAGGACCCACGCGTGGTGATCTCGCCCGCCACGATCGTTATCATCCCCGAATACAAGGCACCGCTGCCAGCAACGATCGAAACCGGCATCCGCTTGTTCACGGTCCACGTCCGGCGCGGCGATCCGGCGGTGCAGGATCAGAAACTGAATTCTCATTCCAAGCTGAACTGCATCACCGCCTGTATTCAGGCCGCGCAGGCAGGGGCTGACGAGGCATTGATGCTTGATCCGCACGGCTTTGTTGCGACCTGCAATTCGACCCACTTCTTCATTGTGCGCAAGGGCGAGGTCTGGACCTCCACCGGTGACTACTGCCTCGGCGGGATCACGCGTGCGAACGTGATCCAGGTCTGCCGGGAAGCGGACATTCCGGTGTTCGAGAAGAACTTCTCGCTCACCGATGTCTACGGCGCGGATGAGGCATTCGTGACGGGCACTTTTGCCGGAGTCGTCCCCGTGACGGAGGTAGATGGGCGCAAGCTGACCGCAGCGCGTGGCCCGATGGTCGAGCGGCTGCAGTCGCTTTATCGCGATCTCATGGACCGGGATGTGGCTGCATGAACGCGATCCGCATCGCCATGTGGTCTGGCCCGCGCAACATCTCCACCGCGATGATGCGAAGCTTTGGCTCGCGCCCGGACTGCTCCGTCAGCGACGAACCTTTCTACGGTGCTTTCCTGAAGCACAGCGGCGAACCGCATCCGATGGCCGCGGAAACGATTGCTGATATGGATTGCGAATGGGACAGCGTGTTGGCTACCCAGTCCGGCCAAGTGCCGCAAGGAAAGCCGATCTGGTACCAAAAGCATATGCCACATCACATGATTGGCCATGTGGATATTGGCGACATGCCGGATCACATCCATGCATTCCTGATCCGCGCGCCTGAACGGGTAGTGGCAAGCTATCGTAACAAGAACGAACTGCGTGAACCCGAAGCGCTCGGCTTTGCTCAGGTGCGCGCCTATTTCGAGCGCGAGGCTGACCGCATCGGCGCGGCACCACCGGTTGTCGACTCGGAAATGATCCTCGCCAATCCCGAAGCCGTGCTGACAAAGCTTTGTGGTTCTTTGGGGATTACATGGGACCCCGCCATGCTCCGCTGGAACAAAGGACCGCACCCGACGGACGGCATCTGGGGAGCGCATTGGTATGACAAGGTGAATGCCTCCACCGGTTTCGGATCATCGCACGGCGACCTGCCCGAACTCGACGGGGAGTATCAGAAAACGGCTGATGCGTGCCGCGATGACTATGACTTCATGCGCCAGCATGCGATTGTGGCTTAACGATAACTGCTCACCTGCAATTCAGACCAACTGACGGATAATGCCGCCATGCTGATCAAAAACCTGTTCCCCCTTGCACTCGGACTGGCCTTAGCCGTCACCGGTGCGGTCGTGATGCCGGCACCAACGCAAGCACAGGCGAGCCCGACGGACGGGATCGATTTTGACGCATACATGGAATTGCTAAAAGCGCGGGCGCGCGCCGAAGGCGTGAGCGAGGCAACGATCCAGCGGATGACTGCGGGGCTGACCCCGAATGACCGGGTGATCCGGCTTGACCGGGGGCAGCCAGGCCAACCCACTTCGCGTGGTTATCCCGCTCTGGCGCCGTATATCCGCACCCACGTCAACCCACAGCGCATAGCCGGCGGGCAGAGCGTGTATCGTGGCAACAGCGGCCTCTTGCGCGCGATCGAGAACGAATACGGCGTTCCGGGCGAGATCATCGTCGCGATCTTCGGGCATGAGACGAGCTATGGCCGGATTCGCGGCGATTTCGACTTGTCCCGCAGCCTAGCAACGCTCGCTTGGGAAGGTCGGCGCCGTGATCTGTTTGCAGGGGAATGGATCGCGCTGATGAAGGTGGCGGACAAGGGCTATTCGCGTCAGGAACTTGTTGGCAGCTATGCGGGCGCGTTTGGCAATCCGCAGTTCCTCCCGTCGGTCTATCTGCGACTTGCCACCGATGGGGATGGAGACGGCAGAGCCAACATCTTCAGCAATCGCGCTGACACCTTCGCATCAATCGCCAACTATTTCCGCGACGCGGGCTGGCGCAAAGGGCAGCCTTGGGGAGTAAGAGCCGCAGTGCCCGGCGGCTTTGATGTGGACGCATACAAGACCAAGTTAGTCGGCCCGGTGTGTCCAAGGGTTCACGAGCGGCACAGCCAGTGGAAGACTGTGGCGGAATGGCGCGCGCTAGGGGTGCAGCCGCAACGCTTTTTGCCTGATGATACTCTGGTGTCGCTGTTCCAGCCTGATGGTCCAGGTGAGCCGGCGTGGCTGTTGACCGGGAATTACCGCGTGATCCTCGAGTACAACTGCTCCAACTATTACGCGATGAGCGTCGGGCTTCTGGCTGACGAAATCGTGAACTAAGCGGGCTCACACCCTCGCAACTTGGGCATCCCGCGCGTATAGCGCTGCTGTGTTTAAGCGACTTTCAAAATGGCTGGCGTTGGCGAGTGCCCTGCTGCTTGCAGCGACGACGCAGGCACAACCTGCCGCAGCGCCGCCTCCCGAAGATGAAGTTCCCATCGCGCTTCTTGTCGACCTGACCAGCGGGCAAGTACTGCACCAGCGCAATGCCGACAGGCGCTTTGTTCCTGCCTCGATCACCAAGGTTATGACATTGTTTCGCGCCTTCGAGCTGATCGCCGCAGGCAAACTCGTTCCCGCTCAGACATTTACGATGCGTGACGAGACTTGGCGCGAATGGAACGGCGAAGGCTCGACCATGTGGATCGGCGCAGGTGAGCCGGTTTCGGTGCACGATATGCTCACAGGTATCGCCAACGTCTCCGCAAATGATGCTGCGGCTGCATTGGCGGAAGGGGAGGCAGGTTCGGTTGATGCCTGGGTGGCGGCAATGAATGAAGAGGCCCTCAGGCTGGGGATGACCCAAAGCCACTTCGGGACGCCAAACGGCTGGCCGGACGAAGGAAGAACCTTCACCACGGCGCACGATCTGGTGAAACTGGCCAGAGCCATGATCACGAGGCACCCGGAACTCTACGCCCGATACATCGGAAAGCGGGGCTTTCGCTTTAACGGCATCGAACAGTCGAACCATGATCCCTTGATCGGCCGGACGCAGGGTGCGGACGGGATCAAGACCGGCTACACCAATGAAGCAGGGTTTGGATATCTGGGAAGCGTAGAACGCGACGGCCAACGCCTTGTCCTCGTAGTCGCCGGAGTGGACCGCAGCGGTACGCGTGCCCGGGCTGCACGCAACTATATCGAATGGGGTTTCAGTGCGTTCGAGCGGCGCCGGTTGTTCGGCGAACAGCAGGTGGTTGGCGAGGCCCGTGTGCAAGGTGGCGGCGCACGCCGTGTAGGGCTGCGGACCGATCGGACCGTCTACGTCAACGTGCCTCGGGGCGCGTCTGGCGAACTCAGCATGTCCATCTCTTATGACGGCCCGCTCCGCGCTCCCTTTTCCGCCGGTGACAGGGTGGCCACGCTGGTGATCGAGGTTCCCGGCATGGAACCAGCGCGGCTTCCCCTGCTCGCGACAGACGATGTCGAGCAGGCCGGGGTATTCGCCCGGATGCTCAACGGCATTGCGGGATGGTTTTCATGACCGGCACCGGAACAGGACGCTTTATCGCCTTTGAAGGTGGCGAGGGTACGGGCAAATCCACTCAGGCACGGTTGCTCGCAGATGCGCTCCGCAAGATCGGCAAGAGTGTCACCGTAACCCGCGAGCCCGGAGGCACTGACGGGGCCGAAGCGATCAGGAACCTGTTGCTGCACCCACCAGGCGAAGGTTGGGGGCCGCAGGCCGAGGCCTTGCTGTTTGCAGCGGCGCGCTCCGATCATGTCTTGCGCCTGATCCGGCCAGCGCTTGCAGCCGGCACATGGGTGATAAGCGATCGTTTCGTAGATTCCAGTCGAGCCTATCAGGGCGGGGCAGGGGGGCTGGGCGATGCCGCAATCTGCGAATTGCACAAATTCGGCAGCGACGGTTTGCGCCCTGACTTGACGATCCTGCTCGAAGTCGATCCCGAACGGGTCGAACAACGACTGATGGCGCGTGATGGCGGCAAGAGCGATGCTATCGGCGGCCGGAGCGCCGAATATCACGCAGCCGTTGCGCGCAGCTTTCGCGACCTTGCTGAGGCTGATCCTGATGGTTTCAGGATCGTCGATGGAACAGGGGAACCCGAAAAGGTGCATGAACGGGTTCTCGCCGCGCTCACCCGCTTTTTCGGTGAGGACTGACGCCGATCATGGACATTCGCTGGCCCAACCACACTGAAGCATGGCGCCAATGGCGTACGGCAATGAGCGGCGCCCGGATGCATCACGGTTGGCTGCTTGCGGGCAAGAGCGGCCTTGGCAAATATGACTTTGCGTTGGCGGCCGCACGCGAACTTGTCGCCGAAGCCGGAGTTGCACAGCCGGCTGGTGAACATCCCGACATTCTCACCGTCACCTACGGACCAAAGGACAAGAAGGCTGCTGCTGCGGCGGCTGAAGGCAAACCGTTCGAACTTGCTCGCAGCATCAGGGTTGATCAAATCCGCGAAATGCAGCGCCGTCTTACCGTGCGCCCGACTTTGGGATCGCGCCGCGTCGTCATCATCCATCCCGCGGATGACATGGAGGTCAATTCGGCCAATGCGTTGCTAAAGAGCCTCGAGGAGCCACCGGTTGGCACATTCTTCATGCTGGTTACGCATCGGCCATCCCGACTCTTGCCGACTATCCGCTCGCGCTGCCGTATCCTGCGGTTCCCGACACTTACTGATCGGCAACTTGAGGAAATGCTCGAGACATCCGGACATGGCGGTAACCTGCAAACAGCCATCCGCGCGGCGGAAGGTTCATATGGCGCGGCCTTGCGGTTTTCGGGCCAGGATCTGGGGCCCGTGGCCGAGCAGATCAACGCGCTGCTCAGCGATGGCGATGCGCGGCTTGGCGGGCGGGCAAATCTTGCGCAGGCAATTGGTCCTCGCGCTGACCGGGAGCGTTTGCAGGCGGTAATGGAGCTTGCGCAGGCGATCATCGCGGAGAAGGTGCGCAGCGCTTCCAATTCGGCTCATCGCGCACGCCTGATCGAAGCGCATGTTGAGATGGTCGCCCTTGCGGCACAGGCTCCGACGTACAATTTCGACACCGGCCTCCTCGCGCTTGAAATCGGAAGCTTGCTCACGCGCGCTGCCCCGGCTAGCGAGCAGGCCCATGGCTGAACCCGAAAACTCCCCCTACTACATCACAACCGCGATCAATTACCCCAATGGCAAGCCGCATATCGGCCATGCCTATGAAGGGATTGCCGCGGATGTGATCGCCCGTTTCCAGCGTCTGCGCGGCCGCCGTGTACGGTTCCAGACTGGGACAGACGAGCACGGCCTGAAAATGGCGCGCAAGGCCGAAGAGCAAGGCCGCACCCCGCGCGATCTTGCCGACGAAATGTCGGGCTATTTCCAGCTGATGGATGAAAAGCTCAACATTTCCTATGATCGCTTCATCCGCACCGTCGAAGACGATCATCACCGCGCCAGCCAGGCCCTTTGGCAACGGATGGAAGCGGCTGGGGATCTCTACCTTGACCGTTACGAAGGTTGGTATTCCGTTCGCGACGAAGCCTATTACGACGAAAGCGAGCTGGTCGAAGGCGAGGGCGGCGAAAAGCTCTCGCCGCAAGGCACTCCGGTCGAATGGACGGTCGAGGAAAGCTGGTTCTTTCGCCTGTCGAAATATCAGGAGCCACTGCTTGAATTGCTGAAGAGCCCAGGCTTTCTCGAACCGGCGAGCCGCCGCAATGAGATGATCGCCTTTGTCGAGCAGGGTTTGCGTGATCTTTCCGTCAGCCGCACCAGCTTTGACTGGGGGGTGAAGGTTCCCGGTTCAGACAATCACGTCATGTACGTCTGGGTCGACGCGCTCACCAACTATCTGACCGGCCTCGGGTTTCCGGACGACACGCCCGAAATGGCCGAATTCTGGCCCGCGAACCTGCATCTGATCGGCAAGGACATCGTGCGCTTCCACACGATTTACTGGCCGGCGTTCCTGATGAGTGCGAAACTCCCGGTTCCCAAAGCGGTTTTTGGCCACGGGTTTCTGCTCAATCGCGGGCAGAAGGAATCGAAATCTCTGGGCAACGTCACCGATCCCATCGGCCTTGCCGAGACGTTCGGTGTCGATCCCTTGCGCTATTTCCTCATCCGCGAAGTCGCCTTCGGAAAAGACGGCAGCTATTCGCCGGAGGCTATCGTGGACCGCTCTAATGGCGAATTGGGCAATGCGTTCGGCAACCTTGCCCAGCGGACGCTCGGCTTCATTGCCAAGAACCTCGATGGGCAACTGCCCGAAATCCATGGCCATAATGATGCCGACATGGCCTTGTTCGAGACCGTGGGCAGTGCCGTGTCGAAAGAAATTCCCGACGCATTCGAGGCACTGGCTTTGCAACAGGCGGTTGAGGTTTGGTTGCAAGCGGTATTTGCGTGCAACGCCTATATCGATTCAGAAGCACCGTGGGCTTTGCGCAAGACCGATCCTGAGCGGATGGAAACGGTTCTGGCGACGCTTTACATCTGCATTGCACAGCTCGCCGTCGCGATCCTGCCCGTCATTCCCGAAAGCTCAGAAAAGCTGCTCGATCTGATGGGCATTCCGGGCGCGAACCGCAGCTATTCCGGTATTGGCGAGCATTGGTATTCGCCGCTGGCTGAGGGCGGGTTCCGGATCGACAAGCCGACGCCGCTGTTCCCGCGCCTCGAACTGCCTGAGGCGGATGAGGACAACGCCTGATGCTGGTGGATAGCCACTGCCATCTCGAGTATAAGGGGCTGGTCGAGGATCAGGCCGGAGTGCTTTCGCGGGCACGTGAAGCAGGGGTAGGGGCGTTCCTGAACATCTCGACCCGGCAGAGCGAATGGGAACAGGTCGTCGCGACCGCCAATCGCGAACCGGATGTTTTCGCCAGCGTCGGCATCCACCCGCACGAAGCCGACAAGCATGCCGATCTTGGCCGTGCCGTGCTGTTGGCCGCGACGGAGAATCCCAAGGTCATCGGCATCGGGGAAACCGGGCTCGATTACTATTACGAACATTCCGACAGGCAGACGCAAGCCAGCCTTTTCCGGATGCACATCGATGTCGCTCGCGAGACGGGATTGCCGGTGATCATTCACACCCGCGACGCGGAACAGGACACGCTGGAAATCCTCGAGGACGAACTGGGGAAGGGCGCTTTCCCTGCTCTGATCCATTGTTTTACCGCATCTTCGGAATTCGGTCGCAAGGTCTTGGAAATGGGCCTGACGATCTCGCTTTCGGGTATCGTAACTTTCAAGAATGCCAAGGACTTGCAAGCAACTGCTCGCGAAGTGCCTGAAGATCGTTTGCTGGTGGAAACGGACAGCCCGTTCCTTGCACCCGTACCCAATCGCGGAAAGGTATGCGAGCCTGCGTTCGTGGCCGATACTGCGCGTTTCGTCGCCGAACTGCGCGAAACCGAGTTGGATCGTCTTGCCGAACAGACCACGGCGAATTTCGCCAGACTTTTTAGCAAGGCTGCCTTGTGAAGCTGATTATGCTCGGATCGGGGACGTCCACCGGTGTCCCGCGCATCGGAGGGCCCGATGGCTTGGGCGATTGGGGAGATTGCGACCCGTCGGAGCCGCGCAACCGCCGGACACGGGTATCGATCATCGTAGAAAGTGACGAAGGATCGCGGCTGCTGATCGACACGTCATCCGATTGTCGTGCGCAGCTGCTCGCCAATCGGATCAACCGCATAGACGGCGTTTTCTGGACGCATGATCATGCGGATCACTGCCACGGTATCGATGATCTTCGTGTCCTGCGCTATGGGCGCGGCGGGCCAATTCCCGGCTTCGCCTCGACTGAGACCGTAAGGCGGCTGCGCCAACGGTTCGGCTATGTCTTTGCCGGACAGGACGGTTATCCGACCATATGTTCGATCGACACACTGGATCGGCTGAAGATTGTTGCCGGTTTTTCGGTGGAATGGTGCCAGATGGAGCATGGCAGCGGAGAAACGACGGGATACCGGTTCGAAGCGGATGGCAAGTCCATTGCCTATGCAACGGATTTCAGTTCGATTTCCGAGCATATGATCGACCTGTTTGACGGCGTCGATATCCTCGTAAGCGATTGCTTGCGCCGGGAGCCGCATCCGACCCATGCGCATCTTGCCATGGCAATTGAGTTGGCAGAGCGTTCTGGCGCGCAGCGGCTTGTGCTAAGCCATCTCGACAAGAGCATGGATTACCGGACGCTGGAGCGCGAGGTTCCAGATTTTGTGACCGTTGGTTTTGATGGGCTGGAGATGGTGGCGTGAACGAAGGTTCGTTGATCTCGATTGTGGCGCTGCTTGGCTGGTTGATCCTTGCCGGGAGCGCATTGGCAAGTTTTCGGCTTGGCTGGAGCAAGATCCTGCAATTGGCGCTCGTGTGGCTTGCGATTTTTGCCGGCTTGTTCGTTGCTGCGGACTTGCTTGGGGCGAGGCTGCCAACCTGAGGCGCTCTAGCTTATATTTAACATAATATATATTATCATCCTATCATGGCGCAGAACCCGGAAACTCCCCCTATCGACCGCCTGCTGGCAATCATGGCGCGTTTGCGTGATCCAGAACACGGCTGCGAATGGGACCTGGCGCAGTCATTTGAAACCATCGCGCCTTACACCATCGAGGAAGCCTACGAAGTCTCCGACGCGATCGATCGTCGTGACATGGACGAATTACGCAGCGAGCTTGGCGATTTGCTGCTTCAGGTCGTATTTCACGCCCGCATGGCCGAAGAAGCTGGTCAATTCTCCTTCGACGATGTGGCAACCGCTATCAGCGACAAGATGGAGGCCCGACATCCGCACATTTTTGGCGATCAAGACGGTGTGATGGACAGCAAACGCTGGGAAGACCTCAAAGCAGCCGAACGTGAGCAATCGGGTTCTACCAGCGCCATGGACGGCGTCGCGTCCGCGCTTCCGGCGCTTTTGCGGTCAGAAAAGCTACAAAAGCGCGCCGCGAGGGTTGGATTCGAATGGCATGATGTCAAAGGTCCGACCGATAAGCTGCTGGAAGAATTGCAGGAACTCGACGAAGCCAGCGATGAGGAAAAGCTGCTGGAGGCAGGCGACGTGCTGTTTGTCGCGGTCAATATCATCCGCCGCTATGGGGTTGATGCCGAACAGGCGCTGAAGGCGTCCAATGCGAAATTCGAGCGCCGCTTTCGCGCAATGGAGGTACTGGCCACGGCGGACGGGCACCAATTTGATCGCCTGTCTCTCGATCAGCAGGAAAGCTACTGGCAGCGGGTCAAGCTGGCTGAGAAACAGTCTTAAGTTACGACCCCAAGGCCGCATATTGTCCCAGTTCCTTGGGATTGAGGCGCACCGTCAGGCGCCGCAAGGGACCGTCCTCCCCTTCCCCGGCATCCTCTTCCGCCAGGATTTCGCCGTGGGCATGCAACCATGCAAGCCGCCGACCGTCCGATACTGGCAGGGTGATGATCAGCTCGTGCGCCTTTGACGTGAGCATCCCTGCCAGAGTGGCTGCCAGATCGTCCATCCCTTCACCTGTTGCGGCTGACAATAGCACTGCAGATTGGCCTTCGGCAGCCGCGCGGAGTTCCTTCAGCGTTTCATCGTCGATCAGATCGGCCTTGTTCCACACCTCGACGATGGGAATTTCACTGATGCCGGTTTCGCTATCGACCACGCCAAGATCGGCAAGCACTTCCATCACCTGCTTTTTTTGGGCGGCATGGGCCGGGTTGGACATGTCGCGCACGTGACAGATAATGTCGGCACCGGTCACTTCCTCAAGCGTCGCCCTGAACGCGGCGACCAGTTGTGTCGGAAGATCGGAAATGAAGCCGACCGTGTCGGACAGGATGGCCTTTTCCACTCCGGGGAGGCTGATCGCGCGCATCGTCGGATCGAGTGTGGCGAAGAGCAGGTCTTCCGCCATCACGTCCGCGCCCGTCATGCGATTGAAAAGAGTGGATTTTCCGGCGTTGGTGTATCCCACAAGGGCAATCACCGGCCACGGCGCCCTGCCCCGTCGCTCACGGTGCAACGCGCGGGTCTTGCGCACCTGCTCCAGTTCGCGCCGCAGTCGGCCCATCCGCTGGCGGATCATGCGCCGGTCGGCCTCGATCTGGGTTTCGCCAGGTCCGCCGAGGAAGCCGAAACCACCGCGTTGCCGCTCAAGGTGGGTCCAGCTGCGGACCAGGCGGCTCTGTTGGTAATCCAGATGCGCCAGTTCGACCTGCAAGCGCCCTTCGGCGGTGGCTGCGCGTTCGCCGAAGATTTCGAGGATCAGGCCGGTGCGGTCGATTACCTTGCGTTTGAGCCGGTCTTCGAGATTGCGTTGCTGGATCGGTGTGAGCGCCCCATCGACGATCACCAACTCGCATTCATACTGATCGCACCAGATTGCGATGTTTTCGACCTGACCCGATCCGAACAGCGTGTTCGGCTGCATCTGGCGTACTGGCAGAATGGCCGAATGCCGGATCACCACGCCAATCGCCAACGCCAGACCTTCGGCTTCGGCAAGCCGTTCGCTCGCGTCGAGATCGTACTTGAACGCCCTGATATCGGGGCACAGGATCAGGGCCCGCGCACCGCGGGTGACCTCATCCATCAGGTCATCGTCAAAGCTCAGTAGTCGGCCCCGTAATCGTCGTCTTCATCCGAGGCATCATCACCGTCTTCGGAGAGGTCTACCGGGCTGGCGGGCTGGATTGTCGACACCGCATGCTTGTAAGCGAGCTGCACAGCGCCATCGCGCTCCAGCAACATGCAGAACAGGTCATAGGCGGCAATCCGCCCCTGCAGCATCACGCCGTTGACGAGGAACATGGTGACTTGCACGCCGGCATCGCTGACGCGGCTGAGAAACACATCCTGAAGCAGTCGCTGCTTGCGATTTCCGCCGCGAGCACCGAACTGTTCCGCGTCAATCGACGCGCCGGGCATGATCGTTGAAATTGCATGTTTGTAAACAAGCTGCGACTGGCCGTCACGACGCAGAAGGATCGAGAAATTATCAAACCAGGTGACAATTCCCTGAAGCTTCACGCCTTTCACCAGGAACATGGTGACAGGTGTCTTGTTCTTGCGCAGGTAATTGAGGAACGCGTCCTGCAGGTTGGCCTGCTTTTCGTTGCGCGCAGATGATGCTGTGTTCGAGGTGCCGGCGGAACTTGCGGGGCCGCTGGTACGAGGGCGCGGAGAGAGGGTTCGCCCACTGGACATATTCATGCTCCTGTTCTTGGCGGCCGTCGTTACGGTCCGCAGTTTCGCCGCAAGATCGCTTGCGACGGATCGACATAATGCAGCTTGCGCGTCGTGGGGGCAATGATTGAATTGTTGTCAAACAAATTTGACGGTCAATTCCTTACTTCCCATCCGCATCCTTGCGGTCGGCCATGCCCAGCAGCTTGAGTTTACGATGCAGGGCAGAGCGTTCCATCCCGATAAAGGTCGCGGTCTTGGATATGTTCCCCGAAAAGCGTCGAATCTGGATTGTCAGATACTCGCGCTCAAAGGTTTCGCGGGCTTCGCGCAAAGGAACCCCCATCATGCTCGAAAGCCCCTGCCCCGCTCCTGCGAGCCGTCCGCCGGAGATCTCGCTGGGCAGCATGTCGGGCTCCACCACTGTCAGCCGATCGCGCGGGGTCATGATGATCGTGCGCTCAACGACATTGCGCAACTGGCGCACATTCCCCGGCCAGTCATAGGCCTGAAGCGCAGCCATCGCCTCTTCCGAAATCTCGGGCGGAACAATGCCCTGGTCCTTGGAATAGCGGGTGAAGAAGTGCTCGGCGAGCGCGGGTATGTCGTCCCGGCGATCCGCAAGCGAGGGGATGCTGACAGGCACGACATTGAGACGATAGAAGAGATCTTCGCGAAAGCGTTTTTCCTCCATCTCGACATTCAGGTCGCGCGTGGTCGAGGAGACAACGCGGACATCCACACCGATCTGCCGTGTACCGCCAACGCGAACAAAGCTCTGTTCGGTCAACACCCGCAGGATCCGGGCCTGGGTCGAAAGCGGCATGTCGGCCACTTCATCGAGATAGAGCGTGCCACCATCGGCCATTTCCAGAAGGCCGGGCCTAACCTGTTTGCCGTCGACTTCCTCGCCGAAAAGTTCCTGTTCGAAACGTTCAGGGGTGATGCGGGCCGAGTTGACGAGCACAAACGCCTTGTCCGAACGATTGCTCCACGAATGCAGCATCCGTGCAGCCACTTCCTTGCCCGCCCCTGCAGGACCGGAAATCAGCACCCGGCTGCCAGTGTTCGCCACCCGCTTCAGCGTGGCCCGCACGGCGTTGATTGCGGGTGAGTTTCCGGTGAAGTCCGCCCCGCCCCAGCTCGAATCGCGCAACTGGGTGTTTTCGCGGCGCAGGCGCTCGGTTTCGGTCGCACGTTCAACCAGCAGCAAAAGCCGCTCCGCCTCGAACGGCTTTTCAATGAAGTCCATTGCTCCGCGTCCGACGGCCGACACGGCGGTGTCGATATTGCCATGGCCCGAAAAGATGATCACCGGCAGGTCAGGTTCGCGCTGCTTGATCGCGTCCAGCGTTTCCAGCCCGTCAAGTTCACTGCCGTGCAGCCAGACGTCGAGCAGGACAAGGCTTGGCCGGCGCTCGTCAATAGCGGCAAGCGCGCTGGTGCTATCGGCGGCAGTGCGGCATTCATAGCCTTCGTCGCCAAGCACTCCGGCTACCAGTTCGCGGATGTCGCGTTCGTCATCGACAATCAGGATTTCAAGCGCCATGCGCCTCTCCTTGGGGGCAGTGATCTTGAGGGGAAATGTTCAAGGCGAGAGATGCTGTCATCGGGCAGCCTCACCTTCGTTGCTTTGGGGATTACGGGCAAATCTGAGGGTGACACGCGTGCCAAGAGCGCCTGAGCGAGGATCGACGCTGGCGCTGGCAAAGCTCATGTCGCCTCCATGTTCGTCGACGATCTTGTTGACGATGGCAAGGCCAAGCCCCGTCCCTTTCTCACGCGTGGTGACATAGGGTTCGACAATTCTCTCACGGTCTGCGGGAAGGCCAATGCCGTTGTCCTCCACGATAATCCGGATCCGTTCGCCATCATCTTCGAGCGTGACCGAAATCGCGCCGGCATAGTTCGGCGGCGGATCAGCGGAACGAGCCTCCACCGCTTCAACAGCGTTCTTCAGCACATTCGTCATCGCCTGACCAAGCTGATGGCGATCGCATTGTATCTCGCGCTCCGACAGGCCGTCAGCCGTCACGGCGAATTCGATATCCGTGTGCGCCACTTCCTGAAGGAAGACCGCCTGCCGCACCAGATCAAGCGCATCCTCCTGACGGAAGACCGGTTTTGGCAGACGAGCAAAACTGCTGAATTCGTCGACCATCTTGCGCAGATCGCCCACCTGACGAACGATGGTGCTGGTCAATTCATCAAACAATTCGCCGTCTTCAGCCTCCACCTGTTTGCGATAGCGGCGCTTCAATCGCTCGGTCGCCAGTTGGATCGGTGTAAGCGGGTTCTTGATCTCATGTGCGATGCGCCGAGCGACATCCGACCATGCGGCCTGCCGCTGATCGAGCAACTGCCGGGTGATATCTTCGAAGGTGATCACATGACCACTGCCGCTTGGTGCCACCTTCACCGCCAGCGTCAACAATTCACCACCCTTCGCTTGCGTTACGATGGAGCGTTTCTTGCCTTCGCGCACCATCGCGCAGATATCAGGCGACAGATCAGCAAGCGACTGGCCCATCAGATCATCGGGTGCCGGCTCGCACACGGTTTCGCCGCCCAGCAGCGCTTGCGCCGAATTGTTCATCAGAAGCACACGGCTGTTCTGATCGACCGAGATCACTCCCGCACTGACCGACTCCAGCACCGCTTCCATGAAGGCTCGGCGATCGTCGAGTTGTCGGTTGGCGCTGACCAGTGCGTTAGTCTGCTTTTCAAGCTGCGCGGTCATGCGGTTGAAGGCGCGGTTGAGGAGGCCGATTTCATCCGCCCCGGTGCGCCCTTCCACCCGGAGCGCGAAATTGCCCTGCCCCACTTTGCGTGCGGCGCCGACAAGGTCAGTCAGCGGTTCGACCTGCCGATCCGCGAAACGCAGGGCAAACCATACGGCAATGCCCACCAGCAACAGGCTGACAGCGACCAGCGCGATGTTGAACCGCAACTGGAGCGTGCGGGCCTGGATCGTCAGTGTTTCATAGGCGCTGGAAATGGCCTGGGCGCTTTCCCATCGCTGAAACATCGATTCTTCGGTCGTCCGGGCGCTGTAGAGGTAAATCCCTGCATTCCGATCAATCGGAGCCACGGCAGCGATGCGTTGCGGACCGCCTTCGACCACCACGAATTCTCCGGCATCGAGACGCGGCAGGGCGGCAGCGCTGAATTCCAGCGGCCGATTGTCTTCGAGCAGGTTGAGGATCGCGGCGGTGCGCAGTGACCCGTCATCTAGCCGCTGGAGTATGGCGCTTTCGGAAATCTGGCGTCCCTGCGCCTGCACGGCATAGAAATCAGGAAAATCGGCATCGGTTATGTCCATGCGTTCAAGGATGAACCGCATGTCGCTAGCCATGGTGATGGTTTCCTGCTCAACCTCGCGCTGATTGGCGTCGTAATAGCTTTGCGCCAGCGCATTGGCGTTTTCCATCAAGCCGCGCGATTCATCGGAATACCAGAACGCGACGCCTGTCTGGAACAGGAAGGCGGCAAAGCCGGATACGAGCAGCGTCGGAACGGCTGCCACGATCGAGAAGAAGAACACCAGACGCACATGAAGCCGGGCGGTGCTACCCGCAGCCCGGGCAAGCGCCATGCGGCGCCCGATAAGCACCAGTATCGCCATCGCCGGAACCAGCACGGCCACCAGCAGCAACGATACTTCCAATGCAGGCAGACCGTCCGAATTCTCCGGCTGGCTGGAATAGGCGAGATAGTTGGCGATGATCGCCGCCACCAGCGTGATGACTGATCCGATCTCGATCCAGCGAAACACGTTTGCGCGGCGAGCGGAAACCGCAAACTGACGCCACCAGCGCGGCGAATGGCGCTGGGGATCCTTGGCCGGGAATGATCCCCGATCCTCTCCAGTAGCCTCCGGTTGTAGCGCTGCACCTGCCATGGTTGCACCGTTACAACCATGGTGTTGCATATTTGCAAGTGAAAAGTCTTGTTAGGTGGCTCGCTTGCGTCAGACCGGTCTTGCGAAACGATCAGGTTCAATCGCAAGTTCGCCAATGCGCTTGCGCAAGGTGTTGCGGTTGATGCCGAGCAGTTTCGCCGCGCGCAATTGGTTGCCACCAGTCCGGCCCAGTGCGTGCTCAATCAGGGGTTTCTCAAATGCGGCAAGCGCGCTGGCATAGACTGTCCCGCTCGGCGGCTCTTCCCGCACGAGCCAGACTTCAAGCGCCTTTGCGATACCGTCGTCACCATCGCCATCGGGATCAAGCGCGAGCGGCTTTTCCTTGCCAAGAATTTCAGTGAGTGTGGTTGCGTCGATCATGTCCTCGCGCGACATCAGCGCAAGGCGATACATGACATTGCGCAGTTCCCGGACATTGCCGCGCCAATTGCGACCTTCAAGCGATGCAATTGCATCCGGTGTGAGTTGCCGCCGGGGCAATCCGTCCTCTGCTGCCTGCGCCAGAAAATGCTGTGACAGAACATCAATGTCCTCACGCCGTTCGCGCAAGGGCGGCAGTTCGATCGGCACGACGTTGAGACGATAGAACAGGTCTTCGCGGAACTTGCCTGCCTCGATCATCGGGGCAAGATCGCGATTGGTGGCGGCAATGATGCGGACATCCACCGATATTTCCTGTCTGCCGCCAACCCGGCGAATGCGCCCGGATTGCAGCGCGCGCAGCAAGCGCGTCTGCGCCTCCGCGGGCATGTCGCCGATTTCATCGAGGAACAGTGTCCCGCCATTGGCCTGCTCGAACTTGCCGATTGCCTGTGCGACTGCGCCCGTGAAAGCGCCCTTTTCGTGCCCGAACAGCTCGCTTTCAATAAGGTCGTGCGGAATGGCCGCGGTATTGACCGCGACAAACGGACCGGTGCGGCGGCTGCCGAGCTGGTGAATCGCCTCTGCCACCAGCTCCTTGCCCGTCCCGCTTTCACCCGTGACAAGCACGGTAAGGTCATTGCGCAGGACGCGGGTGATCATGCGGTACACACCCTGCATCGCCGGGCTGCGACCAACCAGAGGCATGCCATCGCCTGCCCCCTGAGCGGGCGCATCGGAGATATCGGCCCGCTCACCCGCCGCCTGACATACGGCGCGGACTAGTTCATCCAGATCGAAGGGCTTGGGGAAGTATTCAAAGGCATCACTGTCACTGGCGCGCACCGCTGTATCCAGCGTGTTTTGCGCCGACAGTACGATCACCGGCATGTCGGGGGCCGCTTCGCGAACATCGGCAAGGCTCTCCAGCCCGTCCCCGTCCTCAAGCTTCACATCGGTCAGCATGACATCGAAGCCATGCAAGGCCAGCAAGGCATCGCGTTCCTTGATCGTGGCACAGCGGGTGATGTCGAAACCCTCATCCTCAAGCGCCGCGGTAATCACGGTCGCGATCGCGCTGTCGTCCTCCACCAGCAGCAAACTGCCCGCCATGTGCTGTGCTCCCTTATTCCTCGCCCGGCTTTGCCAATGGCAAATGCAGCCGGAAATGCGTCAGTTCGGCGCGTATGTCGCGTTCGTGGCTGATGCTGCCGTTCATGTCCCGGACCAGCTTGCGCACCAGTGCCAGCCCCAGCCCTTGTCCGGATTGCTTCGATGTGACGAAAGGTTCGAAGACCCGGTCCCGCAGGGCAGGATCGATCCCCGGCCCGTTGTCGCTGACGGTGATCTCGATCGGCAAGCGGACCGCACGGCCAAGCCGGATCGCGCTGAAGGCCAGGCCGCTGATGAAACGGGTTCGGATCGTGACCTTGCCCCTCGCCCCTGAACTCGCCGCATCGCGAGCGTTGGTGATCAGATTGATCAGCACCTGTTCCAGCGCGTCGCGATTGGCAAGTACGGGGGGCAGCGAAGGATCGAATTCCTCGGTGATCTCGACCCCGTTCGTGCCCGCAGCACGCACTGTCGCGATCGCAGCGCGGATCGCTTCATGTGGATTGCACGGAGCCGCCTCCTCTGCATGGCGAGCACCCAATTGCTGCATCCGGTCTATGAGGCGGGCAATCCGGTCAACCTCGTCGGTGATCATCCGCGCCAGCTTCTTGTCCTTGTGAGGCAGTTTACGTGCTGCAAGCTGGCCGGCACCGCGAATGGCGGCGAGCGGGTTCTTGATTTCGTGAGCCAGAATGGAAGGCGCGCCCATAGACGAAGCCAACTCGTCATCGCTGCCGGTTTCCTCATGCCCCACCTGCGACAGCGTGATGACCCGCCATGCGCGATTGGTACTGAGCGGGGAGACTGTCAGATTGACCCTCAATTCAGTCTCGGAGGCGTTTATCCTGATGTCACGCGCGACAAGTGCCGCCTCTGCGTCGCTCAGCCGTTTCTCAACCCTCGGATCGAGCGGCCCGATAATGTCCAGCAAGGGGCGGCCGATCAGGCGGCGGGCGCTGACGCCCAGCATATTTTCGGCGGCGTGATTGGCTTCGACGATGAAAGCGTTTTCGTCGACCAGCAGGAGCGCAAACACAAGGCCTGCAATCTGCGCCTCGGCACTGGGGCGTGAAGGATCGAAACCCGAAATATCAGCCCCGCTGGCCTCCTTCGACGGCATTATCAGGCAGCCTTGGCCTGATCATGCGCCGCAATATCTGCGGCAGATCGACGGCCGAGGAACGGCTCGTAAAACCGTTCGAGTTCACCGAGAACTTCATCGGGGTCGTCAATGAAATTGGCCTTGTTCCGGAAATCGGCGGAACCATGCATTCCCTTGGTGTACCAGCCCAAATGCTTGCGCGCGATCTTGGTCCCGACGTCGCGGCCATAATGATCGAGCATCCGGTGGTAGTGTTCCACCAGCGTTGCGTATTGTTCGTCGAAACTGGGCGTGGGGATGGTTTCGCCGGTGCGCCACCAATGCATGACCTGCCCCAGCAGCCACGGCTTGCCATAGGCACCTCGCCCGATCATGAGGCCGTCCGCGCCGGACTGTTCCAGCGCCTTTGCCGCGTCATTGATCGTGCAGATATCGCCATTGACGATAACGGGGATGGAAACCGCTTCCTTGACCTTGCGGATGAAGGACCAGTCTGCGCTTCCCTTGTACATCTGGTTGCGCGTGCGTCCGTGAACGGTGATCATCTTGACGCCGAGATCTTCGGCAATTCGCGCCATTTCCGGGGCGTTAAGGCTCTGGTGATCCCAGCCCATGCGCATTTTCACCGTCACGGGCACGTTGACCGCCTTGACGGTCGCTTCCATCAGCTTTGTCGCGAGCGGAACTTCGCGCATCAAAGCCGATCCGGCAAACTGGCCGACAACCTTGCGAACCGGGCAGCCGAAGTTGATGTCGATAATCGCCGCGCCATTGCCTTCCTGAAGCTTGGCGGCTTCGGCCATGCTGCCCGGATCGCAGCCGACGAGCTGCATCGAGACGGGTTCCTCGATCGGGTCCCACTCGGCCTTTTGCACCGATTGGCGCGTTTCGCGGATCGCCGCCTCGCTCGCGATCATCTCCGTCACGTTGAGGCCCGAGCCATAGCGACGCACCAGAGTGCGAAACGGCATGTCGGTCACGCCCGTCATCGGGGCGAGCAGAACGGGCTCGTTGATCGTGACCGGGCCGATGTTGATCGGCTTCATGGCCGGAGGAGTTGGAACGTCTGTCATGTGCGGGATGCCTAAATATTGGGCAGGCGCATAGTGGATTGCGCAAAACCCGTCCAGACCTTAAGCGCGTGCCGCAATGTCGACTGAACATGCCCTCCCCCCTTTCGCCGGAATCGTGGTTGCCGCGGGCAAGGGATTGCGCGTGGGTGGCGACACTCCGAAGCAGTTTCGGCAATGGCGCGGGCGCTCTTTGCTTTGGCACTCTGTGCGGACCTTGCGCGATGCGGGAGCAGACCCGTTGGTGGTAGTCATCGCCGATGGCGCGCAGGCTGACGCCGTGGCCGCTCTGGATGGTTGCATTGGCTACCGGATCGTTACGGGCGGCGCGACGCGACAGGATTCGGTGCGTGCGGGGCTGGAGGCTTTGGCAGGGCATAAGCCCGAACTGGTGTTGATACACGATGCGGCACGGCCTGACTTGCCAATGCCGGTAATCGAGCGGCTGATCGGCGCTCTGGACAAGCGTGCGGGCGCCATCCCGACCTTGCCGGTTGTCGACAGCCTCGCGGTTGACGATGGTGGCGTGATGGCGGGCAAGGCTGATCGCGAAGTGCTGCGCCGGGTTCAGACACCGCAGGCATTTCGCTTCGCCGATATCCTCGCGGCGCACCGGGCATGGCAGGGTCAAACCACCGCAGGGGACGATGCACAGGTGCTCGCGGCAAGCGGAGGTTCAGTTGCGCTGGTTGATGGAGACGAGCGCCTGAAGAAGATCACATTCGCGGAGGATTTTCTGGCAGATTCAAATTCACCTCCCGCATTCCGTGTCGGGCAAGGCTTTGACGTTCACCGTCTTGCCGAGGGTGAGGAGTTGTGGCTGTGCGGGATCAAGCTTGATCATACGCACGGGCTGGCCGGACATTCAGACGCCGACGTGGCCTTGCATGCGATCACCGATGCGGTGCTTGGCGCGGTGGGCGAAGGCGATATCGGCACTCATTTCCCGCCAAGTGATCCGCAATGGGCCGGCGCGCGTTCCGGACAGTTCCTCGAACACGCTGTCAAACTGGCCGACGAAGCAGGTTACGCACTTGGCAACATCGATCTGACCATTATCTGCGAAGCACCCAAGATCGGCCCGCACCGCCCCGCCATGCGCACAGAGGTCGCGCGGCTGACCGGGCTTGCCGAAGAGGCCGTAAGCATCAAGGCAACCACCACCGAAAAGCTTGGATTTACCGGCCGCGGCGAAGGTATAGCCGCACAGGCCATCGTTTCCGTTCTTGCCAAGGGATCGTCATCATGAAGAATTCGCTTCTCGCTTCGTCGCTGGCACTTGCCGCGCTGGTTTCCGCGCAAGGCGCACAGGCACAGGAAGCATGCGTCGCTCCGCAGGATCTCACCGACACGATCACCTATGCGATGCCGATCGTCTACGACTCCATCAAGGGCAAGTGCGCTGCGCAATTCCGTGCCAGCACCTTCATGCGCAATGATGGTGATGCCTTCGTCGATCAATTCCGCGCCAGGCAGGACGAAGCATGGCCGGGTACTCTCCGCCTGCTCAAAGTATTCATGGTGCAACGCTCGGGTAGCGAAGACCAGACAGCAGCAATGATCGCGTCTCTGCCGGAAGAGTCCCTGCGCCCCTTTGTGGACGGGATCGTCGGAATGGTTATCACGGACAAGCTTGGCGCCGACTTCAAACCGGACACCTGCCATGATGTCGCAGAGGCGATGGAATTGATCGCGCCGCTGCCGGTCGAGAACATTTCCGGCCTCGTCACGTTTCTGGCACGGCAGGCTGACCTCGACGAACCCAAGCTTTGCACGGCAAAGCCTTCAACCTCCGCGCGATAGAGTCTGGGTCATGAGCAACACAATCCTGCCTGACGATATCACGGAACTGGCCAAGCGCGTTGTCGAAGAGAATGCCGCCATTGGGCGCAAGCTTGCCACTGCGGAAAGCTGCACGGGCGGTCTTGTGGCGGGCGCGATCACGGAAATTGCGGGTTCGTCTGCCGTGCTTGACCGTGGCTTCGTGACCTATTCGAACGAAGCGAAGATGGAAGCGCTGGGCGTGGCGCAAGACATCATCGAAACCTTCGGAGCGGTATCGATCGCTTGCGTATGGGCCATGGCACAGGGCGCGTTGAAGCGTTCCAACGCCGATGTTGCTGTGGCGGTGAGCGGAGTGGCTGGCCCGGGTGGCGGAACCCAGCTGAAGCCGGTCGGGACGGTCGTTTTCGCTCGCGCCTTTCGCAATCAGGAAGGCGAACCCGAAGGCGAGCTCAAATTCTTCGAAGGCGGCGATGGCCCCGATGGCCGCGCTGCGATCCGGCGTCAGGCAACGCTTTGCGCGCTGGAGTTGTTGTTGCCGTAAAGTTCGAATGCGCGCTGTTCAAACGCGGCGACCATCTTGCGGAACGCACGGTCGAAATACTGCCCGGCCAGCGCCTGAAACACCTTGTTCTTGAACTGGAAATCGACGCTGAAGCCGACTTCGCAATTGTGCGCGTCGATCGCCTTGAACGTCCAGACATTGTCGAGATCGGATAGCGGCCCGTCGAGATAGAGCACTTCGATCCGCTTCGCCCGTTCCTTGAACACTTTGGATGTGAAGCTTTCGCGCAGGCTTTTGAAACCGACGACCATGTCGGCGACCATTTCCGTCTCGCTGTCCGAGCGGATCCGCGTCGCCACCACCCAGGGCAGGAATTTACCGTAATTCTTCACATCCGCCACCAGATCGAACATCTGTTCGGCGCTGTAGGGCAGGATGCGGGTCTCGCGTATGCCGACCATCAGAGGCTCAAACGGTCTTTCTTGCGCAGCTTTTCTTCGCGGGCAGCCTTCATCACAGCAAAATCGTCACCCGCGTGATAACTTGAGCGTGTCAGCGGGCTGGAGGCGACTTGAAGGAAGCCCTTGGCGCGGGCAATCGATCCATAGGCGGCGAACGCCTTGGGCGTGACGAACTCCTCAACCTTGGCGTGCTTTGGCGTCGGTTGGAGATATTGGCCCATGGTGATGAAATCGACTTCGGCGCTGCGCATGTCGTCCATCACCTGATGAACTTCGAGACGCTGCTCGCCCAGCCCGAGCATGATGCCCGATTTGGTGAAGATCAGCGGGTTGTGGGCTTTCACTTCCTCAAGCAGCCGCAGCGAAGCGTAATACCGCGCGCCGGGGCGGATCGTGGGATACAGCCGCGGGACCGTTTCGAGATTGTGGTTGTACACATCCGGCCCGGCCTCACAGATCATTTCGACCGCGCGGCGCATCTTGCCCCGGAAATCAGGGGTGAGGATTTCGATCGTCGTATCCGGCGTGTTTCGCCGCAAAGCCTCGATCACCTTGACGAACTGCATCGCCCCGCCGTCAGGCAAGTCATCGCGATCAACGCTGGTGATCACAATGTGCTCAAGCCCCATCTTGGCGGCTGCGATGGCGGTGTTTTCCGGCTCCATCGGGTCAACGGCACGCGGCATGCCAGTCTTGACGTTGCAGAACGCACAGGCGCGCGTGCAGACGTCACCCAGGATCATTACCGTCGCGTGCTTCTTCGTCCAGCACTCCCCGATGTTGGGGCAGGCCGCCTCTTCGCAGACGGTGTTGAGGTTCAGCTCACGCATCAGCTTGCGTGTCTCGTGATAACCCTGGCTTACAGGGGCACGGACACGGATCCAGTCAGGCTTGCGCTGGCGCGGAGGACGGGCGTCTTCCTGCGCGGGTTCGGGCGGATTGGAAAGGTCGTTCATCGCAAGGCCCATCTAGGCTCCAATGCCTCGCCTCGCAAGCCGCGTGACTGCGGAAGAATCGCAAGCCCAGCCTTGAACTTGATGGGCACCGGGTGTTTAGGCTGAACGCCGGGAAGGGAAAATCGAAATGCCTGAATATGCCGAGCTGTTGAAAGGCTACCGCCGGTTCCGCGAGGAAACCTATCCGCGCCAGCGTGCGCGGTTTGACCAGACAGCGGTGGAAGGTCAGCATCCCAAACTGATGATCATCGGCTGTTCGGATAGCCGGGTTGATCCGGCAGTGATTTTCGATGTCGATCCGGGCGATATCTTCGTTGTCCGCAATGTCGCAGCCCTCGTGCCTCCGTACGAAACCTCTCCGGGCTATCACGGCGTATCAGCGGCAGTGGAATTCGCGGTGCAGATACTCGAAGTGCGCCAGATCGTCGTGATGGGACACGGTCGCTGCGGCGGGTGCAAAGCCGCGCTCAGCCAGAGTTTCGAGACCAAGCCTCATGGAGAGGGCGCCTTTATCGCCAACTGGATCGAACTGCTGGGCGAAGCGCGCGAACCGGTCGCCCGCAAGCACGGTGTCACCGGGCGCAAGGCGGAACTGGCAATGGAATTCGCCGCAATCCGGCAAAGCCTCAAGAACCTGCGCACCTTCCCGTGGCTCGCCGAAAAGGAAGCGGCAGGGCAGATCAAGCTGCGCGGCGCGCATTTTTCGATCAGCGAGGGCGTGCTTTATTCGCTGGACGAAGAGACGGGCGAATTCCTGCCCGAGGATTAAGCGCTTGCCCCGCCCCTGCCCCCGGCCCATGTAATCCACCATGGCTCAAACCGAACTCAAGAACATCGCCCTGCTGATCGATGCCGACAACACCACACCGGACGGCATTGACCCAGTGCTGACGGTGATGGCCGAACTGGGGCAGGTCAACATCCGCCGGGCTTATGGCAATTTTGCCAAGGACAACCTCGCGCGCTGGGGCACGATCAGCAACAAGTTCGGCATTCGCCCGCAACAGCAGTTCGACGTGTCGAAAGGGAAGAACGCCACCGACATGGCGATGACGATCGATGCGATTGACCTACTGTATCAGGGCAAGGTCGATGGCTTCGGGATCATGACATCCGACAGCGACTTTACCCCGCTCGTCACGCGGCTTCGGCAGGACGGCATTATCGTTTATGGCTTTGGCGAAGCGAAAACGCCCGAAGCGTTCAAATCGGTGTGCACCCGGTTTATCGACATCAAGCAATTGATCGCCAATTACGCGGCCGAAAAGGACGGGAATGCGAAGGGTGACAAGACCGGAAAAGCCGGAGCAGTCGATCAGGATTTGATGGAATTGATCACGGCTGCCTATTCCGAGGCGAAACGCGACGAAAAAGGCTTTGCGCGGCTGCATCAGGTTGGACAGATTGCTGGCAACCGTTCCAGTTTCGACGTCCGGAACTATGGCTTCAAGAGCTTGTCGGAATTGTTCGGCACGCTCGACAATTTTGCGATGGAACGGCGCGAGGACAATCAGGTCTACGTCAAACGGCTGCGTTGACTGTCCTTCATACAAAGAAAAAGGGCGCCGGAAGCAATTCCGGCGCCCCTGATCTGATCTAGGCAAATCGATTACATTGCCATTGCCGGAGCAGCCGCGCCTTCCTTTTCGTCGGCATAAGCAGCCCACAGCATCGCGATCGGCATGCGGGTGCCCGTCACGCGGCCAAGTGCCGTGCGCGCGGCATCAAACTTGCCCAGTTCGATTTGGGCAACCGCCAGACGGATGAGGGCCTCATTGGTATCGACACCCGGCATGGTCAGTGCGCGCTCGTAAAACCGCTCTGCCTTGGTGAAATCGTCGTAGCTGAGGAACGCACCGGCCGCAGCCATCACGGTACGCAGGCCCGCGTCAGCCGCCATTGCATCACGCTCAAGCGCCGGAAGATCGGCACGGTCGCTCTGGATACGACCCGATGCAACTTGTTCGGCTTCGGTGATGAACAGGTTGCTGGAGGTGATGACTCCGGCCGCCTTGCCTTCGTCGATAACGTCCTTGACTTCCTTGGGAAGACGGCGGGGATCCGCTGCTTCGACGTAATAGTCATAATCCGAGGCATCCTGCAGGGCATCGACACGGCGCGCCAGACGGAACAGGTCAAGGATTTCGCCAGGCTGGAACGTGTTGAGATTGCGCGTCAGGTTGACGGCATCACGCCAGTTGTTGCTGGTGGGAAACTCGCCGATCCACATGGTCACGAAATCATAGACCTGCGGCACGCTCTGGTTCTCGTAAGCCACGGTGACGCCACGACGATACCACTGCTCCTCAACGGCAAGACCCTGGGCCTTTCGATCGGTGATTGCCTTCTTGAGGTATTCGTAGCCCTGGGCGAGATCATTCGACGCGAAGAAGCTTTCCGCCATCGCGATTTCGAGATCGGAACGCCCGATGGTCTCCGTGGTGAAGTTGTTATCGATCGCTCCCTGCAGATAGCGCCGCCCCTTGGCGTAATCGCGCTGTTCGTTGGCGAGCTGGTAGGCGATGAAGTTATAGCGTCCGGCCTGCTCAGCCGGAACCTTGCCGCTCGCGACCATCAGTTCCATGCCCTGAAGCTGAAGCCCGCGGTCGGAACCCTTTACCCCTGCATTGAAGACCAGGCCGCCGCCGGCGATCTTTTCATCAGCGGTGTTGAGCAGCGGGATCAGCGCGTCGATCTGAGGACGGAGCGCCGCAACGCTGGCGCCTTCGGCCTTGAGCGCTTCGTCGAGCGGGACATAGGCCGCGCGGAACGCGTCGGAATAGCCACCGCCATCCTGTTCTTGTGCAGCCTGCCCGCGATCGCGATCGCGATCCCGGTCACGCTCGCGCTCACGGGGAGCGCGCTGCGCGTTCGCTTCAACCGGGATAACAGCCGTTGCAACAACTGCGGCACCGGTTGCCAGCGAAATGGCAAGTGCGAGCGAGGAAGCGCGCTTGCGCAAGAAAAGGGTCATTCGGGGTACCTCCTGTCGGTGTTCCGCGCCGCATTTATTCATGTGGGGTGCGGCGCTTTCAAATTCTGGGCGGCTCCATGAACGAGAGCGTGCCTTTTTGCAATTCGTTCCTAGGTGGAACGGGCTGAACGAGGATTGAATGGATCGCACGATTGGTTCGCGTCTGCGCAATATCCGTAAAGCCATACGGCCGATTCCCCCACACCGTCCCGGAAAGCCCGCCAAGTGTGGAAAAAGCCGCCTTTCTGCGAAGTTTGCAGCCCCTTCGAGTGGCGAAACCCGGCGCGAGCACCTAGATTGAAGCCTCGCGAAACGCACTGAAAACGACAACCAGAAACGGCTGCACCTTTGAGCGACGATACCGAAATCCTTGAACCCTCGGCACCTTCACCTTCGGGCGAATATGAACGCATCGACATCGTCGATGAGATGAAGACGAGCTATCTCGATTACGCGATGAGCGTGATCGTGTCGCGCGCGCTTCCCGATGTGCGCGACGGTTTGAAGCCGGTGCACCGGCGCATTCTTTATGCCAGCAAGCTCGGCAATTTCGTCGCTGGTCGCCCCTTTGTGAAAAGCGCCAAGATCGTAGGCGACGTCATGGGTGATTTCCACCCGCACGGCGACAGCGCGATCTATGATGCCCTCGCCCGGCTGACGCAGCCTTGGTCGATGCGCGTGCCGTTGATCGATGGTCAGGGCAACTTCGGGTCGATGGACCCCGATCCGCCAGCTTCAATGCGCTATACCGAAGCAAGGCTGGCGCGGGTGGCTGACACTCTGCTCGACGATCTCGACAAGGACACGATCGATTTCGTCCCCAACTATGACGGGCGCAAGCAGGAACCGTCGGTCCTGCCTGCGCGCTTCCCCAATCTGCTCGTAAATGGCGCAGGCGGCATCGCCGTCGGCATGGCGACGAATGTTCCCCCGCATAATCTGGGTGAAGTCATCGACGGCTGCCTTGCCTTCATGGACAATCCGGCGATCACTTCAGAGGAATTGATCGAATACATTCCCGGCCCCGATTTCCCCACGGCTCCGCTGATCCTCGGTACCAGCGGGGCAAAGGCGGCATACACCACCGGTCGCGGATCGATCCTGATGCGCTGCCGTCACGAGATCGAGACTTCGCGCGGGGACCGTGAAAGCATCGTCTTCACCTCGATCCCCTATCAGGTCGGCAAGGCCGGTCTGGTCGAAAAGATCGCCGAAGCCGCCAAGGAAAAACGGATCGAGGGCATTTCAGATATCCGCGACGAAAGCTCGCGCTCGGGCGTGCGGGTGGTGATCGATCTGAAACGGGATGCCACAGCGGAAGTCGTCTTGAACCAGATTTGGCGGCACACTCCGGCACAGGCCAGCTTCCCGGCAAACATGCTCGCCATTCGCGGCGGACGGCCCGAAGTGCTGATGCTTCGCGACTTCATTCAGGCGTTCATCAGCTTCCGCGAAGAAGTCATCACCCGGCGCACCAAGTTCGAGCTCGCCAAGGCACGCGATCGCGCGCACATCTTGCTGGGTCTGGTGGTCGCGGTGTCCAATCTCGACGAGGTCGTTGCGATCATTCGCGGCTCGCCCAATCCTGCCACCGCCCGTGAGCGTATGCTGGCGAAGGAATGGCCGATCGGCGACATCGCCCAGTATATCAAGCTGGTCGAGGCGATCGAACCGAGCAAGGATCAGGAAGGCGGCACCTATCGCCTGTCCGAACGGCAGGTGAAGGCCATTCTCGACCTCCGCCTGCATCGCCTTACCGCACTGGGCCGTGACGAAATCGGTGATGAACTGGCCGAACTCGCCAGCAGGATCGAGGAATACCTCGCGATCCTCGCCGACCGGGCGAAGCTGTATCAGGTCATGCGCGAGGAGCTGGAGGAAATCCGGGCTACCTATGCGACCCCGCGTGTGTCCGAAATCGCCCCCGCTTGGGACGGACTCGATGACGAAGACCTGATCGAACGCGACGACATGGTCGTAACAGTCACGCTGGACGGCTACATCAAGCGCACTCCGCTTTCCACCTTCCGCGCACAGAACCGCGGCGGGAAAGGGCGAGCGGGCATGTCCACGAAGGACGAGGATGCCATTGCGGAGATGTTCGTCACTTCGACGCACAATCCGGTGCTGTTCTTCTCGACCGCGGGGAAGGTCTATCGTCTCAAGGTCTGGAAACTGCCCGAAGGCGGCCCGGCTACGCGCGGTCGGCCAATCGTCAACATGCTGCCGGCGCTCGACGATGGCGAGACGATCCAGACCGTTCTTCCCCTGCCCGAAGACGAGACCGAATGGGGCGCTCTGTCCGTCGTGTTCGCCACGGCAAAGGGCAATGTCCGGCGCAACAGCATGGATGCCTTCACCAACATCCCCTCGAACGGCAAGTTCGCGATGAAATTCGAGGAAGACAGCGATGATCGCCTGATCGGCGTGCGGCTTGTCGCAGCGGGCGATGACGTGATGCTTGCCTCCAAATCGGGCAAGGCGATCCGTTTCCCGGCCGAGGATGTACGCGAATTCACCTCACGCACATCAACTGGGGTGCGCGGCATGAAGCTGGCCGACGGGGACGAAGTGGTTTCGCTTTCCACCCTCGGCGCGACCGGGACGACGCAGGAAGAGCGCGAACAATATCTGCGCTTTGCCCCTTGGAAGGGTGACAAGGAAGGCGAGCCCGACCTTCCGGCAGACCGCTTTGCCGAGCTTGAGGCGAAGGAACAATTCATCCTCACCGTTTGCGCCAATGGCTATGGCAAGGTGTCGAGCTCTTACGATTATCGTCGTATCGGTCGTGGCGGTCAGGGCGTGGTCAATATCGACAACATCGCCCGCAACGGCCCCGTTGTCGCCAGCTTCCCCGTGAAGTCGGGCGAGCAGCTGATGCTGGTGACCGATCAGGCCAAATTGATCCGCATCGGGCTCGAAAGCCTGCGCGTCATGGGGCGCAACACCGCCGGTGTCCGTCTGTTCAACGTGGGCAAGAACGAACACGTCGTCAGCGCGGTGAAGATCGACGAAACCGAGGAACCCGAAAACGAAGCCGAAGAGGCTATCGTCGAGGAAATGGTTGAACGGCGCGGGGGCGGTGACGAAACCGGGCCGGAAGAACCGACCATCGCCGATTGATTGATCTTGCCCCTCTCCCGGCTCCGTCCTAACTTTTCGGGCGAGGGAGAAGGGAATGATCGTTGAACCATCGGGGCAATCCTGCGGCGCCATAGTGCGCGGCGTCGATTTGGCCGGAGAACTCGACACGCAATTGGTCGCGGACATCCGCAAGGCGTGGCTTGATCACAAGGTTCTGGCGTTCGTCGATCAGCAGATGGACGACGATGCTCTGGAGCGTTTTACCCTCTCCATGGGTGAATTCGGCGAGGATCCGTTCTTCGATCCGATCGCCGGGCGCAAGAACATCGCCGCGATCCTGCGCGAAGCGGATGAAAAGACGGCGCTGTTCGCGGACAACTGGCATTCGGACTGGAGCTTCCTGCCGGAACCGCCGTCTGCCACTTGCCTGATGGCGGTGGATATTCCCCCGGTCGGCGGGGATACACTGTTCAGCAATCAGGCAATGGCCTTTGCCGCCTTGCCAGAGGCGCGCAAGCAGGATCTGCGGGCGATCACCGCGATCCATTCCGCGCGCCGGGGTTATGCGCCGGACGGGGTTTATGGTGACAAGGACCAAGGGCGCAGCATGGCAATCCGCCCCGGTGAAGCCGCCATGGCCACGTATTCGCACCCGCTTGTCCGGGTGCACCCCGAAACGGGTGAGGAGGTGCTGTTCTTCTCGATTGCCTACACCATCGGGTTCGAAGGAATGGACGAAGCCGAAGCGATGGCATTGACCCTGGAACTGCATCAATGGTGCGAGCAGGAACGGTTTGTCTTTCGCCACAAATGGGCGCCCGGAATGCTGCTGATGTGGGACAACCGGTGTCTCAATCACCGCGCGACGGGAGGTTACGAGGGGTACCGCCGCGAGCTACACCGCACGACGATTGCAGCTTGAGCGGGATCAGCGCGCCGCGTTTTCGCCCCTGAGCGTCTGGACTACACCGGTCGCAATCATGAACTGGCCCGAGTAATAAAGCGGCCAGATCAGGTAATCAGGCAGCACACCCAGATCGAAACTGCCCATCCGGCTGAAGATCAGCCAGTCGCTGATCACGAACAGAACCGCCCCTGCCCCGACGCGGTAACGCGGGAAACGGCTGCTCCATGCGGCTGCTGCCATCACTGCGAGGAACAGGGCATAGACGGCGATGTCGATCCGCCCGCTCAGCAGGTATGAAACAGTCGGTGTGGCGACCAGCAAGACCAGCGAGAGCATCACCTGGCTCGGGCTTGTGCGATCACGCCGGTTGCGCAGGTAAAGCACGACGGCAACCGCGTGAGAGGCCGCGAAAAGCGCCCCGCCCACATCAAACGCCAGTTCCAGCGTCATGTCCGCCGCAGCCGACAATGCCAGCGCCAGCGTAAGGATCGCGCCATCTATTCCGGATGTGCGTTGCCATGCATAGACGGCCAGAAAACCGACCCCGGCACCTTTGAGCAATATCTGCCAAAATTCGCCCAGCGCGCTGCCGGTGACAAAGTAAAAGGCGATCGACGCAGCGAGGCTCGCCAGCAGCCATGGGCGATGTTCGATGAGAGCGCGCTTGGCCAAAATGTCTCCCTTCCCGCAACTGCGTCCTTGCCGCGGCGCTACCACGCAATTACCTCGCGCTCCATGACCAAGACTGATCAAAGCTACGATGTCCACATTATCGGCGGCGGACTGGCCGGATCCGAAGCGGCGTGGCAACTGGCGCGGCGCGGTGTGCGCGTGCGGCTTTCGGAAATGCGCGGCAGCGGTGAAATGACACCAGCGCACCAGACCGATGGCCTGGCTGAACTGGTGTGCTCCAATTCCTTCCGCTCGGACGACGATACGAAAAACGCGGTCGGCCTTTTGCACCACGAGATGCGCGAACTCGACAGCATCGTCATGCGCGCAGGCGAAGTCGCAAGGGTGCCCGCAGGCAGCGCGATGGCGGTGGACCGGGATGTCTTTTCCGCAGAAGTGCAAAAGACGCTGAGCGAACATCCCAATGTCACCATCGTGCGCGAACGGATCGACACGCTGCCTGACGCCGGGTTGACGATTGTCGCCACCGGCCCTCTGACGGCAGAGGCACTTGCAGGGAGCATAGTTGCTGCGACAGGGCAGGAACGGCTCGCCTTCTTCGATGCCATTGCTCCCATCGTCCACCGCGACAGCATCGACATGTCGAAATGCTGGATCCAGTCGCGCTGGAACAAGCGCACCGAGGCATCCAACGAGGATGGCGATTACATCAACTGCCCGATGACTAAGGAGCAGTACCTCGCCTTTCATCAGGGATTGATGGATGGCGAAAAAACCGAATTCCGCGAATGGGAAAAAGACACGCCCTATTTCGACGGCTGTATGCCGATCGAGGTGATGGCCGCCAGGGGCGTCGAGACTTTGCGGTACGGGCCGATGAAGGGCGTTGGACTCGACAATCCCTATGACACCACGCCCGAACACCCGCAGGGACGCTGGCCCTATGCCGTGGTGCAATTGCGGCAGGACAACAAGCTGGGCACGCTGTGGAACATGGTCGGCTTCCAGACGAAGCTGAAATATGGCGCACAAATAGAGCTGTTCCGTACCATTCCGGGTTTGGAAAATGCGGAATTCGCTCGGCTCGGGGGATTGCATCGCAACACATTTCTCAATTCCCCGCAGGTGCTGGATCGGCAGCTTCGCCTCCGCGCCGCTCCGCATATCCGTTTTGCCGGACAGGTGACGGGCTGCGAAGGCTATATCGAAAGCGCGGCTATCGGGCTGGTCGCAGGCATGATGGCCGCTGCGGAACTGGGCGGGCGAGAATGGAGCCCCCTGCCCTCCACCACGGCGCTCGGCGCACTGCTAAGCCATATTACGGGCGATGCAGAGGCCGAAACCTTCCAACCTATGAACGTCAATTTCGGACTGTTCCCGCCCTTGCACGATGTGAAGAAGAAGCAGCGCAAAGAAGCCTATACCGACAGGGCAAAGGCCGACTTGCAGCAATGGATCAGCGCCAACAGCGAGCCTGTTCCGGCCTAAATCAGCACCGGCAAGCAGGTGCTCGCCGCTGTGGTCGGGGCGCAGAGGTCGCGAATTCTGCCGGGGTCAGCTCGTCATTGCCGTTCGCGTCCATCTCGCGGAAGCGTTCCGACGTGGTGATCGCCCATTCCTCGAATGTGAGCAGGTTGTTGCCGTCGGTATCGAGCTTGCGAAAGGCATCTGCCCGGGTCGAGAGCATTTCATTTCGGGTAATGATCCGGTCGCGGTTGCGATCATAGCGGAAGAAGCGCCGCTCCTCACGCGTGAGTTCGCTGGCCTCGGGTGGAGCCGGACCGATCATTTCTCCCGGATCAGCGGCTGGCAGCTGGTCGGGATCGGGCGCTGCTTCTTCGGCATCGGGCGGCGGCGGTGCGTTCATTTCCACCTGTGCGCGGCCCTGCCACCAGAACACACCGACCCCGGCCAGCAACAGCCCTACGAAAACCCCCAAGACAGCTTGACGCATTCGACCCTCGCGACCCAGTAGGCCTAAGGGAATACACGTATTTAGCGACCGAAGATAGCCGCCCGGGCAGCGGCAATCGAGGCTCCCCTTCCCTCCATCAAGGGTCGTCCTCCGCGCCTGAGCGAACGCCGGGCAAGCGCGTCGAGTACAGCCAACCCGCGCAAGGACCGGGGCAGGCGCACTGCCTTACGATTTGCGCTGGCAAGATCGAGCAGCATCCTTCGCTCGGTTCCATCGGGTATGTGGACCGCCGCATCCACCAGCGCCCAGCGCCGAGCGGCGGCATCGACCGAACTTGCATTCGAGGCTTCGGCCATCTGGCCCATCGCGACAAACGGGGCCGTGCGTCCTTGAGCGAAGGCCGATGCACCTGCCTCGTCCAACTCCTCGGCGAGCATGAATTCCCACCCGTCCACCAAAGCGATCAGCGCATGTTCGCACCCTTGCCAATGCACGCCGATCCCGTCGAGTACCGCATCACCCGCAGGCCGATGTTCGGGGGTATTGGCAAGCTGCTCGCGCCACCACGCGAGGCGCATCTGGCCCAGCATCGGCTCGCTCGTACCCGCCACGATCCGGGCAAGACGCATATCGAGCTCAAGGAATATCGTTAACGCGGGCCGCCATTCCAGTATCGAATGGGCCACGGCCAACTGCGCCTCGACAGGTAGGCTCTCGGAAGATTCATCAACCATCAGGCGGGCTGCTAGCCTCGGGCAGACGGGTCTTGTCAAGCATCCTCCACGCTTAACCTGCGCATTCCAGAGAAGTTAAACCTCTACCCCCTTGGTAACATTGCGTTTACCATGCTGCTTCGCAAAGTGCTTACCAGCAATGCGCTAATGCCCTCAGTCTGTTTGATATTTCTGCATGTTTGTGTGCCGAAAACAGACCTGAGGACGCGCAACCCATGGGCCACGAAACCGAACGCCAATCGTTTTTCCGCCGGATCGCCAAGGACGCGACGGCTAACACGATGGCAATCTCAGCCGCATCGCTCGTCCCGCTGATGGCAATGGTCGGCGGAGGCGTCGATGCGAGCCGTTACTACATGGCGGAATCCCGGCTTCAGGCCGCTTGTGACGCCGGCGCACTTGCTGCCCGTCGCGCGATGGCGGATGATACGTTCACGACCGAGCATCGCACCATCGGCAACCAGTTCTTCGATCAGAACTTTCCCAACGGCACCTTCGGATCGACCGAACGCACCCGCAGCTATGTCGGCACAAGTGATGGCGAAGTGAACGGCACGGCAAGCGTCAAGCTGCCTTCGACTATCATGGGCGCTTTCGGTTATGAGGAATTCGACATCAGTGTCGATTGCACGGCCGACATCAACATTTCGAACACGGATATCATGTTCGTGCTCGACACCACCGGTTCGATGGCGTGGCGCCCGAACGGCACGAACTGCGGCAGTGCAGGCGGTTTCTGGACCGAGTGCACCGACTCCCGAATGGCGGGCCTGCGCGATGCGGTGATGACGTTCTATGACACCGTAGAAGACGCCACTTCGAACAGTGCGCAGGTGCGCTACGGCATCGTCCCTTACTCCTCGTCGGTCAACGTCGGCGCCGAATTGATAGCGGCCAATCCGAGCTGGATGGCATCGAGCCACACCTATCAATCGCGCGAGGGCGATTATGTCCTTGGTGATTGGGAAACCACTTCGACATCCTATTTCCGCACCAGCGGTGCGTTCAACTGGCGCTATCAGGGGGAGTACGAGGAAAAGCTGAAGAAGGTCAGCGAATCCGAATGCGATGACGCCATTGCCACACGATTTGACATCTATCACAGTTCAAATCAGTCTGGCTGGACCTTGGTATCACAGAACGGAAACAATCCCAGAACGACAAACTATACTGGGACTGTGACTTACGAATATTATTCGGATGTAGGCAATTCCTCCTACAAGAAAAAGAAAAAGGAATGTCGCGTCGATCTCGAATATTGGCTTTACGATGCGACGTCGAACATCGTCGTCTCCGAAGAGCGCGAGGAATCTTTCGAGTGGGTTTACAAGCCTGTCAGCTATAACCTGACTTCGCTCTATGACGACAATTCGATGCAGGTCCCCACGGGATGGAACCTGGCCAACGAAACCGTAACCTGGGAAGGTTGCATCGAGGAAGCCAGCACCGTCGCCGTAGCGAACTTCAATCCGATTCCTTCGGGGGCCAAGGACCTGAACATCAATCTGGTGCCTTCCAACGATTCCGAAAGATGGAAGCCGGCGATCAGAGACCTTGTCTGGATGCGGCGCGATGGTTCGAACAACAACACGCTCAACGAGGTGCGCAGGACGAACAACGAACCGCGACCGGGCTATTACTGCCCCGAACCGGCGTTCCGTCTTGATGATCTGACCCGCAGCGAGCTTCAGACCTATGTCAACGGGCTTCGTCCGAATGGCGCGACCTATCACGACATCGGCATGATCTGGGGCGCGCGTTTCATCACGCCGCGTGGCATCTTTGCCACTGACAATGCGACAGCGCCCAACGGCGACGCGATTGCCCGCCACATCATCTTCATGACCGATGGTGAGTTGTCGCCGAGTATCACAACCTATACGCCTTATGGCACGCAGTGGTGGGACCGCCGCATCCACGATGGTACTGACAGCACCCAGATCTTCAACAATCACGCCGAGCGTTTCCAGGCTGCATGTCGCGCCGCACGGCAGGAAAACATGTCTGTCTGGGTCGTCGCCTTCGGTACCAACCTGACGCAGAACCTGATCGATTGCGCCAGTCCGGGTCGAGCCTTCTCCGCCGCAGACTCTGCCGCGCTGGAGACGACCTTCCGTGAAATTGCCCAGCGCATCGCCGCACTGAGGTTGACGCAATGATCGGCAAGGCAATCTTCAATCGCCTGCTCCGCGACGAAGAGGGTGCGACGCTGACCGAATTCGGTTTCGTCGCCCCCATCCTGATCCTTCTGATCATGGGGATCTTCGACATGGCGCATTCGCAATACACCTCGGCGCTGATGAATGGCGCGATGCAGGATGCTGCGCGCGACCTTACGCTTGAAACCGCAGGCAGCCAGCAATCCAACATCGACCAGCGCGTCATTGCAGCGGTTTCGGATGTGACCCCGGCTACGGCGACAGTCACGCTTGAAAAGCTCTCGCACTTCGACTTCAGCGATATCGGTGAGGCAGAGGAATTTGCCGACGATAACGGTGACGGGGTCTGTAACGACAACGAAGTCTTCGTCGACGTCAACGAGAACGGCCAGTGGGATGCCGATCGCGGGCAGACAGGCATCGGTGGCGCGCGCGATGCCGTGCTCTACACCGCTGTCGTAACCTATCCGCGCCTGTTCCCGATGTACGGCCTTGCCGGAATGCCGCAGGACGTGACGCTGCGCGCTTCGACCGTGCTTCGCAACCAGCCCTTCGACGAGCAAGACCGCTCGACAAGCACAGGAAACTGCCCGTGAAGAAGATCATGAACCGCATCGGCTCGTGCAAGCGGGCCATGGGCCGCATTTCGTCGGATCTGCGCGATTGCACGTCGGGCGTGGCGATGGTGGAATTCGCCTTCTCCGCGCCAATCGTGCTCAGCCTTGGCCTGATGGGTACGGAAACCGCCAATTTCACGATCACGCACATGATGATCAGCCAGGTCGCGATGCAGGTGGCAGATAACACCTCGCGTGTCGGCGAAACCGATGTGCTTGTCGCTCGCAAGGTTTACGAAGACGACATCAATGAAGCCTTCGTCGGTGCCGAAAAGCTTGGTGCACCTTATGCCATCTTTGAGAACGGCCGGATCGTTGTATCGAGCCTGCAGATGAATTCCGATGGCGGACAATGGATCGCATGGCAACGCTGCCGCGGCGCTAAAAACTTTGAATCCGAGTACGGGACGCAAGGAACGGGTGCCAGCGGAACGAGCTTCCTTGGCATGGGCTCTCCGCGCATTCGGGCAAGTTCCGGCACGGCAGTGATGTTCGTGGAGGTATCCTACACCTATCAGCCGATCACGCCGATCGACTTCTTCGGCCCGACCGAGATCGAATACACTGCTGCGTTCAACATTCGCGATTCACGCGATCTGACGCAGCTGTACCAGACAAACCCTGCCTCACCTGTGTCGAGCTGCAACGACTATTCGGCTGCCCGTCCTACTTGATGGAAGATTTGCGGGAGGCGCGCCGATAGCGGACGCCTCCCGGTAATCCCTTATTTGTAGCAGACCTTGCGCACCGCCTCGACAATGCGCGGTGCATCGATCAGCGCCAGCTTCTCGAGGTTGGCCGCATAGGGCAGCGGCACATCTTCGTTGCAGACGCGCAGCACCGGCGCATCGAGGTGGTCAAAGCCCTCTTCCATGCAGATCGCGATGATCTCGCTGGCGATGGAACAGGTCGGCCAGCCTTCTTCCGCGACCACCAGACGGTTGGTCTTGGCAAGGCTCTTAAGCACGGTTTCCTTGTCGAGCGGACGCAGCGTCCGCAGGTCGATCACTTCGGCATCGATGCCCTGCTCGGCCAGCTCCGCTGCGGCTTCGAGCGCAAGCCCGGCGCCGAGCGAATAGGTCACGATGGTTGCGTCCTTGCCCTCGCGCACGATCCGCGCCTTCCCGATGGGCAGGACGTGATCATCGACATCAGGAACGTCGAAGCTGCGGCCATAAACCAGCTCGTTTTCAAGGAAAACGACCGGGTCCTCTGAACGGATTGCGGCCTTCATCAGTCCCTTTGCATCGGAGCTGTCATAGGGAGCGATCACGATCAGGCCGGGAACGCTGGCGTACCACGGGCCATAGTTCTGGCTGTGCTGCGCGCCCACGCGGCTTGCTGCGCCGTTGGGGCCGCGGAACACGATCGGACACCGCATCTGGCCGCCCGACATATAGTTCGTCTTGGCTGCCGAGTTGATGATGTGGTCAATCGCCTGCATCGCGAAATTGAAGGTCATGAACTCCACGATCGGGCGAAGGCCGCCCATCGCCGCGCCCGCACCGATACCGGCAAAACCGTATTCGGTAATCGGGGTGTCGATCACGCGCTTCGGCCCGAATTCGGCGAGCAGGCCCTGCGTCACCTTGTACGCACCCTGGTATTCGGCGACTTCTTCACCCATCACGAAAACGCGCGGATCGCGGCGCATTTCTTCGGCCATGCCATCGCGCAGCGCCTCGCGAACCGTGGTGCTGGCGAAGCTGGTGCCGGCGGGAATTTCTGGGTCGCTCGCAGGAGCCGCGCTGACAGGCTTTTCCGCCTTCGCGGCGGGTGCCGGAGCGGGAGCAGGCGTTTCCGCCGGAGCGGGCGCCGCCGCTTCGCCAGCGTCATCGCCCTCGCCTTCCATATATGCGATCACCGTGCCGACAGCGACGTTCTCTGTACCCTCAGCAACGAGGATCTTCGAAAGCACACCTTCGTCGATGGCTTCGAATTCCATCGTCGCCTTGTCTGTTTCGATCTCGGCGATGATGTCGCCGGGTTCGATTGTATCGCCTTCCGACTTCAGCCAGCGGGCGAGCGTGCCTTCTTCCATGGTCGGCGAAAGCGCGGGCATTTTGAGTTCGATAGCCATCAGTAGTTCTCCACCAGAACGTCGGTGTAGAGCTCGGAGGGCTCCGGCTCGGGCGAGCTTTCGGCAAAGTCGGCTGCTTCGGACACTATCTTGCGAATATCCTTGTCGATGGCTTTCAGGTCATCTTCCGAATGACCGGCTTCGATCAGCGTCTTCTTCAGCCGCTCGATCGGGTCGTAATGGTCGCGCTGCTCCTGCACTTCTTCGCGGGTGCGATATTTTGCAGGGTCGGACATGGAGTGGCCGCGATAGCGATAGGTGTTGAGTTCCATCAGAACCGGGCCCTTGCCGTCGCGGACATGCTTGAACGCGACTTCAGCGGCGGCGCGCACTTCAAGGACGTTCATGCCGTCTACTTCCATGCCCGGAATCCGGAACGCGGTGCCGCGGCGGTAGAAACGGGTTTCGGCAGAGCTGCGCTTGGTCGCGGTGCCCATCGCGTACTGGTTATCTTCCACCACGAACACGATCGGCAGGTTCCAGAGCGCGGCCATGTTGAAGGTTTCGTAGACCTGCCCCTGGTTGGCCGCGCCGTCTCCGAAATAGGCGAGGCACAACCCGCCGTCTTCTTTGTACTGGTGCGCCAGCGCAAGGCCACCGCCCAGCGCCACCTGCGCGCCGACGATGCCGTGGCCGCCGTAGAATTTGTGTTCGGTGCTGAACATGTGCATCGAGCCGCCCTTGCCGCGCGAGATGCCGGACTCGCGGCCCGTCAGTTCGGCCATAATGACCTTGGGATCGATGCCATAGGCCAGCATGTGGCCGTGATCGCGGTATCCGGTGATCACGCTGTCACGATCATTGTCGAGCGCGCTCTGAAGGCCGATCGCGACCGCTTCCTGCCCGATGTAGAGGTGGCAGAAACCGCCAATCAGGCCGAGACCATAAAGCTGGCCGGCCTTTTCCTCGAACCGGCGGATCAGCAACATCTGGCGATAGAATTCGAGCATCTGCTCACCGCTCGCGGCGTAGGTCTTTTCCGCCTCGAATTCTTCCTGCAGCGAATGCAGGATGAAATCCGGATCGTCAGATGGTGCGGCGGATGCCGCCGGGGTCGCCTTTTTCGCGGCGGCCCTGCTGGCTGCTGGTTTCTTGGCCAAGATATGATCCCTTCTCTCGTGTTCGCGCGCGCAGTCCGGGGAGGAGGTTGCACACGGCCCTCACAAGGTTCCTATAACTACGGTTTCGCACGTGACGCAACGGCAACCAGCGGGTTGGTCGTGTAATTTACCGATCTGGTTAGAATGGAAAAACCGCCGGGAAAAAGCGGTTATTCGTCGTCCAGCGTGATGACGATTTCGTCCGGGTGGATAACCCCCAGATCCTTGCGCACCAGTTCGCTGACGAGGTCAGGGTCCGCACCCTCCGGATCAAGCAGTTCGACCCGGTTGCGCAATGCGTCGCGCTTTTCCTTAAGCACCGCGATCCGCGCCTTGCGCTGTTCCAGCGCCTCGGCATTTTCGGCCCAGGAAAGCAGACCCGTAGGCCCGGCAATCGCGGCCACGGTCAGGAAAACGAGCACGGCAAGCGCCAGTGCCTGTTTTACATGTTCCCGCGGCGGTTTGTGCATTTGTCCGAAGCCCCTGATCCTATCAGACAGAATCATAGTTAACCCCGCCGCGCAAGAAAAATGCGCCGGGCAGTGCAAAATCGTCTGATTTTCTGTTCAGTAAGAGCGCGGCAGGCCGAGAACATGCTCAGCCAGATAGGAAAGGATCAGGTTCGTCGAGATCGGTGCAACCGTATACAGGCGCGCTTCGCGGAACTTGCGCTCCACATCATATTCCTCGGCAAAGCCGAAGCCGCCGAAGGTCTGGACGCACATGTCCGCCGCCGCCCAGCTTGCTTCGGACGCGAGCAGTTTGGCCATGTTCGCCTCTTCGCCCGGATTGCCGCCTTCGTCGTAAACCTGCGCCGCGTGGTGCACCATCAGCTCGGCTGCGCGCATCTGGGCATAGCAACGTGCGATCGGGAACTGCACGCCCTGATTCTGGCCGATAGGCCGGGCAAAGACGGTGCGGTCATTGGCATAGGTGCGCGCCTGTTCGATGAACCATTTGGCATCGCCGATGCACTCCGCCGCGATCAGGATGCGTTCCGCGTTCATGCCTGAAAGGATGTAGCGGAACCCCTTCCCTTCCTCACCGACCAGTGCGGATGCGGGAATGCGCAGATCGTCAAAGAACACCTCGCACGAAGAATGGTTCATCATCGTGCGGATCGGCTTGATGCTCATGCCGTTCTTCAGCGCGGCCTGCATGTCGACGAGGAAGATCGACAGGCCTTCCGTCTTCTTTTCAACCTTGTCGCGCGGGGTTGTCCGGGCGAGCAGCAGCATGAGGTCGGAATGTTCGGCCCGGCTCGTCCAGATCTTCTGGCCCGAGATCACATATTCATCCCCGTCCCGTACCGCGCGTGTTTTCAGGCTGAGCGTGTCGGTGCCGCTGGTAGGTTCGGACACGCCAAAGGCCTGAAGGCGCAATTCCCCGCTGGCGATGCGAGGGAGATACTGCGCCTTCTGCTCGTCCGAGCCATACCGCAGCAGCGTGTTCATGATGTACATCTGCGCATGAGCCGACGACCCGTTGCAGCCCGATGCCTGGATTTCCTCCATGATCACCGCCGCAGCATCAAGGCTGAGCCCGCTGCCGCCATATTCCACCGGGATCAGCGCGGCCAGAAAACCGGCCTTTGTCAAAGCATCGACGAATTCGCCCGGATATTCGCGCGCTGCATCCTTCGTGCGCCAGTATTCGCCCGGAAAATCATCGCACAGGGCGCGCACGGCGCGGCGGATTTCGGCGAGTTCTTCGCTTTCGGCTTTCATCGCGATCCTTCATTCATTTGGCCGTGGCTGCTTGCCCGGAGCATCGCGCCAAGTCCACCTGATCGATTTGCTAATCGGTTTCTGCCCTAGCCGATAGGTTTTTTCATGCTACCCATTTGCGCGAGAGACAGGAGACGATTCCGATGCAAGTGCTGAAGACCGATCTGGCGCGTTTCGCCGATATTCCCGACTATCCCTTTGCCGAAAACTGGATCACCATTGATCTGGGCGAAGGTTTCTCGGGACAGATGCACTATCTCGACGAAGGGCCGAAAGACGCGCCACCGCTGCTGCTGTTCCATGGCGAACCGAGCTGGAGCTTCCTCTATCGCAAGATGATCCCGCTGTTGGTGGATGCAGGCTTTCGCTGCCTTGCGCCGGACCTGATCGGCTTCGGCAAAAGCGACAAGCCCGATGATCAGGCGTTCTACACCTATGATCGCCACGTGAGCTGGCTCAAGCAGTGGCGCGATGCCGTGGTGCCACAAACGGCGGCACTGTTCTGCCAGGATTGGGGCGGGTTGCTCGGCCTGCGCATGGTCGGCGAAGAGCCGGGCAGGTTTTCCTGCGTGGTTGCCAGCAACACATTCCTGCCGACCGGCGGCGGTCAGGCCTCGCCCGGTTTCCTCGCATGGCGGGAATTTGCGCGCGTCTCCCCCGATTTCGTGATCGGCGACATCCTTCAACGCGCCACCCAGACAGAACGCAGCGCAGGCGAGGTCGCGGCCTATAACGCCCCCTTCCCCGACGAAGCCTCCAAGGCAGGGGCGCGGGCCTTCCCGCAGCTTGTCCCGGTGGAGGATGACAAGCCCGGCGTCGACGCCAACAAGGCCGCATGGGAAGGACTGGCCGCTTTCGACAAACCTTTCCTCACCCTGTTCGGCGAAGATGATCCCGTATTGGGCAAGGCTGGGCCATTGCTGGCAGGCCGGATCAAGGGTGCGGAAGGGATGCCCCATGCAATGCTTTCCACTTGCGGCCACTTCAGCCAGGAAGATCGCCCCGCCGAACTGGCCCTGGGGATGATCGAAACCGCGAAGAAGGCGGGCTTCCTCTGAACGCGACCAATGCCCAAACGAACCCCGGTTATCTGAGCCGGGGCCAGGAATATGCGCTGGCGGTGACGGTCGCGGTCGTCACCGCCAATGCCTATTACATCCACCCGATCATCGGCGAAGTCGCGCGCGGGTTCGGCGTGGGAGAGGCCGAGATCGGGATCGTGCCCGCGCTCAACCAGCTGGCCTTGGCGCTGGGCATTCTGCTGCTGCTGCCTCTGGGCGATCGATATTCGAACAAGACGCTGTGCATCGCATTTGTCAGTGCGCAAACGCTGTTCCTGCTGGGCATGGCTGTGGCGCAAGGGTTTGCGTTGTTCACGCTGGCTTCGACCCTTCTCGGGTTCGTCACCATTGCGCCTTACCTAATCCCCGCCTTCGCATCGAAACGCGTTGCGCCAGAGCGGTTGGGCCAAGTCACCGCCCTGCTCACCGCCGGGGTGATTTTCGGCATTCTGGTGGCGCGGGTGGGATCGGGGATCGTCACCGAGGCCCTTGGCTGGCGCACGGTGTACTGGTGCGCCTTCGCATTGATGGCGGGCGTCACCCTTTTGCTGCCGATCACCCTGCGCAGTGAAGGGAGTGCCGCGAAGGTGCCGAGCAGCAGTTACGGCCAATTGCTCGTCTCGGTCTTCACCCTGAGCCGCGCCAACCGCGACGTGATGATTTCGGCGGTGATACAGGGGTTCAACTTCGCATCCTTCACCGCGACATGGCTGGCGCTCGCACTGCATCTGACCAGCGACGAACTGGGATACGGGGTGGACACGGTCGGCTATCTGGCCGGGATCGCGGCGATCAGCATTTTCTCCACGCCGCGCCTCGGCAAATGGGCCGACCGAGTAGGGCCGCGCCGCGCGCGCCTGATCGCGGCTTGCGTCCAGCTTCTCGGCACCGTGCTGATGTATCCGCTGGGCTGGAGCGTGTGGACGGTGCTGGTGCCGCTGCTGCTGGTTAATATTGTCGGGCCAAGCGTGGACGTGACCGGGCGCATGACGATCCTGTCGCTCGATCCGGCGATCCGGACCAGACTGACGACAAGCTATATCGTCATGATGTTCATCGGCGGTGCGATCGGCAGTATTCTCGGCACCGCGATCTACGATTGGGGCGGATGGATCGGCACGTGCGGATTGTTGATGGCGATTTCATGCAGCGTCCTGGTGCTCAGCTGGATAGCGTTGCGGCGGCACGAAAACGGATAGTTGGTGACCCCGGCGCGATTCGAACGCGCGGCCCTCAGATTAGGAATCTGATGCTCTATCCTGCTGAGCTACGGGGTCCCGAGGCCTTCAATAGCATTACCAATCGGTCGCGCAAGCGACCGCAAGCGTGAATGCGGGCCCCGCAGCGGGCGCTGCTTTGCTGCGCGCCTAGCGAGGAGGTCGCCCGGATGGGCGAACATACAAACAAGGGCTTCAATTCAGTTCGTCAGGGGGAGTAAATGGGGCCAGCAGCGGGGCGACGGGCACGCCTTCGTCGAGCAATTCCTGCGCTTCCTTGAGCGTCGCCTTGCCGTGGATCGCTTCGAGATCCTTGTCGCCGTAATGCATGGCGCGCGCTTCATCGGCGAGTTTGTCTCCGACGTACCGGCTTTGCTTCAAAGCCTTGGCCTGAGCCTCCGCCAGAGCGCGCATCGCCTTCAGCACTTCGGGCGGGATCGAGCCGCCCGCCATCATGCCGTCACCGGATTCCGCAGGGGCCTGCACCGGGCGAGTATCACCGCGCTGATTGCCCTTTACCGGAACAGCCGGAGCCATCGGCGCCTTGCCGACCTCTGCCGATCCGCATTCGGGGCAGGTGACAAGCCCGCGCGCCTGCTGCTCCTCATAATCCGAGGAGGAGCCGAACCACCCTTCGAACCGGTGGCCGCGGGGGCAATGAAGGTCGAAAACGATCATGCCGCGCTAATTGGGAATTTTGCGGGCATTGGCAAGGCTGGGGACTTGCGCTCGCACTTCGGCGATGCGTCTAAGGTCGATGTCGCAGAAGCCGAGGCCCGGCCCTTCCCCGCCCATGTCGAGCAGCACCTCTCCCCACGGATCGACGACAAGGCTGTGGCCATAGGTTTCGCGCCCGTCCTCGTGCTGGCCCACTTGCGCGGCGGCGATGACAAAGGCCTGCGCCTCGATCGCGCGGGCGCGGAGCATGACGTGCCAATGCGCGGCGCCAGTAGGACGGGTGAAAGCGGCCGGGACCGCAATCGCATCGCAGCGCCGCTTCCCAAGCGCGGAGAACAGATCGGGGAAGCGCAGGTCGTAACAGATGGTGAGGCCAAGGCGGCCCAGCGGTGTGCCGTCGATCGTCACCACTTCCTGACCCGGCTGATAGGCGTTGCTTTCACGCCAGCTTTCACCATTGGCGAGGTCCACGTCGAACATGTGGATCTTGTCGTAAGTGACGGGATTCTCGTTGTCCTGCCGGAAATAGTGCGACCGGTTCGCCGATTTTCCGGTGCAGAAAGGAACAGCCATTGAACCAAGAGCCAAGTCGATCTGCCACTTGGCAGACATCAGGGCCAATTCGTCGATAACGGATTGCTCGTAATCTTCGTTGATCCACTGCGCTGCACGCCGCCGATCACGGTCCAGCAAAACCGACATTTCCGGAGTGAACAGCACCTCGGCGTCGTTCTCTGCCGCCTGACGTATCGCAGCAATGATGGCGGCAATGTTTGCCTCCGGGTCGATGCCCGAAGTCATCTGAAGAACGGCAATTTTAGTCATTCAACCCGCCAGAAGCGCGTCGAGTTCACCCGCTTCTTCAAGCGCGGCGAGATCGTCCGATCCGCCGACATGGGTATCGCCGATGAATATCTGCGGCACGGTGCGCGCTTGCGGTGCACGGGCGAGCATCTCTTCGCGCTTCGGCCCGCCAAGCGTGATGTCGTATTCGTTGAATTCGACGCCCTTCTTTTGCAGCAGATGCTTGGCCCGGACGCAAAAGGGGCAGGCGAACTTGGTGTAGATGTCGATTGTCGGCGTGCTCATGTTCCATCCCGTTCGGCCCCGGCTCAGGACCTCTTGAAAGCCTTTGTACCACACCTAATTAAGATCTGTCGCCGGGTTCCGCCAGTGTTTGGGGAACAGCTACCGGCGGCACAATGCGGATGCTGCATGAGGCAGGTCCGCAACCAACAAATTGCTCAGATGAAGAGGATTTGAATTATGTCACGTCTTGATTTCACCCCCTATCGCCGCAGCACCGTCGGTTTTGACCGGCTTTTCGACCTGCTCGAAAATCAGGCGCGCGCGAACACGGGTGACAACTATCCCCCTTTCAACATCGCGCGCCGTGGTGAGGACAATTACCGCATCACTCTGGCAATCGCCGGTTTCCGTCCTCAGGATATCGATATCACCGCGCAGCAGAACCTGCTGACCGTACAAGGCAAGAAGCGCGACGAAGTCGACGACGGTTCCGAATTGCTGCACGTCGGGATCGCCAATCGCGGATTTGAACGCCGATTTGAACTGGCCGATTATGTCCGGGTCGAAAACGCCGATCTGGCCGATGGATTGCTGATCATCGACTTGGTGCGCGAAGTGCCCGAAGCGATGAAGCCGAAGAAGATTGCCGTGAACGGCGGCACCCGGCTGACCGCGGTTCCGACAAGCAATGGCGAAGCAAAGGATGCCGAAGGCAAGGACGCCGCCGACGCGGCCTGACCTGCAAAAGGCACGCGCATCAATATCTTGATGCTGCCAATTCACAATCGAAGTTGAAATTAAGTGGGGGCTGTCCTTTCGGACAAGCCCCCGCGACACATGGTCGCCTCGACCGATTATGACCGTCCGGGTCGCAGAAGACGGTCAACTCCGGTGCGAGCTCGTTGCAGCCTTGCTGTAAAGCGCCAGATACCTGGCCTGCTGCGAAACCCTGTTTAGGCTCCAATCAAAGACAGGGATACCATACCCCCCTACCCCTTACTGAAACCTGTAGCCTGCGTTGGCTAAACCCGATGCCGCGTTCGACGCAAGTGGTATTTCAAAAACTTGTAAAATTGCGACACAAAAACCCGCCCAAATTGGGCTGAAAAGCCGGAAGCCTTTCAACCCGCTCGCATTTTTACCGTATGCTAAGCACAACCGGCGACGGCAGACCTCGGGTGACCGTTAGCCGGACGAACTTACACGAGTCGCGACTGCTCCAGCGCAGCTGCAATGAAGCCCGCAAAGAGCGGGTGCGGGTCGAACGGCTTGGATTTCAGTTCGGGATGGAACTGCACGCCGACAAACCACGGATGATCCGGGCGCTCCACGATTTCGGGCAGCAAGCCATCGGGTGACATGCCCGCAAAAACCAGCCCCTGCCGTTCCAGCGGCTCAATATAGGCGCTGTTGACTTCATAGCGGTGGCGGTGACGTTCGGAGATGGTGGTCGCCCCGCCATACATGCGCGAGGTATGGCTGTTGCCCGAAAGCTTCGCATCATAGGCACCCAGACGCATCGTGCCGCCCAGATCGCCGCCTTCCTCGCGCTGCTGCAGGCCTTCTTCGCTCATCCATTCGCTGATGATGCCGACGACAGGTTCGCTCGTCTCGCCGAACTCGGTCGAGGATGCCTTTTCAAAACCGGCAGCGCGTGCACCTTCGATACAGGCCATCTGCATGCCCAGGCAGATGCCGAAAAACGGAACCTTGCGTTCGCGTGCGAAGCGGACACTGGCGATCTTGCCTTCGCTACCACGTTCGCCAAAGCCGCCGGGCACCAGAATGCCGTGCATCGGTTCGAGCGCGGAAACGATCTCGCTTTCGTTCTCGCCTTCGAAGATTTCCGCGTCGATCCACTTGATGTTGACTTTGACCCGATTGGCAAGGCCGCCGTGGATCAGCGCTTCGTTGAGGCTCTTGTAGGCATCGGGCAGGCCGACATATTTGCCGACCACACCGATCGTGACTTCGCCTTCGGGGTTGAAGTAGCGGTCGGTCACATCGTTCCAGGCCGAAAGATCGGGCGCAGGTGCGTCGGTAATGCCGAAGCCGCGCAGGACCTCCGCATCAAGCCCTTCTTCGTGATACTGCAGCGGAACCGAATAGATCGACGGCGCGTCGAGCGCAGGGATCACCGCTTCCTTGCGCACGTTGCAGAAATTGGCGATTTTCTGCCGCTCGCCATCGGGAATCGGATGCTCTGCGCGGCACAGCAGCACGTCAGGCTTGATCCCGAGGCTCGCCAGTTCACGCACCGAATGCTGCGTCGGCTTGGTCTTCAATTCGCCCGCAGCGGCGATGTAGGGGACAAGCGTGACATGCACGCTCAGCGTCTGCATCGGCTCAAGCTCGTTCCGCAGCTGGCGAATCGCTTCCATGAAGGGCAGCGATTCGATGTCACCCACCGTCCCGCCGATTTCACAAAGGATGAAATCATGGCCTTCGCTGTCGGCCAGCGCGAATTCCTTGATCGCGTCGGTAACGTGCGGGATGACCTGCACCGTCGCGCCCAGATAATCGCCGCGACGTTCCTTGGCGATGATGTCGCGATAGACCCGGCCCGAAGTGATGTTGTCGCTCTGCCGCGCCGATACGCCGGTAAAGCGTTCATAATGGCCAAGGTCGAGATCGGTTTCCGCCCCGTCATCAGTGACATAGACCTCACCATGCTGATACGGGCTCATCGTGCCCGGATCGACGTTGAGATAGGGATCGAACTTGCGGATGCGCACCTTGTACCCGCGTGCCTGAAGGAGCGCTGCCAGAGAGGCAGCCATGAGACCTTTGCCGAGCGAGGAGACCACGCCGCCGGTGATGAAAATGAACCGCGCCATGGGAGTTGGGCCTTAAGCGTTATGTTGGATTCGGGGCAAGCGAATTGAGGCGTCAAATGCGCCCCATCCACAATGATGAAACGAAAAACCGCTGAGCGGTTTATTCGGCGGCGGGTTCTTCGCCCGCAGGAGCCGTTTCTCCGGCCGGTGCGCCAAGCAGATCATCCGCCGATGCCGCTCCTGCTTCCGGTGCGCCAGAGGCCGGGCCACCCAACAGATCGCCCGAGGTCGGCGCCGTGACGTCACGATCAAGCGTGGTGGTCACATCGCCTACGCTCGACTGGCTAACCGCCAGTGCAGCAAGCAGGATCGAAAGGGCGACAAAAGCGACTGCCAGCCACTTGGTCGAACGGGTCAGGAAGTCGGCCGCACCGCGCGCACCCAGTGCACCCGAGGGACTGCCGCCGATACCAAGGCCGCCGCCTTCCGAACGTTGCATCAGCACGACGCCGACCAGAGCGGCGGCGACAATGGCCTGAATCACGGTGAGGATGATGAACAGCGACATGGTTTTCTTCTGATAGACGTAAAACGGTGAAGCGCACTTAGGGATGCAAAGCCCCAAGGGCAAGCGCGGATAGCCGTGCCTTATCCTTCGTCGGGGTCGCCTGCAGCCAGTGCGATGCCCATGAAGCTGTCGGCAGTAAGGCTTGCACCGCCCACCAAAGCCCCGCCCACTTCGGGAGTGGAAAGGATTTCGCCTGCGTTTTCCGGCTTTACCGAACCACCATAAAGAATGCGGACTTCACTGCCGGCTTCCTCGCCCAGCAGTTTGATCAGCAGGGCGCGGATTTCTGCGTGCATTTCGGCAATATCTTCGACGGTCGCCGTCTTGCCCGTGCCGATCGCCCAGATCGGTTCGTAGGCGATGGTGAGCCGCTCAGCCGCATTTTCGATCTCTTCCGGCAGCGAAGCCTTGAGCTGCTTCTTGACGAAGGCAACCGCACGGCCAGCATCGCGGGTCTGCTCGCTTTCGCCGCAGCACATGATGATGCGCAGGCCCGCCGCCAGCGCGGATTCGGCCTTCGCCCGGATCAGCGCATCGTTTTCGCCGTGGTTCTGGCGCCGCTCGCTGTGGCCGAGGATCACGAACTTCCCTCCGGCGTCGGCGATCATCGCCGCCGAAATGTCGCCGGTATGCGCTCCGCTCGCGTTGTGGTGGCAATCCTGCGCCCCCACAGCGATCTGTTCCGCTTCGCGGTGGACGGGGTGAATCAGCGTGTAAGGCGGCGCGATTGCGACTTCGACCTTCATATGGCGCTGAGCCGCGCGATCGATGGCGCGGGCTTCGGAAAGCATGGCGCGGGTGCCGTGCATCTTCCAGTTTCCAACGATGTAGGGCCGCTGGGGCATCTGAATTTCCTGAACTTTACTTGGGATGATACGAATCCGAGGGCCCGATGTAGGGTCGAGGGGCCGCGTCCGCTAGCCGAGTGGATCACTTTAGTCAAAACGTGCTCTGACCTGTTGCCGCGAGGTCGCAGGGCAGATAAAGCGCTGCTCCAGACCGCGATCAGGGACCCGCCTTGGACAATCCCACGGTTTCGGTCGGCTCAAGACAAGTCCGCACCTTCGTTCGGACGGCACAAATATTCCGCGCGAATACGGATACCGGGAAAACGCACAGATGATTTCGCTCTTTCGGAAATTCTTTCAGTCGAAAATCGGCCTGCCGATCTTCATCGGTTTTCTCGTGGTGGTCGCGCTGGCCTTTGCTGCGAGCGATATTTCCGGCTCGGCGACGTTTGGCGGATTGGCCGGTGATGACAAGGTGGCCGTCGTTGGCGACGAGGGCATCACCACGGTCGAAATGACCGGCACGATGAACAATGCGCTGACCCGGGCGCGCGATCAGAACCCGACCATCACCATGCCGCAATTCGTCGCCCAGGGCGGGCTCGAGAATGAGCTGGACCTGCTGATCGATCGCTATTCGACCGGGATCTTTGCCCAGAAATACGGCCTGCGTGCCGGTGCCAATCTGGTGAACAGCGAAATCCTGAAGATCAACGCCTTCCGCAACCTGACCGGCGAATTCGACCCTGAGACCTATCAGGCCGCGCTGCGCCGTCAGGGCATCACCGATGCTATCCTGCGCAAGGATATCGCCGACGGCCTGCTCGCACAGATGGTGCTGCGTTCCGCCCTTGGCGCACCGCAAATGCCCGAAGCCGCCGCGCGCCAATACGCCGCGCTGGTGCTCGAACGGCGCAAGGGCCAGATCGGCCTGATCCCGAGCATGGCTTTCGCGCCCGAAGGCGATCCCACGGCGGAACAGCTCAACACATTCTACAGCGAGACACGCTCCAACTACATCCTGCCCGAACGCCGCACGCTGCGTTTCGCGGCATTCGGTGCGGACAGCGTCGACGCGGACATCACGCCAACAGCCGAGCAGATCGCCGCGCGCTTCGAACAGGACAAGGCGCAGTACGCCGCGAGCGAACGCCGGGCGATTTCATCCTTTGTCGTTCCGACCGAACAGGCTGCAAAGGCGCTGGTCGAACGGATCCGCGGTGGCGTCTCGCTCGAAGCGGCAGCACGCGAAGCGGGCTTCCAGGTTTCGACCGGCGGGCTGCGCACCCGTGACGAAATGTCTTCGGCCACCAGTTTCGCGGTGATGGAGAAAGTCTTCACTGCCAATGAAGGCGCTATTGCCGAACCGGCGCAGTCGACCCTTGGCTGGTATGTCGCGCGGGTCGATGATGTCGAAAAGATCGCCGCGCGGTCGCTTGCCGATGTGCGCGACGATATCGCCGCCCAGCTTCAGCAGGAAGCCCGCGCTGCGGCACTGATCGACCTGAGCAGCCGGATCGAGGAGATGGTCGACACCGGAACCTCGCTCACCGATGTCGCGGAGCAATTCGGGCTCGAAGTCACAGCCATTCCCGGCGTTACCGCCGATGGTCGCCTCTTCGGCCTGCCCGGACAGGGCATTCCGCAGGGCCTTCGCCCGATCCTCGACGTTTCGTTCCAGATGGACGAGAGCGAGCCGCAGCTGGCCGAATTGGTCCCCGGCGCGCAGTTCCTGGTGTTCGACGTGCAGGAAATCACCGAAAGCGCCGCTCCGCCGCTGGCCGAAGTGCGCGAGGAAGTGACCGCCGCGTGGCGCCGGGCAGAGGGCAACAAGAAAGCCAAGGACGTGGCCAACCGTATCCTCGCCGCTGTTCGCGGTGGCAAATCGCTGAACGAGGCGATGCGCGAGGAAGACGCGCGGTTGAACCAGATCGAAAACATCAACCTGCGCCGCACCGAACTGCTTTCGGGCCAGAACCGCAGCATTCCCGCTCCGCTGGTGCTGATGTTCTCGATGGCGCGCGGTTCGACCAAGGTGCTGGAGGATTCGAACGATCTGGGTTGGTACGTCGTTGATCTCGACACGATCGAAACCGATCCGATCGAGGAAAACTCGGGCCTTCTGGCGCAGACCCGTGCCCAGCTCGCCCCGGCGTTGACCAATGAATACGCCGCCCAGCTTGCCCGTGCGATCCGTGCCGAAGTCGGTGTCGAGCGGAACGAGGAAGCGATCGAGGCGCTACGCAAGGCGCTGGCCGGCGAAAGCTGATCCGGCCTGCACAAGCGATCAAGATCTCTGAGTGACACAGAAAGCGCCCTTCCCCGCCGGACTTGAAAACGCTGCCGTTGCCGCCGCCGCCTTGGCGGAAGGACGGCCCGCGCTTGTCTGGCGCAGGGTGGTTGCAGACAGCGACACGCCCGTCGGTGCGGCGCGCCGCCTGATCGTGCCGGGGCGCGGTGACTTCCTGCTCGAATCGGTCGAAGGCGGCGAAGTGCGCGGGCGTTACAGCCTGCTGGGGCTCGATCCCGATCTGGTGTTCCGCGCCAGCGAAGGCACCGCCGCGATCAATCCGCATTGGCAGAGCGATCGCGATGCCTTCACGCCTTGCGATGGCGATGCGCTGAGCGAGCTGCGCGCTCTCGCCAATGCCTGCCGCATCGAAACACCGCCCGAAGCTGAAAACCCCCTGCCCCCGGCGCTGGCCTGTCTGGTCGGCTATTTCGGGTATGAGACGATCGGACTGGTCGAAACCCTGCCACGCGCCGCCCCGAGTGAACTGGCGCTGCCGGACATGCTGTTTGTCCGCCCCACCGTCATTCTGGTGTTTGACGGGCTTTCGGATGAGCTGTTCTGCATCGCGCCGATCTGGAGCGCCGATGATGCCGCTGCCGCTATCACCGCTGCGGGCGAACGGATCGACGAAACGCTGCGCGCAATGGCGCAGCCGCGCCCTGCCGAACCGCGAACTGCGGGCGATCTGGCCGAGCCGACGCTTTCCGCCGTCATGGCGGAAGACGATTACAAGGCGATGGTGGCGCGGGCGAAGGATTACATCGTCGCTGGCGACATCTTTCAGGTGGTGCTGGCACAGCGTTTCACCTGCCCATTCGAACTGCCTCCGCTGGCGCTCTATCGTGCGCTGCGGCGGGTCAACCCTTCCCCGTTCCTCTATTTCCTCGACCTGCCCGGTTTCGCAATTGTCGGTTCATCGCCCGAAATCCTTGTCCGCGTACGCGACGGCGAAGTGACCATCCGCCCGATTGCCGGAACCCGCCCCAGAGGCGCAACCCGCGCGCAGGACGAAGCGAACGAGGTTTCGCTGCTGGCCGATCCCAAGGAACTGGCCGAACATCTGATGCTGCTCGATCTGGGTCGCAACGATGTCGGCCGGGTGGCGGCGCGTGGAAGTGTGGAAGTGACTGACAGCTTCACCATCGAACGCTACAGCCATGTCATGCACATCGTATCGAATGTGGTGGGTCGCCTCGCCGAAGACAGAGATGCGCTTGATGCCCTGTTCGCCGGTTTCCCGGCGGGCACCGTATCGGGCGCCCCGAAAATCAGGGCCTGCGAGATCATCGCCGGGCTGGAGCCGGAAACGCGTGGGCCATACGCCGGGGGTGTCGGCTATTTCGCGCCAGACGGCTCGGTCGATTCGTGCATCGTGCTGCGCACCGCCGTAGTGAAGGACGGGGTGATGCATGTTCAGGCGGGTGCAGGCATCGTTGCTGACAGCGATCCCGATTACGAACTCGCCGAATGCCGGGCCAAGGCGGGCGCGCTGATCGCCGCCGCGCGTGAGGCTGTGCGGGTCGCGAGCGAGCCGGGGTTTGGCCAATGAGGCGCGCCCTTGCCGCAATCGCGGTAACGCTTTTCGGTGCGCCAGCAATTGCTGAAGAACCGGGCGAAAGCCGCAATTCCGTTCGGGTCATCGCATCGCCGTTCCTCGTGTTCGAATGGGCGGAGGAGCTTTCCGCGCATGTGACGCTTGCCGATTTTGATGGCGATGGCGATCTGGATATCGCGGTGTCCAACGGGCGCCATTGGCCGCAGCAGGATCGGCTTTATCTCAACCACGGCAATGGCCGAATGCTAGAGGCTCGCCCGATTGGCGATGTCGCCCTGCCGACATATCAGCTTTTGTCAGGCGACCTTGATCGCGACGGCGATCTTGACCTGGTGGCCATCCATGATGCGGTGCCGGCGCGCGCCTTCCACAATGATGGCAGGGGCAATTTCACTCTCGCGTTTGAAATCGACGGCACCGGCGGAGATTCGCGCGGCGGCGCACTCGCCGATATCGATGGTGACGGGTTGCTGGATCTTGTCATCGCCCGGCGCGGCGATCCGGATTTGCTGCTTTCAGGCACCGAAGAGGGCGCATTCGCCAGTCCGCGCATTATCGGCGCCGATGACACCGCTTCGATCCGCGTGAACATATCCGACATCGATGGGGATGCTGATCCCGATCTGCTGTTTGCCCGGCGCGACGGGCAGGCAAGCGTGGTCATGCGCAACGATGGAGCGGCCCAGTTTACCGAGCTGGCTCTGCCATCGCTTCTGGGCGCTAGCCGTGAACTTGTCGCGGCCGATCTCGATGGTGACGGGGAGCAAGAGCTCGTGTCGTGCAGCCTCGATGCAAGCAACGCGGTGCTGCGGCGTGACGGCGCAGGCTATCGCATCGCTGAGCGCTTTGGCGCGGCGGATGATGGTTGCTATTCACTGGCCGCGGCCGATTTCGATGGCGACGGGCTTGGCGATATCGCCGTTGCCAATTCGGAGCGCCCGAATTTCCTGTATTTGCAGCAGGCGGGCGGCGGATTTGCGCAGGTGCATGTCGAGGAAGACCCGTTCAACAGCTATGGCATTGCCATTGGCGATTTCGACGGGGACACCGTCCCCGATCTGGTTTTCGCCAATTCCGGCGCCTTCAACGCAGCCTATCTTGTACGAAAGATCACGCCATGAGGTTCGCGTTTGTAATTCTGGGCGCATTGGCGCTTGGCGCGTGTGAACCCCAGCCCGAGGGCGAGCCGGTGGTTCGCACCGAGCTGGGCGAGCCGATCGCGGTCGATATGGTTGAGGAGATCGTTCAGTCAGCTCCGGCAGAGGCGATCGCCGGGGCAGCCTGTTCCCCTGCCACTTTCGAAGATGTGCCGCTGATCCACTGCATTGCCGACCCTGAATTGCACCGCATCTCTGCCGCGCTGGCTCCGGTGAGCGGGGACAATGCAGGTACGATCGAAGGCTGGGCCGCAGGCAAGAACGAAGGTGCCATCGCCTTTGTGATGAATGGCGGGGCCTATGGCGATGATCTCAAGCCGTTGGGTTATTTCGTGCAGGATTCGGATCGTCTCGTCGAACTGAACCGCGCGGACGGATCGGGCAATTTCTTCCTGAAACCCAATGGCGTGTTCTTCGGATCGGAAGGCAATTGGCGCATTCTCGATACCGAGACTTTCCTGCGGACCGTCGGGGATCGCCCGCAATTCGGGACGCAATCGGGGCCGATGCTGGTCCTAAACGGCGAATTGCACCCGGAAATTCAGGACGATGGTCCGTCCAAGTCGATCCGCAACGGCGTAGGTGTGTCAGCTGACGGCAAGGCGCATTTCGTGATTTCGCAGGAACCGCTCAGCTACGGCAAGCTGGCGCGGTATTTCCGGGATGAATTGAAGGTCGAAAACGCGCTGTTCCTTGACGCGCGAACCTCGTCCTTGTGGGATCCGGCCCGAGGCCGGATGGATCGCGGCCGGGTCGGGCCGCTGATCGTGGTGGAGAAGAAATGATGACCCCGGGCAATATCCGCAGCTACGAACGCACGCTCTATCCCGAGATCGAGCCTTACGAAACGGGCATGCTCGATGTCGGCGAAGGGCATCAGATCTATTACGAGCGCGTCGGCACTCCGGGGGCGAAACCGGCTGTATTCCTGCACGGCGGCCCCGGTGGCGGCATGGCGCCGTCGCACCGTCGCCAGTGGGACCCGGCGCTGTATGACTTGCTGCTGCTGGACCAGCGCGGCTGCGGCAAATCGCTCCCTTTTGCCGAGATCGAGCACAACGACACATGGCGCATTGTCGCCGATCTCGAACGCTTGCGCGAAATGTGCGGGCATGAGGCGTGGCAGGTGTTCGGCGGAAGCTGGGGCGCGACGCTGGCGCTGGCTTACGCCCAGACGCACACTGACCGCGTGACCGAACTGGTGCTGCGCGGCGTGTTCCTTGCCCGCCAGACGGAGAAGGACTGGCTTTACGTCAAGGGCGCGAGCGAAATCATGGCGGAACAGTGGGACAGCTTCACCGGCCTAATCCCCGAGGATGAACGCGGCGACCTGGTGAAGGCCTATCACGATCGCCTGACCAGCGATGACGAGGCGACCCGCCTTGCCGCGGCGCGTGAATGGTCGTTGTGGGAAGGTTCAGTCGCCACGGTGCTGCCCAATCCCGAACTGCTCGACGATTTCGCCGATCCGGCCAAGGCGGTTCCATTCGCCCGCATTTGCGCGCGATATTTCCTCAATGATTTCTACCTCGAGGAAGCCCAATTGCTGCGCGACGCGCACAAGATCGCGCATATCCCGACGATCATCGTGCAGGGTCGCCACGACATCTGCTGTCCGCCGACAAGCGCATGGGCGCTGAAGAAAGTGCTTCCTCAGGCCGAACTGTGGATCGTCGACGACGGCGGCCACGCCGCGAGCGAACCGGGCATAACCGACGGACTGGTGCGCGCGACGGACAAGTTTGCGGGCAAATAGCGTGAGGCTTGATCGCGGCTACGCCTTTGCCGCGGCAGGGCTTCTGCTTGTCGAAATCGTGATTGCGCTGTTCGTCAGGGACAACTTCGTGAGGCCCGTTCTGGGTGATGTTCTGGCGGTCATGCTGGTCTATTGCGCGGTTCTGGCGATTGTCGATCTGCCGCGCATACTTGCCGCCGTTTTCGCATTCCTCGAAGGTGTCGTTATCGAAGCGATGCAATATCTCGACGCGCTCACCGCGCTCGGATTACAGCACAATCCTGTTGCCCGCGTGGTTCTGGGAACGACTTTCAGCTGGGGCGACATTGTTGCTTATGCTGCCGGTGTCATTCTGGCTCTTGTAGCTGACAGGGCATGGCGCAAACGACATCGGGCAATCACACAGCCTTGAACCCCCCGTGCAATTCCGCGAAAGCCCCGGTAATGATTCTCGTCATCGACAATTACGACAGCTTCACCTTCAACCTGGTCCATTATCTGATGGAACTGGGCGCAGAAGTGCGGGTGGAGCGCAATGACGCGCTTTCCGCGTCGCAGGCGCTGGCCACCAATGCCAGCGGGTTCCTGATCTCGCCCGGCCCCTGCACGCCGAACGAGGCCGGGATCAGCCTCGATCTGGTGGCGGCCTGCGCCGATGCCGGAAAGCCGCTGCTGGGCGTGTGCCTCGGCCACCAGTCGATCGGCCAGTTCTTTGGCGGCAAGGTGGTGCGCGGCGGGTTGATGCATGGCAAGACTTCCCCGGTTACGCATGACGGGACGGGCGTTTTCGCAGGCATCCCATCGCCCTTCACCGCGACCCGCTATCACTCGCTGATCGTTGAGGACATTCCCGATTGCCTCAGCGTCAATGCCCGCTCTGACGACAATCACATTCAGGGCTTCCGCCATACCGAGCTGCCGATCCACGGGGTGCAATTCCACCCGGAAAGCATCGCGACCGAGCACGGCCATTCGCTGCTCGCCAACTTCCTGAAGATTTGCGGGATCGACACGCAACTGCCCGAAAGGCTCAAGGCATGAAGACCCTCCCCCTTGCCGTTCCGCACATGAACGAAGCCGAGGCCGAGGAAGTTTTCGGCTGGATCCTCGACGGCGAAGCCACTGACGAGGAAATCGCGCGGTTCCTGCTCGCCATGACAGAGCGGAGCGAAACCGCTGATGAAATCGCCGGAGCGGCACGGGCCCTTCGCGCGCGGCTCATCCCGATCAATGCTCCCGAAGGCGCGGTCGATTGCTGCGGCACGGGCGGCGACGGACACCATACGCTCAACGTTTCGACCGCCGTCAGCCTTGTGGTCGCGGCCTGTGGCGTTCCCGTCGCCAAGCACGGCAATCGCGCCGCATCGTCCAAATCGGGCGCAGCGGACACGCTCGAGGCGCTGGGCCTCGACATGGACGCGGCCGGACGCACGGCGGAAAAGACGCTTGCGGAAATCGGCATCTGTTTCCTGTTTGCGAAGAACCACCACCCTGCGATGGGCCGCATCCAGCCCATCCGTCAAAGGCTGGGCAAGCGGACGATCTTCAACCTGATGGGGCCGCTGTCCAATCCGGCCGGCGTCACCCGCCAGCTGATCGGCATTGCCCGCCCCGGCTATGTCCCGATCTACGCACAGGCCAAGGCCAAGCTGGGAACAGAGCGCACCTTCATCGTTTCGGGGGACGAAGGGCTGGACGAACTCAGCCTCGCCGCCGGAAACGAGCTGGCGGATGTCACCGGCAATGATTTCGAAATGCGCCGCGTCGATGCCAGCGCCGTGGGCGTGCCGCATGCCCCGGTGGAGGCCATTCGCGGCGGCGATGCTGTCCATAATGCCAAAGCGCTGAAGGCGCTGCTGGATGGTACCCCCGGCCCCTATCGCGATGCCGTGCTACTCAATGCCGCCGCCACGTTGGTGGTCGCGGGCAGGACGAATGACTGGGCCGAAGGCGCGGCCATGGCGGCCGAGGCGCTCGACAGCGGAAAGGCACGCGATCTGCTGGCCGACTGGATCAGGATGGCGGCGTGACCCGGCGCCCTTGGTATTCGCAATGAACAAGCTCGAAGAAATCTGCTCCGCAAAGCGTGAAATCGTCACCGCCCGCAAAGCGGCGATGACGCTTGCCGAACTCGAATCCGCCGCCGCGACCCGCACCGCGCCGCGCGGGTTCGAAGCCGCCTTGCGATCCCGCGCTGAAACCGGCTTTGCCCTGATCGCCGAAGTGAAGAAGGCGAGCCCGTCAAAAGGGCTGATCCGCGCCGATTTTCAGCCTGCACAGCACGCCCGCGATTATGAAGCGGGCGGTGCTGCCTGCCTCTCCGTCCTGACGGACGCCCCCTATTTCCAGGGGCATGAGGATTATCTGGTTGAAGCCCGCTCTGCCTGCGCCCGGCCCGTGCTGCGCAAGGATTTCATGGTCGATCCGTGGCAATGTCTCGAAGCGCGCGCCATCGGCGCGGACGCGATCCTGATCATCGTCGCGGCGCTGGAAGACACCGCCATGGCCGAAATCGAGGCCGCTGCGCGCGAGCACGGCATGGACGTGCTGGTGGAAGTGCATGACGAGGCCGAGTTGGAACGCGCCGCCAAGCATCTGCAAAGCCGCCTGATC